>NZ_JBXWNC010000001.1:0-609502 GCF_059610165.1 Ruegeria sp. YTSA135 | reverse complement strand
GATCAGACATGTCACCGCTCGTTTGTTTAAGCCGTGAATCACGACATTGGCCGGAAATCAATGGGTCCTGAGCCTAAACTCTTGTGATGGCGATACTCAATTCCTGGGGCCAGTTCCGCTGGAGCTATTACATAAAGCGCCAGGGCTGGCGGGTTCTGCTTAGCGTACTATGCTGCCCCCTACCGGAACAGGCCCCCCGATCACCATATGCATGCAATCAACTTGCAGCGCTGATCATTATCACCGCGATGTGACTTATTTGCATGTGCATGCAGGATTGATCACCGGCATAGATTTATCTATTTGCATGCGCACGCACCAACATAGGAAAGACCTCTAGTGAACTCTATCACAGTCTATTCAGACTACGTTTGTCCCTTCTGTCTCCTGGCGGAGGCACGGCTTTCCGAAGTGATCGGGGAGCGGGACATCCATGTAGAATGGCGCGCGTTCGAGCTAAGGCCCGATCCCGTTCCAACACTTCGCCCGGAAGACCCTTACTTGCCCGCGATCTGGGAGCAATCGGTTTACCCCATGGCCGAACAGCTTGGGGTCCCAATCAAGCTTCCATCCATCTCACCGCAACCCAGGACGGCAAAAGCGTTCGAACTTCTTGAGATGGCCAAGGATGCTGATAGGGCGCATGCCTATTCCATGCGCGTGATGCGAGCCTTCTTCCAGGAAGATCGCGATATAGGCGACACGGATGTCCTGATCGATCTGGCGGCCGATGCCGGTCTCGATCCCGATGCCGCCAGGAAAGCACTGGAGAACGGCACATACACAGGGCGCCATCGCGAAGCTCTGAGACACGCCCAAGGCGATATGGAAATCACGTCCGTTCCGACCATCGTTATCGGCCGCCGGACATTCCGCGGCACGCCATCGGTAAAGGACCTGACGATCGCGATTCATGATCTCGAACTGGATGCGGCACCCTGATGCGACCAGCAGCCTTTCGCCGGAGAATGAACGTGTCTTGGCTATACCTCGGCACTCCTTCAGACGCTCGACTTCCTCAGCGCAGCGCTAAAGAAGATTGATGTCGGGATCGGCTCTGTCGGGGTGGCTTATCTTGCAAACGTGCGGCTCGATCAGTCGCTTGCGCTCGCTCAAGCTATTTGGCTGGCTGTCATCATCCTTGGGGTGATATGGCTAAAGCTCGCCATAGTCCAAGGATACAGAGAGCCATGGGTTGCATCGGCTGACGCCGATCCGGGCGCGCCGCCCATTGATCGCGGCGCGCCACCAACAAATGGGAACACAGTATGACCGAAGATGTGAAGACGCGCCTCGTGCGCCTTATGAAAGAAACCATCGCCCATTCGACACAGCACGTGAAAGCGGGCGGCATTCCGTTCACCGCCATGGTTGTTGACCGGGACGGGACAGTTCTCGGGCGAGGGACCAATACTGTCACTGCGATGAATGATCCCACGGCACATGCCGAGGTCGAGGCCATCCGCGACGCTTGCCGGGCGAAACGGACCTCCTATCTGCCGGGTGCCGTTCTACTGGCCTCCGGAGAACCCTGCGCCATGTGCTACATGAACGCGCTCCACGCCGGAATCGCCGAGATCCACTATGCCGTGGATCGCGACGAAGCCGCCGGAATGGGTTTTGATTATCGGTTCACCTACTCGCTCTTCGCTCAGGACCCGCAGACTTGGCACACGCCCTCTGTCGACAGGCTGGAGGTGCCGGGAGCGATCGCGCCGTTCGAGGAGTTCCACGCCTTGCGAACATCACGACGATAGGCTTGGTTCGAATTTGCATGGACATACACCCACCGAGATCGATAAGAGGAGTGTTGCTTCACGATGTACCGCAAGAGAGAACTTTGGGAACGGCTGATCCATCAGATCGCAGAGATTGAGTCCGAGTTGGCTGCTGCCCTGCAGTCCGGCCATGGTCTTGGCCTCTCAGAATACCGTGCCCTGCGGGCGCTTTCCATGTCACCGACATCCGAACTACGCCTTCAGGAACTCGCCTCCCAGCTTCGCCTGAACCAGAGTTCAGTCTCCCGTATGGTGGAGCGGCTCGAACGCCGTCAACTCGTGGTACGCGACCCATGTCCCGATGACAAAAGAGGAATTTATGCCGTGCTCACTGACACTGGGCGCGAAGTGTTCAATCGGGCATCCGCCGACTATGAGGCTGCCCTGAACGCCGCCTTCGACCAGCATGATTACGAGGAACTTCTGGCGACGCGATTGTTCAGCGCGGATATCCGCGAGCATCGCTGAGACGGATCCGGAGCAGGGGACCATATTGCACGGATCGGTTTCAATAAACGTGAAATCAGACTGACAGCTGGGCAGCGTAAGCGTTCCAAAGGTCGAGTGCGTCAGTTCTCGCGCGGCGGTAGAACAGAGCGGGAAGGCGATATCGGCGGGTTCTGAAGATTGTGTTGATCTGATCGTGGGCGGCAAGGAATCGTTGCGCTCGGTTTGTTGACTTGAACCGGCCCATGATCTTTTTCCGCATTCGCGTCGCCCGATGTGATTCTGCGCTCCGATTGTTAGGGCCCTTGTGCGCACGATGACGCAGTGGCCCAGAACCATCCCGTTTGACCTCAAAAAGAAGCTGGAAACCATGCGGGAATACCGTAAGCCCGCGTCGAAGTTACTTCGTGAACTGAATACTTAAAGCTGGTGCGATTTCATTGGTCAGGACAAACAGCAATGGGATGAAGGCAGCGACCGATCCCCAAAACATAATAACGATTGCCCGAGAGACTTTGTTTCGTGACTTGAAACGGACCTCCATGTGTCCATGGCTAACAAGGCTGGCCAACAAATAAACATCACCAGAACGGCTACTAACGTAGCCACGGCAGCCAAGGATGCAGCCCACGACCAGCCTCTGTCTGAGTTCTGTTCAAAAATACCCTCAACCGTTTCACGAAGTGTTTTGACTGCCCAATAGTCTTCAACGATCACGAAGGCTCGGGCATAAATCACCCCGAGCATCACGTAGTCAAATGCCCAAAGTGGCAGGTAGAACGGAACCCACTGAAGCACCCATGCCTGCAACCCACGCCAGTGGGTCATGATCCCAATGTCGAACCACGCCTTCCACTCAACAAAGGCGTCGGCCAGTCCAGCCAGTCCCAGCCAAGACAGCAGCACCGCGATAACTACTGAAGGACGCAAAAACGGCTTTTTTTGATCAGTCATTCGAATCTTGGTTTAAAATGCATTTTTTCCGCCCACCCTATGCACAAGATGGGCAATTCACTAAAGGTGATCTGAGGTATTGTTTTGAAAATCAGAGCATTAATGGTGCCCCCACACGGACTCGAACCGCGGACCTACTGATTACAAATCGAGACGAGCAGCATAATCATGGTCAATTCACGCCAATTCAGGGCGTACAACCCCTTATAAACAAGACAAAATACTTCCTGTCGGCTCACTCGGGATCATCCGGGCTGTGCCCAGAAACAGTACTCAGGACGGTATTTTCAAATGGCTATCTTCAAGTTCACAGAGGCTCGGATACGTGACCTCGAATTGGGTTCAGGCATCCATAGAGATACGGATGTCAAAGGCCTACTTTGCATCTGCCACAAGACCACCAAGACGTTTGCAGTCCAAGGAGATGTAAGGCGCCAGAAGCGCCATGTTCGTACAGTCCGTATGAAAATCGGCCGGACGGATTTGGTTCGTTTGTCAGAGGCAAGAAACGAAGCCAGAAAACTCATGGCAACGATCCAATCTGGTATCGACCCCACGGCGGGTCCCGAAGCAACGGGAATGACGTTAGAACAGGCCTTGGTCACTCACCTGAGTGAACGAGACTTGTCGCCCGCATCGGTAAAAAACTACCAATATCACATGGACCAGTATCTTGGCCGTCTTCGGCGCCGTGCCGTGGCTGACATAACACGCCAAGACTGCCGAGAACTCCTTGATGCACTCACAAAGCGGCATGGACGGACCACGGGTGGCTCGGTGATGCGAACCGTTCGAGCGATCATCAACACCGCCCGCAGGCACGATGAAACAATTGAAGGCAACCCCGTCGATGCAGTCCGAGTGCCAGCAACAGCGAGACGGCAGGTCGATGAATTGGACGTGGCAGATTTTTGGGATCAGACGGAAAAGTCATCCGATGTGATGCGTGACTTGCATAGAACGTTCCTGCTGACGGGTGCCCGTCGCAGTTCTTTGCTGGGCGTAAAGCGAACTGAATTTGATCCAGAACGGGCAATTCTCACCTTCACCCATATGAAAGTCGGCGAGGCATGGTCATTCCCAACAGGTCGTTGGTTGACCGAAACGCTCAAATCCAGATTAGACAACGATGAACCTCTGGCTTCAGAATGGCTCTGGCCCTCGCCAACGTCTGCCTCCGGTCGTATTGCGGAACCAAAACGCAAGGGCATCCCCTCACCCCATGCACTTCGTCACCACGCCAGGACCTTTTTGATTGCAGCTGGTGTGCCGTATGCCGAAGGGGCTTTGCTCTTAGGCCAGAGACTTCCAGGAGCATCTGGTGGATACGTCCATCAATCCCATCTTGTCGAAGCCTTGAGGCCCCACGCCCAGGCCCTAGAGGACTATATTCTAGAATTCGTTAAATGATGGCGCGCCGCGTCAACACATTGGTATATATAGGTAATGTAAGAAGATAACCTGATTTCATCGCTGTCCATTTGGACGCACTTGGATATTGGAGTTATCAGCATGAGTAATCCACAAACTTACACCCCTTGGATGACAACCGAGGCCGCTGCCAAATACCTTTCGGTCTCGCCTGGCACCATGAACAATTGGCGTAGCAAGGGCACTGGTCCGTCTTACCGGACGGTTGGCCGGATTGTTCGTTACCACCGTGACGACCTGGACGCTTTCATAATGTCGGGGGCAGCGTAATGCGAACGATTACAGTCACACAGCACCGAGACCCGATGCCGGACTATTCAGACGAAGAAGACCGGTACGAGATGGCCAAGATGCTCCTGCAAGAGGCTGAATTGGACAGCACCGATCCGGTTGAACAGGTGATCGAGGCAAGTTGGGCTGCGGGCTTCAACGGCTTTGACGATGCCTGTCTTCGATTGCTTGCGGAGTTTCTGGGTCTTTTCCCGATTGATTGGATGCAAGACAAGCAGGGGAAAATAACCGTTCAATTCGGAACCGCTTTGGATGCGATCAACTCTAATGCAGACAACGTGAATTTCTGGGAAAATGGATATTTGCGGGACGAAGCTGCAAGACGTGAGCCGAACAGGTGGCGTATCCATGAGTCGGAGCTGGCAAGACAATTCCACCAGCATTTGACCTAAGACCTACGATCAGTTTTGGGCGACTGGCTTAAGGTTTCCTTGAGCCAGCGTTCGTTCGTGCCTGCGAAACGTTAGGTTACGGGCGCATTTTGGCACGGTATTGTTCTGGTAGATAGACCGGACTGCCAGGCTGAGCGGCTAAGGCAATCCGGTCAATACCGTATCAATTTGGAGGCCTACCATGCCTGAAAATGAGAATAGCACAGCCATGCTGAATGGCACGCCATTAAAAGATCTGCTGACGACGAAGGAAGCAGCGGCCTTGACCGGGCATCCCGCAACCACGCTGATGGCCTTTCGCAACCGTCGCAACAACACGAAATACAAGAATGCTGGTCCTGATTACGTAAAGATTGGGACAGCCGTTTTCTACGAACGTTCTGTGATCGAGGCCTACAACGCCAATCGTGCGGGGGCTTGAAATGGGTGTTCATACCGATGCGTCACAACTGACGCCCTTGCTGGCCAGTGGATACCAGCTTCTCCCTTTGCATAAGTTCTCGGCCGAAGATGAGGTCAAGGGCAAGAAACGCAAACGGGGTAAATCCCCGATCGACAGCAACTGGATGAAGCGGCACTATAAATCCCAGGACCAAATCAAACATATGGAGGCGGGGAACAATGTGGGCGTTCGTTTGCGACCCTTTGAACTGGTCTTGGATGTGGACCCAAGGGCCTTTCCTGACGGACAGACCTTGGCGTCCCCAATCAACCCGTTTGTCGAACTGGTTCTTTGGACTGGCATGGACCCCGACCTCTATTCAACCGTCGAAACTGGCTCGGGTGGCCTCCACATCTACATGACCAAGCCAGAGGCTATTTCCACCCGAGACAGCCTGAACGATCAGTTCCCCGGCATTGAGTTCAAGACGGTTGGCCGTCAGGTGGTTGCTCCTGGATCGATCCACCCCGAAACCCAGAAAACCTACACATGGAAGGCTGGCACGCCTGAGCTTGATGCATTCGGTGCTGAGGCTGCACCTAAGGCCCTTGTCGATTTAATCCGAAGACCGTCAGGCAGCGTGGCAACTGGCGGGGGCGAGCACGATCAGGAAGAACTGGCTCAGATGCTTGAACATCTGGACCCAGCCGACTTTTCAGACCACGACGATTGGCTCGCTTTGATGCAGGCTTGCCACCATGCAACGGCAGGAGATGGCCGTCAGGAGTTTGTGGATTGGTGCACACAGGACCCCGCATATGCAGATCACGGGACCCTGATCGGCATCCGATGGGACAGCCTTCACGCCGACAATGACGGAAATCGTATTACCTTCCGGACCCTGCATAAGCTGCTGAGGGACGCTGGGGCCGAAGATGCCATTCCCAGAACGCCGGCAGCAGATGATTTTGACGACGATCTGGACCAAACCGGAGTGCCAGCAGGAGCAATAACAACGCCCAAGAGGAAGCCGGTGCATGAAGGTGGTTTGATCGTCAACAAGAAGACGGGCGTAGCCCCCGACACAGCGAAGAATGCCCTAAAGGCAATTACTGGCTCCAAGCTTGATCCAAGGTTTGACGAGCTAAAGCAGCGGGTAGTTCTGATGGGTGAATTGCCCTGGGGTGAAGGCTATGGCCGTGTGCTGACTGACAAGTTGCTCTTGTTGGCCCGCACGTTCTTGATGGAACAGCACCAGCGTAAAGACTACCAGCCGTCGAAGGAAAACGTGCAGGATGCAATCACAACGGTTGCCTATTTTTACAAGTTCAATCCGATCCTGGACTATCTGGATAGCTTGACCTGGGATGGAACCAGCCGGGTGAAAGAACTCTTCACTGTCGCCTTTCAATGTGGCCGGGACGAATACACCGAGGCCGTCTCACAATGCTTTATGGTCGGGGCCGTAGCTCGTCAAAGGCAACCCGGCTGCAAGCTGGACACGATGCCAGTCATCAAGGGGCCACAAGGCTCTTTGAAATCTACGGGCATTCGGGACCTGTTTTCCCCGGATTGGTTCAGTGACGCAGAGCTTGGTGATCTTCGGAACAAAGATGCAGCCATGAACTTGGAAGGTGTCTGGGTGCATGAGTTTGCCGAATTGGCCGGTCTTCGGGCAAGTGACATGGACGTTCTCAAAGCGTTCATGTCCCGAGCCACAGACAGGTATCGGACCCCCTATGGTCGCAACACCGAGGATCATCAACGTCGTGTGGTATTTGCGGGTACTGTGAACGAGGGCGGATACCTAAGCGACCCAACGGGTGCACGGCGTTTCTGGCCGTTGGAAATGGCCTCTGGGTCCAGGGTTGATCTGGGCTGGATTGCTGAGCATCGAGACCAGCTCTGGGCCGAAGCTGACGCCTTATTCAAATCGGGCACCGATCACGTATTGCCCGAGCCTTTGTGGTCGATGGCAGCAGAACGCCAAGCTGACGAAACGGTTGATGATCCTTGGGTTGATAAGCTGGCCGCCATGCTCAGCTATCGGCAAACTGAACGGCAGGCCTTTGAGGCTGGCACGGGGGACTACGCCGAGGAAGTGATCAATGGGGAGCGGGTTGCCTCGCCGTTGCGTGAGCCTCCCCCCGCCGACAAGGTGCATACCCAGGACCTGCTCAGCTATCTCGGCTTGGAAAGCGACCGGCAGAATAAGGGCCATGCGCAGCGTTTGCGGCGGTCTATGGAAACCCTGGGCTGGAAGCACAGACGGGGCGTCAGGTTGGGTGGCCGTGTTTCAGCGGGGTATGTCCGAGCCGATGAGTGACGTTCTGGCAATCGGAGCGTATCAATTCGGTCACGGCGTTGACGGTCGTTGATCTTTGTTGACCTGAGGCGTCGCTTCTAAGGCCTTGTTTCGGAACATTTGTTGACGATGTTGATCATGTTGATCATGTTGATCTTAAAGCAATATATCTTGGTAGAATAAGCCGATTAGGCATAGGGCACGGACCAGGGCATAGGGGCAGCGTGCAATCCGGATATATATAGCGAAAACGGTCAACGAAGATCAACGTCGTCAACAAGGCAATAAAAACAATGCGTTACGGAAAGCTCCGAAAACGCCTTGTTGACGTAGAATTCTTCTAGCTTGGAAGACCGGGACTGCACAACGTTGTGAGCTGGCACACTCCCTTGTAAATCGCTGGCATACGGCCCCAACGGAACACGACATTCTGACCTCGAACGGCTACGTGGATGCTGTCCGTGAAAAATCCGAAGTCATCAGCCCGCACAGATAGGCCGCCCCATTGATACTGAATTGGGCGTTCTGGCGTCTGGGGCGTGAATGACTTCAAGGGCTTCATCGGCACCTTCCTCAGCCAAGCACAGCGATGAAGACAGAATAGGCACCCAAATGAGCTTGATGAGGATGAACCGGATCAAACCGGCCAGTGACCCGCGGATGCCTTCCAAGATTGCAGCGATCACCCGCCCCATCTACGGCGAGAAGGGTGACGAATTTCTGCTTTATCTCCGTCAGTTCGGCCACATCACCTATGCGGCCAATATGACTGGCCTGACCCGGCGGACCTTCTATGACCGGCGTGCAAAGCATCCTGACTTTGCGGAAGCGTGGGATGAGGCCCTGGCAGCTTTCGAGGAAGAATTGACCATGCGGGTGGTCCAGACTGCCTTGGAGATGGGGACTGGCAAATGGGTCCAGTGCTTCGACCCTGAGACGGGTGAACCTGAGTTGGACGACGACTTCGAGCCAGTTTATCGTTTCGAGACGGCGAGCGTCGATCCCCGTGTCCTGAACAAGCTCCTATCCCTGCGGATGAGTTCCGTGGATGGACCCGCCCAGACCAATGTCCAGATCAACAATTCCACGAGCGTTCAAACCTCCCTGCCAGCCAAACCCAGGCTCGTTCAGCCTGAAGGGGCTGTACGGAGGCCCGTGGTGAACGAAACGGCCTCGGAAAAGCGACACGACACGATCGACGCCGAAGTCGTCCAGGGGACGCCACAGGAGACCGGGGGAACATCTGATGACTGATCCGATTAACCAGATAAACCTGGTGCGGCCTGGCGGCGTTGCCACAGTGGCATTTGCCGATGGTGGCGAGACGATGCGCATCTGCTTGGGCTATTTGCATGACCCCGACGATGGTCTTCTGGCGGAGATGAAAGCCAACCGCGATCCCGTTCCCTGGCAATCCGCCAAGGTGAGAGACGAGGCAATCGGGGCAGTCGAGAGACGCAAGGACCTTGACGATGAAACCCGCACTCAATTGGTCGAATGGATCGTAGCCACGCCCTATTTTGAGGATATTTGAACCATTCGGCTGTGCTCAGTGCGGTGTTCGCCAGTAAATCTGACTGTTAAGTCTTTGTTGTGTATATTATTTTCCCAAGCTGTCCCGCGGATCTTCGATCAAATGCTGTTGACATCACAGCGCAACTGGCGCGTGCTGCCTGAGAGGCAAGTTTTTAGCGGGATGTTTCATGGAATTGATTTTGGGAGCTATCAACGGCAACTACCTTCGGAATATCACCGAAAATGCGGCCAAAGATACAGAGGAAGTCTTGGCCGCCGTAGCTTATGCCACCGACAATTCCCTTTTGTTCGATTGGTGCATCAAACACGACATTCCTTTGAAATTCTATGGGCGGCTGGATTCACAGGTTGCGGTCAACACAAACGTTCTTTCCAAGTTCTTGACTAGGAAGTCGGCAAAATTCACCTGCAAGCTTGTTGAGAAACACCATGCAAAAGTCATTTGGTGGCGGGGGTACGGTATTTACGTTGGCTCCGCAAATCTGACGGATAGCGCGTGGAACAGAAATGTGGAGGCCGGTTTCTTTATCCAAGAGCCAGACATTGATGACAATTTGGCCAGCGATATATTGCAGATGTTCTCTGTTCTCGACAAGCACGCCACGCCATTAACGCAGGAGTTGTTCGACCTGATGGTCAAACGCCAAAAATATCTGGCTAGCAATAAGCCTGACGACAAGGCGTTTTGGAACAACTCCAGCGTAAACAACTGGCACGGTTTAGTCACTACGACGCCTAAAAAGGCCATTGATGCAAAGAGGGATAGCTTTCTTGCCGAGTGGTACTCGACCCTTCAAATACTCAGAGACATTAGCAGCCAGGTAATTCTACCTGAAAACCGTCCAGCTTGGATCTCTGACGACGCTCCATCCGGTGCACAGGCCGACCAATTCCTACATGCTTTCTATTACCAAAAGACCTTCGAAGGGCAGAAGGTACGCTATCTGGACTTCTTTGATCGAAACAAATCCAATCCGGACATAGCCAGAGCGGAAGCGCTCAGGTGGTGGGCTGGCCTTAAGGCTGCACCGCAAGGCGAAGACGTCATGCTAAACACCACTGCGCCGTTCCTCAGAAACGCATTGTCTCAAGAGAACCTGCCAACCTTGAAATACGATGACTTCAAGGAGGTTTGCTATTCAGTTCATTCGATCAAAGATTATGCACGCCGAGTAAGAAATACCTCGGTCGGATTACCGTCGACCGGTGCGGCGTACGACATTCCCCAAAAGGTTGCTGCGCTCTCAAAGACGATCTGGGAGCAAAGAACGGACGCCGGGCTGGATGTTAAAGAGGTGCTTTCGTACATCTTCTACGGCGGCAAATTGGATGAGCTGCCAGATCGTCTGTGGCAGGCGATAGATGATCCGAAGTTCAAGATTGACGGCCTCGGCATCAGCGCCTTGGGGGAGCTGGTTGGTTGGGCATTGCCTGACCATTACCCGCCCAGAAATGGCAGAACGTCAAAGGCCCTGAAAGCCCTTGGATATGATGTGACTGTTCACGTTCAATAGCTTGAATCGGTCAGCCACCAACGCAGATGCTGTGCTCAATTCTGTGCTTCTGCAGTTGGATGGTCTCTATGCTTCAGAAAACAATATGTTTTAGGGGCGTTTCTCATTGATTGAATGTCAGAGGGGCGGCTTGTTGGCTTACTTGCCCGCGAGATAACGGCACGGTGTTCCGGACGCCATTTATGCCCGAGAACCGCCAATGAGTGAAGCTGCGACACGGCCAATCCCACCTTTGCCTTCAATCTCCTACGCCAAGACCCAAAAGGCCGCCAAGGCGCTGGTCACAGAGGCGCTTGAAGATTTTCCGCCGTCGCCGGACTTCTCAATGCGGGCCAATGCCGTTCGGTTGCTGGTTGGCATGTGGTTCATCCACGGCAGTATGTCCTTTCCCAGAGGTTGGGTGACGCCAGCGATGCAGGCATTTATTCAAAGGGGGATTGATTGCCCCAATCCTCGGTGCTGGCGATCTTATCGGTCAGATGTGAAAGACAACCCTGGCCAATTCCTTTCAACCCCAGGAGCACCGGTTGATCTTATCCGGCAAATGGAACTCGACCTTATGGGTGAAGCCTGAGCCAGCATTTCACGCTGCACAGTCACACGCTGGTCCCCCGCAGCAGGCAAACGCGGCATCGTTTAGCTGTTGGGTCATTTCAACTCCTTTCCCGACACCGGACGGCTAACATGTTTTTCCTTTTCAGCTAGCCGTCCGGCTCCCCGACGATCACCAACCGAGGACCGATATGGACAAGAAGGAACTGGACCAACGCATTGCTGAATTGAACGCCGAGCATGAACGCCTGAGCGGGGAACTCGACAAAGCCCGCATCGAGGCCCGAGAGGCCATGATTGCCGGGAAGAAGCCTAGCGGGACAGCAGCCGCATTGGCTGAACGGATCGCAATCGTGGACGATGCCCTGGCCGAGCTTCAAGATCGCAGCCGAGGGGCTGCCGAAAGTGCCGAACGGAACAATCGCCGGCGCCGTGCCGAGGCCGCACTTGATGCCAGCTCGAAGCGGGCCAAGCTCGCCGCCGCAGTGGATGATGCGCTCAATGCTCTGGCGTCTTCGTGGGATGCTTACGCCGATGCCCTGCGAAAAGACGTTGGGCAGGTTTCGGGTGCTGGTGGTGACCTGACCGCCGTGGAGCGGGCGCTGACGAACAACCGGGCCGCTGAGCCCCTGGTGAAAGCTCTGATCCAGTCAGGCGGCGTCAAGCTCGCCCGCACCTTTGGCATTGATACCCCGATCCGAGAACGCCACGCAATTTCTCTTGTCGATGCCGAGGCACGGGTAGCCGAAAGCCTCCGGGTGGAATTGCTCCGCATCAAGGCATCATCCCCGCAACCTTACGTTTCCCGCGAGGCACAAGCCGAATTGGAAAAGATGGAGGCCACCCGATGAGCCAGGAAGGACAACGCCACGCCGAAGAACTGGCACGGCTGGAAGCACGCAAGAAAGACCTGGAAGACGCTTTGATGCGGTTGGCCCGTGATGAAGCCGAAGCCCAGGAAGTCGCTGAATTGGCCCTGGAGGTCGAACAGCTTGAAAGCGAAGTTGAGTCCGCCCGAGCGGCGGCGAATATGGAGAAGACCATGAGCAAAGATGTGCGTAAGGCTGCACGGCTGAACCGTGAAGCCGCCGAAACCCAGCTTGATACGCTGGCCAAATCGATGCAGCAGGACGGCGAAACCTTCGAGAAAGCCTACCTGCGAGCGCTTGATACCGATATGGGCAAGGCGCTGATGCAAACCCGTGACGATGCTCAGGAACTGGAGCGGGGCGGTATCACCAGCATGGACGTGGCAGAAGCCCACAAGAACCTAATGGGGAACTGATATGGACCTGGCACCGACGCAGGGCGTGGGTTATGCCCCGATGGATACGGTCGTGCTCAATGGCCCGAATGATCTGAGCATCCGGCTCGTCTACGAGGACGAATACGGCCAGCAACAGGAACGCACCTTCAATTCCGGCGTCTGGCCGCTCCTGACGACCAAGCTGGTCGGCTACAAGTCTTGGGACGGGCAGGCTGATGCTTGGTCGTCAACGATCAGCGACCTAAGCGAACTCGGACGGAACGGCGAGTTCACGGTCTGCCGATTGGCCATGCACGAACGCGGCTGACAAACTGCCATCGCCGAAGAACAGGGAAATGCCCGCGTCAAGAATTGGCGTGGGCTTTTCCCGTCTCCGTGGTGTGTCTTGCGCGCCACACCATTATTTGCACCTTGCGGTGCAAACGTTGGAATACAGACAACCCAAAATCTGCGAATCTCCTTTTCACGGGCACCCGCGATGGGGCGTCCAAATATGAAAAGGAAAATTACCGATGATTACAGATACCCTCAACTGCGACGTCCAGGGCAAAAATACCGCCCAAGACCTTGTGCATTTCAAACTGGCTGTTGCACGTAAGAGTGTCGAGAATGGCACCGTTGAACGCCTGCGGAAGGCTGGCAAGCTCAATGAAGAAGAACTGCGTGTTATTGGCTTGGTTGAGCACCTGGTGGAGAAATACGGCTACCTCTACGGAGCGGGCCTCATCTATGCCCTTCATTACAGTATGGACTTTGCGGGCAACGACGAAGAGGCGCCGTTGAAGGCAATTGACGAAGCCGTGCAGGGTCTAATTGACGCGTTTTCTCGGCCCTATTACGCGGAGGAAGCGGCATGAATGGCATGGTGATTTCAAACGCCGTCAAATTGGAACAACGCCGAAATGAATTGTCCGACCAGCTCCATGACGCGGAAATCCAGTTGCAAGGCGAATTGGTTGGTGTTGCAGAGCAGATTGCCGAGGGCAAATCTGTACCCCCGGCAATTGCTTTGGTCTTGGCCAGGAACCGATTTCCTGACGTAGACTTTCTGGACTGATCCGAACCAATCCAAGTGGTTGCAGCCACTTGGGGCGTTATAGCCGTAGGCGACGCAGCGGGCCAGACCCGTTGCGTCGTTTCATTTTGGATGGAAATCAGTCGGAAACCTGTGCTCGATACTGTGCCCAACTGTCGACCTCTACCGAAGTGGTCGGTAAATCAGAGACTTAGCCGGACGCACTCGCTAACAAAATATCAGATAGCTATGAGGCTATTCACTTCTGCCGCCTTGCGCCCGAACGTGCTCGACCAATAGCTCACCGATGAATTCTCCCAACATTACCGGCACAGCGTTACCGATCATTCGGCCAAGAGTGTTAAAGTTGACACGCGCATCTTCAGGTAGGAACTTATAATCTTTTGGGAAACTCTGAAGCATTGCAGCTTCGCGCAAACTGATTGCGCGATCCTGATCTGGATGCCCAAAACGTCCATTTCCGAACCCATAACATTGCGTTGTCATCGTCGGTGCGGGTTGGTCCCACTCCATACGTCCATACACAGACGGATACGTCGACCCGGACGCTCGCGAATGACACGCCGCAACGAGGTTTTCGGGCCAGTCTCGCCATGTCCCCCCAGGCTTAGAATGCCGAATGCGTTCCAAGTTCTTGTCACTGAGAGACGCCGATGCATGAAGCGGATCCTTTGGGTCCGCACTTCCTGCAGCAATCTCGGGTAATTCTGAAATGGTATCTCTTACTGTCACCTGAGGCTTCGCCACCTCTGGAATGGTAATCGGGCCCAGAAGCGAAGCAACAAGAACCAATCGCTGCCTTCTTTGTGGAAGCCCAACGTCTCGACCGTCCACTACCGAGAAGTCCACATGGTAACCTGCGCCATGCAAGTCGGAAACGAAATCTTTGAAAATCTGCTGTTTTCGTAGCGGAGGAACATTCTCCATTGTCACAAGCTTCGGGCGCACGCTCAGTACAAGTTTGGAAAAAGATGAGAGTAATTCCCAATCCTCATGTGGCCCTTTCTTTCTCGCAGATTGTGAATAGGACGAAAATGGTTGGCAAGGTGCGCAACCCGCCATTAGCGTTATGTCAGAATCCTCAAAGGCCGACAGAATATCTGATGGCATAAGCGCTGAAACATCAGCCTCCAAGAATTTGGCGGCATTGTTGGCTTCCATTGGAAAACGGCAAGCTGGGTCGAGGTCAATGCCAAGACGAACGTCCACTCCTGCACGAGTCAAACCGTGGGTCAGGCCACCAACTCCGCAGAAAAGATCGACAGCCGCAATTTGAACTTCGTTGCTCATGTCGCATCTTCCTCAGGAACCAAAAAGTTCCTGTTTGTCAAAAAGTCCCGATAGCACTCCGTAACAGCCCGTAGATATGGTAGAATACGATTTCCTAGGGCGGCCAACTCATCCAATGTGATGTCGTTTGCACCATCTTCGAAAGTGCTTTCTCCGTGCGCGATCGCATTTCGACGACGCGAAAGATAGGTCAGTGCCGTAGCCTCATCCCTGTAGACGCGCTCATATGCGGCACGGCTAACCTCGGCGTCAAGATTGAGAGGGCATCCCAAGCGTTCAGCAACCTTCTTGATTGATTTATCATTCCAGCTACCCGGCTCGCCTTTAACGACAAAAGCAGTGGGGCTGTTTCCCGATGCTAGCGTCCCGCTGACCTCGGCAAGTCGCCGAACAGCTCCATCTCCCAAACGTTCTTCGCCACCCCAAATCTCGGCTCGCACCCATTCTTTCAGGACCGCTTCTGTCCATCGCCGTGGTCGTTCAGCCACAACTGTTCTGCCAACGGTTTCAAGCGTCCGCGTCGTAATTGCTTCAACGATGTTATAGAGGTGAATAAGCAAACCTGACTTGATCGTGTTTACATGGCGGACTTCAACTTGCCCATCGCCTTCAACATCATCGACCCGAGCCTGGAGCATTCTGGCAATCGTCAGATGTCGCTCGAACTCTTCTTCGCGCTCGTCAAGATATGCAAGTACGTCGTTCATTGATTCGCCAACCAGTCTCTGACCAGTTTTATGCGGCCCAGAAGCTTGCTTTTGACATTCGCAGCGTCCGACTTGGTCGCATCTTTGAACGGATCAGACTCCAAAAGTGGAGTCAGGTCCGGCGCGCGTTGAAGAAGTGATGGGTCGGCCCGCAAGGCCAACGCTGATCCCACAGCGATCGCTTCAAAACGAACACGCGGCACTTGTTTGCCTGTCTCGGACTTGGTGAAACCGTTCGGAGAAACAGCCGACACGAATTGAAGCATCGTTTCGAACTCTAGTTTCATCGCATCAGCAGTGGCCGAAGTACCATTTGCGGCGATTTCAGCAGCGATTTGCTCCCCGGTTTTCTGAACATACGCAAAATAGAAAAGCCTTGGCTCTTCCTTGTAAGTCGGAATGTCACCATCTTCATCTGATACAAAACTGCCAAGATACGCGAAGAAGCGTGTAACGAGCTCCTCACGCTCCCGTTTATCAATCAACGGCTGACTAATCGGAGTCATTTCCACAAACTCGGGCGAGTTCGAAAGAGAAATGATAAGGTCCATAAATGGTCCAGGCAGGCTACCGCGTCTCACTTCGGCTTCATTGGCCTGCGTGCCACCAGTATTGATGCGCGTGAACATCTCGGTACGAGTAATGGCATCAGTGGAATTGTCCAAGATAATTACACGAAGCGAACTGTCTGCAAACTTCAGTTGCCTCGACGGAGGCAGATCACTGTAAACCAAACCATTTGCGGCCGGCAAAGCTTCAAGATTTCGGAGGGTGATCTTGTCATTCATGAAATCGCGGATGGTCCGAATGCGTTGGGAGCCGTCAACGATTTCCATCCGGCCTTCATTGTCTTGCCAGAAGAAAACAAACGGGATCGGCAACCCCATCAGGACTGATTCAATGAACTTGGATTGTTCTTTGGGTTTCCAGATCAAGTTACGTTGGTAATCTGGGACGTAGTAGCGATCAGAATTGAGCTTTTGCACAATAAATTCAAACGAGTATTCAACCACCGTGAATTTCACAGTGCGTGAATACTCCCTGATTTGCTTCTCCGCCTCGTCGATCTGCGCCGGGTCGGGTAGCTTTCTCTTAGTCTTCCGGACCATATGCAAACCCCATATCTTGCGTTATCTAACCACAAAGGACACCAGATCGTCCACCGATTTCATCACCAGCAGGGCAACGCAGACTTTCAGATTCTGGGCGATTTTGGGTCGAACACTGTACTTATACTGTTCTTGTCGCGAACGTCGAGTCCAACCCGCGACCAAAATCACCCTAAGAATCTGTTTTTATTGATTTAAATGGTGCCCCCACACGGACTCGAACCGCGGACCTACTGATTACAAATCAGTTGCTCTACCAGCTGAGCTATAGGGGCACCGTTGTTTAAACTGGGCTTTTTTTGGAAGTCTTCCCATCACCAACTGCGTTGTGGTCAGCAAATGGGCTATGTGACTTCCACCATTTCCAGTGCAGCCGCATTTAGCGAGTTTTTTTCGACCCTACAACCCCTGCCGTGACATTTTGTTCGCTTGTTTTTGAAAGAAACCGGCGCGCGCGTTCGTCGCGTTGTGGCGCACCCCTTTTCAATTACCCAATGTTGAACATGTGGTGACTGCGCCAAGAGTTTGGGCGTGGACTCGGTAGTGAGCTGCGGCTGATTTGAACTGTATCAACCGCAGAAGAATAGATCGCGATACAACGCGCAGAGATTGCTGCACGGAAGGCGCACTTTGGGCCACTAAAGAAGGTCAAAACACGCGCTGATCGTGCCTCAGCATTTGCTTGCAGGAATACATGCACAGACCATCAAAGATCCTGCTGGCGCGACTTGTTAAGAGAGAGATCACCACAGCCTGTCTATCTACAGCGGTTGATTTCGGGCTATGAAGTAACACAAGGTCCCGTGTCTTGTGCAGGGACAGGGCTCTGTTATCTCTTTCTTATCGACAGGCCATTGTGAAACAGGTGCACTTTGGCAGGGTCGGCATTTAGTTTAAGGGTCTGACCCCGAAGATTTTTTCCGATGCCTGGAAACTTTGCTACAATCCCGTCCGACCCAGGCTCACTTGCGAAATACAACAAGGTGACTTCCCCCAAGGCTTCAATGAAGTCGACATCTCCTTCCATGAAGCCGGAGTCGTTGTCGGTAAAGAAATCCTCGGGCCGCACACCGATATTGACCTTTAGGCCCATTTGCTCGGGGTCGGTTGCAATGGAGGAAATGGCTGTTCCGCCTGCCTCAAGTGTGACCGCGGTCTGTTCCCCTGTCTTGGAGATCACGCCGGGAAGTAAGTTCATCGCGGGTGAGCCAATGAACTGTGCGACAAATTCGTTATCGGGTGTTTCATACAGTTCAAGCGGCGTGCCAACTTGCGCGATCCCTTTATTGGCCAGAACAACGATACGACTGGCAAGTGTCATGGCCTCTACCTGATCGTGGGTGACGTAGATCATCGTACTGTCGGGCATCGCTTCTTTCAGGCGCGCGATCTCGATACGAGTGGCAACGCGCAGGGCGGCATCGAGGTTTGAAAGGGGTTCGTCAAACAAGTAAACCTTGGGGTCGCGCACAATGGCCCGTCCGATGGCGACGCGCTGACGTTGCCCGCCCGACAGCGCCTTGGGAAGACGGTCCAGAAAGGGTTCCAACTGTAGAATTTTGGCGGCACGGTCGACGGCGGCATCGACCTCAGCCTTGGGTATTTTTGCGATCTTCAGCGCGAAGGCCATGTTTTCGCGCACAGTCATGTGCGGATACAGAGCATAGGATTGAAACACCATCGCTATGCCACGCTGGGCGGGGGGGACGTCGTTCATGACTTGCCCCTCAATCTCCAGCGTTCCGCCTGAGATCTTTTCCAAACCCGCAATCATACGCAGCAGAGTGGATTTCCCGCAGCCCGAAGGCCCGACGAACACGATCAGTTCGCCGGTTTCAATGTCAAGATCGATATGCTTGAGAACGTCAACCGACCCATAGGTCTTGGCCACATCCGTGAGCTTGAGTTCCGACATGGCTTACCTCTTTTCCCTGGTCAGCAAGCAGAATTGTGCGGCATCAAGAACGGCGGTTCCGATTGCATCCACTGCCCCTAAATCCTCGCCAATTACGCGCCAATCGCCTTGCGGCAAGGCGAACTCGGCTGTGTCAGGGCCGAGGTTGAACGCGCAAAACACCTGTTCTGTCGCATCCTCGCGTATGAACGTCAGCACGGAACCTGTTTGGGTCATTTTAACCTGCGCCCCCGATGTCAGGGCCGTATGTGCATGACGCAGGGCAATCGCGCGGCGATAGTGGTGCAGGATCGAATCGTGGTCCCGTTCGGACCGGTCTACGGCACGTTCCGCTTGCGTTTGGCTTACCGGCAGCCACGGGGCGGTAGTGCTGAAACCAGAGTGTTCGTCCTGGGCCGCCCAGACCATTGGCGTACGGCAACCGTCACGGCCCTTGAACTCGGGCCAGAATTCGATGCCATAAGGGTCTTGCAGACTTTCGAAGGGCACGTCGGCCTCGGGTAGGCCCAGTTCCTCACCCTGATACAGGCAGGCAGAGCCGCGCAGGCACATCATTAGCACCGCGTGCTGGCGCAAGGCTGCATCGTCCAGTCCCCACCGCGTGCCGTGGCGCTGGACGTCGTGATTGGAAAAAGCCCAGCAGGGCCATGCATCGCCGGCCTTGTCTTCAAGCTGATCGAAAACCTGTTTGGCATAAGCTGCAGTCAAAGCGCGTTTTTCCAGAAACTCAAAGGCATAACACATATGCATCCGTTTATCGCCGCTGGTATATTGCCCCATAAGCTCCAGCCCGCGCTGGGCATCGCCAACCTCACCCAGGCAAGCGCGGTCTTCGTATTGATCTGTCAAAGCCCGCAGGCGTTCAAGAAATGCGATGTTTTCCGGTTGGCTTTTGGAATACAGGTGGTCCTGGTGGTTGTACGGGTTTACCTGCGGCGCGATTGTGGCGTTGCGCTGATCAAGGGGCAGGGCAGGGTTGTCGCGCAGCTGACTGTCGTGAAAGTAGAAGTTGATCGTATCCAGGCGGAACCCGTCCACCCCCATGTCCAGCCAGAACCGCGCCACGTCCAGCAGCGAATCCTGTACATCGACGCAATGAAAGTTCAGATCGGGCTGGGATGTAAGGAAGTTATGCAGGTAATACTGTTGACGCCGCGTATCCCACTGCCACGCGGACCCGCCAAAAATCGAAAGCCAGTTGTTGGGCGGAGTTCCATCCGGTTTGGGGTCGGCCCATACATACCAGTCTGACTTAGGATTATCCCGGCTGGCGCGGCTTTCGGTGAACCAGTGGTGTTTGTCCGATGTGTGCGACAAAACGAGGTCGATCATCACCTTCAGACCCTGTGCATGAGCTTGCTCCAGAAGGGCGCGAAAATCCTCCATCGTGCCGAACATTGGGTCAATGGCGCGGTAGTCGCTGACATCATAGCCGAAATCTTTCATCGGAGACTTAAAGAACGGCGAAATCCAGATCGCATCCACCCCAAGCGAAGCGATGTAGGGCAGGCGCTGCGTAATCCCGTTCAGGTCCCCGATTCCGTCGCCGGTGCTGTCTTGAAAGCTACGAGGGTAGATCTGATAGATAACGCCACCTCGCCACCAGTCGGACGAAACCTGGGTTGCATCTTGTTGTTTTGTGATGTTCTGCACGTTCATAACACGCCTTTATTTGACTGATCCGGCCAGCAGTCCGCGGACCAGATATTTCTGCATTGCAAAGAAGACGACCAGCGGCACCGCGATTGAGACGAACGCCGCCGTGGCCAGGATTTCCCAGTTGCCGCCACGAGTGCCCAGCAGTTCGACGATGCGGTTTGTCATGACCGTGGTCTGGCCCGTAGCATTGATCAGGAACACCTTTGCGACCAGCAGATCATTCCATGTCCAAAGGAACTGGAAGATTGCAAAAGATGCCAGCGCCGGAAAGCTGAGCGGAAGGATGAGCTTTGTGAATATCTGGAACTCGGTCGCGCCATCGACGCGCGCGTTTTCGATCAGGTCGCGGGGCAGCCCGGCCATGTAGTTTCGCAGCAAGTAGATCGCCAGCGGCATCCCAAAACCGGTATGGGCCAGCCAGACCCCCAGATAACCCTTGCCGATCCCGATATTCAGGTGGAACTTGAGTAGCGGAATCAACGCCAGTTGCAGCGGCACGACCAACAAGCCCACCACAGCGGCGATCAGCAGCGCCCGGCCTGGAAAATCCATCCAAGCGAGGGCATAGGCAGCAAAAGCCGCGACAAGGATCGGGATGATCGTCGCCGGGATTGTTACGGTCAACGTACTGAAGAAAGCCCGGCCCATACTGTCGGAGCTACCTTTGTCGAAAAGAACCGTTTGGTAGTTGTCGAACGTGAACTCTGGCGGCAGCTCGGCAGTCACGAAAATCCGAGCGCCGCGATTGCCGGTAAACTCCTCTGCATTCGCCATCCGGTAGTTTCCGTCCGCGTCAACAGTGATTGTCCCGCCGCGGCGAAGCTCGGCTGTATCAGCGGGTGTGAAGGCATCAACTTCACGCGAACTGATACCCCATCTTGAGATTTTCACTGTCTGATCGTCGCCGAACAGCTTGCCCTGAATGACATACAGCCCATCTTCCAGCACCTGTGTTTCAGGCGCGGCGCTGCGCAGGGTCAGGTTCTGCTCGGACGGGAATAGTGCTCGCCACCAACCACTTGTCGCAATCTGATCCGCAGTGCGAAAGGACGAGATCAAAAGTCCCAGCGTCGGAACCACCCACAACACCACCAGAAACAGAACCGAGGCATGGACAACCCATCTCAGGGCCGGTTTTTCACCTGCAAAGCTATCCATTTATCAGTCTCCACCCATAGAAGGCGAACCTTCGTTTCGGACCTGCCGGACGTTCCAGATCAATATCGGAGTAACCAGCAGCATGATCACCATCGCCGACGCCGAACCGACACCCCAGTCATTGGCGCGGAACAGCTTGTCATACATGTAGTTGGCCAAAACTTGCGTTTCCCATTGGCCGTTGGTCATCGCGAAAACGATGTCAAAGACCTTGAGCACGGTGATGGTGATCGTGGTCCAGACGACCAGAATAGTCGCTTTGATCTGAGGCACCTTGATACGAAAGAAAATCTGGAATGGGTTTGCGCCGTCCAGGATTGCCGCCTCAATCGTTTCTTCAGGGATGCCACGCAGCGCGGCGGACAAGATAACCATGGCAAAACCGGTTTGAATCCAGACCAGAACGATCATCAGGAAGAAACTGTTCCAGAACGGAATAGTAAGCCATGTCTGCGGGTCGGTACCGCCAAAGAACAGGTACAGGGCATTCAGGATGCCGATCTGATCCTCGGCTTCTGGGCGTGAGTCGTAGACCAGCTTCCAGATGACCGAGGCACCCACAAATGAAATCGCCATCGGCATGAAAATCAGTGATTTCGCGACGTTACCCCATCTGATGCGGTCCGTTAGCTGCGCCACCAGCAGGCCAAACGCTGTCGACATCGCGGGGACGACGATGAGCCAGAGCATGTTGTTGCGCATCGCTTCCCAGAACTTGGGCTCAGCCGCCATCTGCACGTAGTTGTCGAGGCCAACCCATTGGTAGCCACCCCCTGGCACGCGTTCAGTCAGAGACAGGCGCAGCGTTTCAACCACCGGATAGGCCAGATACAACCCAAGTGCTGCTATCGCCGGGAACAAGAACAGCCACGGTCGGATCATGTTCGCCCGGTTGATATTGCGGCCCGCGTTTGGTCCGCGCGGAGGGCACAGAACCTTGTCAAGAAATTGATTGGACAGATAAAAATATCCCACGCAACCCAACACACCGATGGCGATGGTCAGCAGGCCTTGAAGTGCCGGTGTCATGATGCCCTCACTCGCTGTGCAATGGGGCGACGCGGTGGCCGCCCCGCGCGTCAGTTACTTTGCCGCGTCCCACGAGGACTGGATTTCACCAGCGACAGTGGCCGCGTCTTTCGCGCCTGACGAGTAATCGACCATTCCGGTCCAGAAGGTACCCGCACCAACCGCGCCCGGCATCAGGTCGGACCCGTCAAAACGGAAAGTGGTTGCGTTGGTCAGGATCTCGCCTTGCCCGCGCTGCGTGTCGTTGGAATAATTGTCGGGATTTGCCCCCAGATGCGGGGTCAGGAAACCATCCTGAGACATCATGATTTCATGTGCAAACGAGGTCTTGAGGAATTCCATGAACGCCTCGGCGGCGGGGTTTGGATTGGTGATAGTGAACAACGTGCCCGCCCCCAGAACCGGTGTCCCCAGGTCTTTTTCAGCGTAGGCCGGGAAGTAAAAGAAGTCGGCATCCACCCCAAGCTCGGTTCCTTCAGGGAAATAGGCCGGAATGAACGAGGCCTGACGGTGCATCATGCAGGCGGGCGGGCTGTCGAACAGACCTTTCGGACTGTCGCGGAAGTCGATCGCGGCGGTATCGTCGGCATCGCCCACGACATAATCATCGTTGCGTGTAAAGCTGCCATATTCTTCAATCGCTGCAATCACGCGCGGATCATCGAACTTCATTTCGTTCGAGACCCATTGGTCATAAACCTCGGGCGGTTGCGTTCGAAGCATCAGGTCCTCAACCCAGTCGGTCGCGGGCCATCCGGTCGCACCACCCGATGCAAGACCGACACACAGCGGTGTTTCGCCGTCAGCAACCATCTGATCCATCAGCGCCTTGAATTCTTCCATGGTCTGAGGAACTTCGTATCCGAAATCTTCAAAGTTTTCAGGGATGTACCAGACCAGGGATTTCACGTTCACGTTGAAGAAGAAGCCGTAGAAATCCTGGTTGCCTTCGGCGTTTTCGAAAGTTCCAAGATCCACCCAAGACTGACCGGCGGCAAAGTTGTCTTTGATCCAATCTGCCGATCCCTCGGCCAGGGGTGTCAGGTATTCGTTCTTTGCCATATTGGCGGCAAGGCCGGGTTGGGGGAACACGGTCAGGTTCGGCGCCGACCCTGCCGCGGCATCGATGAGGATTTGCTGTTCCAGCGAGTCCGATCCCACATAGCTGGAATTCGCACCCGTCGCTGCATTGAAATACGCCACAAGGTTTTCGAATGCTTCGCCTTCACCCGCCAGCCAAGGCCCGAAAATAGTCAGGTCTTCTCCGCTCAGGTCATGCGCATCTGCAAAGGCCTGGTATCCATCCCAGTCAAAACTGCCGTCCCCGACGGCGTACAGCAGATCGCTTTGTGCCTGAACCGAACCGGCCATCAAGGCAAACACGGCCGCACCTGCGTATAGCGAGTGTTTCATGATTTCTCCTCCCATCACTTTCCAGCGCCTTTTGAGACTCGGTTTTCAAAGCGCTTTGAATACCCTGCTTTATCCGCTAACATCGGGTTTCTGTCAATATCTGGAACAGGAAAGTTTATTTGTTGACGTTTAGCATAAGCGTCAAGGCGGGTTGACGTAGAATAAAAATCGAATGAAAACGTAATTGGCAAAAAAATTGAAGGCGCTTTGAAAGCCATGAACCTCAAGCAGCTCTCTGAAATCCTCGGCTTGTCGCAGACCACAGTTAGCCGCGCTCTGAACGGATACCCCGAGGTGAACGAGGGTACGCGCATTCGTGTGCAGGCGGCGGCGGACAAGCATGGATACCGGCCAAACATCCGTGCCAAAGGGCTGGCGACGGGGCGTTCGATGGTGATCGGGCACGTGATTCCAACGTCGTCACGGCACGAGATGGTGAACCCGATTTTTGGCGACTTTGTCGCGGGCGCTGCCCGGACCTATGCCGAAAAAAACTACAATATGATGTTTACCCACGCGCCGGACACCTCGATCGAGGATTCTTATCGCAGCCTTTTTTCACGCGGTGCGGTTGATGGCGTTGTTCTGCAGGGGCCCAAGGTGAACGAACCGCGGATTTCCGTGCTGTCGAATATGGGCGTTCCGTTTATCGTGCATGGCCGCTCGACCGGTGTGGACTTACCCTATGATTGGATCGACGTTAACAACCAACGTTCTTTCGAGCGGGCAACACAGTTTCTCATTGATCTGGGGCATCGGCGTATTGCGCTGATCAACGGCTTGGAAGAGATGGATTTTGCGCAACGCCGTCGCAACGGATACATGGCGGCGCTGCAAAGGGCAGGGGTTACACCCGATCCGGCTTTGCTGCGCAGTGCAGAGATGACCGAGATTTACGGGTATCAGACCGTATGTGACATGCTGAAGCTAGATAACCCGCCCACTGCCATTCTGGCCTCGTCCATTATCTCGGCGGTTGGTGTCCGCCGCGCGTTAGAGGAAAACGGGTTGAAAATGGGTCGCGATATATCGGTCATCGCGCATGATGATGAGTTGTCTTACATGCGTAACGGCCAGGACGTTCCGATTTTCACCGCCACACGGTCGTCCGTGCGCCGTGCCGGCGAACTTGCGGCTGAGATGTTGATCGAGCGAATAAACGCACCCGATGATCCGCCAAAGTCATGCCTGCTTGAAGCAGAGCTTGTGGTCGGCAATTCAACAGGTCCGGTTCGGCAGAGGTTGTAAAATGAAGCACAAGCGAAGTGATTTTCCAGACGATTTCCTGTTTGGCGTCGCAACCTCGGCCTATCAGATCGAAGGGCATGGGCAGGGGGGTGCTGGGATGACCCACTGGGACAGTTTCGCAGCCACACCAGGAAATGTCGTAAACGCGGAAAACGGGGATGTGGCCTGCGACCACTACAATCGGTTCGAAGATGATCTGGACCTGATAAAGGGGGCAGGTTTCGACTGCTATCGCTTTTCGACCAGTTGGGCGCGTGTGTTGCCAGAGGGGCGCGGCCCGGTCAATCAGGAAGGTTTGGACTTCTACGACCGGCTAACGGATGCCCTGTTAGAGCGCGACATCCGTCCCTGCGCAACCTTGTATCATTGGGAGCTGCCTTCCCCGCTGGCTGATCTGGGGGGATGGCGGAACAGGAATATCGCCGGGTGGTTCGCAGATTTCACCGAAATCGTCATGCGCCGTATCGGTGATCGCATGTTCAGTGTTGCCCCTATCAATGAGCCGTGGTGTGTCAGTTGGCTGAGCCATTTTGAAGGTCACCACGCCCCCGGCCTGCGAGATATTCGCGCGACAGCCCGCGCGATGCACCATGTCCTGCTGGCCCATGGCCGCGCGATCGAAGTGATGCGGGGGATGGGCATGTCCAATCTGGGCGCCGTGTTTAATCTGGAATGGGCCGAACCGGCTGATGACAGCCCACAGGCGCAACAGGCGGCTGCACGCTATGACGGTATCTATAACCGCTTCTTTATGGGCGGCGTGTTCAATAAGTCCTATCCCGATACAGTTCTCAACGGGCTTGAACCCTATCTACCGGATGGGTGGCAGAATGATTTCGATACAATCGGTGCTGCGGTGGATTGGTGCGGTATAAACTACTATACCCGCAAGCTGATCGCGCCTGCGGAAACGCCATGGCCAAGCTTGCGTGAGGTTCCCGGCCCGCTGCCCAAGACACAGATGGGATGGGAGATTGATCCGGCGGCCTTATCCCGTTTTCTGCTTCGTACGGCCACAGAGTATACGGGTGATCTGCCGATCTATGTGACGGAAAACGGTATGGCCAGCCCGCAGCGTAGCCAGGACGATGATCGTATCGACTATTTGGATCAGCACCTGTCTGCCGTTCAGGCGGCGCTTGACCACGGCGTTCCGGCCAAGGGGTATTTTGTCTGGTCTTTGCTGGACAACTACGAATGGGCCTTGGGCTATGAAAAACGCTTTGGGTTGGTGGATGTGGATTTCGATACCCTGAAACGAACGCCCAAGGCGTCTTATTTTGCCCTGAAACAAGCCCTTGCCAGCGGGTGAAATATTGGCACCTGATGGCGGATCATATGCGCAGGCTGATTGAGTTGTGCAAACTGGTCTGCGCTTGGGTAGAAAATGACTTGTGACGCAACTGCGTTTGAATCGCCCGAGGTAAAGATTCGGCTTGCGAAAAAGGTTGCGCAGAGGCGCCGCTCACGGCACGTGCTTTGGTCGTGTTCGCGGCCGTTGGCCCATTAGATGGGGGCTTTTCAACTTAGCGGCTTTTCAATCAGACTGGTTGGCAGTAAGAGTTTCTGACGTCAGCGGCTCAACCGGGTTGATGGCAATCAAATGTGGCTAAACCTCTGACTGCAACAGGCTTAATTTCCTGCCGCGTTCTCGGGATGCCATTGTTTCTAAGGCCTAATGGCCGTAGTGAGTTTTGAGGCCCGGTTAAGGCCTGACACGCTTTGCCCGCGTGGTGGAATGGTAGACACAAGAGACTTAAAATCTCTGGGCCGAAAGGCCGTGCCGGTTCGAGTCCGGCCGCGGGTACCACACTCAAACAAAACGAGAATCCCAATTTTACTTGCGGTGTGATCCTTCGGGCATGTGCGTCTCGCGCATTCACCGCCTACCATAAGCTCGTCGAGTCGCGCGCTGGGCTCTGAACCTTTTGGGTAGGCGAAAACCCCTTAATTCTGGTCGCCAAGCAGAATGTTTCTTGCTTCGGTAATTTGCGCAGTCAACGCAGCTGAGCCGCCTTGATCAGGGTGTACGCGTTTAATCAGCCGGTTGTACGCCTCGCGGACTTCTTCGGCGCTGGCACCCGCATTCAGGCCAAGAATCTTGTACGCCTCTTCTTTGCTGAGCGGGTGCACTTTTTGGGGTCTGTCTTCGTCGGTGTAAGAGCGCCAATCGGGGTGTGCATTATCAAGGTAAGCTTCGAGCAATCGCTCTGTTTCATCATCATCACCAATTGCCGCGTGCAGATACACCAGTTCTGTGAGGTCGAGGTCTGAAAGCAGCTGGCCCTCGTGTTTACCGGTCAGAATCCGCCCGTCTATCTTTCCTGACTGGTGGTCAAGCGTCATTTCCAGTCGCGCTGAGCGAACCTGTGATGTGCGTGTTCTGCTGGTGCGGCCCAGCGACGATCCTCTGAGCAGAACCAAACTGACCCCCAAGATTATGAGAGGCACTGCCAGCGCAAAAGCACGTGTGGTCATCAGCGCCACACCAATCGCGATCAATGCAAAACCCATCGCCCTTTGCGCGCGGCTGCCTAGGATAGACCGGGCCACGTTCGTAAGAACCCACAGCAAAAACGCTAAACCGACAGCACTGGCGACAACGGTCAGGAATGGAGGCATCAGCGCATGTCTGACAGAAGTTGTTTGGCCTGCGAGTTATCAAGCGCCTCCAACGCTTTCCTACCGCCAGCCGCATATGTGGCAACCGCAACAAGAAGCGCCTTCAGTTCATCGGCCGACCCTGCGTTAAACGGCAGGTAGACACCCCCGGTTAGCCGCGCGATTTCGCGGAACGCGACTGCGGCTGTTGGGTCAGCGCCATCATGAAAAGCAAACACTTTAACACCGTTCAGGCGCAATTCACCGGCCAACCCGCACAGCTTGTCCACGTCTTCTTCCATTGAGTCGCCGACATATACCAAAGCGGTCAGGGGCTCCTGCTCGGCCATTTTCCTGGCATGCTTAAAAACCTTGGCAATCTGGGTCAAACCGCCCCGGCAATCTATTTTCTCCATCATCGCGCGCAAGCTGTTTGCGTCATTGACCCACCGAGAGGCGCGAGCTTCCTGATTGCCGCGAAAATAGACAAGCTGCACAGACAGGTTGCCGACCGCCTCAGCGGCAGAGAACATCTCGCCCTGAAGGGCGCAGGCCATGTCCCACGTCGGTTGGCGGCTCATGGTTGCATCCAACGCAAAAATCATCCGCCCGGGCGACGCGGACTGCGTCGCGGCCAGCTGTTTGGCCTGAGACAGAAAATCGCTGATCTCTGTTTCAGTTGATTTGCGCGCAGCCGGAAGGTCGGTTTCTTTCTGACGTGAAAGGTCGTTGCGTTGCATAACACTAGGGTATTTGTTGCGGGCGATTCTGTACACGCTCTTGAGCGTTCTGAGGTGGTGCTTGGGATATTAGCCCGATTTGACGGTGAGAACAGAAGGCATCTTGCTGGATGTCTGTTGCTTCCACTTTTAACGCGCGATCTGCCCGATTTGAAAGACCCTTTGCCACCCGGCAGCGGTGCACACGCTAACGCAAACGCGCGTCAAGCCTTGCATATCAACTGGTCCAGCAGTTCGAACTTCCGTTCGACAAAAGCCAGAAAACGGTTGGAGGTTGCCGACATCCGGCGATCGCGACGCATGACACACCCTAAATGGCGGTCCGGGTCTCCGATTTTAATCGGTAGGAATGTCATCATATTCTGCCGTTGCATCATGAAAACGACCGAAAATGGCAGGACTGTCAGTGAATCTGATCCCGCCAGAACGTTAACAACAGCACTCAGCGAGCCTCCGGTGAAACTGATCTTCAGTTCCCGCACACCTATGCCGTCCAACGTGTTCCGCAGGTCGCGGAATAGCGGGCTGTTCGCTGGCGGAGCAATCCAGGAATAGTCGGTGATGTCCTCAAGCTTTACTTCGGTTTTGCGCGCCAATGGATGACCGACACGGCAGGCAATGACGTTTCTGCCGGGCAGGATTTGCCGGAACTCATACTCTTCTGACAGGTCGGCTGGCCGAATTGGAAGAATTGCCACATCAAGCGTTTCGTTGGAAATCTTGGATAACAGCTCGGCGGGGTAGCCATATGACTGATCAATCCGGATGTTTGGATGCTCGGCCTGGAATTCTGCGATAACACTAGAGATTACACCATCCATGAAGATCGGCGTGCCCGCAACCCGGACTGCGCCGGACAGCCCCTGACGGTGCTCATCCACCAGCCGGCTGGCGTGTTGGCCAGCCTCAAGAATCCTTTTGCCTTCCTGGGCAAGCGCCAGTCCAAGTTCTGTAGGCTGAAGCGGTCGTCGGGCGGCAAGGAACAGGGGCTCACCCACGCGGTCTTCCAGCAAGGAAACGCTTCGTGAAACACTTGGCTGTGATTTGCCCAGCAAAGCGGCGCCTTCGGTCAACCCGCCGGATTCAACAATAGCTGCAAGTATTTCAAGATGTCTTGGGTCGAGCTTCATAACCCAAAGTTATATTGATCGTCCAAAATTCGATCAAGAGTGAATTCGCAACCTGCTAGGATTTCCCTAACACGATGAGTCCGCGCACGTCAGGAAGAACTTCAATGGCATTTGGCATCACCAGCATCAATGGTCAGAAGGTCCGGTTTGGTGTTGGTTTGCGTAACGACATTTGTTCCGAGCTGTCAGAGCTGGGGTCTGAAAAAGCGCTTGTGCTTTCGACACCTCAGCAGGTGGATATGGCGATGGAACTGGCGACCGCGATTGGTGATCGTGCGTCGGGCGTCTTCACCCGTGCAACAATGCACACACCGGTCGACGTGACCGAAGAAGCGGTTGAGCATGCCCTGTCCATTCAAGCCGATAGCGTTGTCTCAATTGGCGGTGGTTCAACCATCGGTTTGGGTAAGGCAATTGCCCTTCGCACCGGGTTGCCGCAGATCGCGATCCCAACAACCTATGCCGGCAGTGAGGCCACCCCCATCCTGGGACAGACAGAGGGTGGGGTAAAGACAACCCTGACAGATGCGAAGGTTCTGCCGCGCGTCATTCTTTACGATCCCGAACTTGTCGCGTCACTGCCGCCCGCGATGACCGTGACCAGCGCCTTGAACGCCATGGCCCACGCAGCCGAAGCGCTGTACGCCAAGGACCGCACGGATCAGACGACCGAACTTGCCGTTGATGGTCTCAAAGCATTTGCCGAGGGTTTGCCAAACGTTGTCGAAAACCCAGGCGATCTAAAGGCGAGAGAAGAAACGCAACGTGGGGCATGGGCTTGCGGCACCGTTCTTGGTCAGGTCGGAATGGCGCTGCATCACAAGCTCTGTCACACGCTGGGCGGCTCTTTCAACTTGCCGCATGCCGAAACCCACGCAATCGTTCTGCCGCATGCCATTGCTTACAACGCCGTGGGTGTGCCTGAACTGCTGACGCCAGTTTCGCAAATACTGGATGGTGGCGAGCCAGGGCAGGCGCTTTGGGATTTTGCCAAGAAAATGGGCGCGCCAATGGCTTTGAAGGATCTTGGAATTTCCGAAGCCGATCTGGATCGCGCGACCGAGATTGCACTCAGGAACCCGTATTGGAACCCACGGCCAATAACCGCTGATGGGTTGCGGGCGCTGCTGCAAAACGCCTGGGCTGGAAACGCCCCGGGCATTTGAGTTCACCGTGTCAAGGGAGGGACACATGATCACAAGACGCAAACTGCTACAATCCAGCGCTGCAACCGGCCTTGGCCTTGCCGCTGGCGCACTGGCCGCACCTGCAATCGCGCAGGGGGCAAAAATCAAACTCGGATATGTCAGCCCTCAGTCCGGGCCGCTGGCTGCGTTTTCCGAGGCGGACAAATTCATTCTGGACAACTTTGCCGCGTCAGAGGCTGGCGCGAATTTTGAAGTCATCGTCAAAGACAGCCAATCAAACCCGAACCGGGCCGCGGATGTCGCGGGTGAATTGATTGTGGATGATGAGATTGACCTGATGCTTGTCGCCTCAACGCCCGAAACAACAAACCCCGTTGCCGCGACATGCGAGGCTGAAGAGATGCCGTGCATTTCAACCGTCGCCCCGTGGCAGCCGTGGTTCATCGGGCAGCAAGGCAACCCTGGCGACCCGTCAAGCTGGGAGCCCTTTTACTACGCCTACCACTTCTTCTGGGGTCTGGAAGATGTGATTTCAGTTTTCACTGCAATGTGGGGACAGTTGGAGACCAACAAACAAGTTGGCGGCCTGTTCCCCAACGACGGTGACGGCAACGCCTGGGGTGATCCGAATGTTGGCTTCCCGCCCGTATTGTCCGAGCTGGGATACACCCTGACGGACCCGGGGCGTTATCAAAACCTGACCGACGATTTCTCGGCCCAGATCAACGCGTTCCGACAGGCGAATGTTGAAATCGTAACCGGCGTTCCGATCCCGCCTGATTTCACAACGTTCTGGAGCCAGGCCAAACAGCAAGGGTTCACACCCAAAGCCGCAAGCATCGGCAAGGCGATCCTGTTTCCGCAAGCGGTCGAGGCATTGGGCGCCGCAGGCAATAACCTGAGTTCCGAGGTATGGTGGTCTCCGACGCATCCATTCTCCTCCTCGTTGACGGGGTCGAGTTCGGCGGAACTGGCACAAGGCTACATGGCCGCCACTAACCGGCAATGGACCCAACCCATCGGTTTTGTACATGCGCTGTTCGAAATGGCAGCCAATGTCATGGGCCGCGTCGATGACGCCGGTGACGGAGACGCCGTGGCAGAAGCAATTGCCGCAACGCAGTTGGAGTCGATCGTTGGCCGGATTGCGTTTGATGGCGCGGGACTGCCACCCTTTGCCGCACAGAACGTCGCAAAAACGCCGTTGGTCGGTGGGCAGTGGCGATTGCTTGACGATGGCAGCTACGACCTTGTGATCGTCGACAATTCTTCTGCGCCCGAGATTCCAACAGCCGGCGTCATGGAAGAAATCTCCTGATCATTTCAAAACCAAAGCCCCGGTTTCCGGGGCAGGAATACCGGTATGACAATTCTTTCACTTAGAAACGTCTCGAAAAGCTTTGGAGCTTTGACGGTTGCAGACGACGTCAGTTTTGACGTCGCGGCGGGGCAGGCGCTTGGGATCATTGGTCCCAATGGCGCCGGTAAATCGACGCTGTTCAATTTGATTACCGGAAACCTAACCTCTGATGCGGGGTCGATCCATTTCGATGGCGCTGACGTGACCCGCGTTCCGCCGATGCAGCGGTGCCTGTCGGGGATTGGGCGCTCTTTCCAGATTCCCCAGCCTTTCGATCACTTGACCGTCTTTGAAAACCTGCTTGTCGCGGCAACACACGGGCAGGGCAAGTCAGAGCACGAGGTCGAACAAGACTGCGTGCGAATTCTGGAACAAACAGAAATGTCGGAGGAGGCGAATAACCCCGCAGGTGGCCTTCGGCTGCTGCAACGCAAGCGTCTGGAACTGGCGCGGGCGATGGCGACCCGTCCAAAGCTGCTGCTTTTGGATGAAATCGCCGGTGGGCTGACGGATGCTGAGTGCACTGCCCTGATTGACACAATCAAAAGCCTGCACGCCAGCGGTGTGACGATCATCTGGATCGAGCATGTCCTTCATGCGCTGACATCCGTGGTCGAGCGGCTTCTGGTTCTGGATTTCGGCAAGGTAATTGGCCTGGGTGACCCGGACGAGATCATGAACAGCCGCGAAGTCAAGGAAATCTATCTGGGGATCGAAGTCTGATGAGTTTGCTGGAAACCCATGCGCTGACGGCTTCTTACGGGGATTTTCAGGCCTTGTTCGGCGTGGATATCCGTCTGGAAGAGGGCGAGGCCGTTGCGATCATCGGTGCAAATGGCGCGGGAAAATCGACCCTGATGCGATCCATCTCAGGCGTTTTGATCAATGAAACCAATCAGGTGCAGTTTGACGGTCAGCCCATCGGCCACCTGACCGCGGATGAGATCATGGCACGCGGTGTTGCAATGGTACCCGAAGGCCGCCGGCTGTTTCCTTCGCTGAGTGTCGAAGAAAACCTGCTTATTGGAACCTATGGCCGGAAAGTCGCGGGACATTGGTCTCTTGAAACTGTCTACGACCTGTTCCCGATCTTGAAAGAGCGCCGAAACCATCCGGGAACCGCACTTTCGGGCGGTCAGCAGCAGATGGTTGCGATTGGCCGTGCCTTGATGAGCAATCCGCGCGTTCTGCTTTGTGACGAAATCAGCCTTGGATTGGCCCCCGTGGTCATTAGGGACATCTACGCCGCCGTCCCCCGCATTCAGGGCGCAGGGGCCAGCCTGATCGTGGTCGAACAGGATATCGGGCAAGCGATGAAGGTCTCGGATCGCGTCTACTGTATGATGGAAGGCCGTGTCACCCTCGAGGGGGCAGCGGACACGCTCAGCCGCGAGGCCATCCATGATGCTTATTTTGGAGGAGCCACCATATGATCTGGATCGACACCATCATTCAGGGTGTGCTGCTGGGCGGGCTTTATGCGCTTTTCGCCGCCGGGCTGAGCCTTGTGTTCGGGATCATGAGGCTGGTCAACCTTGCCCACGGCGACCTGATCATCTTCGCCGCGTACCTGATCCTTCTGCTTGTATCGCTGCTGGGACTTTCCCCATTTCTGGCAGCAATCATCGCCGCACCGATCATGTTTGGCGTCGGCTGGGCCTTGCAGCGGCATGTTCTGAACCGGGTGCTTGGGCCTGATATCCTGCCGCCCTTGCTGGTCACCTTCGGCTTGTCTGTCGTCTTGCAAAACGCTTTACTGGAAGGGTTTTCGGCAGATAGCCAACGGCTGCCAGCCGGTGAGATCGCCACGGCCTCGGTTCAGCTAGGCGGTTTGAACCTGGGTGTGCTGCCGCTGCTGACCTTTGCTTCGGCAATCCTTGTGATCGTGGGTCTCAACCAGCTTTTCTATCGTACCGAACTGGGTCGAGCCTTCCGTGCCACATCGGATGATGCCGTTACCGCCGGTCTGATGGGAATCCGTCCGGAACGCATATTTGCCACCGCAACAGCGATTGCGATGCTGGTGGTGACGCTGGCGGCCCTTTACCTAGGAATGCGGGCGAACTTCGACCCCAATATCGGCCCTGCACGCCTGATTTATGCGTTCGAAGCGGTGATCATCGGTGGACTGGGTAGCCTATGGGGTACGCTTGTGGGCGGTGTCATCATTGGTGTCGCGCAAACACTGGGCGCCGCGATTAATCCCGAATGGCAAATCCTCGCTGGTCATCTGGCCTTTCTCATCGTGCTTCTGATCAAACCCAGAGGTCTGTTTCCGAGGGCTGTGGACTGATGGCTGATATCTCGATGTATCGCGTCAAGACGCAAACGCGCGCCTCGTACAGCGCAGGGGCAGTCTGCATTGCCTTGATCGCAGTGTTCATCCTGCTTCCGGCTTTTGCCGGCAGGGGTCTGATCCAGGACCTGTTTTTCATCTTCACGATGCTGGTGCTGGCGCAGTTCTGGAACCTGCTTGCGGGCTATGGTGGTCTTGTTTCCGTTGGTCAGCAGGCCTTTGTCGGCATGGGAGCTTACGCCATGTTCGGCGGCGTGATCCTTTGGGGGATGGACCCGGTTCCCGCGATCCTTCTGGGCGGAGTTGCGGCCTTGATTGTCGCCATTCCCACGGCGTTCTTTGCCTTCCGCCTGCAAGGGGCGTACTTCGCCATCGGCACATGGGTGATCGCCGAGGTGATGCGCCTGCTGGTCGCCCAATGGAAGCTGCTGGGTGGAGGCACCGGCACCTCTCTGCCGCGCACGGCAACGCGTGAGATGTGGGCGACCGAGTGGATACAGGCCACCTTTGATGTCCGTGGGGCTGCCGCGCGGGATATCCTGACATATTGGTTGGCCCTTGGGTTGGTGATTGCCACGATTGCTGGAATCTATTGGTTGCTGCGAACCAAGCGCGGTCTGGCGCTGGCTGCTGTGCGCGACAATGTCGAAGCCGCCAAATCGGTTGGCGTTGATGCGGCGCGGATGAAATGGCTGGTCTACCTTGTATCAGCAATTGGAACCGGCCTGACCGGAGCATTGATCTATGTTCAAAAGGTCCGCATTTCGCCCGACGCCGCGTTCTCGGTCACCGATTGGACGGCTTACGTAATCTTCATCGTCGTGATCGGGGGGATCGGCACAATCGAAGGTCCGATCCTTGGCGTGCTCGTGTTTTTTATCCTGCAAAGTCTGCTGGCGGATTACGGCTCTTGGTACCTTATGGTTCTGGGGCTGATCGGGATCGTGGTCATGCTCTTTGCTCCGCGCGGTCTGTGGGGGCTGATCTCCGAAAAAACCGGGCTGCAACTGTTTCCCGTACGCCGTCGCCTTGTGCTGACCAATCCGCAAGACGGCGCCAACACATCAAAAACTGACAAATAGAAGGAAGCGCAACATGGCCACCATCACAACAGATGTTTTGATCATTGGCACTGGCCCGGCGGGATCAGCCACGGCGGCTTTGCTGGCAAGCTATGGCATAGAGAATATGGTCATCAACCGCTATCGCTGGCTGGCCAATACACCGCGGGCGCACATAACCAACCAGCGCACGATGGAGGTTTTGCGGGATCTCGGGCACGAGGTTGAGGCCGAAGCCTACATGCATGCCGCACATCAGGATCTGATGGGTGAAAACGTGTTCTGCGAAAGCCTGGCCGGTGAAGAAATCGGGCGGATGAAAAGCTGGGGCAATCACCCGCTTTCGAAAGCTGAACATCTGCTGTCCAGCCCGACCATGATGAATGACCTGCCGCAAACCTTCATGGAACCTATCCTGTTTGGCACTGCCTGCCGCCGTGGCACGCAGGCACGGATGAGCACCGAGTACCTGAGCCACGAACAGGATGAAGACGGTGTCACGACCACGTGTCTTGATCGCCTGTCGGGTGAGACCCTCACGGTGCGGTCGAAATACCTGGTGGGCGCCGATGGTGGTAACTCGCTTGTCGCCGAACACGCGGGTCTGCCGTTCGAGGGGCAGATGGGTGTCGGCGGGTCGATGAACATTCTGTTCCGCGCTGACCTCAGCAAATACGTCGCGCATCGCCCGTCGGTGCTGTACTGGGTTATGCAACCTGGCGCGAATGTGGGTGGTATCGGCATGGGATTGGTGCGGATGGTCAGGCCGTGGAACGAATGGCTGATTGTCTGGGGCTATGACATCAATCAACCAGCGCCCGAGGTCGATGAGGCCATGGCAACGCAGGTTGCACGCCAGCTTGTTGGTGATCCCGAGCTTGAGATCGAGCTGATCAGCGCCAACACCTGGACCGTCAACAACATGTACGCCACACACATGCAGAAGGATCGTGTGTTCATCATGGGCGACGCGGCGCATCGTCACCCGCCCTCGAACGGGTTGGGCTCGAACACGTCGATCCAGGACAGCTTTAACCTGGCGTGGAAGCTGGCTGCTGTCCTGAAAGGACATGCCGGGGCAAAGTTGCTGGACAGCTACAGCGAAGAACGCACGCCGGTTGCCAAGCAAATTGTGACGCGGGCCAATCAGTCTATTGGCGAATTCGGACCCATTTTTGAAGCGCTCGGAATGGCCGAAGGGGTTGATCCAGAGGTCATGCAAAGTAATCTTGAGGCACGCACCGGCTCGACGCCCGACGCACAGGCTCAGCGGCAGGCGATCCGCGAGGCCATTGCGTTCAAGAAGTATGAATTTGATGCGCATGGCGTCGAAATGAACCAACGCTACGACTCCTGCGCGGTTGAAAAAGACGGCCAACCTGATCCCGGCTTCGAAAAAGACGCCGAGCTGCATTATCAGCCGACAACATGGCCGGGTGCGCGCATTCCGCATGTCTGGGTTTTTGATCATGACACGGGCAACCAGCATTCAACGCTGGATCTGTGCGGTCGCGGAGAGTTCACAATTTTCACCGGCATAGGTGGCGAAGCGTGGGTGGCAGCGGCCCGGGCCGTGTCCGCTGAGTTCGGAATGCCCATTCGGTGCCATGTCATCGGGCCGCGCCAAACCTATGTTGACCATACAGGGGATTGGGCAAGAGCATCCGAAATCTCAGATACCGGCTGTTTGCTGGTTCGTCCCGATCAACACGTCGCGTGGCGTTCCGCAGAACTGCCCGCCGATGCCGAAGCCGAATTAAGACGCGCGCTGAGCGCAATCCTTTCGCGCTGAGCGAAGTCGGATCAAGCTTACACAGGTTTGGAGGTTACTATGGAAACGCATGAGTTGGGATACTTTACCGAGGAAAACTCGGCCGAGGTTGTTTCTGCGCGCAACAAGAATGCGGAAAGCGAACGGCTCAAACAGGTGATGGAGGTTGTTATCCGCAAGCTCCATGAAGCCGTAAAAGAAATTGAACCCACACAGGAGGAGTGGTTCGAGGCGATCATGTTCCTGACCAAGGTGGGGCACATGTGCGATGACTGGCGGCAGGAATACATTCTGCTTTCTGACGTGCTGGGCGTGTCGATGTTGGTGGACGCCGTAAACTCGCGCCGTCCTACCGGAGCGTCAGAGAACACCGTGCTCGGCCCCTTCCATGTGGGCGGCGCGCCGGAATATGAGATGGGGCACAATATCTGCCTGGACCAGAAGGGCGAGGACATGGTCGTTCGCGGGCGCGTTACCGACGTGGATGGGAACCCGCTGGAAGGCGTCAAGATTGATGTCTGGCAAGCCAATGATGACGGCTTCTACGACGTCCAGCAAAAGGGCATTCAGCCAGATTTCAACCTGCGCGGCGTCTTCACGACCGGGGCTGACGGGACCTATTGGTTCCGCGCTGTTCGGCCCAAGAACTACTCGATCCCAGATGACGGCCCGGTTGCCGACCTGTTGCATCGTCTTGGCCGACACACCTACCGGCCCGCGCATCTGCACTATATCGTCTCGAAAGAAGGGTTTGATGAACTGACAACCCACATTTTTGACCCCGACGACGAGTACATAGACTCTGACGCGGTTTTTGGGGTCAAACAAAGTCTCATCGCTGAATTCAAGCGCGTCGATGACCCGGCGCGGTCAAAAGAGGTTGGCTTTGACGGGCCATATTGGGATGTTGAGTTCGACTTTGTACTCGCACCAAAAGAGGCGTAAAATGGCGGAACCGTGTATCATATGTGTGGCAATTACGGGGTCTGTGCCCACCAAGGCCGACAATCCAGCCGTTCCCACAACTGTGGAAGAACAAATCGAAAGCACGCAGGAAGCGTTCGAGGCAGGGGCCGCGATCTGCCATGCCCATGTGCGCAACGACGATGAAACGCCCTCGAGCGATCCTGAGAAATTTGCCCGGCTGAAAGAAGGGCTGGAAAAGCACTGCCCAGGTATGATCATCCAGTTTTCCACGGGTGGGCGTTCCGGCGCCGGCAAGACACGGGGCGGTATGCTTCCGTTGCGGCCGGATATGGCCTCGTTATCTGTTGGATCGAACAATTTCCCAACGCGCGTTTATGAAAACCCGCCTGACCTTGTTGATTGGCTAGCGGCTGAGATGATTGAGTATGATGTCAAGCCAGAGATCGAAGCCTTTGATTTGAGCCATATTCTAATGGCCGCGGAGATGCACAAAAAGGGAAAGATAAAGGATACGCCTTATGTGCAGTTCGTGATGGGTGTCAAAAACGCGATGCCAGCTGATCGGGACGTGTTCGATTTTTACGTGAAAACGGTGAATAGACTTTTCCCCGGAGCCCCTTGGTGCGCTGCCGGGATTGGTCCGCAGCAGATCGTTTTGAACGAGTGGGCGATCTCTTCGGGCGGGCACGCCAGAACAGGTTTGGAAGACAACGTTCGAATGGACAGAAATACTCTGGCCCCGTCAAATGCCGCTCTGGTCGAATGCACTGCAAACATCTGCGCGCAGTACGAGCGCCCGGTCGCGACACCTGCACAAGCCCGGGCGATACTTGGGTTGGCTTGACCCTGACCCGCCACGGTCACCATGGCAAAGGAGCGATGCGTCGCTCCTTGCATTTAAACCTGCTGCGCGACCGCATTGCGCAGAAACAGGCGATGATCCAACAGGTCGCTGACTACCTGAGGGAAAAACACAGGAGTGCGGCGCAAACCACGATATTTACAACCCAAACTGACAGCTCAACCTTGCGACGTACCGGTAGATTTCTTAGCGGATCAATCATAGTCAAACCTCTCAGACAGAATCCGCTGTGATGAAGTGCCTCTGGCAATAAGGTGATCTTCGACAACATCCATCATGGCAGTCGGCCCGCAGAGCACAAACAGCCAGTTGTCAAAGTGTTCGGAACACAACGTGCGATCCAGAAGCTGGCCGTCAATCCAACCTGTTTCCCCGCACCAGTTATCTGGCGGTTCAGATAAAACAAAAACCGTGTCTTCCCTGGACAGTTCTTGCCGATAAACAATCTGCTCTTCCAGACGATTTCCGTAAATCAATTTGATGTCGCGTTGATCTGCGTTCGAACGGACTTGGCGCAATATGCTCAGCAACGGTGCTATGCCCACGCCACCTGCCACAAGAACAATGCCGCGTTCAGGGCGATCATCCACACAGAGATTTCCGTGCGGCCCATCAAGATAAGCTAACGTACCCGGCTTAATCTGTCCCAGCGTTTGGGTGAAATCGCCAAGCTCTTTTATCAAGAAAGAAATGGCAGGGCTGTCGTCAGGGGCGGAACTGATCGAAAAGGGATGTTCGTGCAGAGAAAACGCGCTGTGACCAACATTCAGCCACGCGAACTGGCCCGCAGCGAAGGTTAAACCATTGTGACCATCTGGTCTGACCTTGAGTTCCCATTGCCTTGGCGTCAGCCGATTGATCGAAGCCACGCGCCACGGCCTTCGCATTTGAAGCAAAGGATGGGCGATATAGACATACAGCAAAGTGCCCACAGCAATGCCAGTCATCGCGATCCATAAATACGCCACTGCAGGATGCCCGCCGTAGCGACCGGCATAAACCGTGTGATGCAGCAAAAGACAAGCAAGGAACAAGGCCCCTATACCATGCAAGAGACGCCAGGTTTCGTACTTGTAATCAAGTGTCTTCCGCGCGATCGCCGAGATGACGAGAATGAACAGCAAGAGATAGGCACCGATCCCCGAAGCCAGCGCAAAAAAGTCAGTCGTAATCGTCAGTTGGGAAGATACGTCCCAAGGGCGTTGACCGCCAGAGGGTGTGCCCTGATACAGCAGCGGATGTAACAGCGCAAACGCGAGCGCCGTGCGCGCCATCACCTGATGCACCCGCATTGTCACGTCCATACCAACACCGGAAGAGATAAATCTAAAGCGTCCGGATAGCAGGAACTCCATTAAGATTATCGAAAACGCAAGCATTCCAAGCGCGGATGCAAGTTCTTGATGAAAAGATCGCGGCGGCCAATCAAGGGACCATGACAACCCCAGCGGCGCCAGGATCAGCGCCATGTAGACCAGCACCAGATACGGCCATTTCATCAAATATGCTCCAATATGCTGAAACTAGGCGGTTCCTGCTTTTGAGTTAGCTAAGCCAGGAAGCCCACAGTCGTTGATCTGGGCCTCTTTGGTCGGCCGTTTGTTACTATTTGTCGGTCAGTCATTATCCACAAAATTTCCGGCACGCTCTGCGGTTGAGGTAATCAAAAAATCTGCCGCTTGGGCTTGAGCAAGATCAAGGTCCACGGCTTTTTCTTCAGTCATAATATCGCCTCTGTGAAGTCGCACAAACGAAGGAGGTTTGGAAAATGCTGGAAGACAAAAAGACCCCGCAACTTTTTGCTGGTACGCATTCCCTCCCGGACAATTTCCGGCGAGAGATGGAATCCATGATGTCGCGGTTCTTCGGCGGCGGGCCACCTTTCCTGCCGCTTGAAACAGCAGCGCAGCGCTCTGGGTTCCCGTCTCTGGACATGACGGGCGCGATTTCTCCTGCGATTGATGTTCAGGAAATGGATACCGCTATAGTTCTGACGGCCGAACTGCCGGGTCTCACAGAAGAGGACGTTGAAATCGAAATCAAAGACCGTCGGCTTACGCTGCGTGGTCAGAAGAAGATCGCGCATGACGAAACGGGCGACCTGCGTGTGAGCGAGAGAAGTTATGGCAGTTTCTCGCGTGCCATGACACTGCCGGATAACGTCGACATCGAGGGGATTTCAGCGACGTTCGACAAGGGTGTTCTGCACATAAACATGCCAAAAACCGAACCACGGGACCCAAGTCGAAAGATCAAGGTTTCTTCTAAGTAGTGTTCACGCTCTGGCATTTGATCGTAGAGAAGGCTGGCCATTGGGCGGCCTTCTTTCGATTGGGCGACATCTGTCGCCCTGTCCAAAGCCGGATTTGAAGTGTTGCGACTAGAGCATTCGAGACGCCCTGAATGCGTGATAAAGTGCAAGTGTAGCCTTTGACAGGGAACTTGGATGCGGAAACCGGACGCAAATGGAATAAGACCACCGCAGGACGTCAAAGGCGGTGACGTACGCGCCTTTTTGGAAAGTTTGACCGGACCGTCACGGGGCAACGTGATCTGGCTTGTCGACAATGCGCTGACTGTTTCGGTTAGTGAGAACAGAGCGCTGAGCCTGCGGCTGAAAGATGACAACCCGCCCCATGACAACGATGTTGCCGCGCTGCAATGGGTCGGCGATGGCTATTCGATTACCGCGTTCTCTGGCAACAAGATATGGGTCAACGGGCGATTGGTTTCGTCAGAACGCCTTGGACATGGCGACATGATCGAGTTTGGCGAAAAAGGTCCGATGACCCGGTACAGAATATGCAACCACTTGTTTCCCACGCATCATACCGTCGAAGATATTCTGAGTGACGCCTACGCATACGCCAGGTCCAGCAGACGACCTTTTGCCAAACGGATGTCCGGTGCGCTGCGCGACAGTGGGCGTCGCCTTGCATCGCAGACCACTATCCTTTTCCGGATCACGGTACTTGCTGCTTTGTTTCTTATCGCGGGCCTTGTGTACTTGCTGTACCAGAACGACCAGAGATTGGCGGAAAGTATCGACGAGGAGTCTCGCAAGATCGAAGCCGTTGCCGTCATGCTTGCGCAGACCCGAGAGGACGCGCTTACACCGGAAGATCTGAATGCGCTGAGAAACGCGTTTGAAAATCAGGTCATTTCGACCGAAGAGCGGCTTGGGACGCTGGAGAAAAGAGCAGGCGCGCCAACTCGGGTGATTACTGCCTCGACACGGTCTGTTGCTTTCATTCAAGGGGCGTACGGATTGCGCCACATCGAGAGTGGGAAGCTTTTGCGGCACGTCTTGGGTCCGAACGGAGAAAAGCTGCAAACTCCGTTCGGGCAACCGTGGATCGAGCCGGATGGAACCGGAGAACCTGCTGAGTTCCAGTTCACGGGCACCGGTTTTCTGCTTAAGGGTGTACCGTTGATAGTCACAAACCGACATGTCGCTTTGCCCTGGACCTCGGCGGATCGCGAAAAAGCCCTTAAGGCTGCGGGTCTTGGGGCGGAGATGTTGAATTTACTGGCCTACCTGCCGGGTGAAGCCGAGCCGATAGAGGCGACATTGGTTAGGTATAGTAAAACGGCTGATTTGGCCCTGTTGTCAGTGGATGCCAACCGTGTTCAGGGGCTGGGATTGCCGTTGTCGGATGCCGCGCCGCGTGCGGGTGAAGAGGTTTACTTGCTGGGCTATCCGACGGGTTTGAAGGCCTTGATCGCGCAGGCCGGGCCGGGATTCCTACAAACGCTTGAGAAGGAAGGAACACTAAACTTCTGGTCGATCGCATCCCGGCTTTCCTTCGAAGGCAAGATCCAACCGCTGGCCAGTCGCGGGATCGTTGCGCGAACAAATCCGGGTTCCGTTGTCTATGATGCCGAAACCACAACTGGCGGCAGTGGGGGGCCGGCTCTGAATCGAAGGGGTGAGGTCGTGGCAATCAATGCTGCGATTCTGCCGGAATTTGGCGGCTCGAATATCGGTGTACCAGTGTCGGGTCTCGTTGCTCTGCTGGGTGAGGTGGAAGGTCAGTAGTCAATCGCTCGTATGGAAACGAGAATTTTGGACAAACAAAACCATGACCAACGGTACAATCACAGAGATCAAGGCAACTGTGATCAACAGGTAGCCCAGTTCACTGTAATCAGCGGTTGAGGTTACGACACCGGTTTCCGGGTTTGTCACCGCACGCGTGACGACGAATATTTCGTTCAGATATTTTGTGCCGAGGCTACTGGCCGACAGGGCCATGTTGGTAAACGATGCCATGACAGCAAAGAAAGTCGCTTTCAACTGCGTGGGGGCGTTGCGCGCGATCCACGCCAGCATTGGGACCATCGCAATTTGCCCAAGCGGGGATTCAACGGCCGTATCAAGTATGGCGATAAATCTTGCGTCCACGATCCCGCCTGTACGGGCTGCCGTCCATTCATGCACGCCGTAATACAGCGCAAGGTTGGGCAGGGCGAGGATACCCGCAGCGATCGTGAGCACAACAACAACATGGGCAATGGAACGATTGGCCATGAAGGGCCTCAGGATGAATAGGCCAAGCAACGCGAGCAGGGATGTCAAAAGGGCCAGGATTGCGAGGAACTGTTCGTCAAAGCCCAACTCGTCAATTTCAAACCAAGTCAGTCCGGGGCCGGGCAGGGGGACGGCGCGGAACACGAAAATGATTGTTGCCGTCCCAATCAGAGCTTTCGCCTGTGCTGGCTCCAGCTCTTTTAGCAGGCGCGACATGAGGTAGAGGATGACCGTCAGGGACACCGCAAAAATGGATTCTTGTGCAAACGCGAATTCCGCTGTTCCCAGCGTTATGCTGAGTGCAACAAACGCGAGGCCACCCAGCAAGATCGACCATTTGACCTCGGTGACGTCTTCGGGATCGTGTGCTGAGTGACCCCGGAGGCGGCGCTGACGCTGGATCAACGTGTGTAGCACCACGCCGCTAACCGACAGCAGCGGAATGATGAGCGCGATCAGGTAGACCTGGCCATATAGATCAAGCCGATCCGAATTTCGCAGCTCTTCCGCACCAGAGAAAATCCAGATGTTCACTGCCGCAACTGCAGCAAACCCCGAGATTATTGCGACCCTACCCAAGGTTTGCATGGTCGTGTGCTGCGCGCGGGCTTCCTCTGGTGTAAAAGGGCGGCCATCCTGGTCGAAACTTGGAACCGCTTCGACCGTCATGGCGTCGGCAACAACATCCTGGATTGCATAGCCTGAGGGGGCCAGCAGCAGGGCGACCACATACCAATCTTCCAACGGCATGGTGCTTGACATAAGCGCTGGCGCGGTCACAAGCCCGTACATTATGACGAGCGACAGTGCAATCAGCGAAGCGCCCAGCAAGATCAACAAGGACTTCCAGCGCCAGAACAGATCGACCACATGCCCCAGTGGCATTTTTAGTATCCACGGAAGACCGGCCCAAAACGCCAGCCCGGCAACAAACGACGCGGATAAATCTAGATAGTCTTTCAGAAAAAACGCACCGACGACCGAGGTCAGGCCAGAAACGCCAGCAGCAAAATAGACCATCAAAGGCGGCAGGTAAGACCACCGCAATTGCTGCGCCAGATCAACAAAGGTCCGGTGCCACCAAGCTGAAACCTGCGTGCCTATGGAAGAATGGTCGGTGTTCATATGCCCTAAAGTCGCTTGGTTAAAGTCGCGGTCTGTTGCATTTATTCAGAGAAATCCGGCTACGAAAAGCAGTGAACTGGTCAAGACACCCAGTACGGGCACAATAAGAGGCACATCAAAGTGTTGTTCGGCTTTGGCCGGAGCCCTCTTTAGAAGGATCAGCGAAAGGTTGACCAAAACAAACACGCCCAGAACGATCTGCGACGTTCGTTCTGCCAAAAGCCCGATTGGAAGGGTTTGGGTCAGTAGCAGTATCGTTGCGACAACCAACAGCGTCGCAACGACGGGCGTGCGGGTCGCTTTGGGTACACTTGCCAAGATTTTCGGCAAATGGCCCCGGTCTGCAAGTCCATAGATCACCCGAGACGCCATTATCATCTGGATCAGGACACCATTGACCGTTGCCACGATTGCGACTGCGGAAAAGCCTTTTTTGATGGTCTCGGGAGACTCTGAGAACACCAATGCAAGAGGGGCCGCAGAGTTTGCGAGTACATCGATAGGCACGACGTTCAAAACGGTGATTGACGTACCGAGATACAGTACCGTGGCCAGAGCAAGTGTGAGCAAGATCGCTTTGGGAATTGTGCGGGTAGGTTCTTTTACCTCTTCGGCTACATTTGCCATATCTTCAAAGCCGACGAACGCAAAAAATGCCAGAAGCGAGGCCGCGAATATACTTTTCCATGCGCCGGGCTCCAGCGGTGGGATCATCGAGGTGACCGCATATCCCTGAGGGTCGTTTATCGACACGCCCCAACCAATCACAAAAAGAAGCCCGGCTATTTCGATGATCGTAATGACGGCTGCAATGAACACGGATTCAGTGATGCCCCATAGCGCGATCAGTCCCATAATCAGAACAACGCCCACAGATAGAAGGGGTGTTCCAAAACCCGTCAACGCGTGCAGGTATGATGCGGCGCCAATCGCGATGGCAGAGGCGGAAATCACTCCTGATGCCGCGACCGCAAGGCCCACAACCACTGCCATCCAGTCCCTTTGAAATCCGGCAGCGACATAGGCGGCCTCACCTGCGCTGACGGGATAGCGCGTTGCAAGTTCCGCATAGGACAGCGCGGTAAGTGACACCACAAGCGCAGCAACAACAAACGAAAATGCAGCATAGGGCCCTGCTATTTCCGCCGTTGCACCAACAAGCACGTAAATTCCCGCACCAACCGTTACCCCAAGCCCGTAGAGCGTAAGCATCGGAGTCGTAAGCGCCCTTTTTAGCTTTTGTTCCGTTGCTTCACCCGTGCTCATTAGACGTAATCTTCGGTTGCTGTTCAGTCTGATAAGGAAAATTTGCTGCCAATCGTTTTTCTTTTCGTTGCTCAAGACACCGAAGAATGCCGCGCCGCGCAATTTTTGCCTTAACGCATGAGCCATTAGCATGCCGGTAAACAAAAAGGGGCCCGGACCCACTCCTGCCGAGCCCCATGGTGGAACGTCCACGCTTTTGCAATTCCGTTCGCCGTTGTTTTTGCTTGGGGATAGCTGAGCGAACGTAGATCACTTTAAAACAATCTGATAACACTATGTGAATGTTTTGGTCGCTTTGATCTATGTCAATCAAGATGCTTGCAGCGTCTGCAAGTCTAATTTTTGGATACGTTCGCTTTTTCCAGCCTCGATGTTTGACAGCGACGTTGGGGTGTCGGTTTCGTACGATCGCCCGGTGCAAAACTCGCCGGAGGTACCGGATGGTGAAGCAAAGGTCGTGGTGCATCGTATTGTGGGAGCAAAAAATCGCGCATCTGCGGGGAGTTTTTGAAAATGAAGATAGCTGACCCGTCCCGTGTCCTTTCGAGGCACGCAAACAACAATGGTCGCTGATCTGAGATAAGACGCAACAACGTAGAATATGATAAAATGCCCTTTTCAACGGATAAGGAGTAACTTTCGATGTCAAACAAGAAGCCCAGCACAAGTTACCCGACCAATCTTGTCGACGTGTTCAAGCAAATGCAGCCGCCCTCGTTGGGCAGTTCTGCGTTCAGCGCGCAGATTGAACAGTTTTGGGACGCGCAGGAAAAAATGCTCGGTGAGACCGAGGTTTTTGCCAAGCACTGGTTCGAACGACGTCACGAAGCCGTTCGCTCTGCGCTGCAAGCAGCGCGCACGGCGTCATCCGCGAACCCGTCTGACCCGTCGAAAGCCTTGCAGAGTATGGCGGATTGGCAGCGCAATTCAGCCGAACGGTTGGTTGCGGATGCCCAGGAATGGTTCGAAACCGTGACCCGCTGTGCCGCCTATGTTGCCGAAACCGAGGCGGAGGCAGTCGAGAAAACGGTTGATGACGTTACTTCGGCCGCAAAGAAAGTTGGTAAATCTTCAAAGTCTGAACCGGTGTAGGGCTTTTGTTGTCACACCAGTCAGGCTGAAGTCATCGGCAGCAGGAAGGATTAATTCAAATGTACAAAAACATCCTGGTCCCGGTTGTTTTGGACAAAGCCCACGACACGCAGGCGTCATTTCAAGCAGCGCGCCTGCTTGCTGATGCAGACGCGGTTTTTTCCGTCGTGCATGTCCAAGAACCGATCCCAGCTTACGCGGCATCTCAGATTCCGAATGACGTTCTTGCGCGCACGCGGCATGAGATTCAGGAGCAGTTGAATCAAAACGCCAAGGAGCTTCCCGGTGCGAAGGCGTATCTCATATCCGGGCATGCGGGTAGGGCGATTGTCGATTTTGCTAATGAAAACGACATCGACTGCATTATCCTGGCGTCGCACAAACCCGGTTTTGAAGACATATTCCTGGGTACAACTGCTAACAGGGTCGTTCATCATGCGAAGTGCTCGGTTCACGTAATCCGCTAAACCCATGTTGGTGACGCGCTTTTGTTTCCGAGCAGTTCATTAGCTGCAGAGCGGTTGAGGAGTGTAAGAAATGGCTGCCAAGTCATCGATTACCCGGATCAAGAAACTCAACGCAGATCATGAGGAAGCTCTGTTTCTTTGCGGTTTGGTGGACGATGTCAAAGACCCGCTGGCGCTGGAACCGCGGCCATACAGGTATGCTGAAGGTGAAAGTATCTGCCAGCCCGGTGATCCGGCCGATTGCCTTTGGATTATCGTAACCGGTTCGGTTGCCGTAAGGCTGAACCACCAGACGTTGTTCGTCAGGCACCGAAATGAAGTGATCGGCGAGCAGCATTTGGCAGGGAACGGATATCGCCGCGTTTATGAATTGGTCGCCGACGAAAGCAACGTCGAAGTGTTGATCATCGACAAATCGAAAATCGAGGAACATCCCGAAGCGGGTGTTATTTGGCGAAACATCGCAAAAATCATCTCGATCAAGCTGCGGAACGCCACCAGAAAGACGGCTTCTCTGGGTCGTCAACTGGCAGACGACACGCGCATTCTTCATGCCTATACAAACCAGTACGCCCTGAGCCGCCGAATGCAGTCAGGCAGTGAGCATCAGGCCGACTACGTTGTTGAACGTGCGGTCATCTGGTTTTCAGATGTGGTGAATTTCAGCAGGTTCACGTTGAAGACAGCGCCCGAGCGGGTTGCGGATGTCGTCCAACGTTTCTTCAACGCACAAACGACGCCGGTTCTGGATGCTGGCGGTCACATAGACAAGTTTATCGGTGACGGGTTGATGGCGTTTTGGGTCATGAAAGACAAAAGTAACAGTGCCACAGCAATTTGCGCCGAAGCTCTTAATGCAGCAGAGCAAGCAGCCCGGAATGTTGAAAAAATCAGAATTGGCAACGAGCCCTTGTCGTTACGGATCGGGTTGCACCTGGGATTAGTCGTCAGCGGGGATTTCGGGTCGGCAACACGCCACCAATTCACGATGATTGGTCCCGAAGTCAACAAGGCGGCAAGGTTGGAGCAGGCTCACTCTGATGACATCGTGCAAGGGAATGGTGTTTTGGGCGGGATAAGACTCAGCCGGGAGTTTTGGGATGAGTTAAACGAGTTCCAGAGGCAACGGTTTAGCAGCCAATTCCGCGTTCGCGCAAAAAACATTGGAGAGATTGATGTCTTTACGAACTGACCTGACGGACTTCGACGTGATCTGAAAACTGCCGCTTTCACTGATTTTCCGTTGGCTCCGACCGTTTTCCACGGACGGCGCAACCTCTGGTCAGCAACCGAAGCCGTTCGTGTCGAACGCAGATCAGTTTGGGTATCCGCACCCATCGTCGGGCGATCATGCGTAGTTGCGCAATTGCTTGGCCAGGTGGTCGAAAACCAGTCTTATCCGCCGTGCGGTATGCAGTTCAGAATGCGTTGCCAGCCAGATCGGAAATCTAAAGGGCTCACGATTTGGAAGTACTCTTTCGACGCCGGTTGTCATTGCGGCGACATCGTCCGCCATCACGCTTACACCCAGGCCGTGGCGCACCAATTCCCAAGAAACGATCCCGGTTTTCGATCCTGCTCGAAAATTCTGCGCAGTGATAGGAATCCCGGCAGAATTAAGAAGGCCAATCATCGTTGTCACATCCCCAAAACCAACGAAATCAAGCTTGGCGAGGTCTTCTTCGGTTTTCGGACGCCCGACCTGATCAAGGTAAGAAGAGGCGGCATAGAAATGCGCGGTCGCCTCGGCAACCAGCTTTGCGATCAAATCCGGCTGGCTCGGGCGAACATGCCGGATGGCGATATCAGCTTCGCGACGTTGGATGTCACGTAGGTCGTTGGTTGCGACGACATCGATTTCCAGGCGCGGGGCCATTTCGCGTATTTGCTTTATGATGGGCGGCAGTTGGTAGGCGGACATGACGTCGGATGCCGTTATCCTGACTTGTCCCTCAATGGTGTTAGACTGGCTTGTCGCAGTTATGGAAATCCGATTTGCGACATCGGCCATTTCCCGAACATGAACCAGCAATTCCTCGCCAGCGCTGGTAAGGTTCAGCGACTTGCCGACACGTTCGAACAATGTCACCCCAAGTGAGTGCTCCAACGCAGCAACCTGACGACCAACGGTTGGTTGGGATTGCTCAAGCACACGCGCGGCCGCAGAAAAAGACCCCTTTTCGGCCGTTGCCAAAAACGAACGCACCTGGTTCCAGTCAAAGTTGATCGCCCCCCAATTCATGCATTTATGCATATCACTACTGCAAACAGACGCAATTCCATAAAGCCATGGGACAGCGTATCAGGCGCATACACTGCATATCATAAAAGTGAGTATAAAATGGGGGCACCACCCAAAGACGCCGCATTCTGGAGCAGAATTTCCCGTAAATATGCGTCCAGCCCGATCCGGGACATGGACGGGTATCTCAAGACGCTTGCGCGCACGAAATCCTATCTGGAACCAAAAGACAACGTGTTGGAAATCGGATGCGGCACCGGATCGACGGCCCTTCTGATCGCACCAGATGTTGCGCACATCACCGCCACTGACATTGCGCCGGGAATGATCGAGATTGCTAACGAAAAGCTGGCAAGCGAAGGATTGAAAAATGTCACGTTCAAAGTGGCGGAGGTTCCTGATCATTCAAATGCCGAAGCACCATACGATGCCGTGCTGGCGCATAACTTGTTGCATCTTCTACCTGAGCTCGACCGCGCTCTTGCATCCATAGCCGCGCTGATTAAACCCGGCGGTCTTTTCATCTCGAAAACCGTGTGCGCCCCTGCGCATGGTGGCTGGAAATACACCTTGCTTAGCAAGGTCGCGATTCCGGTGATGCAGGCCATTGGGAAGGCTCCGTTTGTGTCTTTCATTACCCCAGACACTCTTGAACAGAAAATTAAAACCGCGGGCTTCGACATCGCTGAGGCCGGGGATAAGACCGGAATGCTAACAAGCCACTATGTAGTCGCACGAAAACTGTGATCGGTCTGGCAGATATCCGAAACACCTCGACGATACCGGCGACGCCTAACCGATCTGCATGGCGCGCGCCGGTTCGTTAGGTTCCGCTGCGCTGCTTTTCAGGATGGGCAGCTCAATATAGAACACCGAGCCTTTGCCAAGAACGCTGTGATAATCAATTCGGCCACCAAAATGCTCGACAATTTCCTTCGAGATATGCATCCCAAGCCCAGTGCCACCCGCGTGCCGTTCATCTGATGAGTCGATCTGCGAGAAACGGTCAAAAACCTTTTCCCGGCTGCCTTTTGGAATACCGACGCCTTGGTCTCTTACAAAAATTCGTATATGCGTCCCAATTTTTTCGCAGCCGACGGTGACTGTACCACCTTCAAAGGAAAACTTGGCCGCGTTGGAAATCATGTTCGCCAACACTTGAAGCAGCCGCGAGTCATCCCCCTTGATAAAGACCTTGTCCTTGCCGCGAATATCCTCGGTGATTTCCACGTTATGAGCGCTGACATATCCCAAGTTACACGCAATTGCTTCGCGGATCAGTTCGTGTACGTCGATCGTGCCCTCACGGTAGCTCATTTCTCCGGCTTCCATTTTCTGAATGTCCAGCACGTCGTTGATCAGTGAAGCGAGGCGTTCGCTGTTTTTGCTTGCCAGTTGAACAAGGTTTTGCATTGTGTCAGGAACCTCACCCAATGCGCCGGAATTGATCAGATCAAGTGAGCCTTTGATGGAGGTCAGGGGGGTGCGTAGTTCATGACTGACGGTTGAAATGAACTGAGATTTGGCAACATACGCTGCTTTTGTTCTCTCATGTTCTTCTTTTAATTTTTCAAGCTGCTCCAGGTTTCTGCGGTAGAGTTTGAGAAACACCAAGGAACAGTCGATCAGGAAGTACATGACAAAAATGACTGTGAAAAACTGCAACCAAAGATCAGAGGAAAGCTCGGGTCGCACAATCCAAATATCGCTTACGACAATCACCATGAACGAAACACCGTACATCGTCAGGCGCACAATCATTGCCCAGACAAACTGGTGATTGTTCATCGCTGCAAACAACGCTGCGGCGAATAGGAAGAACAGGGGTGTAAAATGTCCGCCAGTAGGCTGTTTCAAAGCCACTGAAATGGCATAAACACATATCGCAAATGAACTTAGGATCGTATTCAGGATGATCCAGGCGACCATCATTGCAATGGCCTTGTGCTGGTCCGGCTTTAGGCGCGGCACACGTTTGGCAAGCATCAAGTCCTGTGCTTCGCAGACAAGGATCGTTCCATAGAACAAGAATGCGTTCATGGGGTCGAAAAAGAACCCGGTCAGGATTGTCGTCGCCAGAAAAATAGCCTGTCGCTGCCACAAAAGCGCAAAGCTCATGGCAGTGTAGTCCTTGATGTTTTGCAGAAGCCGGTTTTCCGGCTCGCCGGGTGACCGGTCCAGCTGCCCTAGATCGATAGCCGTCATTCTAAAGTCTTCATTTCTGACACTCACAGGTCTGCGATAGCGGAACAATGAGGACGCAGTTGGTCGGAATTGGGTTCACAGTTTGGCAATAATCCAGTCGCGCACCGCCAAATTGTTGAGTTCAAAGCAAGTTGCGACAGGTATTATGGGTGGCATTAATGTTGCGCAACTGCCGACATTGCCGCCAAAAGCCTATGATTTTGTTGCTAATATGGCGATTTTCCACCTAAATTGAGGCGAGGTTAGGCTGAGATACACCAAGGAGCTGCGTTTTGACGGCGTTTGGAATGACGAAAATGAAGCAGTTCGACGTCACTCCGGTTGCGGCGCGGCTTGCGGAAAAACCGGTGACACTGCTTCAGTTCGCAAGGTCGGCAGGGCGAAACATGCTCGAAGTCATACCAGCCGAAACTCTGCGCGAGACCTATGTTCGCGGCCCGTTGAACATTCATTATTTCTGCGACCCGGAAATGATCACTGAATTATTGGTTGGGCAGGGGCGGTCATTTCCGAAAGCCAAGTTTACCAAGGATATCATTGGATCGGCTGTCGGTAACGGATTGATCCTTTCCGAAGGTGAGAAATGGCGCCAGCAGCGACGGCGGTACTCCCCTTTGTTTGCAGCCAGAAACCTGCCGACGCTTGCCCGTTACTTCGCGGAAACCGGATCCGAGGTCGCTGAGTCACTGGTGGAAAACGAAGGCCCTGTGGATGTAGCCCAGGTTGCCCCTGCATCGACTTTGACGAATATCTCTCGGGTGATTTTCTCAGGCAATAAAGAAGTCAGTTCGGAACAAATCCGTGTGGGGTTGATCGAGTATTTCAAGTATATCTCAGATATTTCTCTGTTTGACTTGATGGGGTTGCCAAAATGGATGCCGCGAAAGAAATGGCTGGCCAGCAAGGCACCCGTGACCACGATGCGTGAACTTGCCCGGCAAGTGATCGAGCAACGCCGGCTTGAAAACCGGAGCGAACCCCGAGACTTTCTTGATTTTATGATTGAGGCATTGAAAACCGACTTTGAAGACGAAGAGACTACAGTCGACAATCTGTTGACCTTCGTTGTTGCAGGGCACGAAACCTCGGCCAATGCATTGGCTTGGGGATATTACCTGTTGGCACTGAACCCCGAAATGCAGAACAAAATTCGTAGGGAAATCAGGTCAGTACGCGCCGAAGGCTTGGTCGAGTTTTCTGACCTTGAATCCATGCCACTTCTGCGTGCGCATGTGAAGGAAACACTGCGCCTTTACCCATCTGCCGCGTTTTTCGCCAGGGATGCAGCGGAAACCGTCGAAATCAAGGGGGTAAAGATTGAAAAGGGCGACGCGCTGTTTTTCCCTGTCTATTCGCTGCACAGGAATGAAAAACTGTGGGATGCCCCGGAACATTACCGGCCAGAGCGGTTTTTGGGGGCTACTCTGCCGCGCGGCCAGTACATTCCATTCGGTGATGGGCCCAGAATCTGCATTGGTGCTCAGTACGCGGAGACAGAGATCATGGTTCTGATGGCGTCGGTCTTGCGGCGCGTGCATTTTTCATTGGGTGAGGCGAAAATGCCTGAACCGGTTTTGACATTCACCATGCGCACCAGTGGCCCGCTCGTACTTGAAGCCGAACGGGCTACGTAACGTGGTGGGTGGGTATCCTGCAGAGCCTTGGAAAAGCATGTTTTTATCTGATTATCGGCTATTTTCCGTTCAGATAGGTGTTGTCGCCGTAAAGCTCTCGTAAAACTGTGTCATACAGTCTTGTTGTCATGTGTTCTTCGCGCACGGGTTCTTCTTTTGGACGAACGTGGGATTGTACTGTAACGCTTTTGGTCATTGCCCTCTCTCTGCCGTTTACTTTTTCGCATGCCAGGTTCAAAGCTGAGATCGCGCCTGATTTCGAGAATGACCGCATTGATACAGGCGGACTCATCGCGACCTTTAAATGCGACGAGGTAAGCCGGCTGCTCAGAACCATTCTTAGTTTTCGGTTAAGGACTTCTTCGGTTGGCAGTTGGTTCGTACGATTGCGTCCATGCGTGACAACCAGGAAAACGCCGCTCCCCCGGTACGAGAATACCCCATTTGCTTTCTTTGATGTCTTTTCGATGCATTTGCCGATGTCAGAAATCACGCGGCGAAACATACCAAAGTCACTCATGTCAAAACGGTACTCGGCCCCCAGAAGTTTGACCGCAGTCACCCAGGTGTCAAAGCGGCGCCCCCTTGAAAGCTGATCAACGTAATTGTCGAATTCGACATAGCGCAAACACCGCTCCAACCCTTCTATCGAAAGCGGGTCCTCGAAGTTGAACTGCTGATTGAAATCAAGTTTTTCGCGAAGATTTCGTATTGACGCCGTCGAAGTCTTTGCCCTTATCCGCTCCATCATCAAAACATGGGCTGCGTTCATTCGACTGCGGAGTTCGAAAAAGTCAAACGGCTTGGTAATGTAGTCAAACGCACCTTCTAAAAACGCCTCTTCGATATGGCTGTGATCTGCCATCGCGGTCAGCATGATCACCGGTGTATCCATATAATCAGGTGTTTTTCTGAGTTGCTTAAGCAATTCGATCCCGGTGGTACCCGGCATTTGGATGTCTAAGAGCAGACAATCGAAAGGGGCTTCTGCGGCCTGAATCTTTTTAAGTGCCGCTGCCGCCGAGTCGGCGACGGACACATTACAGTTTTCAAGCTCGGGCAGCGCCGACTGTAGCAGCTCAAGTATACTTGGTTCATCATCGACAACCAAAACGTTGAGCGTCACCTGCTTGAGCGCCTGAAGATCCAGCTTTCTTTGGAACCGATCATTGTCGAGCGTGGAATGTCTCATGACTGTTTAACCGCGATTACTCTGCCTATCGGGCTCACGTTAGTAGGCGAGTGAGACGAAACAGCGGCATAACAGCAGAAAACCTGCATGAAACGCGGTATTTTCTTGACCTTATTTTGGCAAATGTCGTCTCTACGCCAACTTCGGGTTCTAAAATGTCGAATCCTTAGGGCCGTGTTAAGGCAATCGGATCCAGCGGCAATTCAAAAAAAACGAGTTTGTATTCATCTATGGCACAGAGGATATCATCTTGGGCGCAGTGAGGGAAGGTTGCTGCCCTGCGTTGATTTGAAACCAGACTTTAAAGCTTCGAGAGTTCTTTAAAAAAAACATCAATTTCCGACGACCCCAGCAACGTGGGGGCGTCGGTGTTGATATGATCAGACAGGGAAACCAAGCGTACTGATAAGGCGCCAGATATCACGGTTCGCGGCAGACAGCTGCGCTACGATGTCTTCGATCTCTTTAATGGCTTGCTCATCAACCGTGTCGGAACGTCCGAGTTTGATATCGGTTTTTCGGTCCGCAATGCGCATTAAGATCGTCTTGGGATTCCCGCTTTCAGCATCGAATGAATAGATACAGTGATTGTATCGGTTCCGGATCGATGACAACTTGCTGAGCCGCTGCGTGTGTTCAAGGATCGGATCACGAATCTCGGTCGGACGCCCCTCCATCTTGGCAAGGCGCTCAACCAGATCAATCCGCGCGCGCGTGGTGTTGAGCGTCAGGAAGATGATGACAGCAACATCCTTGTTGGTGCCGCTCAGGCCGGCAATCAGGTGGATCAACAGGCTTTCGGTGTTGGTCCACATGTAGTTCAGCTTGCCGACCAGCAAGATCAGACGGTCAAATCGGGTTTCCAATGTCTCAGTCAACTGTCTGGCCGCGCGCTTCGTCTGACGTTACCTCGAAATAGAACTGCGCAGCGGCCGTTCTGTTGCTGACACCGATCTTGCCCGCAACGTTATGCATGTGCAGTTTTACAGTGTGCTCAGTAATGCCAAGGTTAGAGGCGATGATCTTGTTGCTCTGTCCTTTGGACGCCAGTTGCAGCACCTGCTTTTCCCGACGCGTCAGTCGTGAATACAGCGGATTGGGTTCTTTTGGTTCTGCCTGGTTGTCTGTCACCAGACAAGGCTTGTTGTGATTCTGTGGCTTCAACACGCAATCGGCCACGAAGCTTGGCAGATACAGCTCTTCATGCATCAACAGCCGCAGAATGGACCGCCACACATCCGGTGCGACATTCATTGGTAGATATCCGATATCCCCGAATTGGTGCCGATTCCAGTTCTCGAAAAGCGAACGCGCCGCGTCCTCTTTACGATATGCAAAGGCGAGACAGCCGGTACCAGCTACTTCGGTATAGACTTCCGGTCGGCTGAGAAGATCGTCCAACATGATCTGATCGACAACGACAACCTTTCCAGTCCTCCCGCCTGAAACGCTGGCACTTAACTCAGAAACGTCTTCATACCTGTGAGCGGCAACGCCGAACTCTGACTCAACACTTCGCAGGGTCTGGTTTGAAAAGAAGAGTTCCTTGCCAATGAAATTGATCGAGAAGTCTTCGGTACATACATTTATTCGAGCAACACTATCCTGTAACGGATTGTTCATTACTTCCCCCTATGAAACCACGCCACAAAATCAGTGGCGAAATCGTAAAAACACAAGCAGCACGCAGTCGTACGAAAATTGAACTGCTGTAACGACCATACCTGAAAGACTAATTTTCATCAACATTTTGTGGTCCCCTGTCTGTTCGGCCTAGTACTTTCGTTTAGGTTCGCCATCAGTTTTCCAATAAAAACAAAGGAAAACTATAGTTTTAAGCGTTTTGCCGAATTTTGGCCGCATTTTCGTGTATTTACCCGCCGGCCGCAGAAAGTTCTCAAAGATAATATAATTAAATCATATATTTATATTATCTAATGCTTTAGGGCAGCTATTCAGCCCATCCTCCTGATGCGACCATGATCCTGCTTCAATTTGGGAAGCGTAATTCCTGACGTGTCCGCGAATCGCGAATTTGCGCGAATCTGTAGCACCGCTGACACACCATCGGCTTGGCCGGGAAAGGAAGGTGGGAGACGAGTTCACTGAACAAGACCGCTTCAAGCGCGTTTTGCGCCTGTAAGCTTGAATTTTGTTTCAACCGCGCCAGTAGCCGTTTTGTAGATGAATGACGGTCGGGCGCTTAGTAAGTGGAATTTTGAAATGGTTAAACGTCAACAACCGCACAACGATATTACGGCGATCGGCGAAGTGAATGTCGATACGGCATATGTGCCGGTCGATGCCGATGTGAACGTTGAGAATGCTGAAGTCGAAGTCGAAGCAAATGTAAATCAGCAAGACACCGACAACAAAAACGACAACGATCAGGGTCAAATTCAGGGCCAGTCGGCTGATGTCGCCACGAACAACGAACAGGGCCAGGGTCAAGATCAGGGTCAGGATCAGGGCCAAGGTCAGGACCAAGGCCAAGGTCAACAGCAGCGTAACGGTGGTAACGACAGCAACGAGAACACCAACAAGGTCAACATCGACTTTGGTGGAGGAGAGTGGATTCCGCGCGATGACGATTTGGTCGACGTCGATGTAAGCAAAGGTGGTTCCGTCGAGGACGTCATCACTGTCGGCAACGACTTTGACTATGATCCGGGCGACGACATGAACCTGGACATCTCGCTGAACGGTGAAGGCAACGACATGCTGGCAATCAACAGCCAGTTGGCCGAACTGAACGACGCTGACGACCTTGGGTCCGCGAATGTCAAGAACGAAGGCGAGTTTAGTCAGTCCGGCGACGCCAAGGGTGGCGTGGCATTTGCTGACGATGGTATCGACACGCAGTCAGACGGTGGCAACTCCGGTGCCGGCGGCTCGAACAGCGGTGGCGGCGTACTGTCGTTCACCAAAGGTAGCAGCGCACTTGCAGCCGGTGGTGAAACTGGTGATGCTGACGCTGATGCAGACGCTGGAAACGGCGGCGACTCGGGTGATGCGGCAACGCTGGGCCTGAACGCTGGTAAAGGCTATGCAGAAGCTGACGGTAGCGGCGATGGTGGCGACAGCGGCGACGCTGATGCAGACTCCAGCGCTGACAACGAAGGCACTGCAGACTCTTCGGAAGCTGACAGCGACGGTGGTGACGGCGGCAACGCTGGATCGATTGGTCTGGGCCTGGGTCTGGGTCTGTCCGGTGCCGGCAACGAAGGCGACTCAACCGGTGGTGACAATGAGAGCGTAGCAGCTGCCAAAGGCGGCGCGCTTGCGGCCACTGACGCATCGGCTGGTGACGCAGATGGCGGCGACAGCGGCGCGGGCAACATTGGCCTGGCCAAGAACGAGTCGGAAAGCGAAAACGAAACTGGTGAGACATCCTCGGGTGGCAACATCGGTCTCGGTAATGCTGGAAGCCTTGCTGGTGCTGGAACGGATGCCGATGGCGGCGAAGGTGATGGCGGCGACGGTGACGGCGGCGACGGTGACGGCGGTGACGGTGACGGCGGCGAAAGCACTGGCGGCGGTGGTGAAGCCGGTGATGCAGGTCAAATCGACGCAGCCCTTGCATCAACCAACCAAGGCAATGGCCTGTCTGGCCTGAACTTGGCGGGAACGGATGCCAGCACCGGTGGTGGTGACACCAACGAAGGTGGCAACGTCAACGCTGGTGCCGGAGACGGTGGCCTAGGCTTAGGCGGTGACGGTACTGGCGGTGAAGGTGCTGGTGGAAACGGCCCTGGCGGTGACGCAGACAGCGGTGACGCAGATGTTGAATCCTTCGCCAAAGGTATTGGTGACCAGGATGCAACCGGTTCGGTCGTTACACCGACTGCGGGTGATGCCGACGGCTTTGCCAAGAACGAACAGGACGCTGACTCGGATGGTGGCGCTGGCGGAACCAACGACACCGACGGTCGTGCCGATGCTGATGGTACCGGTACTGCGACAGCGAACGGTGTTGGCGGCGGCGGCGGTGCAATCGATCTGGATGCGACCTCTACCGGAAGCGGCACTGGCTCAGCTGACGCTGACAACGACGCCGGTAACGGCGGAGACTCCGGTGTGTTCGCAATGTCCGACGTTGACGGATCTGCTGACAGCCTGGCCGAGGCAATCTCAGGCTACGGTGGTGCCGGAAGCTCCGACAACGATGCAACCGCGGACGGAACTGCCTATTCGAACGGCACGACGGAAACGGGCATCGGTGGCGGCGGCGGCGCTGCATGGGCCGCGGGCGGCGAAAGCGGAAACGCCCACGGGTTCGTCGATATCGGTGATGTCAAAGGTGGCATGCAGGAAGGCGGAAACGCGACGGGTGCAAACTCGGGCGCGGGTGGTGCCGGCGGCAATGCTGGAACCTGGGGCTCGAACAACGGTGGCGACGGCATCGTGAACGGCGAGTCGCATGCATCCGCAGCGGCAGTTGTCGACACGGCGGCCTTCAACCAGTCGATCGTCATGGGTGCCAACGTTCTTGGCAACTCGGTCGATACCACGATGGTTGGTGGCAACATGTCGTCCAGCTACGCCAGCGACGACACCGACGTGTAATCAAGAGGCAGAGCCCGCTATGGCGGGCTCTGATCCCTCTCAAGAAAACGCAGGGGCCGCAACTGGGCGGCCTCGGCCCAACTTAACCTAAGCCGGAAATTTTAGGCTGGCGCGGGGAAAGGGAACCAGTATGTCGCTCGACAGTATTACGGAACAAATCGCACATTTTGTTGGAACATTTGAACTTACGACCGAGCAGGCCCGGTGGCGGGACCAGTACGAAGAATTTGTTGCATTGCGGCGCAAGGCAGAACTCGAGAACCTGGAAGACCCCACAAGAATTGAAGTAAAAGCACCTTTGAAAATGAACCCGGGCGATTATGACCCGATATCCTACAAGTTTGCCCCTTTAAAGTCTGATCTTCCCCCTCCAGCCGTGAGCCCAGGACCGGTTGAAGATGCCGTCCTGATGTCGAATCCGGCGTTCGGCCCAGACGTGTTCTTTCCAGAAACGCTGGGTTTCGGGGACGGCGCACAGTTCAACGTGATCCTAAAGCCTGAGTTTATCCATCAGTTGATCGGCTCGGCGGTCACCTACACCGTGCAGAAAATTCACCTCAACGACAACGACGTCGTGGGTGAAGGCAATTTCCGCGATGCCGAAGCCCTGATGGAACAGGGCCAGGCGTTGAAAGCTGTGGCGATGTCGCTGCATGCTGTTTCGACCCCTTCGATCCACATCCAGGATTACCAGTCCGGTGAGGCGATTGAGCAACTCATCGAACAGATGCAGTCGCCTGTAACTATCGATATCGAAGGCGTTACCGTTCATCAGTTCCACGGTGAAGATGCAACAGGCATCATCGTGAATGGCGAGCATGTTGATGAAATGCCCGACTTTCTGGAATTGATGCCGGAACATCACAAAAAGGACTTGGAAGAGGAAGAGGACGAGTACGGTATCTCAGACGACTTGCCAGCCGAATGGGATCAGTCCGAAGACCAAGAATTTGAAGACGGCCACTCGATCGTCGCGGGCGGCAACTTCGCCGTAAACGAGGTTGCAGTGACCGTCGGCTGGGTTGATGCCCCGAATATCGTTGTTGGGGGGCAAGCTGTTAACCTGACCTTCGTCAGCCAGGTCGCAGTCGTCAAAGATGTTGATCAGGGCGAGGGCGCGCAAAGTAAAACGCAAGTGCTTCAGGCTTCGGACATAAGTACAGAGGCCAACGAGGCAGCGTGGTTGGAATTGAATGTGGCCGAAGATCCCGAACAGGATCCGATTGTCTCAATCGACTGGATTTCGGGTGACTTGCTGGTCACCAACTTCATACAGCAGCTTATCGACGCGACAGATATCGACCACATCGCAACCGAAATCACCTCGTCGTCTACGGCTTACACGTTGGGGGACAACATCCTGACCAACGTGACCAACATCCTTCAGTTGGGCAGCTATTACGACATGATCATCATCGGGGGCGATATGATCTCGGTTGATGTCGTAACCCAGACCATCGTTTTCACGGACAACGATGTGATTCACGGCGCACATACTACCGATGCCGAAGACAATCTTGTCATGAATCAGGTATCGTTGACGACGGAGGGTGAAGACTCTCATACCGAGATTAGCGCCAATCTAGCCTCAACTGTGGACCTGCAAGAAGTGGACACGGACGCGCTGGAAGATGCGTTGCTGAACGATCCGATGTTTGCCGGAACTGAGTTGGTCCGGGTGCTCAAGATCGAGGGCGATCTGTTGCAGGTCAACGTCATTGATCAGGTCACCATGTTGCAGGATGACGACGATATCCATGTCGTAAACCCAGGCGGACAAGAGGTTTCCGGGCTTGGTGCCGGCAATGCCCTGTTGAACAAGGCAAGTGTGACCAAACTGGGTGTTGATTCGGTAGTGATGGCGCAAGAGGGTGAATATTCAGAGTTGATGCTGCATCAGGCAAGCATGTTTGACAGCCCAGAAGACGAAAACCCCGAGTTGATCAATGAAGCGATTGCGGTTCTTATGGAAGAAGTTGATGCGCCAGGCAATTCAGAGCACGCACCTGGCCATAGCAAATTGACACCTTCTGAGGCGGCGAGCATCGACGACGGGCTGCAAACTATGCTAGCCTAGTATTCTGTTTGTTACGAGTGACCTGAAAGTTTTGACATGTCGATTGTTTTTCTGTCGCGTCCTAGACGATACGCCAGCCCGTTGGATCGCAACGGTGGCGCTGTCTCAAAGCCGCCAAGTGCGAGCAAATCCAAATTGAAACAGAAAAAGATTCCCGGATTACGCCTAAGTGAAGACTTACGCATCAGTGATCCGAAAGACGGCAATACAGATGCAACCGCCAAGAGCGATGCGGGTGCCGATAAGGCAGTAGAAAAAGATCCCGCACCTCAGGAAGTGAAACAAAAGGACTCCGCAGCTCAGGAAGCGAAAAAAAAGGATTCGGCAACTCAGGAAGTAAAAGCGGACTCCGCACCTCAGGAAGCAAAGAAAAATTCCGCACCTAAAGTAGAAAAAAAGGAACCAAAACTGCGCGCCGAACCATCTTTTCGGCGCAAGCAGCCGCAGCCTGCCAAGGACAGTGACCAACAGGGCAGCGGTGCTGGGGTGGCCGACGTCGAGAGCCCCGATCCAGAACCCGTCAACAAAACGAGCGACCGTTTACCCCCCGCGTCGCGCTCGGGCGGCGGTGATCGCATGGGTGCCACTATCGAGGCCAAGGCGAATGAGCCAATGCTGCGCAGCAATTCAGGCGGCGGTGATGGTAAAGGGCCACCCCAAACATTTCACAAGCGAACCCCGCCCGAGGACTTTCAGAAAACGCTGCGCACGTCATTGCGCGCGATCTATCGCAATCTGTCCTTCGTGCTGGTTCTGACTTGCGCCACGAACATCCTGATCCTCGCGATCCCGATTTATCTGTTTCAGATCAGTGACCGCGTCCTGACCAGCCGGTCGTTGGACACGTTGATCATGCTGACAACCATTGTGGCTGGCGCGGTGATTTTCCAGTCGGCATTTGATGCCGTCCGACGGTTCATGCTGATGCGAACTGCGGTCGAGGTCGCGGCCCGTCTTGGCGCCCCGATCCTAAGTGCGGCCGCGCACGCCTCGCTGCACGGCACTGGGCGTGAATACCAGACGCTGGGCGATCTACAGCAAGTGCGTGGATTTCTGGTCTCGGGTACGCTGATTTCCTTCCTGGATGTGCCCTTCGCGCCCTTGTTCATCCTGATGATCTTCTTGGTACACCCTCAATTGGGCACGATCGTGATTGTCACGGCGCTGGTGCTTATGGTTATTGCCTTCGTCAACCAGCGTATGACGGCTAAACCGTTTGCCGAGGCAAACAAGGCCCAGTCCATGGCTAACATGCACCTCGACTCGATGTCTCGAAACAGTCAGATCATCAATGCTCTGGCCATGATCCCGGAAGCCGTGCGAATCTGGGGGCGGGACACCGCGCAATCTTTGACATGGCAGGTTCGCGCGCAGGACCGGAACGTGATCTTTGCGGCCATTTCTCGCGCCGTTCGCCTGCTGACGCAGATTTCCATTCTGGGCTGGGGCGCGTTTTTGGCGCTACAGGGTGAAATCACAGGCGGGATGGTCATTGCCGCCTCGATTATCGCCGGCAGGGCCTTTGCGCCGATCGAAGGCTCGATCGAAGGCTGGAACGGCTTTTTGCTGACCCGCGCGGCGTATGGCCGGATCAATCAGCTTCTATCCAACTCGGCACTGCAATTCGAAAAGTTGCGGCTGCCGCGCCCCGAGGGCCGTTTGGACGTAGAGCGCTTGCTATATGTACCCGGCGGCACCAAACGCGTCGTGCTGAATGGCATTAGTTTTTCGCTTAACCCGGGTGAGACGTTGGCCATTATTGGTAATTCGGGTGCGGGAAAGACCACGCTCGGTAAGACCCTGGTCGGATCAATCCTTCCGACCTCGGGCAGTGTTCGTCTGGACCTGATGGACATCCGCAACTGGGACCCGCGCCAGTTTGGCGAAAGCATCGGGTATCTGCCGCAGGACGTGCAGCTGTTCCCCGGTACGATCAAGGACAATATCGGCCGGATGCGGGATGATGCAACGGATGAGCAAATCCACGATGCCGCCGTCCTGGCCGATGTGCACAATATGATCGCAACTCTGCCGCAAGGGTATGAGACCGTGGTGGCCGCCGATGGGTCGCCCCTGTCCGGCGGTCAAAAGCAGCGTATCGCGCTGGCACGGGCCTTCTTCGGCAATCCGCGTATGGTGGTTTTGGACGAGCCGAACTCGAACTTGGATGTCGCTGGGGACAAGGCTTTGTCACGGGCCATCGAACAGGCGAAAGAGAGCAAGATTACGGTTGTAGTTATTACGCAAAAGCCTACGCTATTGAACGTGGTGGACAAGATCATGCTTCTCACGGATGGCCGTGTGGCGCTGTTTGGTCATCGCGAACAAGTTCTGCAACAACTGAATGGACCGCGCGGTAATCAGCCCGGCATTCAAAAGCAGTAAGGGGGTACGACATGAATGAACTGGTGCCCGTGAACAACGATCCCAACTCGCCCGAGGTTTGGTATGCCGAAGTTCCGCGTTCTATCAGCCGCTTCGTCGTCATTGGAATGGTTATGCTTGTTGTCTGCTTTGGTGGTTTTGGTATCTGGTCCTTCCGGGCGCCTTTGGCTGCTGCCGTGATTGCACAGGGCAGCTTTGTCGCCACGGGGCGCAATAAGATCGTACAGCACCTTGAAGGCGGGATTATTCAGGATATCAAGGTTGTCGAAGGTCAATCTGTCCAGGCCGGGCAGGTAATGATGACCTTGGATCAGACCTCGGCCGAAGCCAATGAGCGCGAGCTATTCATCCGGCAAGTCCGCCTTCAGGCCATGTCCGAGCGTCTGCATGCAGAGTATAATGAACTACAGCGGTTGGAGTTTCCCCCCGAATTAGTTGCTAAATCGGACGACACCGAAGTGATGGCCATTCTGGATGGTCAAAAGATCACCTTTGATCTGTCCCGTAAAACGTTGCTGAATGATATCGCCTTGCTGGAGCGGAATATGGAAGCCCTGAGAATCCGCTCAAGCGGGTTCGAGGCGCAGTTGGACAGCATGGTGCGGCGATCCGAAATCCTTCAGGAAGAGCTTGAGACGAAACAGGCGCTGTTCGAAAAAGGCTTGGTGCGTAAAGGTGAGCTGAACACGATCCGCCGCGTTCAGGCCGAAGCAGAAGGACAGCAGGCCCGTTTGCAGGCCGAAGCCTCTGAGATCAACCAGATGCTGTTGAAATACGAGGAACAGATTGACCGCACTCGGGCTGCCTATCGTGAGGCCGCATTGGACGAGTTGGGCGTCATCGAAGCCGACCTTGAAAGTGTGCGTGAAAAAGCCCGTCAGGCCCGCAGTGTTCTGGATCGCGCGGTTGTGCGGGCTCCGGTCTCGGGGACTGTGATACGTCTGCATTATCACACTCCGGGCGGCGTGATTGAGACTGGCGAGCCGATCGCTGAAATCCTGCCTGCGGACGCGCCCCTGATCATCGAAGCACAGATTCCTCGCACCGAGATCGACAGTGTCGTGACCGGTCAAGATGCAACAGTGCGTTTGGTTAGCCTGAATCAGCGGACCACGCCGGTGCTGAACGGTCAGGTATTCTATCTGTCGGCGGACTCGGTGATGGAAGACAACGCCGGTGCACCGCAAGAGGTTTATCTGGCCCGTATCTCGTTGCAGCCCGAAGAGATTGAGCGTGTGCGCGGCTTTATCCCGACACCGGGTATGCCCGCCGAAATCATGATTCAGACGGAAGAGCGGACATTTGCGGCCTATATCGCGAAACCAGTGACCGACAGCATGTCGCGCGCCTTCCGCGAACAATAATGGGGCTGGCTGCACGGCCAGTCTACATCTTCTATTTTTCACATGCTAACGTCCGCTGAAATTCATCGGAGGACAGTGCATGGCCCTTACAGTAAAAAGCATGATGGAGGCCGCAAACGCGGCGGTCGAGCGAATCGACACAGGCAAAGCGAAACAGTTGATAGAGCAGGGCGGCTTGCTGCTGGATGTGCGCGATGCCGTCGAGCTGCAGCAGACCGGGCGGGCCAGTGGTGCGCATCATATCCCCCGTGGGGGGTTAGAATTCCGTGCTGACGAGACGCTGAAGTCCTATGACGCTGAGCTTCGGAAAGACCGACCAATTGTCTTATACTGTGCTGCTGGTGGTCGCGCGGCGCTGGCCGGTAAGCTTTTGAAAGATATGGGATATGAGCAGGTCTACAACCTTGGCGGTCTCACCGACTGGATCAACGGTGGGGGCGACGTTTCTAACGGCTGACTCAGGCGTTTAGAAATGTTCTGACGGTTGCCTCGAACTCTCTCGGCTTCTCGGCGTGCAGCCAGTGGCCCGCGCCGGGAATTTTAGCTAATTTAGCTGCTGGAAACAGCGCGCGGATCAAATCGCGGTGCTGAGGCAGAACATAGTCAGACTCGGCCCCCGACAGAAAAAGCGCTGAACCGTGCCAGCTTGCATCCACTTGTGGAAAGCCCATGATTTTGGGCATCTCGGCTGCCAGCACATCCAGGTTCAGCAACCAGCGTTGTCCTTTGATGTCCAGCGATTGTGTGAAAAAGCTTTGCAGTGATTTTTCCACATTCAGTGCGGCCAGTTGTTCGGATGCGTCCGAACGACGCTCAACCTTGGTCAAATCAACCGAACGCATCGCTTCGATGAATTGGATCTGGCTGTGGGAATAGGCGACGGGCGCTATGTCCGCCACCACAAGCCTGCGCACCAGATCACCGTGTTGAAGGGCCAGCATCATCGCCGCCTTGCCACCCATTGAGTGGCCAACTACATCCGCACGCCCGCCGAAATGTGCAATCACCTCGGCAAGATCACCAGCAAGATCGGGATAGCTGTGCTGATCGGTCCACATGCTGTAGGCATGGTTGCGCATGTCGACGGCGATGACCTGCCGTTCATCGGCCAGCCGCCGGGCGATGACACCCCAATTCCGCGCAGAGCCATACAGCCCGTGGGCAATCAAAACAGGAGGTTTCGCCGTAGGTCGGCCATGTAAGATCGTGTTCAGCATAGCGCCGTGATACCCGCCAAGAACAGAAACAACCAGCCCCATTGTCGCCTCCGAAATCGGCGGTTAGATTGGCAGGCTCGGAGGCTCGCCCATGTCGGAAAACATAGATATCCAAACCCAGATTGCGCAGACGGTTGAGTTGCTGCGCAAGAAGTTGGGTGTGAAAGATACGACTCTGACAACCTCGATCCGAAAGGCCAAGCGGCGTCTGCCCCGCCGAATTTACAAGCAAGCGTTGCTATTGGCGCGTGCCGAACCTTTGGCGGACCATCCCAGGCTACGGCTGACATTGGACGCTCAGAAACTGGCGCGCGCGTCCGAGCAGGTTCAGGAGCATTTGAGCGGTATCAACCTTGCAGACCGGCGATTGGGTTGGTTTTTGGGAATGCTGGGCGGTCTGGCGTTCAACCTGCTGGCCCTGTCCGTCCTGCTACTTATTCTCTTGCGGTGGCAGGGCTTTATTTGACCGGCAGACGAAAAACGGCGCCCATCAGGCGCCGCTTAGGTCGTAAGATTTAAACCATACTACAGGTTCGGGTAGATCGGGAACTTGGCGCAGAGATCTGCGACCTCAGCCTTGACCTTGGCTTCGACGGCGCTGTTGCCGTCTTCGCCATTGGCGGCCAGACCATCGACCACTTCGATGATCCAGTCGGCGATCTGGCGGAATTCAACCTCACCAAACCCGCGCGTGGTGCCAGCGGGCGACCCGAGGCGAATGCCGCTGGTGATGGTCGGCTTTTCCGGGTCAAACGGCACACCATTCTTGTTGCAGGTGATGTGCGCGCGACCCAAGGCCTGTTCGGTGGCGTTACCTTTGACACCTTTGGGGCGCAGGTCGACCAGCACCACATGGGTGTCGGTGCCGTGGGTCACCGTATCCAGACCGCCCTTGATCAACTGATCCGACAGCGCCTGCGCATTGGTCACAACTTGCTGGATATAGCTTTTGAACTCGGGGCGCAGCGCCTCGCCAAAGGCTACGGCCTTGGCGGCGATCACATGCATCAGCGGGCCGCCTTGAATGCCGGGGAAGATCGCCGAATTCACTTTTTTGGCGATACCTTCATCATTGGTCAGAATCATGCCGCCACGCGGACCGCGCAAGGTCTTGTGGGTCGTCGTGGTCGCCACATGCGCGTGGGGGAAGGGGCTGGGATGCGCGCCTGCCGCAACCAGACCGGCAAAATGCGCCATGTCTACGTGAAGATAGGCGCCAACCATGTCAGCAATTTCGCGCATGCGGGCAAAGTCGATCTGGCGTGGGATGGCCGAGCCCCCGGCGATGATCAGCTTGGGCTGATGCTCTTTCGCCAGTGCTTCGACCTGATCGTAGTCCAGCATGTTGTCTTGTTTCCGCACACCGTATTGTACAGCGTTGAACCACTTGCCCGACTGGTTGGGTTTTGCGCCGTGGGTCAGGTGACCACCCGCATCCAGGCTCATCCCCAAAATCGTATCGCCGGGCTGAATCAGCGCCTGGAACACGCCCTGGTTCGCCTGAGAACCCGAGTTCGGCTGGACGTTGGCAAACTCGCAGCCAAATAGCTGCTTGGCACGGTCGATGGCCAGATTCTCGGCAATGTCGACAAATTGGCAACCGCCATAATAGCGCCGTCCGGGATATCCTTCGGCGTATTTGTTTGTCATGACCGAGCCCTGCGCCTCCATCACGGCGGCAGAGACAATGTTCTCGGACGCGATCAGCTCGATCTCGTCGCGCTGACGGCCCAACTCGGATGTGATCGAGCCAAACAGCTCGGGGTCACGATCCGCAAGGGACTGGGTGAAGAAACCGTTGTCACGAATATTGACGTTCATGGGGACTCCAATTGGCTGAGCTGTTTCTGGCGAATTTCCTATCGGAAACCGGTCATATGCAAAAGGTGTAAAGCGACGATTTGAGCCGCTGCGGCGTCAAGTCTGGTCTATTGGGGAAAGGTATGTTTGTTTCGGAACCAAATGTGCAGCACCGGAAACCGGAAAAGATGACAAAGAGAATCGCTTTTCTCGCCAGCGACGCCAAAATGGCGCAAACCGCACGGGACAGTCTTGTGAAACGATATGGGAATGCCGCTCCCAGGGACGCGGATGTTGTGGTTGCTTTGGGCGGGGATGGGTTCATGCTACATACGCTGCACAACATGCAGCACCTTGATACACCCGTTTACGGAATGAATCGCGGCACCATTGGTTTCCTGATGAATGAGTTCCATGAAACCGACTTGATGGAGCGTCTGGCCACAGCCGTGGAAGAGGTTATCAACCCTTTGGCGATGTTGGCGTTGGATCAGTCCGGAAAACTGCACGAAGCGTTGGCCATCAACGAGGTATCGTTGCTGCGGGCCGGTCCTCAGGCAGCGCGGCTAAAGATCAGCGTCGACGGGCGTGTACGGATGGCTGAACTGGTTTGTGATGGCGCGTTGCTGTCCACACCAGCGGGCTCGACCGCTTACAACTACTCAGCCCACGGGCCAATTCTGCCGATCGGGGCGGATGTTCTGGCCCTGACGGCAATTGCAGCGTTCCGCCCCCGTCGATGGCGCGGCGCGCTGTTGCCCAAGAATGCAAAGGTTCGCATTGATGTCTTGGATGCAGATAAACGCCCTGTCATGGCGGACGCGGATTCCGTTTCTTTTCCGGATATAGACTGGGTTGAAATACGGTCCGAACCCTCGATCCAGCATCGTTTATTATTCGACCCCGGCCACGGGCTTGAGGAACGGCTGATCTCAGAGCAGTTCAATTAGAACCCTAGAAACAAACGATTATTTGCCTTGTGTGAACCAGTTCACAGGCGGTCCGTTTTTTCTTTGCTACTGTGGTCTTGCTTGGGAACACGCCTTGGTGGGAGTGAGTGGCCACCAGACGGCGTTGTCGAATGATCGCGCAGTTTTCGCGCCGACGAGGGTGGGTGGTGCTACGCTCGTCGTCAGAATTCCGGGCTTATTTAAGTAAGAGGACCCTGGGTGAAAACCCCGGGGTCTATTTTGTTGACCGGGTCTACTTGGCTGCGCTTATCCTTTTCCAAAGGAGCAGGTGCATCTGACCGACCCGCGCCTCGATCGCTGCGGCGGCATCAACGGCCAAGTCCTCGCGCCAACGGCGTGCGGCGATTTGGATATTGATTGGTTGCGGCCCACTAGGCAACTCAGCCAACCGCGCAGGCACGCAGGCGGCGGGCAGCCCAAGGAAGTTCATCGCATAGGAATAGACGGCGCACCCCAGAACCTCATGCACGCCTTCAGCACCTTCGGTGTCACGGTCGGGTTTGAAGAATGGCTGTGGTAAGAAAGGCGACAGGACCAGTGGATAGTCTTGCATGAACAGGGACCATTCGCGCGCGTAGTGGCTGCGTTTGGCCAACATCTGAACCAGTTCGGTGCCGACTATGGGAGGGAATTCCTGAAAGTAGACGTCAAAAATATCCCGGATGGTTTCCGAGCCCGAAGACTCAATATCGCTTTTCATCAGGGTCAGGACCTCACCCATCAGGGTTCGGTATCCAGTCCGACCACATTCGAACACATCTGGGGGCGAGACCTCTTCCACCTGATATCCGGCGTCTGACAGCGCGTCGCGCGCGGTGTCCAGGGCTTTTTCGACCTCGGGGTGAAGGGCATAGCCAAAAGTGTCTTTGGTGAAAGCAACCTTGATCGGGCCGTCCAAGGGTTCGCCGCGCCAAGGTATCGGAACGTGGAAAGGATCGCGCGGGTCTGCGGCGATCAGGCTGGGCATCGACAGGTGAAGATCCGCAACAGAGCGGGTGATTAAACCCTGAACCGACATGGATTGCGCCAGTAGCCCGCGCTCGGCCTGTTGGCTTGGGTTCCATGCTGGCACGCGGCCAAGACCCGGCTTGATCGTGACCGCCCCGTTGGCCGCCGCCGGAAACCGAAGGCTGCCGCCGATGTCGTTGCCATGCGCCAAAGCGCCAATCCCCGCCATCACCGCCGCACCGGCACCGCCCGAGGACCCGCCGGGCGAGATATGCCGACCCCACGGATTATGGGTCCTGCCGTGCAACGGGTTGTCGGTGTCCGCGCGAAACGAGAATTCCGGCGTATTCGTCCGGCCGATCACAACGGCTCCGGCGTTATGCAGATTTCTCACCACTGGCGCATCATCTGGCGCGATCAAGCCCTTCAGCGCGACAACGCCGTTCGACGTGGCATGACCTTTTTGGTCGACGTTGATTTTAATCGTTACGGGCACACCGTGTAGCGGCCCGACAGGTGCTCCGCGCGCTCGCGACCGATCCAGATAACGCGCCCTGTCCAGTGCCTCGGTGCTTAGGTCTTCGACGACGGCGTTCAGGTCTGGGTTGACCTCGTGCATACGGTCAATCGCACTTTGAACGGCGTCCTCGGCGCTGATGTCTCCGGTGCGGGTCAGGGTGGTCAGGTCGGTGGCGTTCAGGCGCCAGTAGTCTTCGGTTGTCATTTGGCCTCACTGTCTTGATCAGACAGTAGGCGCGTTGAATTCCGTTGCAAGCGAAAGGCGCGGGTCAGGCGGCCATAGCCGCCTGAAATGTTCTTACTGCGCGAACCCGATGGATTTCAGTGCGGCAGTGATCTCGTCCAGAATGGCCGGATCGTCGATAGTTGCGGGCATTTTGTATTCTTTGCTGTCCGCAATCGACACCATCGTCCCGCGCAGAATTTTACCCGACCGCGTCTTGGGCAGACGATCCACAACAACAGCCTGCTTGAATGCCGCGACAGGGCCGATCTTTTCGCGCACCAGTTTGACCACGTCCTGCACGACCTCGCCATGATCACGGTCACATCCGGCATTCAGGCACAGAAAGCCAACCGGCATCTGACCTTTGAGTTGATCCGACACGCCAATCACGGCGCATTCGGCAACATCCGGGTGGGCGGCCAGAACCTCTTCCATCCCGCCGGTGGACAGACGGTGACCCGCTACGTTGATGACGTCATCAGTGCGCGCCATGATATACAGGTAACCGTCCTCGTCGATCATGCCCGCGTCACCGGTTTCATAATAGCCGGGGAACTGGTTCAGGTAAGAGCTTTTGAAGCGCTCTTCAGCGTTCCACAAAGTTGGCAGAGTGCCGGGCGGCAGCGGTAGTTTGACGGCAATTGCACCCAGTTCGCCGGGTTTCATCGGGTGGCCGCCTTCGTCCAGGATCTGCACGTCATAGCCGGGCATCGCCTTGGCAGGCGAGCCGAGCTTGATGGGTAATTCCTCGATCCCCAAAGGGTTACCGGCGATGGCCCAGCCGGTTTCTGTCTGCCACCAGTGGTCAATGACCGGAACCCCAAGCGATTTCTGAGCCCACTCGATTGTGTCCGGGTCAGCGCGCTCGCCCGCAAGGAACAGGGCGCGCAGGTTCGACAGGTCATATTTTGCCAGCATCTCGCCTTTTGGGTCTTCGCGTTTCACGGCACGGATGGCGGTGGGGGCGGTGAAAAAGCTTTTGACCTCGTGCTCGGAGATCACGCGCCAGAAGGTGCCGGCGTCAGGGGTGCCGACGGGTTTGCCTTCGAAAACAATCGTGGTGTTTCCGTGGATCAACGGTGCGTAGCAGATGTACGAGTGCCCGACGACCCAGCCAACATCTGACGCCGCCCAGAATACATCGCCGGGATCGACGTCATAAATGTTCTTCATCGTCCAGTTCAGCGCCACCAAATGCCCCGCGGTCGGACGGACAACCCCCTTGGGCGAACCGGTGGTGCCAGATGTATAGAGGATATAGGCCGGATCGTTGCCATCCACCGGCACGCAGTCAGCCGGTTCCACACCGTACTGGAACCCATGCCAGTTGTAATCCCGACCTTCGATCAAGTGCGCGACTTCTTGTTCGCGCTGGAAGATTACACAGAAATCAGGCTTGTGGCTGGCCATCTCGATGGCGTCGTCCAGAAGGGGTTTGTAGTGCACCACGCGGCCCGGTTCCATCCCGCATGAGGCGGCGATGATTGCCTTGGGTTCGGCGTCGTCGATCCGTAGGGCCAGCTCATTGCTTGCAAACCCGCCAAAGACCACCGAATGCACCGCGCCCAGACGCGCGCAGGCCAGCATCGCCTCAAGTGCCTCGGGGATCATGGGCATGTAGATGATGACCCGGTCGCCTTTTTCGACGCCCTTGGCCCTTAACGCTCCGGCCAGTGTGGCGACACGGTTGCGCAACTCGACATAGGAAATCTCACGCTTGGTGTGGGTGATCGGGCTGTCATAAATGATTGCTGTCTGCTCTCCACGGCCATTTTCGACATGGCGGTCCACAGCATTCCAGCAAGTGTTGACCCTGGCATCGCAGAACCATTCGTAAAGCGGCGCGTTTTCGTCAAACAACGCCTTGGTCGGTGGTTGAACCCAATCGATCCCCTTGGCGGCTTCCATCCAGAATGCTTCGGGGTCGGATTTCCAGCTCTCGTATACGTCCTGATATGCCACGATGACCTCCTCCTTAATCTCCGTAAGTTGTGTAAGGCTGCGGGGGGGCACCACACAAGCAACGGAAATGACGAAGCGTCACTTTATCGCAAAATATTTGCAGAATTTGCCTGAGACACTTGCAAAGTTTTGCAAACAAGTTGCTCGGGTCATTTTTTGGGGCACTGGCTGACAAGTTTTGCAAAACTGCAAACTTTCGCGTGCAAAGAATCACCAATGGGGCAGGCTCAACGACCCGTGGGCCAATTGAGCCATTACAGATCAACCGTAATGCGCAACCGGGGTACCACCAATCGCCGCCATGTTTAGCAATCCGCGTGCCGTGATGGACGGGGTCACGATATGTGCCTTGTTGCCCATGCCCATCAGGATCGGTCCAACCTCAAGCCCGTCGGCCTTCATCTTGAGGATGTTGCGCACCCCGCTGGCCGCATCCGCATGGGCAAAGATCAAAACGTTCGCCGCCCCTTCAAGGCGAGAGTTCGGGAAAATCCGAGACCTCAGTTCCGGGTCCAGAGCCACGTCAAGGTTCATCTCACCTTCATAGGTAAAGTCCCGAGGTTCGGAATCCAGAATCTTGAGTGCAGCGCGCAGCCGTTTACCAGAGCCCTCGGCCTGATTGCCGAACTGCGATTGCGAACAAAAGGCAATCTTGGGTTCGATCCCAAACCGACGAACATGGCGGGCTGCGCCAAGTGTGGTTTCAGCCAGTTCTTCCGGCGTTGGCAATTGATGAACATGGGTGTCGGCGATGAACAGGGGGCCATCTTCCAGAATCATAAGAGACAAGGCGCCATGCGGGCGCAGCTCGCCATCCGCCAGGACTTGCTCAACATAGTTCAGGTGCCAGCGATATTCACCGAATGTGCCACAGATCAGGCTGTCGGCCTCACCTCGGTGCACCATGATCGCTCCAATGGCGGTATTATTCGTGCGCATGATGGCTTTGGCCAGATCAGGTGTGACACCACGGCGCTGCATGATCTCGTGGTACGAGCTCCAGTAGTCGTAGTATCGCGGGTCATCTTGTGGGTTCACGATCTGGAAATCTTCACCGGGACGCACCTTCAGGCCCAGACGCTCGCACCGGGTGCCGATCACGTCGGGACGACCGATCAGAATCGGGGTTTCAGTGGTTTCTTCCAGAATGGCCTGCGCCGCGCGAAGAACGCGTTCGTCTTCGCCCTCGGCAAACACGATCCTACGCGAAGCCGCTGCAGCAGCTTCAAACACGGGGCGCATGAGCAGGGCAGATTTGAACACCGTCTGGTTCAGTTTCTCTTTATACGCCTCGATATCTTCGATCGGACGTTTGGCGGCCCCGCTTTCCATCGCGGCCTTGGCCACGGAAGAAGAAACGACCCCCACAAGACGCGGGTCAAACGGTTTCGGGATCAGGTAGTCTGGTCCGAAGGTCAGTTGCTCACCTTTGTAAGCCGCAGCAGCCTCGGCGCTGGTTGTGGCGCGGGCCATCTCGGCGATGCCGTCAACGCAGGCGATCTGCATTTCGTCGTTGATTTCCGTCGCGCCGACGTCCAACGCGCCCCGGAAGATGAAGGGGAAGCACAAAACGTTGTTGACCTGATTGGGGAAATCGCTGCGACCAGTTGCAATGATCGCATCCGGGGCAACTTCCCGCGCGGCTTCGGGTAATATTTCGGGGGTTGGGTTGGCTAGGGCAAAAATTATCGGTGCTTTGGCCATTTTTGCGACCATTTCGGGCTTGAGAACATTCGGCCCGCTTAGACCAAGAAACAAATCTGCATCGCCGATCACATCGTCCAGCGTCCGCAAATCAGATTTCTGAGCGAACTGGTCCTTGTGCGGGTTCATGTCCTCGGCGCGGCCCTCGTAGACCAAACCATGAATGTCGCAGAGCCAGATATTCTCGCGCTTCACCCCCAGTTTTACCAGCATCATCAAGCAGGCGATCCCTGCCGCACCGCCACCGGTCGAGACGACCTTGATGTCTTCGAACTTCTTGCCTGCCACATGCAAAGCATTCTTGGCGGCGGCCCCTACAACGATGGCTGTGCCATGCTGGTCGTCGTGAAAAACCGGGATATTCATCCGCTCACGGCAGATTTTCTCAACAACAAAGCAATCGGGGGCTTTGATGTCCTCAAGGTTGATTGCGCCAAATGTCGGTTCCAGCGCGCAGACAAATTCGGCCAGTTTTTCCGGGTCGGACTGGTCAACTTCGATATCGAAACAGTCAATGCCGGCGAATTTTTTGAACAGGACCGCTTTGCCTTCCATCACCGGTTTTGACGCGAGCGCGCCGATGTCGCCCAGCCCCAGCACCGCTGTTCCGTTGGAAACAACGCCCACAAGGTTTCCGCGCGCGGTATAAAGCTCGGCATTTGCCGCATCCGCCTTGATCTCAAGGCTGGCCTCAGCCACACCGGGGGAGTAGGCGCGCGCCAGATCACGACCGTTTGCCATCGGCTTTGTCGCCTTGATCTCCAGCTTTCCGGGCTTTGGTTTGGCGTGATATTCAAGCGCGGCCTGCCGCAGGCTGGGTGTATCAGACATTGACGATTCACTTCCGTTCAAAAATTTGATTTAGCCTTAAACTATTTTTCTTAGCTTGGCTACGTCAGGTCACCTCATCGGATGGATGTACCGATTTCAGTCGTTTCGGTTGATTTCAGTCGCAGAACTATTACATTCCGGCAACTTTTGTATCCTCGCCGTTACGTTTCGAGAAGGCCGGTATGAGCTATAGTGAAGACCATGGGCCGGACACCGCCCTTACTAGTAAGAACGGGTTTGGTGCCGGTCGCGTTGCGTTTTACGCTGTCCTCGCCCTGGCTGTGGGAATCCTTTGTGCGATCTCGATCTGGCCGGAGCAGGCTGCCACATTCAATCAAGAAGGCGGTCTGATCGAAACAGGTTCGGCCGCGGCGTTGTTGGCTGCTGGCGTGGCGGCCCTTGTTCGGTACCGTGGTATTAGCCGTCTTTACATAGGCGTGGTTTGCCTTTTGTTGGCGGAGCGAGAGCTTGAGGCCGATGTCTATGCAACGGGCAGCTTGCCATATCAGATTCTAAACGGCCTCGATGTCATGCTGGATATGACGCTTGTACGGGTAGTGCTTGCCGCTGTCGTTTTGGGCGGTGTTTTCTGGCACGGCGCACCAAATGCTTGGCGGGCGCTAAAAATCCGCGCGCCGTTTCTTATGGTCTTCATTCTGGCTGGCATGCTGGCTGTTGTTGCGCAGGGCTTGGAAGAAATCAGCAGTGCGTTCGTTGACGAAATGACAATGGTCATGGTAATCCGCCTGTTCGCTCTGGAAGAAACGCTTGAGATGTTTTTTTCGATTGGCATTTTGGCTGCCGTTCTGATCGGATGGCCGAAAACCAAGATCGACGAGACATCAGATGAGCAAATCGCCAAAGACAACATGCGCTGAAATCCGCCTGCCAACGCAGGAGCTGCGCAACGATATTCCGTTTTACACCAAGGTTCTGGGTATGCGGATGGACATGATCTATCCCGCCGATGACCCACGTATTGCCGTTTTTTCCGGTCACGGTTTGCGCGTGCGAATTGTCAAGGACGCGCCCGAAGCGCCCGGGACAGTCAGAATCCTGACAGATGCTCCGGATGAGTTTGCGGACGGAAAGCGCAGCTTGGTGGCCCCCAATGGCACACGGGTTGAAATCGACGAGCTGAACCCGCCTTTGGTCATGCCTGATACGGTGCATTCTTTCGTCGTACGCAGGCTCAAGGATCAGGCACCGTGGATTATCGGGCGGGCAGGGATGCACTATCGCGATCTGGTGCCGGATCGGCTGGGCGGGTCTATCATCGCAAGTCATATCCGTATCCCTGACGGGGGTCCGGTGCCGGACATGGTGCATTTCCACAAGGTCGGGTTTCAACTGATCTTCTGCATCCACGGCTGGGTTGACGTGGTGTACGAGGATCAGGGTGATAAGATGCGCCTGACCGCAGGCGACTGCTTTATCCAACCCCCCGAAATTCGCCATCGTGTGCTTGAAGCGTCAGACAATGTGCAGGTGATCGAGATCGGCGTTCCGGCCGAACACGTTACCGAAATTGATCACGACATGGAATTGCCCACGCCACATTACCGTCCCGATCGGGAATGGCAGGGCCAGCGATTCGTCTTTAATCAGGCCGAGGGTGCCGAATGGGGGCCGTTCCGACTGCCGGGTTATATCTGCCGCGACACGACGATTGCCGAAAACACCAAGGGCGTTGCCGGGGTGCAGGTTGTGCGCAAAGGGCAGGGCGATCCGGTCTGGGCGTCCCACGATACGGATATTCACTTTTCCTTTGTCATGAATGGAGAAGTCACGCTTGAAGGCGAAGGCCGCGAACCGTACCGGTTGGAACAAGGCGATGCGTTCGTGATCCCGCCCGGTATGCGCACGCGCCTGTCTGATCCGTCAGAAGATGTCGAGCTGCTTGAGGTGACGCTTCCGGGCACGTTCAATACGACGCTTGGCTAAGGAAACATCTGTCCGGGGGCTTCAACTGTTTGGGCGAATGCATTTAGTGTATGCACTTCTGACCAGATGATCAAAAATTGGGGAATCACAATGCCGCTGAAGAACGCAGCCCTGGCTGTTCGGGAAAAAGCCTATGCTCCCTATTCCAAGTTCAAGGTCGGCGCAGCGATCCGCTCTGCGTCAGGTGAGGTTTTTTCCGGCTGTAACGTCGAAAACGTAGCCTACCCCGAAGGCACCTGTGCCGAGGCGGGCGCAATTGCGGCCATGGTGGCTGCGGGTGAGCTTTCCCTGACCGAGGTTTACGTTGTTGCGTCATCTCCGCAACCTGTGCCGCCATGCGGTGGGTGCCGTCAGAAAATGGCCGAGTTTGGCAAGCGTGACGTCAAGGTGACGCTTGCGACCGTCGACGGGGTCGAATTCGAAACAACGATTGGTGATCTGTTGCCGGGTGCCTTTGACGCCTCGCATATGAAAGACGTCTGAGCAGATGGACGCCCGCTCGATCATTGCCAAGCTTCGTAGGTCGCAAGTACCAAATGGTGAAGAACTGCGTTGGTTCGCGCAGGGTCTCGCCGATGGTGGCGTGAGTGATGCGCAGGCCGGAGCCTTTGCAATGGCGGTCTGCATGGGGGGCTTGGGTCAGCAGGGGCGCGCTGACCTGACCATTGCCATGCGCGACAGCGGCGATGTGCTGAGCTGGGATTTCGACGGTCCGGTGGTTGACAAGCACTCGACCGGTGGGGTGGGCGACAGTGTCAGCCTCGTCCTAGCACCTGCGCTGGCCGAGCTTGGAGCATATGTGCCCATGATCTCGGGTCGCGGGCTTGGGCACACCGGGGGGACGCTGGACAAGCTTGAGGCTATTCCCGGCGTTACCACTCAGATCGGACAAGACCGTTTGATGCAGATCTTGCGCGACACCGGCGCAGCCATTGTTGGCGCAACCGGGCAGATCGCGCCTGCGGACAAACGGCTTTATGCAATCCGCGATGTGACCGCAACGGTAGAGAGCCTTGATCTGATCACCGCCTCCATCCTGTCAAAAAAGCTGGCCGCCAGCCCCGAGGCGTTGGTTCTGGACGTTAAGGTCGGATCGGGTGCGTTCATGAAAACACTGCAGGACGCACGCGAATTGGCGCAGGCACTGACCGAGACGGCGAATGCAGCAGGATGCCGGACTTCGGCGGTCATCACCGATATGAATCAACCGCTGGCCCCGGCGCTGGGCAATGCGTTGGAAGTGGCCGAGGTGATGATGGTTCTGACTCAAGCGCATGACGCACCTCTTGTCGAAATCTCGGCAGAGCTGGGCGGGGTTTTGCTGGCGGATGCCGGGATGTTCGAAACGGTGGACGAGGGGCGCGACAAAATCACGGACGTGATACGTGACGGTCGCGCGGCCGAGCGCTTTGGCCGTATGATGGCAGCAGTTGGCGGGCCGCTGCAATTCGTTGAAAACTGGAGCCGTTACCTGCCCGAAGCCAGCGTGATTCTAGAAGTTCCTGCCCCTGAAAGCGGCTATGTCTCTGCAATAGATGGCGAAGCACTTGGCCTTGCGGTGGTCGCGCTGGGCGGCGGGCGGCAGGTTGAAGATGATGTGATAAACCCGGCCGTTGGCCTGTCAGGCATTGTTCGGCTGGGCGACAAAGTTGATCGGGGCGCACCATTGGCGGTTGTTCATGCCGCGCGTGAGGACGCAGCACGGGAAGTCGCACAGACGGTGTTGCGCGCCATCACGATTGGCCCGGACGCGATCACGTCCCCAACGCTTGTCCACGAAAGGATTTCCCCGTGACCCGAGCCTTTTTGGTCGTGATGGATTCGGTGGGCATCGGTGGTGCGCCGGACGCAGGCAATTTCTTCAACGGTGAGACGCCCGATACCGGCGCAAATACTCTTGCTCATATTGCGCAGGCCTGTGCTGAGGGTCGGGCGGAACAGGGCCGATCGGGTCCGCTGTCCGTGCCAAATCTTGATGCCTTGGGATTGGGGGCCGCGACACGTCTTGCTTCGGGTGAGGAGACGCCCGGTTTGCAGGCCACGCCAACAGGCCTTTGGGGGTGCGCGCGCGAGCATTCGGCGGGCAAAGACACCCCTTCGGGTCATTGGGAGCTGGCCGGGCTGCCGGTGCCTTGGGACTGGCATTACTTCCCCAACACGACACCGTCTTTCCCGGCCGAACTCAGCCGCGCCGCTGCTGAGGCCGCGGGAACCGAGGGTATTCTGGGTGACTGCCATGCCTCTGGCACCGCCATCATCGCAGAACTGGGGGCTGAGCACATGCGAACTGGCTGGCCGATCTGCTATACCTCCGCCGACAGCGTGTTCCAGATCGCCGCGCATGAGGAAAGCTTTGGCCTCGACCGGCTTTTGCAGATGTGCAAAACGCTTGCGCCGCGCCTGCATGCGATGAAAGTGGGGCGCGTTATCGCGCGGCCTTTCATCGGGTCACCGGAAGAGGGATTCACCCGTACCACCAACCGCAAGGACTTTGCCATCCTGCCGCCCGCACCGGTTCTGACCAATTGGGCACAGGATGCCGGGCGGCGCGTGCATGCGGTCGGCAAGATAGGCGACATCTTCTCGATGCAGGGGATCGACACGCTGCACAAAGGACCGGATGCCGATTTGATGGGCCACCTGTCCGATCTGGTCGATGAGGCCGAAGAGGGGAGCCTGACATTCGCCAATTTTGTTGAGTTCGACAGCCTCTATGGCCATCGCCGAGACATCAGCGGATACGCCCGCGCATTGGAATGGTTTGACCACGAGATTGGCACGATCCTGCAAAAGCTGCGCCCCGGTGACTTGATGCTGCTGACCGCCGATCACGGAAATGATCCCAGCTGGGTCGGCACCGATCACACACGCGAACAAGTGCCGGTTCTGATCGCTGGAAAACAGGCGGGCCAGATTGGAGCGGTGAATTTCGCCGACATCGCCGCCAGCATCGCGCATCATTTGAAAATTCCGGCACAGGGGCCGGGAAAGAGCTTCCTATGACCATAGAAGACCTGCCAAAGATCGAGCTGCACCTGCATCACGAAGGCGCGGCACCGCCCGCCTTTATCCGCCAACTTGCGCGTGAAAAACGCATCGACCTGAGCGGTATCTTCAAGCCGGACGGCAGCTATGACTTTCGCGATTTCACACATTTTCTCAGCGTGTACGAAGCTGCGTGTGAGGTGCTGAAGACACCCGAAGATTTCCACCGCCTGACCTTGGCGATCCTCGAAGAAAGCGCGGCAAATGGTGTGGTTTATTCGGAAACTTTCCTCAGCCCCGATTTTTGTGGTGGCGGGGACGTGAACGCCTGGCGCGACTACCTCAGCGCTATTCAGGACGCGGCAGATGAGGCCGAGCGTAAATTCGATATCACCCTGCGCGGAATCGTTACATGCGTCCGCCATTTCGGGCCGGAACAAGCAAAGATCAGTGCCCGATGCGCTGCTGAAACTGCCGGAAGCTGGATCACCGGATTTGGGATGGGGGGCAACGAATCCATTGGTGCACAAGGCGACTACAAATGGGCCTTTGACTGCGCCCGCGAAGCCGGTTTGCGGCTAACGTCGCATGCCGGTGAATTCGGCGGCCCCGAAAGTGTGCGCGATGCGGTCCGTTACTTGGGGGTCGAACGGATCGGCCACGGCGTTCGCGCCATCGAGGACCCGAACCTTGTCCGCGAACTGGTAGACCGCGGGATCACGCTTGAGGTCTGCCCGGGTTCAAACGTGGTTCTGGGCCTGTTTCCCGATTTTGACACCCACCCGATCGCGAAACTTCGCGATGCGGGTGTCAGAGTCACCGTTTCCACGGATGATCCGCCGTTTTTTCACACCACAATGCGGCGCGAATATGAAATGCTGGGCAAAGCCTTCGATTGGAAAGCCGAGGATTTTGCTGTCATAAACCACACCGCCCTGGCGGCTGCTTTTTGCGATGAAGACACCCGTGCGCGGGTCAAGAAAAGACTGGAGAGAACATGAGCGAACACCTGACCGTCGTTGACCACCCGTTGGTCCAGCACAAATTGACGCTCATGCGTGACAAGGGCACGTCAACCGCCGGATTCCGTCAGTTGTTGCGTGAAATCACCCTGCTGCTGGCCTATGAAGTAACGCGTGAGCTAAAGCTGACCACCCGTAATATCGAAACCCCGATGGAAGAAATGGATGCCCCAATTCTGGCCGGTAAGAAGCTGGCCCTGGTTTCCATCCTGCGGGCAGGGAACGGCATGCTGGATGGGGTGCTGGAACTGATCCCCTCGGCCCGTGTTGGGTTTGTAGGGCTCTATCGCGATGAAGAAACTCTGAAACCGGTTCAATACTACTTCAAGGCGCCCGAAGGGCTCAAGGACCGTCTGGTCATCGCCGTTGATCCGATGTTGGCCACGGGCAACAGTTCGGCTGCTGCGATTGACCTGCTGAAAGAGGCCGGGGCCACCGATATCCGCTTTCTCTGTCTGCTGGCCGCGCCCGAGGGCGTGGAGCGGATGAAAGAAACGCATCCCGATGTTAAGATCGTAACTGCCGCACTTGATCGCGAGTTGAACTCGAAAGGTTACATCATGCCCGGTCTCGGTGACGCAGGGGACCGGATGTTCGGTACCAAATAGATTCGCTTATTCCCCGCAGATATTTTGTAGCCGGACCCAGTCGCGGTCCGGCAGAACCTGTTGCAGAGGGCGGCCGGCCATTGGGTCCGCCTCGATCAGGCCCAGAACCGTTTCACCGGTGACATCCACCGCATAGGCATATGGCGTTGAAGGAAGCGCCGTTTGTGCAAACACCTCTAACACATCATCGTCGGGCAAGGATGGGCGTGGTTCTGACAGAACCTGCTCGGTATAAGTGTCGATGATCTCAGGCGTCAGTTCTCCGGTTGTCAGCAGCCGGAAAGCCGTTGTGACGCCGGTACGATCCAACAGGTCATCCAGCGGATCCTGCGCCTCAGTACGGGCACGCTCTGCGATGATATAGCCTGCGGCAACCGAGGGGTCCTCGTGATCTTCGACCAGCGCCCGGTTCAGCAGAACAATTCCTCCGGGCAGGCTCAGAGTGGTTTGCACCCCCGCGGGCAGAATGACGATTTTCCGAACACCAGTGCGGGCAGCCAACTGGCCCAAAGCGGCCTGTGCGTCGTTTGACGTACAAGCGCGGCCCGAGACCCGTTCGATGCGGCGAAGGATCGTATTTCCGATATCCTGCCGTTTGATGTTCGGCACAACCGAGATGACATGGTTCTGCAAGGCAACCGGTAGCCACAGCAGCAACAAGGCGGCCACGGCGGCGAACACCCCTGCGACGGTGACCCAACGCAACCGGCCGGGATGCGGCCGCGCCCGTTCGATGGCCCGTTGCAGCCGGTCGATCGCCTCGATCATCGTGGTCTCGGTTTCCGCCAGTTCCAGCGTTTCAGCCGGATCGCCGTCCGGGTTGAATATGGCCGGAAACCCACCGGGATTCTGCCGCTCGAGCGCAGCCAGCGACCAATGCGTCAACGCCTGTTCGTTGAAGTCCGAGATCGTCAGTGTGGCCTCGCCAATTGACACCACCACCTCGCGCCGTTGCATATCCGGCGAGGGGCGCCACAGACCGGTGGCCTCGATCCGCTGGTACTGTTTAAGGGCCGTTTTCAAGGTGAGGGTGCTCGTGATTATTTTTCGTCAGCTTAACATGCGAAAATCCAAAGGCGCAAACCTGTTGCGCGCCGTTTTGAAAATGTGCTGGATATCGCAACGCGCGGTCGCGATGTATGTTTGGCGGTCAAAAAGCGCCGTAGCACTCGGAGAGGCAGCATGATCATTTCGCGCGGGCGTCGCTACGTCTTTGTTCATATTCCAAAGACGGGCGGCACGTCTTTGGCGCAGGCTTTGGAAGATCGTGCGATGAAAGATGACATCCTGTTGGGAGATACGCCCAAAGCTGTAAAACGACGCAAAAGGGCCAAGGCTTTGACGGGTAGGGGACGATTGTGGAAGCATTCAACCCTGGCCGATATCGACGGGGTTCTGTCGATAGACGAACTTCAATCCCTGACCACGTTCACAATGGTGCGTAACCCGTGGGACCGGATCGTCAGTTACTATTACTGGCTGCGTGTTCAACGCTTTGACCACCCCGCAGTTTCGCTGGTGCAGAGGTTGAAATTTGATGAGTTTGTTCTGCACCCTGAAACGGTACGATCATTTCGACGGAACCCCGCCCGGCGGTACATGACCCGCGCTGATGGGGTCGAGCAGTGTCGGTTCTATATCCGTCTGGAACAGTTCACTCAGGATGCGAACGCCTTGTTCGATCACCTTGGGTTCCACCTGACCTTGCCTGGGTTGAACCGGTCACAGCGACAGAAAGATTATCGTCACTATTACACCGATCGGTCGGCTTCGGTTGTCGCCGAAGCCTGCAATGAGGATATCGCAAGATTCGGGTATGCGTTTGATCCGGCGAGCGACGCATAGTTTCCAAATCTATCCTAATGAGCATTTTTCCTCTAATGTTGTTTGGATTTTCTGTGCATATGGCGGCAGAAATGGCCTAAATCTGTCCTTAATATGTCAAAAATAAGTCACCGCGTCGGGTCCTATGGTACTCATCGTTCTTAGTTGTTTTGAGTAAATAGTGAGTTCGGTTTTTGGAGAAAGTTGAGAGTGTCATAAGTTTTCCCCCACGCCCTGACGCCCGGGGTACGGCTGAACCGCAGGCCGCGTTGAGTGCGCGCCGGGGCGGTCTGGTCCATGGAACCAGGGTTTCCACGAATGGTGGGTGGAAGCCTGTAGAACAAATACAGCCCGGTGACCTGATACGCACAATGGATAATGGGTTTCAGGCGGTAAGCCGCGTTGCAACGGATTGCATCACTGTGTCACCGGATGAAACCAAGGCCGAGAATATGCCGATCCGCGTGCCATCGCACATGGCCTATAATGACCGGCCGGTCTGGCTGATGCCTGAGCAGGGCGTGGCTTTGGACACTACCAAGCTCTATCATGACCTTATCGCGCTTCCGTTTAGTCTGCCGGTTGTATCGGCACGGTTGCTGCGCGGTATGTTTCGGATCACTTCAGATGTTCCAGCATCGTATTTTGACATCTCAACCCTGTTCTTCGATCAGGATGAGGTGATCTATATCGAAGGCGGGTTTCGCGCCTTCTGCCCCTCGGGGCGTTTTGGATCGCGCAACATTCCCGGTCGCGCGTCTTATAAGGTTGTCGGGTCCGAGGCTGCAGCGGAATTGATTTCTCTGACAGCAAAGCGCAGAGATGTTGCCGTTCTGGCGAATTCTCTGGGGTCTTTGCCCGCACCGATTTTCGATCACGCCATTGTTCCGGCAAGGCCGGTCAGGGGGGCTCGTCGTCCCGGACGCCCGGGTCGTCCCGTGATCAGAACCTGAATGGGAAGCTGTATCTGAGACAGCAAGCAAACGCTGGCGCGAGGGGGCACGCGCCAGCGTTTTTCTTTAGGCGGCCTTGGCTTCGGGGTTGAAGCGACCATAGAAGCTTTGGCCTTTTTCAGCCATTTCGCGCAGCAACGGCGGGCAGGCGAACCGTTCGCCATAGGCTTGGGCCAATTGATCGCAACGCTCCGCGGCATAAGGCGTACCGATAATGTCCAACCAGCTGAAGGGGCCGCCCGACCACGGTGCAAAGCCCCAACCGAGGATCGCGCCGACGTCGCCTTCGCGGATGTCTTCCAGAACGTCTTCCTCCAGCGCGCGGACCGCTTCAAGCACCTGCGCAAACATCAGGCGTTCCTGCACTTCGATCAGGTCGGGCTGGTCTTCGGCATGCGGGTATTTCTCTTGCAGGCCTTTCCAGTATTCGACGCGCTTGCCCTTTTCGTCATAGTCGAAAAAGCCCGCATTGGCCTTGCGGCCCAAACGGCCCTGTTCCTCCATCCAGAAGATGACGTCATCGGATGGGCTTTCCGGATAATCATCGCCCATCGCTGCCTTTGTGGCACGCGCAATCTTAGCGCCCAGGTCAATCGAGGTCTCATCGGTCAGCTGGATCGGACCAACCGGGAAACCCAGTTGACGCGCAGCATTGTCGATCAGCACCGGGTTCACACCCTCGGCAATCATCCGAACACCTTCGTTGATGTAGGGGATGATGCAACGGTTCGCGTAGAAGAAGCGCGCATCGTTGACGACGATCGGGGTCTTTCTGATCTGGCGCACGTAGTCCAGCGCCTTGGCTACGGCGCGATCACCGGTTTCCTTGCCCTTGATGATCTCAACCAGGAACATCTTTTCAACCGGTGAAAAGAAGTGGATGCCGATAAACTGCTCGGGCCGTGCGGATGCTTTGGCCAGATCGGTGATCGGCAGGGTCGAGGTGTTCGAGGCAAAGATGCAGTCTTCCGGGATGATCGCCTCGACCTTCTTGGTCATCTCGGCCTTTACGCCCGGATCTTCGAACACGGCTTCGATGATCAGATCGCAGCCTTTCAGGTGATCCAGATCCGGTGTGGCTGTGATGCGGGACAACAGGGCTTCTTTCTTCTCAGGCGTGGCTTTACCGCGCTTGATGCCCTTGTCCAGATAGGCCTCGCTGTAGGCCTTGCCTTTGTCGGCGGCAGCCTGATCACGGTCGACCAGAACAACCTCCATCCCAGCCTGAGCCGAAACCAGCGCGATACCAGCGCCCATCATGCCAGCACCCAAAACGCCAACCTTTTTGACGCGCTGATCGGGCACATCCTTGGGACGGACTGCGCCTTTCTCTAACGCTTCCTTGTTCAGGAAAAGCGAGCGAATCATGGCCGACGAGGATGGGTTCATCAGGATCGAGGTGAACCACCGCGCCTCAATCCGCAGGGCGGTGTCAAAATCGACCAGCGCGCCTTCGTAGATCGAACTCAACAGAGCCTTGGCCGCCGGGAAAGCACCTTGGGTTTTACCGTGCACCATTGCGCTGGCGCCGACAAAGGTCATGAAGCCAGCAGGGTGATAGGGTGCCCCGCCAGGCATTTTGTAACCCTTCGCGTCCCAAGGCTTGACCAGATCGGCATCCTTGGCGTTCAGAACCCACTCTTTCGCGGCCGCAACCGGATCATCAGCCACGGCGTCGATCAGCTGCGCGCCCTTAGCTTTCTTCGGGTCCATCATCTTGCCTTCCAGCAGGACAGGGGCCGCCGCCATCGCGCCAACCATGCGGCTATAGCGCATAGTGCCGCCGCCACCCGGGAAAATTCCCAACAGGATTTCCGGCAAGCCAATTTTGGCTTTCGGGTTGTCGGTCATGACGCGGTGATGACAGGCCAGAGCGATCTCGGTCCCGATCCCGGCACAGGTGCCGTTGATTGCGCAGGCAATCGGCTTGCCGCCCTTCTTGGTCTTGGGGTCCATGCCCGCCAATTCCATCTTGCGCAGGATATGGTGGCCGCCCATCACGAAATCGAACAGAGCCTGCGCCGGTTCGTCACCAGCTTCCTGACGAATGGTCGCCAAGGTATTCAGGTCCATACCGCCGGCGAACGAGCCTTCCTTGCCGCTGGTAATCACAATGCCTTTGACCTCGTCATCCTCCAGCGCCTGATCAATCAGTTGGCTGACCTCCTGAAAGGCCTCGCGGGTCAGCACGTTCATGGACTTACCCTGCGCGTCCCAGGTGATGAATGCGACGCCGTCTGCGTCTTTGGTCAGAGTGAAATCAGTCATTGTCATCTCCAATCTGGTCAGCCGTCAGCGGGCTACCGTCTTTTCGGGTGAAAGAGAATCCGTTCTCATCATCCTTCACCATCATGTCTATGTCGCTGTAATAGCCGGTCTCGGTCGGGGTCCGAGTGCCCACCACCAGAAAGGTCGCGGGCGCATCGGTTTTGTTCACAAGCTGATGGCCGTTGGCCTCACCTGCAGGCCAAGCGGCGCAGTCACCGGGCTGCATCTCATGCTCACCATCGTCTTCGATCAGCACGCATGTGCCGCTGAGCATGATGGCAAACTCATCCTGCTGCATGTGATAGTGGCGCAGCGAGGACATGCCCTGCGGTTCCAGCCGCACGATGTTGACCCCGTATTGGGTCAGACCGCCCGCATCCCCGATCCGCTGAACGAAACGACCTGCAGTCGCCTCGGCCAGCTTACCGGGATAGGACGATCCCCCTTGAAAAGGGATCTGAGAGGGATCCAGCTTGGGCATCAGACCCGCTCGATAATGGTTGCGGCACCCATGCCGGACGCGATGCAGAGCGTGGCTAGACCGGTTTCCTTGTCCTGACGCTCCAGCTCATCCAAAAGCGTGCCGATGATCATTGCACCGGTCGCGCCCAGCGGGTGACCCATCGCGATTGAACCGCCGTTGACGTTGACCTGTTCGGGATCGACATCGAACGCCTGCTGGAACCGCAGCACGACCGAGGCGAAGGCTTCGTTCACTTCGAACAGATCCAAGTCACTGATCTTCATGCCGTTATCGGCCAGAATCTTTTCGGTCACCGGAACCGGGCCGGTCAGCATGATAGTCGGGTCAGTGCCGATCTTGGCGGTCGCTTTGATGCGAGCACGCGGTTTCAGGCCGTATTTCTCACCGAATTCCTTGTTGCCGATCAGAACAGCCGCCGCACCATCCACGATGCCCGAGCTGTTGCCCGCGTGATGGATGTGGTTGATCTTTTCCAGGTGCGGGTATTTCAGCATCGCCACCTTGTCGAAACCCGGCATCTGCTCGCCCATCATCTGGAAGGACGGGTTCAACGCGCCGAGGCTCTGCATGTCGGTACCGGGGCGCATGTATTCATCGCGGTCCAGAATGGTCAGGCCGTTCTGGTCCTTGATGGTGATTACCGACTTTTCGAAACGGTTGTCTTCCCAAGCCGCTGCCGCGCGTTTCTGAGATTCTACAGCCAGTGCGTCGGCGTCGTCGCGGCTGAAGCCATATTCGGTGGCAATGATATCGGCCGAGATACCTTGCGGCACGAAATAGGTCTCCATCGCCAGCGTCGGATCAACGGCAATCGCAGCACCGTCGCTGCCCATGGCCACACGGCCCATCATCTCGACTCCGCCCGCGATATACGCTTCGCCTGCGCCTCCTTTGACCTGGTTCGCGGCCAGGTTCACGGCTTCCATGCCCGAGGCACAGAAGCGGTTGATTGCCAGGCCGGGGATCGACTGATCCAGATTCGAGGCCAGAACCGCCGAGCGCGCCAGACAGCCGCCTTGCTCCATCACCTGCGTGACGTTGCCCCAGATCACATCCTCAACGGCGTGGCCTTCAAGGTTGTTGCGTTCCTTGATCGCGTTCAGGGTCAAGGCGGACAGGCGCACCGAGGTTACCTCGTGCAGGCTGCCATCCTTGCGGCCCTTGCCGCGCGGGGTGCGCAGGGCGTCATAAATATAAGCTTCGGTCATGGGTCTTCTCCTTAAGCTCGATCCGACGGGTTGCCGGGCATCAGGTCATAGGGGTGTTTCCAGCCGGGCTGTTCCGACAATCGGGTCAGCCAGGCGTTGATATTGGGCCAGTCGGCGCGGTCAAAGCCAAACGGTTCCGGATAATACAGGTAGCCGCAACAGCTGATATCGGCATTGGTGACACCGTCACCGACGATCCAGTCGCGCCCGCTCAAGTGGCTCTCCAGAACTTGATACGCGCCTTTCAGACGGCCTTGGTTGAATGCGATCACGTCGGCATTGCGGTGCTCGGGTGGCAGAAAGTTCATCAGAAACCGGGTGACCCCGGCCATCGAGCTGAGTTTGTGGTTGTCCCACAGAACCCAGCGGAAGATTTCGTAATTCTCATCCCGGTCCTTGCCGCCAAACTTACCCGATTTCTCGGTCACATAGGCCTGAATGGCTCCGGACTGGCTGGTGCGGAAATCGCCATCTATCATGACGGGCGCTTCGCCCATTTCATTGACTTCGGCCCGATATTCGGGCGTGCGCGTTGCACCGTTGAAGAAATCGACAAACACAGGTTCCCACTCAAGGCCGGATAACTCGAGCGCTAAAGCGGCCTTGTAAGAGTTCCCGCTTTCTCCGAAGCAGTGAAGTTTGATGGTCATAGGATCGTCCTTCCAAAGGCGTGTGGTGCGGTGCCGAAACACGCGTATTTCGAGAAAGCTGAACCATTCAGGTAGGCAGGGTTCGTCTTGCTGAAAACACGCATATCGAAAGCAAGTTTGACGAAAGCTGTCAGCGCTTGCGCGCCTCTAGCTCGGAATTGAAGGCGCGCAGTCGGCGGGTCAGTTTATCCTCATGAATGATGTTGTCGAAGTTTTCGAACAGGAAAGACAACGCCTCACCTTCGTCAAGACCAGCTTCATGGGCGAAGCCGCGAAGCTTACGGTATCCGTCCTCGGTCATGGCGACGGGAAAGCGGCGTGTCAGGCGAAATCGTTTCGGCATTTCTCTCTCCTCCGAAAGTCCGGCCCGGGGGCGGGTGCCCACGGGCCGGGCTGCGATCAGAAGTTTGCTGCCTCAAGCGCCATGACCGTATCAGCGCCAGTCTGAATGCGCGCAAGGTGCATGGACGTGGCGGGCAGGCGACGCGCCATGTAGAAACGGCCCGTATTGATCTTGGTCTCGTAGAACTCCGTGTCCGAGGCACCGCCATCCAGAGCGTCTTGCGCGGCTTTTGCCATTTGCGCCCACATAAGGCCCAGGCAGACATGGCCGAACATATGCATGAAGTCATAAGAGCCAGACAGCGCGTTGTTCGGATTCTTCATACCTTCCTGCATGAAGTACATGCCAGCGGCTTGCAGGTCTTTCGACGCAGCTTTCAACGGTTCGATAAACGCCTTGTCATAGGCTTCGTTTTGGCCACCGTTTTCCTTGCAGAAGGTTTTGACCATTTCGAAGAACGCCATGACGTGCTTGCCGCCGTCCTGCGCCAGTTTTCGACCCACAAGGTCCAGCGCCTGAACGCCGTTTGCACCTTCGTAGATCATCGCGATCCGGGCGTCGCGCGTGTATTGCGACATGCCCCATTCTTCGATGTAGCCATGCCCGCCATAAACCTGCTGGGCCTGAACGGTCATTTCATAGCCCTGATCTGTCAGGAAGCCCTTGATGACCGGGGTCAGCAAGGAGATCAGACCATCCGCATCCTTGTCACTCGACCTGTGCGCCTTGTCGATCATGGTCGCACCCCAAAGGATGAACGCGCGTGCGCCCTCGGTAAAGCTTTTCTGATCCATCAGGTTGCGGCGGATGTCGGGATGTACGATCAGCGGGTCGGCGGGGCCGTCCGGGTTTTTCACACCTGTCACATCGCGGCCCTGCAGCCGATCCTTGGCATATTCCAGTGCGTTCTGGAACGCAGCCTCGGCTTGGGCCAAACCCTGCATGCCCACACCCAGACGCGCTTCGTTCATCATTGTGAACATGGCGCGCATGCCCTTGTGTTCCTCGCCCAGCAGCCATCCTGTGGAGTCGTCGTAATTCATGACGCAGGTCGAGTTTCCGTGGATGCCCATTTTTTCTTCGATCTTGCCGACCGAAACACCATTGCGTTCACCCAGAGACCCATCTTCATTGACGATGAACTTGGGCACGATGAACAGCGACACGCCCTTGATGCCCTCGGGGCCGCCGGGGATCTTGGCCAGCACCAGGTGAACGATGTTGTCGGCCATGTCGTGATCGCCGGATGAGATAAAGATTTTCTGGCCGGTGATCTTGTAGCTGCCATCACCCTGCGGTTCCGCCTTGGTGCGCATCAGGCCCAGATCCGTGCCACAATGCGGTTCGGTCAGGTTCATGGTGCCGGTCCATTCACAGCTAACCATATTGGGCAGGTATTTGTTCTTTTGCTCGTCAGTGCCGTGCGCCAGAATGGCGGATGCGGCACCGTGCGTCAGACCCTGGTACATTGTGAAGGCCTGGTTCGCGGCCGAGAACATCTCGCCCACTGCGGTGCCGATAACGTATGGCATGTTCTGGCCACCGTATTCCTCGGGCATGTCGAGACCGGTCCAGCCGCCTTCTTTCATCTGCTCGAAGGCACCTTTGAATCCTGTGGGCGTGTACACGATGCCATTTTCCAGCCGACACCCTTCGGTGTCACCCACAACGTTAAGCGGGTGCAGAACATTAGTGGCGACCTTGCCGGCTTCTTCAAGCACGGCGCCAGTGAATTCAGCCTCCAGTTCGCTGTATCCCGGAATGTCAGATTCCGATACTTTCAGAACATTGTGCAAAATGAACTGAGTGTCTTTGGTAGGCGCATTATAGACGGGCATTTGAAGCTCCCTTAAATTCAGATGTCCGGGGATAAGGCCGTGAGGGTTATTCAGCGGCCTTTTTCTCATTCTTCATCGAGGCGATGACTTTCTCGCCCCAGCGCAGCTGTTCTTTCAGATCGTCAATGGCTTGGGTCAGCTCTTCACGGCGGGCTTCCATATCTGCCAGACGTTCCCTTGCGATTTCGAAGGTCCGGGTCATCTGGGTCATTTGCTGGTCGCCCACATGGTACAGGTCCAGTAGCTGCCGGATCTCTTCCAGACTAAAACCGAAACGCTTGCCGCGCAGGATCAGCTTGAGACGCGCCCGGTCACGTTTGGTGAACAGACGTTTCTGCCCCTCGCGGATTGGAAACAAAAGCTCCTTGGCCTCGTAAAAACGCAAGGTGCGCGGCGTGACATCATATGTCTCGCACATTTCACGGATGGTCATAAGATCTTCGGTCATGGTTTCAGTACTTTCGTCACTGGCGTCTAAACAGTCAGGTGCGCAGTTGATGCGCAGGTTACAACACGTAGATGACGTTCACGTAATGCAAACGCTACGTCACTCTGAAAGTTTACGTAACTTCCTCTTGCGTCAAGATGCGGTTTGCCTTCGGTTCAAGGCGTGACGTAACGGAATTTTAAAGGATGGCTTAGCGACACACAGCGTCAGACAGGGCCAAAAGCCCAGGCGGATAGGCAAGCGATACCGGTATTCTAACCCCGAAAGGGATCAGCCAAGGGATTTAGCTGTCTGTTCGCGCAGGCGTTGGAGTTCTTCCATCGCCTCGTCCAATTGCTGACGCTGTTTTTCCAGCTCCGGCATTTGCCGGTCAGCCAGCTTGATGAACTCGGCCATCTGAGCGCGGTTCCCTTGATCTTCGTAAATCAACAGCCATTGACGAATTTCTTCTAATGAAAAGCCAAACAGCCGTCCGCGCATGATCAATTTCATCCGCGCGCATTCACGTGGCCCATAGTAACGGGTGCGGCCTTCGCGCTCGGGGTTCAACAACTCGATATATTCATAATATCGCAAGGTGCGCTTAGTTACATCGAACTTTTCGCACATCTCGTTTAATGACAAACGGTTGTCAGTCATTTCGGGTCTCCTCGCCTGCAAACTAGGGCGTCGTGGCGACAAGCGCAACAGGCGGCCTTGCTCTTTTGCTGGGCACAGGCTCATAAAGGGTGAAATCGAAGGGATACATACACATGGTCGACAAAGTAGCGATTGCGCGCCGGTTCATTGAGGCGATCCCGCATGCCAAGGCGCTTGGGCTTAACTTGTCCACAATCAGCGAAGGTGAGGCTGAAATCACCATGCCATACAACCCTGATCTGGTCGGAGATCCCAGAACCGGCGTGATCCACGGCGGGGCCGTTTTCGCGGCGCTGGATACCTGCTGTGGTGCTGCTGTCATGAGCCACCCCTCGGCCCCGGGCGCGACGGCCACGATAGACCTGCGGATCGACTACATGCGCGCCGCAACGCCGGGGCAAAACATAACGACCCACGCCATCTGCTATCACATTACCCGCAACGTCGCCTTTGTCCGTGCAACTGCGATGGACGATGATCGGGACAGACCGGTGGCGACCGCCGCAGGAGCCTTCACGGTGGAGGGGCTGTGATGGCGCGCCTTCGTCCCGAACCCATGCAGGTTGTCAAGCAACGCCGTGACGCGGCCCTGAACGCGATTGTCGAGGGGGTGCCCTATATCCGCTTTCTCAACATTACCTTCGACCGACGCGGGGATGAGCTGACAGGCGTGTTGAACTTTGACGATAAGCTGATTGGAAATCCGCTATTGCCCGCACTGCACGGGGGCGTCACGGCGGCATTCCTGGAAGTCACCGCTGTGATTACGCTGAGTTGGGAGTATTTCTTTCCCCGTATCGAAAGCGGTGAGATTGATCCTGAAGACCTGTTCGAGGCTGAAACGATACGGTTCCCGAAAACCGTCGATTTCACTGTTGATTACCTGCGCTCTGGCTTGCCTCGGGATGCCTATGCCCGGGCTTTCGTCAGCCGGTCTGGCCGCAGATACGCTTCGGTCCGGGTTGAGGCCTGGCAGGACAATCACGCGCGCCCGATTGCGCAGGCCACAGGGCATTTCCTGATGCCGCAATCCGATCCGAAAAAAGAGTAGACTGCGATGCAGGATACCTCGGCACCCCTTACGCATAGACGGGTGTTGAAGATCGCAATTCCGATCGTTTTGTCCAACGCGACAGTCCCAATTCTGGGCGCGGTCGATACCGGTGTGGTTGGTCAGATGGGGCAGGCGGCACCGATCGGAGCGGTGGGAATGGGTGCTGTCATTCTGGCAAGTATTTACTGGATTTTTGGTTTTCTGCGCATGGGTACGACGGGCCTGGCGGCACAGGCACGCGGGGCCGGTGATGCGGCGGAAACTGGCGCGCTGTTGATGCGCGGGCTGCTCTTGGGCGGTTCGGCAGGGATGGTGTTTATCCTTGTCCAGGTGTGGGTGTTCCTGGGTGCGTTTGCCCTGTCGCCTGCGAGCCCCGAGGTCGAAGCGTTGACGCGCGATTACCTGCAGATCCGTATTTGGGGCGCACCAGCGACGATTGCTCTTTATGCCGTCACGGGCTGGCTTATCGCGGTTGAACGGACCCGGGGCGTATTTGTTTTGCAGGTATGGATGAACGGGCTGAATGTCGTGCTGAACCTGTGGTTCGTTCTGGGCCTTGGCTGGGGGGTTGAGGGGGTTGCAATCGCCACTCTGATTGCCGAATGGACCGGGCTGGCGCTGGGCCTTTGGTTATGTCGCAATGCGTTCGGTGGGAACCAATGGCGCGACTGGCCGCGCATATTCGACGGGGCGCGGCTGCGTCGGATGATGCAGGTGAATGGCGATATCATGATCCGATCGGTCTTGCTGACCGGCTCGTTCACCACGTTTCTGTTTGTTGGATCGGATCTGGGGGATGTGAACCTCGCCGCCAACCAGGTGTTGCTGCAATTTCTTGAAATCACAGCGTTTTCATTGGATGGGTTCGCTTTTTCTGCCGAAGCGCTCGTCGGCAGTGCAGTCGGTGCGCGCGACCGGTATCGGGTGCGGCGTGCGTCGATCATGACATCGCAATGGGGGGTAGGCGGCGCGGTGTTGCTGGGATCAGCATTCTTCTTTGCCGGGCCGGTCTTGATCGACGTGATGACGACTTCATCCGAGGTGCGCATCGCCGCGCGCGAATATTTGATCTGGGTCGCGCTGGCGCCAATCATCGGTGTGACCAGTTGGATGTTCGATGGTATTTATATCGGTGCCACGTGGACCCGCGCCATGCGCGACGCGATGATCCAGTCGGTTGCGATCTACGTGGTCGCTTTGTTTGTTCTGGTGCCGGCGCTGGGCAACCATGGCCTTTGGGCCGCGCTGATGGTGCTGAACATCGCGCGCGGTGTTACCTTGGGCTGGCGCTATCCAAGGCTTGAGGCGCAGGTGGGTTAAAGCAGCGACAGCAACTCTTCCGGTGGACGCCCGATGGCAGCTTTGTCACCTGCAATGGCAAGGGGGCGCTCAATCAGGATTGGGTTCTCGGCCATTGCGGAAATCAATTCATCCGCCGGTGAGGATTCGGTCAGACCCAGTTCCTTGAACCGCTTTTCCCCCGTCCGCATCATGTCGATTGGTTCGATGCCAAGTTTGTTGAGCACCTCGCGCAGTTCACCGACCGAGGGTGCATCCTCAAGGTATTTGCGCAGCTCAACTTGCGCGCCGTTCTGCTCAAGCAGGTCCAGCCCGGTACGGGATTTCGAACAGCGGGGATTGTGCCAGTACGTGATCATATCCAGTCCTCTCTTTTGCTTCCAACAGCTTGCGCGACAGAATTAAACCCATCGCGCGCCAAAAGTTCATCCAGCCCTTCAGCAATCTCAGCCGCCAATGAGATACCCCCGTAGACCAGCGCGGTATATAGCTGAACGGCAGATGCCCCGGCGCAAATCTTGGCATAGGCCTGTTGTGCGCTGCTAATGCCACCGACACCGATCAGTGGGATTTTACCCCCGGTCAGTGCACTGAGCTGCGCAAGAACCCGCGTCGATTTTTCAAAAAGGGGAGCGCCGGAAAGACCACCTGTTTCACCCTTGTGAGCGCTTACCAGACCGTCGCGGCTGAGGGTGGTATTGGTGGCGATCACCGCGTCCACACCGGTTTCCAACGCCACATCGGCAATGTCTTGCAGCTCGGCCTCGGACAGGTCAGGCGCGATTTTCAGAAAAATCGGGATGGGGCGGGGCAAGTCGTTTCGGGTTTCAATCACACCGCCCAACAGCGCGCCAAGCGCCGCCTTGCCTTGTAAATCCCGCAGTCTCTCGGTGTTGGGCGAAGAAACATTGACCGTGGCGAAATCTAGATGCGCGGCGCAACGGGCCAACACCTTGGCGAAATCACCGGGGCGGTCATCACTGTCCTTGTTTGCACCAAGGTTCAGGCCAATCACGGCGTCTTTGGGGCGACTGGCCAGACGGAGGGCCATGGCCTCCATCCCTTCGTTGTTAAAGCCAAAGCGGTTGATGGCGGCCTTGTCCTCGGACAGACGGAACAGGCGAGGTTTGGGGTTGCCGGGCTGTGGGCGAGGCGTGACGGCACCAACTTCGATAAAGCCAAAGCCGGTGCGGGATAACGGCGCCAGAGCCTCCCCGTTCTTGTCAAAACCTGCTGCCAGACCAACGGGATTGGACAAATCCAGCCCTGCCACGGTTGTTTTCAGGCGCCGCGACGTTACTGCCCCCGGCATCGGGGCCAATCCGGCTTTCAATGCCTTGATCGACATGCCATGGGCGGCTTCGGGGTCCATTCTGTGCAGGACAGCAAGACCTAGTTTCTCAGTCAGCTTCATCCGAAAGCCTCTCCACCCTCTGTCGGCGCACACCGGATCAGGCGTGAGGTTTCTACTGCGGCCTGCCGGTGAATGACAGCGGCCTGATAGATCGAGTCAGTCACCATTTCCAAGAACGCGTGTGCCGTTGGGTAGCGGGCGATAAAGACCGCATCCCAAGTTTCATCCTGTGGACCGATCAGCGTGGTTTGAAATGCCCCGCGCCACAGGATCGACGCCCCTAGGCGGGCGATGATCGGGGCCGTTTCGGACCCGTATTTTCGATAGGCCTGCGCTCCGCTCAGCCCGGCATCCGCCAGTTCGTGCCCGGTCGGATACTCGGCGTTTTCACGAAACTTCACAAGGTTCAGCATTTCGATCGGATGGTCGCGGTCCAGCGATTTGAACGCTTCGAACTGGGCGCGGTCGGGGTCGATGAAAGTGGTCATTCCATCTCCTTTGGGAATCGATGGGCTTGCCCGTCAAAGGGCAAGGGGCGCGACCAGACAACATCGGTCATCCGAATCTGGCGGTAGAGATGAGGGAACAGGGCACCGCCGCGCGAAACCTCCCATTTCAGATCGTCGCCCATCGCATCCGCGTCGCAGGCCGACAGGGTAAGCCCCTGGACCCCGACAAAATGCTTGGCGGCTGTCTCGGCAGCTTGTTCGGCGGTCGAGAAGTGAACATAGCCGTCAGCGATATCAATCGGTGCGCCGTCCGACGCGCCTTGTTCCTGTAACGCAGCCCATTCACCGGACCGGAAAATCTTGTAAATCAGCATGCTGCCGTGATGCCCCGCAAGATGGGTAGAATCAAGGTGGTATTCCCCCTTTGACTCTTCCTGTCAGGGCGCGCAACATCACGCCAATCAAAAAACAAGGAGTATGAAGATGTTCACCCGTTTTCTGGCGTCAGTCGCGGTTCTGGGGCTGACTGCAGGCATGGCCGCCGCCGAATACAAATTGACGATCCTGCATACGAACGATTTTCATTCGCGCTTTGAGCCTATCAACAAATATGACAGTGCTTGCGGCGATGAAGACAACACCGAGGGGAAGTGTTTCGGTGGTTCGGCACGCCTTGTGACGGCGGTGGAAGAGGCGCGCGGACGGGCCGAAAACTCAATCCTCGTGGATGGGGGCGATCAGTTTCAGGGCTCGCTTTTCTATACCTACTACAAGGGCAAAGTCGCGGCCGAGTTCATGAACAAGCTGGGCTATGACGCGATGACCGTCGGCAACCACGAATTCGATGACGGACCCGAGGTGTTGCGCGGTTTCATCGATTCCGTGGATTTTCCTGTGCTGATGTCCAATGCGGATATAGCGGATGAGGAACTGCTGACCGACAAGATCAAGAAATCCACTGTGATCGAGGTGGGCGGCGAAAAGATCGGCCTAATCGGTTTGACGCCCGAAGATACGCACGACATCGCCTCGCCCGGCCCGAATATCAGTTTTTCTGACCCGGTGCCCGCAGTCCAGGCCGAGGTGAACAAACTTACCGGGGAAGGCGTGAACAAGATCGTCGTACTGAGTCATTCGGGCTTTGGGGTTGACCGGCGCATTGCACAGAAAACCACCGGGGTAGACGTGATCGTGGGCGGACACTCGAACACCTATCTGTCGAACACATCCGACAAGGCCGCAGGGCCGTATCCAACAGTGGTGAACAACGTGCAGATTGTGCAGGCCTATGCCTATGGCAAATTCCTGGGTGAGTTAAACGTGACCTTTGATGATGACGGCAATGTCGTCTCTGCCGTCGGTGAACCGTTGATCATGGACAATACCGTGACAGAGGATCAGGCCGCGCTGAATCGCATCGCCGAACTTGCTGTTCCACTGGATGAAATCCGAAACAAGGTTGTGGCCAGCGCCGCATCTTCGATCGAAGGTGACCGTTCGATCTGCCGCGTTCAGGAGTGTGAGATGGGCAATCTTGTGGCTGATGCCATGTTGGCACGGGTTGCCGATCAGGGTGCACAGATCGCCATCGCCAACTCGGGCGGATTGCGGGCCTCGATTGACTCGGGTGAGGTGACAATGGGTGAGGTGCTGACGGTGCTACCCTTCCAGAACACCTTGTCAACTTTCGAGATCAGCGGTCAGGGCGTTGTTGACGCACTGGAAAACGGCGTCAGCCAGGTCGAAGAGGTCAAGGGCCGCTTTCCGCAAGTTGCAGGTATGACGTTCACGTGGGACCCTTCGGTTGCACCGAACGAAGGCCGGATTACCGAGGTCATGGTGGCAGATGGTGACGGATTTGTCCCGATTGATCCGGCGGCGACCTATCTGGTGGTCACGAACAACTATGTCCGCAACGGTGGAGACGGCTATCATATGTTCGAAGGCGAAGACAAAAACGCCTATGATTTTGGACCAGATCTGGCGGATGTGACGGCTGAGTATCTGGCGCAAAACGCGCCTTACCAACCTTACGTCGACGGGCGTATCAAGCAGAAATAAGCCCACGCGAAGTTAAAGAAAAAGGCCGCAACTTTGGTTGCGGCCTTCGTCATTGCCAGTTACGCCAAATCGTATTCCGGCCAGAGCTTTGGGTCGAAACCGTCTAGCATGGGCTGAAGGTGCTCGGAAACGCTCTGCCACCCGCCGACTGATTTGGTCGAAATTTTGTTGCGCACCTGATCGATACTGGCTGTTCGAACCTGTTTGGTGTTTTTTTCCGGGTGCATCATGGTCTCGCTCCATTCCAGATCACAGAATTCGGCGACGTTCTGGCTGTAGGTCTTTGGATCGGCCACCAGTTTTTCATATGGAACGGTCAGAATTTGGCCCGGGAAGACGGCATTCCAATGGGCAATGTAACGGCGGTACATATTCGCAGAATGCGCGATTGCCGACAGGTTCGAGGCATACCGCATCCCACCCGCCGGGAACCGCCTGATCCACTTGGACAATCCAACATCGCGCGGGTCACGCAACATATTGATTATCTTTGCATTGGGGAAGGCAGACAAAAGGAAGCCGATGATCTGATAGTTATGCGGCAGCTTATCGACAAAAGCGACCGATCCGTCGGGGATCGGCGGCATCAGCTTGCGGAAATCCTCTGCGTATTTTGCTGCGTCTTCCGAACCAAAGCTTTTACCTTGCGACGTATATTCGCGGGCAAGGTCTGCCCCGATTGTTAATTCCCCGCAGCCGGCGATATCCGGGGCCGAACTGAGCATCATTTCCATCAATGTCGTGCCTGATCGGGGTTGCCCCACGACAAACACCGGAACCGGCACGTCGCTGATACCCGAGCTGGGAATCGGTTGATCCACCGGGAACAGGCCGATAACCCTGTTCAGCTTTTCCTCTTCGGCGTCGACGTTATAGGGATTCCCCTCATGCTGAAGGGCATTGGCCTGCTCAAACGCCGGCATCGCCGCATCCATCCCGCTGATCTTCGAGATCAGATGTGCCTGTGCAAACGCCAGCTCGTGATGTTGAATCTCGCTGTTTGAGACTGCGGTTTCAACTGCGTCTAAAAGCTGTGGCGCGTCCTCTTTGGTGGCAACCGTCGACAGTTGCAGCAGGGCCGATATATGCCCCGGTTCCTTCTGCAAAATGCTTTGCAAGAGGTCTTTTGATCCGTTCTTGTCACCGCTTTGGTGAAGGTTCAAAGACTTTTGGAAGGCGATCTTTATATCATCCGGGGCCAGTTCAAACGCTCGGGCGATATCGCGCGTGTTTTCCTCGACAAACCCGATCTTTGCGTAAGCCCGCGCGCGCTTGGCCAGCAGTTTCACGTCATCGGGCTCATTTTCCAGCTTCTTGCTCGCATGTTCGATCATCATGCGCCAGTTGTCGCCCTTGAGATGAATTTCATCCAGAACGCGGTTCAGTTCCTGATTATTGGGGAACTTTTCCAGCTTTTGCTCAATATACTCCAGCGCTTTGGTAATTTGCCCTGTCTGCATCAGCGCGTTGGCCAGATTTTCCACGAATTGCGGATCGTCGGGCTTCATCCGCGACGCCTCAACGAAGTGAGGAATGGACTTCTTGTATTGCTTCATCTCGGTCAGCACAAAGCCCGAAATCGCGTGAAAATCCGCGTCATTGGGGAATTTCTTTGCGCCGAGCTGCGCTTTTTTCAACGCCTGCTGCAGCTTGCCTGCGTCCAAAGCCGCTACTGCCTTGCCTTTAAGGGTTTTCGCTGTTTGATTCTGCATGAGACCCCGTGACACCCTGTGCCTTTATGAAACAACTATTGATGGTTCATTACTCATGTGCGGACGGTTTGCAATAACCCTTCCCAACGACGCGATGGCGCAGCTGTTTTCTGCGCGGCCAGCGAATACGCTGCCATCCGTTCCAAACTTCAACGTATGCCCAACAAATCAGGTCCATGTCGTGCGAAGCGGAGAGACCGGGCGCAGGCTGGACCCCCTACGCTGGGGATTTCTGCCGCATTGGTACAAGACCGAGACCGCAGGGCCATTGCTGATCAATGCACGGGCCGAGACGCTGGCGGAAAAGCCTGCATTCCGGGCGGCCTGTCGTGACCGGCGGTGCCTGATCGTGGCGACGGGGTTCTACGAATGGACCAAGACCGAACAGGGTTCGCGTCTGCCCTGGTACATTCATCGAAAAGACGGCGCGCCGATTGCCTTCGCGGGGGTTTGGCAGGATTGGGGCGCTGCAGACGCGCGCCAAGGCACCTGCGCGATCGTAACAACGCCAGCCAATCGCCATCTCAGCGCCATTCACCATCGGATGCCACTCATCCTCGATCAGGACGACTGGCCGCTTTGGCTGGGTGAGGCTGGCAAGGGGGCCGCGCGTTTGATGAAACCCGGGGCCGAAGATGTTTTGGATTTCTACCGCGTTGACCCTGCGGTGAACTCGAACCGCGCCAGCGGGCCTGACCTGATTAAACCGATCCCAGCCTAACGGCGCACCTTCCTATTCCATTGATCGCAGGATAGACCGTTTGAATGGCTCTGAAATTCGCTGACCTGCAAAACCTGTATGCGCACGCGTTCGACACGGTGATCGACGTGCGCAGCCCGGCCGAATATGCCGAAGACCATTTGCCAGGCGCGATTAACCTGCCGGTTCTGGACAACGAAGAGCGCGCGCGTGTGGGTACCATCTATGTGCAGGAAAGCCCGTTTCTGGCGCGTAAGCTGGGCGCGGCCTTGGTTTTTCGAAATGCCGCCAATCATATCGAACACAGCCTGTCGCATCATGACGGCGGCTGGAAACCTCTGGTCTATTGTTGGCGCGGCGGGCAGCGGTCGGGGTCATTTACCTGGATGCTGCAACAGATCGGCTGGCGGGCAGAAGTCGTCGAAGGCGGCTATCGCTCGTATCGCCGTCTGGTGAAGCGATACCTTTACGACGATCCCTTGCCGTATAAGCTGGTTGCGCTGGATGGGTATACGGGTACGGCCAAGACCGACTTGTTGGGGCATCTGAAATCGCGCGATGTGCAGGTGCTTGACCTTGAAGGGCTGGCCAATCACCGAGGCTCGCTTTTGGGCGAGATGCCGGGCGGTCAGCCCAGCCAGAAAGCGTTCGAATCCGCTCTGGCCGCGGCTTTGAACGCTTTAAATCCAGCGCACCCGGTTGTGGTCGAGGCCGAGTCGTCCAAGATCGGTGCGCGTATCCTGCCACCAAGCCTTTGGACAGCATTGCGCGCCGCGCCGCGTATCTGGATATCAGCGCCGATTGCGGCACGCAGCGCTTATCTGGCCAGTGCCTATGACGATATCCTGTCAGACGCGGATCGGCTGCGGGAACGCCTGTCTCTGCTGCGCGTTCATCGCGGGCAAGCAGTCGTCGACGGCTGGCTTGCCCTGATCGACGCCGGGGATAAGCAGGCGCTGACACGGGCGTTGATGGAACAGCATTACGACCTGTCATATTCAAAATCCAACCGCTCTCAAAATGCAGAGATACTCGCACAGGTGAACATACCCACCTTGGATGAGGCGGGCCTGAATGACGCCGCCGTGCGGATAGGGCAATTTCTGGATCAGCTTTGAAGGCGCAGGCCAGGTTTGCTGGTTACATGGCCAACAACACTTGCCGGATAGCCCGCGTCCCGCAGCTTTTCACACAGCGCCTGCCCCTGTTCGGTGGCAACGGCAGCCAGCAGACCTCCGGCGGTTTGCGGGTCGAACAACAAGTCGGCTTTGCCGCCCGTGCGCAGATCCGGCGCGATTGCGCGGTTATCATCGAAAATCGTGGATCTGACACCGCGATTAGACAATTCCAGCGCGCCGGTCATTAATGGGATCGCGTCCAGATCCAGCACAGCGCCGCAATCCGACGCCTCGCACATGCCCAGCAGATGCCCGGCAAGACCAAACCCGGTGACATCCGTCATCGCGTGCGCTCCGGCCAGAATGCGCGCCGCCTCACCCTGGGGCTGGACCATTTGCCGGAATGCGCTGGCAACCCAGGCGCCGTTTGCCTGACCTGCCATCTCGGCGGCCATCAGCACGCCGCTGCCCAGCGGCTTTGTCAGGATCAAGGCGTCGCCGGCGCGCGCGCCGGACAGCAAAATCGGATCGGTCTCGCACAGGCCGGTCAGGGTAAAGCCGATGGTCATCTCATCCCCCATCGAGCTGTGACCACCCACGATCGCGGCCCCTGCATCGCCCATCACCTCTGCGGCGGTGGCCATGATCTCGGCTAGGGTGCGGCGCTGAAGATCGGGCGACATGCGTGGCAGGATGATCGTCGCGGTTGCCGCTTGCGGGCTGCCGCCCATGGCCCAAATATCCCCCAGCGCGTGTACGGCAGCGATACGTGTCATCAACACCGGATCATCCGTAAACCCGCGCAAATGGTCAGACGTCATGACCTGACGCGCGCCACCCGTTGTCAGCAAGGCCGCGTCGTCGGTGGGCAAAGGTATCACATCGCTACGGTTTGGAGAGGGCAGGGAGCCCAGAACGGATTGCAGCGCGCCGCGTCCGACCTTTGCCCCGCAGCCACCGCACATTGGCTTGTTGCCCAATGCCTCTTGCAACCCGTCTGCATGGTGACGCGGCAAATCCGGGCGCGCCATTGCCGGTAGATCGCGGAACTTGTTCATGAAGCTCTGGTCGATATGGTTTTTCCATTTCCACATCAACGGACCGCTGAACGAGGTGCCAAACCTTTCGGCCAGCGCGGATTTACCGCCCAGCGAGATCAGCTTCAAATAGTCTTTCTGCGGCTTGTATCGCCGCATCTCCCCGGCCCCTAAAGCCGCCCGCAAGTTGTGGAACAGAACCGGAGCCTCACGCACCGCATAGACCCCGGCCTTGGGGCGTGGGTTTTCTGAAAGATGGGCGCAATCCCCAGCGGCAAAGATGACCGGTTCGCTGGATTGAAGATAGCTATTCACCCGGATGTAGCCGTCCTGCAAATCCAACCCGGTATCCGCAACCCAGTCATACGGGCGGGCACCGGCGGCACCGGTCACGAACGCAGCAGGAACGTGCTGGCCGGTTTCAAGGATGATATGATCCTTCTCGATACGCGCAATCGATGTCTGTTCGATCACGTCTATGCCTAGATCGGTCATCGCCTGACGGATCGTTGCTGCTGCTTTGGCTTTTGTTGCTGTCAGTGCATCGGCATTGTCGATCAGTGTTACCTGCGCCGCACGGCCCTTGGACCGCAGGGCGTGGGCCATTGCCATCACCAGCTCGACCCCCGCGACACCGCCGCCAATCACGGCAACCGAGGCGGGGCCGCTGCCATTCTGATAGTCTGCCCAACGGGATGCAAACGGCCCCAGCGGTTTGGCCGGAACCGCGTTTTCGGCAAAGCCCGGCAGGGCAGGCATATCGGATGTGATCCCCACATTGACCGAAGCCACGTCAAATTCAACAGGCGGCCTTCCTGGCACGTGAACCTGCCGCTGTTCGGCGTCGATGCCCTCAACCGGCCCAAGGATAACGCGAGCACCTGCAAAACGGGCCAGGCGCACCAGATCAATGTCCAGCTCGTAGCGCTCGTAATGTCCCGCAACGAAACCGGGCAGCATCCCGGAATAGGGCGCTGTAGGGCCAGGATTGATAACCGTTACCCGCGCGCCGGGTAGGGGGTTCATACCCCACTTGCGCAGCACCAACGCGTGCGTATGACCTCCGCCAATCAGAACCAGATCACGGGTCAGGGACAGCGGAGGGTGATGCATGGAATCTCAGGTCTTGCTGTGGTCTGGGACGTCTTCGACCTGCTCAACCGCGTGGGTGGCCCAACGCTCATCCTCGCCGGCATTCGGCAGATCATCGGGTTTTTCATGCCGGTGTATGTGCCATTTGGCAATGAACAGAGCCGTGATCGGTGCAGTCAGAAACAGGAACAAGGTAATCAGCAACTCATGCAGGGACAGCTTCCCCTCAAGCAAGACCGAGTGGCAGATCGACGCGAGCAAAACGCCGCCGACACCCAGCGTTGTTGCTTTGGTCGGCGCATGCAGGCGCGACATCGGGTCTTTCAGCTTGATCATTCCGTACGAGCCGACAAAGCCAAAAATGCCCGAGATGACCAGAAAGAAGGCGATCAGCAGTTCAAAGATAAATTCCATGTCGCCCTCACTCGATAATATTGCCGCGCAGCATGAAACGCGCATAGGCCACGGTTGAGACAAAACCCAGCATGGCGATGATCATGGCGGCCTCAAAAAAGACCTCGGTTCCCAAGTGAAGCCCGTAGAGGATCAAAAGAGCGATGGTGTTGATCACCATCGTGTCCAGCGCCAGAACGCGCGTGCCAACACCTTCAGCCGAAATGATCCGCCACAGGCACAGCATGATGGCTGCGCCAAAACAGGCGAAAGCAAACCAGATGGCAACTTCGATCATTCGAATATCTCCTTCAGGCGACGTTCATACCGGTTTTTTATCTGGTCGCGCACCGTGTCTGTGTCGGGGGCATCCAGGCAGTGGACCAGTAGGCTGTGCCCTTGCGCGGACAAATCGCAGCTGACCGTGCCAGGGGTCATGGTGATGGTTCCGGCCAGAACGGTTATCGCCTCGGGCGTGCGCAGTTCCAGTGGGATACGGACCCAGTTGGGCTGACGGTCCGCGTCGCGTTTGAACAGGATGATCCGGGCGACGGTGATGTTGGCGATTACGATATCCCACAGGACCACCAGCATATACTCAGCAACCATCGGCCAGTTGCGCAGCTTGGGGCGATCGGGCCAGTAGGGCTGCGTGATGAATGGAATGATGATCCCCAACAGCAGGCCAAACACGACCGAGTTGAGTGACCCGTTATTGGCCAGCAGAACCCACACGACTGTCAGCAGGAAGGTCAGGTGAGGGTGCGGGAAAATCCGGTGCAGAAGTCTCATCATTCTTCTCCTCCCAGAACGGCCGAAATATAGTCTTCGGGTGTAAACAATTGCTCGGCTGTTTTTCCAGCGTAGTTCAATGCAGGACCAGCGAACAGGGTCAGCATCACAAGGCCTAGAACCGCGCCGAACACGGCTGTAAAGGCCAATCCGGGGTTTGGCTCGGGCGGGGCAGCGACAAGGGCTTCTTCACCTTCTACCTTAGGGACCGGATTGTATTGGGCATCGTGGCTTTTCCAGAAAATCATGGTGCCTGCACGTGCCAAGCCGACGATGGTGATGAACGAACCGATGAGGATCACAGCCCAGATCGCACCCGCATCGGGGGCGTCTCGCGCTGCGTCCAGCACAAGCAGTTTGCCGATGAAGCCTGACAGCGGGGGCATGCCCGCCAACGCGATTGCACCGACGAAAAACAGGGCAGAGACAAGCCCGCTTTGGGGCATCGGAGCCTTTGGTTCAATGGCGCCGCCCTGACGCTCCATCACCAGATCGGCCACAAGGAAAAGCAACGCCGTCGCAAGTGTCGAATGAAAGATGTAATACAACGCAGCAGCAGTGGCAGTTTCCGTAAACAATGAGATCGCGATCAGAAGGGTACCCATCGAAGCGATGGCGCAAAACGCCACCATCCGTGCAATATGCTGCGCGCCAAGAATACCGATTGCCCCAACGGCGAGTGTGAGCAGAGCGGCGGGTTGCAGCCATGTCCCGACAAGGCCTTGGGTCGCTTCGACCTCTGGACCGAACCCAAGCGTGTACATCCGCACGATGGAATACGCGCCCACTTTGGTCATGATTGCAAACAGCGCGGCCACCGGCAGCGGTGCGTTTGCGTAGCTGGCTGGCAGCCAGAAATGCAGTGGCAACACGGCGGCCTTGATGCAGAACACCAGCAGCAAAAGCACCGCACCCACACGCAGCAAAGCGGTATCCTCGGCAGGTAGTTCCGCCACGCGAACCGCCATATCCGCCATGTTCAGCGTGCCGGTGACACCGTAAAGTACACCAAGCGCAAACAGAAAGAGGGTCGAGCCAATCAGGTTGTAAACAACATATTGTACTCCGGCCTTTAGCCGAACCGAGCCGCCACCGTGGGTCATCAGCCCGTAAGAGGCAATCAGCAACACCTCGAAGAACACAAATAGGTTAAAGGCGTCGCCGGTCAGGAACGCACCACAGACGCCCATAAGCTGAAAGTGGAATAGGGCGTGAAAGTGTTTGCCACGATCATCCCACCCCGATGCTATAGCATAGAGAACAATCGGCAGGGCAATCAGCGCGGTCAACAGGACCATCATTGCCGACAGACGGTCCAGCACCATAACGATGCCGAACGGTGCGGGCCAATTGCCCAGCTCATACACCTGAATATCGCCGCCTGCGGCCTGCGCGGTGATGGTCAGCGCGATACCCAGCAAGGCCACAACACCCGCGACCGAGAAGATGCGCTGAAGATCAAGGTGATACCGCAACACCATGATAATAAACGGAGCCAGAATCGCGGGCAGGACGATCGGCGCAACGATCCAATGGTTCATGCGTCTTCTCCCGGCGCGTCTACGCTGTCTTGAGCAGTCATGTCGATGTGGTCATCTTTCGAGGACAGATAGGCAGACAGCGCGACCATCACGACCACAGCCGTCATTCCAAAAGAAATAACGATTGCCGTAAGGACCAGCGCTTGCGGAAGAGGATCGGTATAGGGAACCTCTTCGTATTTGTTCAGAACGGCGGGCGCATCCAACGCAAGACGTCCGGTAGCAAACAGGAACACGTTCACGGCGTATGTGATCAGGGAAAGCCCCAGGATCACCGGGAATGTGCGGCGACGCAGGATCAGGAAAATCCCCGCAGCGGTCATGACGCCTACGGCAGAGGCAACGAGCGCTTCCATCAGGCCTGCTCCTTCAATTCGTCAACTTTAGGGTCGTTCCTCAGCGGATTGATATCCATTGGGAACTCTTGTGCCATTCCGGGTTGCCATGCCAGCCGCGAGAGGCTGTCCAGCGCCAACATCACCGCGCCGAGCACGGCAAGAAATACACCGGTGTCAAACAGCAGTGCGGTGGCCCATTCGAACTCTTCCAGCGGCGGCCAGTGGATATAACCAAAATCGCTGGTCAGGAATGGGCGTTCGTTGAACCATGCCCCGATCCCGGTCGCAGCTGCGATAAGAACACCCCAGCCAATGGTGCCATGGTAGAAAAACCGTTGCCTCTCAATCGCCCAGGTATAGCCGCTGGCCATGTATTGCATCAGGAATGCGATTGCGACGACAAGTCCTGCGATAAAGCCACCACCCGGCTGGTTGTGGCCGCGGAAAAAGATATAAGCGCCAACCATCAGGGCGATCGGCATCATCACTCGGGTTGCTACCACCATCATCAGGGGATGTGAATCCCCCGACTGCGGCCAGTGCGGCTTGCGGTTCAGCAGATAACCGCGAACATTTGTGCTTAGAACGGACTCGGTCAGGGCAAAAATGATCAGGGCGGCGATGCCCAGAACAATAATCTCGCCAAAGGTGTCAAAACCCCGGAAGTCCACGAGGATCACGTTGACGACGTTGGTGCCACCGCCCCCCTTGTACGAGTTGGCCAGATGAAAGTCCGAGATCGTCGGGAAGGCAAAATCTCTCAGCATCACGGCATAGATTAAGGCCCCGGTACCAACACCCGCCACAACCGAGATCGCCGCATCACGCCAGCGTCGCGCCGGGCTGCTGTCCCGCGGGGTATCTGTGGGCAGGAAATTCAGCGACAGCAGCAGCAGGATCATCGTGACCACTTCGACCGAAATCTGCGTCAGCGCCAGATCCGGTGCCGACAGGTAGTTGAACGCCATCGAGACGATCAAACCGACCACGCCGATCAGCACCAGCGCCAGCAGGCGGTTGCGGTGGAACCACATGATCGCCAACGTCGCACCGACCAGACATATCCAGCCGATAATAGGAAGAGGCGGAGCTGGCAGTGGCTGGCGTGTTACCGGGCTAATTGTGCCTGACGCGTAGGCGTAATAGCCAAGTCCAACGGTAAACGCGACAACGATGATAGCATATCGGCTGAGCACGCCGTTATGCAGTGTGTCAGTGATCCAACGGCTGAGTGTGGTCAGCGCGCCTATGATGGCCTCAAAGATAACCTTGGCTTCGGGTCGGGGCAGAGCGTTCCACAGGGCATTGCTTTGGCGATACAGGGACAGCAGGACCAGACCTCCGACAACGGCCACGACCGACATGTAAAGCGCCGGGGTAAAGCCGTGCCACAGTTTCAGCGAGTAGTAAGGCAGTTCCGCCCCGCCAAGCACGGCGCTAGAGACAACTGCAACCAGCGGTCCTACGATGGCTGCCGAATACAGTCCGATCAGAACAACCAGCACCACCAGGAAAGCCGGGGCCAGCCATAAGCCAACAGGCGGGTCATGCGGATGATGGGGATAATCCGTGCGTTCCGGTCCAAGGAAGACGTGGCTGACAAAGCGGAAGGAATATGCCGCCGAGAACAGTGCTGACAGCAGGGCCAGCCCGGGTACCACGTAATGCGAATTGAGCCACGTGGTGTGAACCGTCTCTTCCAACATCATTTCCTTGGACAGGAACCCGTTCAGCGGTGGCAGGCCAGCCATTGACAGGGCGGCAGTGGTGCCAATGGTGAAAGTTAACGGCATCAGGTGACGCAGCCCGCCCAGACGTTTGATGTCGCGGGTGCCCGTCTCGTGATCCACGATCCCGGCAGTCATGAATAGCGCGGCTTTGAAGGTTGCATGGTTGATGATGTGGAACACAGCCGCCACAACGGCGAACTTCGTGCCAAAACCCAGCAGCATCGTCACAAGGCCCAGATGCGATACGGTCGAGAACGCCAGTAGCGCCTTTAGGTCATCTTTGAACAGGGCAATGCATGCGCCCAGCAGCATTGTGATCAAGCCTGTGGTTGCCACGATGTAGAACCAAGCGTCCGTCCCAGCCAGAACCGGCCACATCCGCGCCATCAGGAACAGTCCGGCCTTCACCATCGTTGCCGAATGCAGATAGGCCGAAACAGGCGTAGGTGCTGCCATTGCGTGCGGCAGCCAGAAGTGAAACGGGAACTGTGCAGATTTGGTAAAACAGCCCAGCAGGATCAGGATCAAGGCTGGCAAGTAATAGGGCGATGCCTGAATCAGCTCTTTGTTCTGCAAAATGACACTTAGGTCAAAAGATCCTGCGATATTGCCAAGGATCAGCATCCCGGCAATCATCGCCAACCCGCCACCACCGGTTACGGCCAACGCCATTCGCGCGCCTTGCCGCCCTTCAGGCAGGTGCTTCCAATAGCCGATCAGCAGGAATGAGCTGAGCGAGGTAAGCTCCCAGAAAATAAGCAAAAGCAGAATATTGTCCGACAGAACGATCCCGACCATCGCACCTTGGAACAGCAGCAAATAGGTGTAGAACTGCCCCATCGGGTCTTCACGAGACAGGTAGAACCGAGCGTACAGGATAATTAGCAATCCGATCCCGAGGATCAGAAGCGCGAACAGAAATCCAAGCCCGTCCAGCATGAAATTCGCATTCAGTCCCAGCGCAGGTATCCACTCGAACCGTGCGGTCACGACATCTCCGCGCATGACGGACGGTATGTGGATCAAAAGACCCATAAGGGCCAAAAAGGTCGTAAGCCCCGCGGCCGAGGCTGCTGCGTTTCGACCTGCCCGGATCAGCAGGGCTGGTAGTACAGCTCCGAGGAAGGGAAGGGCCGCGATAAGGAATAGGGACAACTGCGATACTCCGGGGCTGTGCGGTCAATGTTATAGATTTAGAATGGATAATTTAATGACTGTTCAGAAAATGCAAGGTTTCGACCTGTTCTAAAAGGTACATATTGGTTGCATTATAGCTGCGCTACAATGACGCGAACTTGATCCATGGGCCGGATTCCATCACAGCGCAAAGCTCAGTGTCGTGATAGAACGCCCTATCGGCGTAAAAGGGTACCGCATGACGGGTAAGGTAAATCGATCTCGAAGGTGGGTTTTGCTGGGGGCAGGGACACTGATCGCCGGTGGGTTTGCTGTCCGGGAGTACCGTCTGATCCCGCCTGACTATGCCGGTGGCACGATTAGTGCCGCGGACGCGCACAAACAGGCGGTCTCTGGTCAAATTCTGTTGGTCGATATCCGGACGCCGCGCGAATGGCGGGCCACTGGCGTCGGACAAGGGGCGCATCCACTGGACATGCGCCGCGATGATTTCGTACAGGCGTTGGCGCAACTGACGGGCGGCAACCGGGGTGCCAAGGTTGCGCTGATCTGCGCCCGTGGCGTTCGGTCGGCCAGGCTGAGCAACAGATTGACCGAGGCAGGATTTACAAACGTAATCGATGTGCCAGAAGGCATGCTAGGGTCCGCGGCGGGGCCGGGATGGGTTCGCGCCGGGTTGCCGGTTCAACAAGACGTAGGGGACTGGGGATGATCCGGACACTTACTACTGCTGCGATACTGGCAATGACCGGACAAGCAGGCATTGCCGCTTGCGCAGATCGCGAGGGCATCTGCGAAACCGCCTCGGGCGGCTATCATATCGAACTGCCCAAAGCGGAAAACCCACCGCTTTTGGTGTTCTTGCACGGGTATGGCGGATCAGCCAAAGGAATCTTGAAAAACCGCAATTTGGTCGAGCCGCTGCTGGCGCGTGGCTATGCGGTGATGGCGCCCGAGGGATCAGACCGCAATGGCCGCAAAAGCTGGAATTTCTTTCCGGGTTGGGAAGGGCGCGACGAAGCCGCCTTTTTGACCGAAGTTGTTCAGGATGCCTCAGACCGATTCGGGGTAGATGCTGATCAAACCGTTTTGGGCGGGTTCTCGGCTGGCGCATTCATGGTCTATTATCTTGCCTGCGCGGCACCGGACACGTTTTCGGCCTATGTGCCCGTGTCAGGGGGATTCTGGCGCCCGCAACCTGAAAACTGCAACGGACCGGTTCGGATGTTTCATACTCATGGCTGGACGGACAACGTTGTACCGTTAGAGGGCCGCATCTTAGGTGGTGGCCGGTTTCATCAAGGCGATATTTTCGCAGGTCTGGAAATCTGGCGGATCGCTAACGAATGCGTCGATAGCAAACCAAGTGGCTTTTCAGTCACTGGCCAGTTTATGCGCCGCTATTGGAGTGGATGCAGCGATGGCAGCATGCTGGAACTCGCGCTGTTCCCCGGCGGACATACTGTACCAAAGGGATGGGCTGACATGATGGTGGACTGGTACGAAGGTCTGCCGGGTGGCTAATCACTCGGCAGGAGTCATAGTGCCTTTGCCTTCGATAAACCGCTTCAACTCATTCCGGTGACGCCGGGCCATCCGGGTAATAGCTGGCTCTCGAAAATCCTCTTTCATCCCGACCATGTGCCGCGCGGCGCCGGCCGAAACGCCACTCAGCGCGGATAAGGGAATTGCCAGCGCAAGGCTGATGGCAATCGGGGCCAGCCATATCGATACGAGACCTGACAGAATACCAACGCTAAGCGCAATGCCGCTGACCGTTTCCAGCGCATGACACAAGATCAAGGTTCGCAGGTTATAGCTGCCGCCGTCACGCATCTGAGGGGACCAGCCGTTCTGAATGCCCAAAACGGTGCGGAACACCGCGATCATCTGCTGTACCATGAGGATTGGCGCATAGAGGATCGACAAGATCACTTCGGCCAGGAATGAGGTCAGAAACTTGGATCGGCCACCAAACTCCGCATAGTGCACACCGCTGAGGGGCAGGGCCAAAACACCCAAGATCTTTGGTGCCAGCAACATCGCATACATGACCAGGATAATCAGCACATGCCGCGTTTCCGACATTTCGGGCCATTGTGGGAACAGCGGGTTGTCGGGGCTGAAGTAATGCAGGACCGAGGCGTCCTCCCCCTGACCAATCAGCGCCCACATCACCAGCAGCGCAAACCAAAGCGGGGACATGAGGTAACCCACTGCACCATGGAACATGTGGAACCGTGACACCGCGCGGAAACCGGTTGCGCCAAGCAATTTCAGATGCTGGAGGTTGCCTTGGCACCATCGACGGTCGCGCAATGCGTGGTCGATCAGCGTTGGTGGTGTTTCCTCGTAGGACCCACGAATTCGCGGCAGGAACCGAACACCCCAACCCGCACGGCGCAGCAGTCCGGCCTCGACAAAATCATGGCTCATGATCAGTTTTTCCTGACCGTTGAACGTACGAAGCTTGGGCAGACCGGCGCTTGAGGCAAAAGCCTTGGTGCGGATAATCGCGTTGTGGCCCCAGTAGTTGCCTTCTTGGCCACACCAACGAGCAAGACCTTCGGCGAACGCAATGCCATAGACGCCGTTGGCAAACTGTTGCATCCGGGCAAAGACAGATTGCGCACCGATCAATTGCGGATAACTTTGGATCAATCCCGCACCGGGGTCGCGGGCCAGCGCATCCGTCAAACGCAGGATGGCGCGACCGGTCATCAGGCTGTCGGCATCCAGCACCAGCATTGCATCCCAGTCGGCACCCCAATGGTTGACCCAGTCAGAGATGTTACCGACCTTGCGGTCAGTATTTTCCGCGCGACGACGGAAATAGAGTTCCAGACCGGGGGCGAGGGTGGTGCGCAATGCCTCGATACTGGCCTGTTCCTGCGCCGCGATTTCAGGGTCACGGGTGTCCGACAGGATAAACATGGCATAGTGGTGCTGTCCGCCTCGTGCCTGCAAATCCTCAAGCATCGTGCGGGCGTTGCCCAGCACGTTCCACGGTACCTCGTTGTAAACCGGCATTAACAACGCGACGCGCAATGGTTGCGGACGGCTTTCACGTTTAGGCTGCTCCTGCCGTGACAAGGACAACATGCCCAGCAGCACGGTGCAGACGGTAAAGGAAATCCAGAAGAAATTGAATGAGATCAATGCCAGAAGGATAGCCTCGATCAGGTTGATCCCTTCGGCGCCGAACCAATCGGTCATGACCCACAACAGGCCCAGTGTGGCCGCCATAGCTGGCGAAAACGCCAGTGCGCGCCAAAACCCGGCTGAGGGTTGTTTCCCGGTAGGCACCTGCGCATCTGTAAAGCCCGCGCTAAAGTTCTGCGCAGGCATAGGCAGCGGTGCCTTGGGTGGCATGATATGCAGGTCGCGTGTCATGTGGTCCAACGATAAAGCCAGACCTCTGAGGCCGGCTCTTTGTCTTTCAAAAGCTGCGCGCGCAATTCCACGTGGTCCCGATCGCCCGGTTCGAACGAAAATGCCAGCCGCAGCCCACCAGTGTCAGGGTTGCGCTGCAGAACGCCCTCGGACGTTTCGGCATGTGGCGAATCCACGAAAATGGTCATCTCCTCGGGGTCGTCGAACAGGTCAGAGGCTTCAAAGTCGATGACAGCCAGACGTCCTTCGCCGAATGTATTCTCGCCCATTGCGGTGTTGATGACGCGCGGCATTGATGTCCGCTGCGGTTCTTCGCCCCAGATCAGGCGGTAAGACAGATCGACCTGACTGCCTGCTGCATAGGGTTCAGAGGGCCGCCAATAGGCGACGATATTGTCATAGATCTCCTGATCCGCCGGAATCTCGACCAGTGTGACTGTGCCTTTACCCCAGTCGCCATTGGGTTCGACCCACAGCCCGGGGCGCTTGTGGTAATTCGCCTCAAGATCCGCGTAGTCCGAGAATGCGCGCTTGCGCTGCATCAGGCCAAACCCACGCGGGTTCGTATCGACGAATGAAGAAATCTGCAGCCGTGTCGGATTCGCCAGTGGCCGCCAAAGCACCTCTCCGGCACCATTTCGTATCAGCAGCCCGTCACTGTCGTGCACTGCGGGACGGAAATCGTCAAACCGGCTGTGGTTGGTCTGATCGAACAGGAACATTGACGTCCCCGGTGCGATGCCCACATGCGTCAGATCCTCGCGCGGGAAAAGCGTGGCTTCGATATCCATCACGCAATCCGCACCTGCCGTGACGTTGAACCGGTAGGCACCGGTCACGCTGGGGCTGTCCATTAGCGCGTGAACTACCATGTTACGCTGTCCGGGCTTCGGGCGTTCCAGCCAGAAGCGGATGAATTCGGGAAATTCCTCGCCATCAGGATCGCCGGTCTTTAGGGCAAGGCCGCGGGCGGATAGCCCGTACACCTCATGCAGGCCAATCGCCCGGAAATAGCTGGCACCTTGCCACACGCAGAACTCATCGGTCTTGCCGGGGCGGTGCATTTCCGTTCGCAGACGCAGGCCGGAAAAGCCCAGCGTGTCGTCTATCGGCAGTTGCGGTACGTCTTCGGATTTGTCGAACATCCCCAGATCGAAGGCGACCGGAGCGGACACACCGTTTTCGACAGTCATGACCTTAACCGTGCGTGGGAAGTACAGGCCGGGCGTAAAAAAATCGACGTTGAACGGCGTGTCGGTTTCGTACCAAAGCGCGCGGTCTAGCCGGAACCGGATCGAGCGGTATTGCTGATAGGTCAGGTCCAGCCATTCCTGTGGCACCATCTCGCGTTCGGCATAGCGGCGGCTTGCCAGATCAAGGGCCATCTCGATAACAGCATTGCGGTCAAAAGGAATTTCTCCGCCAGAGGCAAACGTGGCCGGGGCGAAAGCAAGCGCCGAAGTTGAGGCCAGAAATGCGCGACGAGTCAGGTTCATTTCTTTGTCTTCCATGGATGTGACTTGAACCAAGCTGCCATGTATGCCACGCCGATGATCATCGCAAAGCCAATCATGTTGGCGACAAAGACACTGGCAACATTCCGCCCACTCAGATCGAGACCCACGCCGATAAGTCGTGCTGCTGCCATGGAAAATACGAATACGGCCAGCGATTGCTGCCCAACCTTTGTGATAACGGTCAGCAGGAACTGCCAAATTTTCGCAGCCGCGCCGTGGCCAGTTGCAATCAGACGGCGGCCATGTTCACCGGCCACGACCCAACCCAGGTAGGCCAAGGACAGGAAGTGAATGTAGCGGAACAGACCGAAGTTGGTCTTGTTACGGAATTCCTTGGTGACGGGCCAAACCTTGCGGATTTCATCGGCCAGGTCGGGAGCGACTCCGTTGATCCACGTAAACACTTTCCACGAGCCGAATGGCATTGAGAAAATCAGAAACAGGGTCGCCGCCCAGATCAGCGTCTTTGACACAGGTGGGGCCGGGATCCAGCCGCGCATGAAGGCGAACCCGGTGAAGAAAAGCAATTGCCAGCCAAACGGGTTGAAGAACCACTGGCGGTCCGACCACGGCTCAGCCGGCAACGCAAGTACGCCGGTCTGAGCGATCAACCAGATCGCGACAGACGTAGCAGCCACGGCCCAGAACCCAATACGAGACAACCCCATGAACAGGGGCATCATCGCCAGAACAACAAGGTACATCGGCAGGATATCAAAGTAATTCGGCACATAGGTCAGCGTGAACAGCCCAACAATCTGAGGAGCAGGATCGTTGAAAAAATGCTGTAGGTTCAGCGAGGAAATGTATGTTTTCTCAAAGAAACCCGTCTGATCCAGTGCGGCCATGCTCATGGCGACAAAGAAGAACAGGCAAATATGCGCCCAGTAGACCTGCCAGGTGCGGAAGGCTACGCGAGCCGTGCCCATCCACCAGCCTCTCCGAGCAAACGCGCCGCCGAATGCGATAGCTGAGGCCATGCCCGAGCAGAACACGAAGATTTCGGTCGCGTCCGAGAAGCCGAACCGTGCCGGAATCCACTTGGCCCACGGATCATTCGGAATATGGGCGATCAGGATGATGAACATCGCGATGCCGCGATAGAAATCCAGCCTTGGGTCACGCACGCGGACGGGTGCGGCTGCCGAAGCAGTCACAGGCGCAAAATCAGAGACGGGCGATGCAGTCGCCATGCGTAGTCTGTCCTTCTTTGGTCTTTTTTTGTTTTTTATTCCGCAGGGACGCTTTGTGCGTCGCGGTTGCCGCGGGCCGCGTCGATCAATGCGCGGCGCGCTAAGGCAAAGTTATCCTCGCCCCCAGACCGTTTGGTGCGGCGATCGTCCAGGATACGCTCGACAGCATCCAGACGGCCTGCACGCAGGCCTGAGTCAATCGTGATACGCTCGAAGACATCACGTTGGGCGTGGCTGCCACCTGCCAGTTGCATACTATTGCGCGCGCTTGACAAAAAGTCGAACGCGGCACCGTAGAGGCCCTCGCCAAAGGCCTCAAGCCCTTTGGCAGCCGCGATACCCGGGTCGGACATGCGGATCGGCGTGTCCCCTTGGTTGCGTTGAGCGTCATTTTGAATTCGATGCAAAATTTTGCTCGTCGCTTCACTGCGGTTGTCACCCGTCAGGGCCAGCAAATAGTGCAGATCGGCGAAAATCAGGCAGCCATCTTCGGTTCGCGCGGCGCTGAGGTCGGCAAGTTCCTCCCAGCGGTTGCCAATATCGACGCCTTCCAACTCAAGCCGCGACAGCAACGAGGTGGCATTCGAAATATCGCGGTAGTCGTCGGTCTTGTCTTGCCGGATGTAGTTGTCATACAGCTCCATCACCTGATCGACCTGACCCAGATCCAAGTGCATCAACGCTTTGTGCCACCAGACATGATAACGAAAGTTGTTGCAATGCGCCCATGCCTCTTCGCGCCCGGCCAGCCAATCCAGACCAAGCTGAGCGTTACCCTTCATCTCGTGCACATGGGCCACCGCATGCAAGCCCCATGCATCGTCCGAAACCATCCAAAGCGCCTGGCGCCCGGCAATCTCGGCCTGCTCGTAGGCGCCAGTTTCCTCCAGCGCAAAGGCATGACAGCCCAGCAGGTAACCGCGTCCGGCATGGTTGGCCTCGTAGGCTGGCAAAACCCGCTCAATCGACCGCCGCATCCCGGTCGCGTCGCCCAGAACAAAACGCGTCGCGTGACTGAGCTTCATCGCCAAAGTATCTTGGGGATGGGCGAGCAGGATTTCTTCGAATTTCTGGATGGATTGCGATGGCAGATCCGCAAGGTAGAGTTCAAGTGCCTGCACGTAGAGGCTTTCACGCGCCGAGACCGGTTGCTTTTCCATCGCGGCCTTGGCGGCCGCCAGCGCATCGACCGCAACCGCCATCATCTCACGCCGACCCAAAAGAACCATGAACAGGCCTTTGATCGCGTGACCTAAGGCAAAGTCGGGCTCAAGCTCAAGCACTTTCCCCAAATGCTGGGGGGTACTGGCCGAATGCGCCATGAACCCAAGCAGAACACCGTTCCACGCCTCGACGCTCGCCGGGTGGCTTAGGGTGTTCATCTGTCCGAAAACATCTTGTTTCATGCGTTTGGTCCGATCCATTCAAGCAAGAGCATCTATACTCGTTGATGTAGCAGAGACTCCGACGGCGTCGTATCAGTATCGCCATCGCTCTCGAATTGGTGAAAGGCTGTGTGTGGAAAACTTGAAAAAAACCGCCGATTCAACGGCATGTTTCAGCAACATGCCGCCGAATTAGGCACAGTGTTTCAGTCATCGAACGGATTTTCAGCGTTTAGAACAGCTTGTGTGTCCGCCCCGAATTCTGGCGGCGCGTTGCGATAGGTGACCGGCGTGCGCGAAAGTTTAAGTGGATTCCCGATTAATTGAACCTCGCCCGGTCCGGCCTGCATGGCGATTTGCATCTGCCGGGCAGCGACCTGATCCGTTGCGAAAACCTGATCCAGCGTCTTGACCGGGCCAACCGGTACTTTGCACGCTTCCAACCCGGCAATGACAGCGGCGGTGTCGCGGGATTGCAGCGCGGGACGCAGAACCGCGTTCAGCGCTTCGCGATGCTCCAGCCGGGCAGGATTCGTGGCATAGCGCGGGTCATCCGCCAGATCGGGGTGGTCGATGAAATCGCAAAACCGGCGGAACTGACCGTCATTTCCAACAGCCAGAATAACGTGGCCGTCGGCGGTTTCATAGACATCGTAAGGCACGATGTTGGGATGCCCGTTGCCGCGCCGCTGCGGGACATCACCCGAGGTCAGATAGTTCACGCCTTCATTGATCAACCACGCGATCTGGGTATCAACCAAAGCAAGGTCAATTTGCTGACCTTCGCCGGTTTGATCTCGGTGCCGCAAGGCGGCCAGAATTCCGACCGAGGCGTACATTCCGCACATAACGTCCGCAATTCCAACACCCACTTTCATCGGCGCGCCGTCAGGGTCACCCGTCAGCGACATGATCCCGCCATAGCCCTGCGCCATCAGGTCGTAGCCCGGTTTGGAGGCGTTCGGTCCGGTTTGGCCATAGCCGGAGATCGAGCAATACACGAGGCTGGGAAATTCCTGTGACAAGGACGCATAATCCAGCCCATACTTCGCCAGCCCGCCGGGTTTGAAGTTTTCGATAAAGATGTCGGCATGCGCGGCCAGCCGTTTGACCTGCGCCTGACCTTCGGGTGTGGCGATGTCGATGGCCACGGATTTCTTGTTGCGGTTGGCCGCCATGAAATAGGCGCTTAGGTCCGAGCGATTGCCATCCGCGTCCTCAACGTAAGGAGGGCCCCATTGCCGCGTATCGTCACCTCCTGTGGTGGGGTTTTCGATCTTGATCACGCTGGCCCCCAGATCACCTAACAACTGCGTACAGGTCGGCCCTGCCAGAATGCGGCTGAGGTCCAGAACCTTGATACCCTTCAGCGGTCCTTCAGATCCGGCCATCATATCCCCCACGATCAATTTCAGCCGCAATTACGGTGAATGTTTCGGCCTTCATGGCTTCGTTCAGCGCCGCACGCAACTCTTCCCTGTTGCGGACGGTGCGACCGTTTCCGCCAAATGCGCGGCCCATGGCGGCAAAGTCGTGACGGTCAAAGTCCACGCCCGTATTGCCCATCTGACGCTTCCGCTGTTTCAGTTCGATCAAGGCCAGGCTAGCGTCGACAAAAACCAGGAAGATCGGATTTCCCCCCATCTCGGCAGCTGTCGATAGCTCTCCGGCGACCATGAGGAACCCGGCATCGCCCGAAAAGCTGATCACGGGGCGGTCTGGCTCGACCAGCTTCAGGCCAATGGCCATTGGAACCGCGCATCCCATGGTGCAAAGGGCCGAGGATTGAATTAGCCCACGCTCTTCATGGCAATCCCACATCTGGCTCAGCAGGATGCGGTGCGCGCCGCTGTCAGCAGTTGCCAGAGTATGCGCAGGCAGAGTGGCGCGCGCTTCGGCGATGACGGCCGCAGGGCCCCAGTCATCATCCGTGGGAAAGGCCTCTGCCAACGCAGCCTTGACTTGCTGGGGCTGGCCTTCAGGCCAGGTCGAGCGGGCGGGGTTGCCCTTGGCGATGGCTTCCAGCGTGGCACCGGTGTGGGCCACAAGGTTCAACCCGGCCTGATGCATGTAGTGATCGTTGACCATGGCTGAGATGTCGATGACGCGCTTTTCCGCGGGGTCCCAGATTTCGCGCCAGCCGGGGCGCATTTCGATCGGGTCATACCCGAGGCAAAGCACCAGATCGGCTTGTTCGACCAATGGAACCAGATGCTTGTCGGCCAGCGGCGACAAACCCGCACCGCCAAGGCAAAGAAGGTGATCCTCGGGCAGGACGCCCTTGGCCTTGTATGTGGTCACAAACGGAATGTTGAAATGCTCCAGAAACGCCTGCACCACATTTCGCGAGTTGTCATAGAGCACATCCAGACCAATGATCGCGATTGGTCGTTCCGCCTCGGCCACCCAGCGGCGCGCTTTCTCTACGCAATTGCCCTCGGGTGCGACGGCGGCAGGCTTTGCCAGACGACGGCGTTTGACGCCAGACACGCGCGTATCCGCGACCGAGATCGGAATGTCGATATGCACCGGCCCCGGGCGAGGTTGGTTCGCGAGGGAAACCGCCTTGTCAGCAATGATATCCGCCCCTTGCGCGGTCAGCGTAAACGTCCCTTTCGTGATCGACCGATAAACCTGCGCGTGATCCATGACCTGATGGGTGTAGGTCAGTGCCTCATCTGCATCTACGCAACCTGTCAACACGATCATTGGCACCCGGTCCTGCAGCGCATTGGCGACAACGTTAATCCCGTTCATGGCTCCGGGGCCGAGGGTGGAGACCAGAATGGCAGGCGCGCGATCGCGGTGGTGAACGGCCTCGGCCATGAACCCGGCCGCGTTTTCGTGCTTGGTCAGGTGAAAGGTGATCCCCGCCTGTTCCAACGCATCCACCAGGGTCAGCACTTCGCCCCCTGGCATACCGAACGCGTGGCGGCATCCTGCCTCGTAGAGTCGTTGGGCCAAAAGATCAGCCGCACGGGGGGGAAGGTCTTGCATCAGTCATGCTCCGAAAATTCTGTTAGACAGGAGAATGCGGAGGACGCGCCCGGGCGCAAGCAGGTTCACGGCAGTGTGACTATTTGACTGCTGAGTCCGCCACCGCCTGAAACTTGGCGTCAAGTTCCTGTGCAATGTGTTTCAGGGTCTCTCCGCCCTCGTCCGCATAGGGTGCGAACACAAAGCTGGGGGTTTTGTAAGACAGTGTTGCGGTCCCGTCTTCATTTTCGGTCACGTAGAACCTGATCGGAGCCTCGATCATCGCGTCGACCGAGGTTTCCAGAACGCGCACGGCATAGTCATTATTGAACGCGCCGATTACAAGATTTCCGGGAATGACAATCCCACGCGCAGCGGCAGCGTTGGTAGGGCCGGCCTGGGTGACAACGATCAATCCGTTGTCCTTCACAGCCGCCTTGGTGTCGGTAACAAGATCACCAAAGCTTTTGCCAGTTGGATAAACCGCCCAGCCTGGCAGTGGCTCCTCGGCCCAGACGGGCAGGGCCAGAAGGCAGAGAAAACCCCAAAGCGCGCGCATCATAGTGCCTCGTTAAGTAAGCTATATGTGGTTGTGCCAGAAAACGACGAGCAGCGCACGCACATTTCCGCGCGCATTCAGGCTGGTGCCAAGTGCCGATAGATGGATCAAGGGCGGCAAACAGCTTTGCAACCCAGCGCTCGTGCTATTTCTGCAAGTAAATATCCATGATCCAGCCATGTTGGACCCGAGCCCTTAAGCGGCTTGCCGGGATTTACTCAGCCACACCCTGCAAACGCCCCCGTGATCAGCAGCTCCTGCTTCATACCGGGCATTCGGGTGAGTATTGCCAAGTTATTTTTTGACCTGTTGCACCGCGTCAGTCGGACAACCGTTAGGCCGCCAGTTCCGCGGTGTAGTCAGCCCGAAGATTTGGGACATCTGCGCCAATGCCGCCTGCGCAGCTAAGGGCCGCGCAGTTTTTTTGCAGAAATGCTAAGGTCTTTCGCGCCATTTGACCGGGCCGTGTTCGGTTGCATGGTATTTGGTGACACCTTCGATGAAGATGTCGACATGTTCGGCTTTATCAAGATTTTCACAGACAAAGCGGCGGCTGCGTTTGACGGTCGATCTGCTGACGCATTCCCTTTTCATCCACAAATGAACGGACAAAACGTATCGCACGTGCGGTGCCGGCCGCGGGGTCGTCGAGCGCGAGGCGCAAAGTGAATTCTTTCGGGTCGGAAAAGCAACAAGCCCGTGTCAATCAGTGACGTTTGCGGCCAGTCCGTCGCGCAGCCAGGAACAGAACAAACCGGCGGCCGCCGTTGGTTGGGACGTCGCATGCGAACTGATCAGATAGTGCGACTGCGCAAAGGGAACCGCCGGGCCCGCGATGGCAATCGGCACGCCCTGCCGGATCGCGTTTCGGGCAAACCTTTCCAGAATTGTCGCGAACCCGGCGCCTGCCATCACAAGTTGCAGGGCTGCGACTGATGTATCCACCGAATGTCGCGACGCTTTATCCGGTGCAGCAATGCCATTGGCCTGAAAGTAGCGCGCCCAATTGTCCTCATATCCGAGGATGTGAATGAGCGGCGCGTCTTTAAGCTTCTCAAGGTCCGGTGTACGGCCCGTGGCGCGACATATCGGAACCAGTTTTTCTTCGGTCAGTTTTTCGGACCGCACCCCCGGCCAATCTCCGTATCCTAGCCGGATTTCCACGTCTACATCACCGGGCGCCACGCTGTCATTCCAGATGTGTGAGACCACGCGAACAGGGATATCCGGATGTTGTTCGGTAAATCCCGGCAGTTCAGCGGCGATCCAGTAGGTCGCCGTGGAAATCGCAGCGCGGATTGTCAGGGTCTGGTGGGATGCAGGGCCGAACAAGCTGTTGGTCGACAGTGCGATATCGGCCAAGGCCCGTCGGACCGTCAGGGAATAGGACTGCCCCAGCTCAGTCAGCTCCAGTCTTCGCGCGTTTCGGGTGAACAGTTTCTGCCCCAGTTCGGCTTCGAGCGAACGAATGTGAAGAGAGACCGCCGTCTGCGTCAGCCTAAGCTCCCGCGCTGTCGTCGTGAAATTCAGGTGCCGCGCGGCCGATTCGAAACTGCGTAGCCATGCGGGGTTCGGTAGCCGGTCCATTTATCACCAAAATTTTTTGACCATAACTTGACTTATTATTCATTTTCTTTCCCAGCAAGCAAAACGGATACTTGCCCGAACTGCGACCGTCAGGAGGAAGAGATGCGAGTCGGTTTTATCGGTTTAGGAAATGTGGGCGGCAAGCTGTCGGGATCGCTGTTGCGAAACGGAATTGACCTGACGGTCCATGACCTTAACCCCGATCTGGTGGCCGAATTCGTGGCCAAGGGCGCAAAAGCGGCAGAAACCCCCGCGCAGATGATGCGGGATTGCGATGCAGTCATCACCTGCCTGCCGTCGCCCGCAGCCTCGGACGCGGTGATGCAGGAAATGTTGCCCGAAGTCGGGCCGGGCAAAATCTGGATGGAGATGTCGACGACGGACGAGGCTGAAGTCAAACGCCTTGGCGCGATGGTCATCGAACGCGGAGGTGCAGCCGTGGATTGCCCCGTTTCAGGTGGATGCCACAGGGCGGCGACGGGCAATATCTCGATCTTCGCTGGATGCGATCGGGAAACCTTTGAGCGTATTTTACCGTTCTTGACCACGATGGGGCGGCGCGTGCTGCATACAGGTGATCTGGGAACTGCCTCGGTCCTCAAGGTGCTTACGAACTATCTGGCCACAGCCAACCTGATCACTTGCGCTGAAGCGCTGGTGACAGCAAAGGCTGCCGGAATGGACCTGAACACGACCTTCGAGGCGATCAAGATCTCGTCGGGCACTTCGTTTGTCCATGAAACCGAAAGCCAGGTCATTCTGAACGGGTCCCGTGACATATCTTTCACTATGGACCTTGTGAAAAAGGATATCGGCCTGTTTCAGGACGTTGCCGACCGCGCTGGTGTGCCTTTGGAAATCAATCCGGTGATGATTCAAATCTTCAATGATGGGATCGCCCGCTACGGCGAACGTGAACTGTCGCCAAATATTATCAAGCGGTTGGAAGAAGCCACGGGGCTGGACATCACCGCTCCGGGATTTCCAACCGAAATGACGGATGACGAGCCGGAAATGCCCGGTTACGAGGTCATTCCGCAAGGACGCCGGGCCGAATGACGCACCACACGTGGTTTTGAAACAGTCAGTGTTTTCAGAGGAGTGGAGGCGAGTACCTGTTCTGAAATCGAACTACCGCAATGAAATTATCTTTTTATATCAAATGTTAACACTGTTTCTTTGGTTTGGTGTCGTCCAAAATGTTGCGGGATTTGTTGCGGGATTTGGATCGCTTATTTGGCGATCCAAATCTCTTCATGTTGATTAGGGTAAGTGTCTTTTGCCTGTCTTACTTCAGATGACACGTAGGCCCTTTGAAGCCACTGCAATCCAGTCCAGTACTTTCGAACATCCCTAATCCGAGATTTTTTGGAGTAGTCGATGTAGTGGTCCTCGACTTTGCGCCCATCAATTCGTCGTACTATCGACGCATGCCTAGGCTCGTCACCCTTTGCACTTTGTAAGTCATTGTTAGCAAACTGTAATGCCCTCAAAGATTCCCCCAGTACTGCCTCGGTGGCTGCTCGGAAATCAGCATGGCAGCGGGCGAGACAGGAAACGAACCCCCGCGCAAAAAACTTTAGATCCAGGTATTCGCAACCCAAGTCATCCACTTCCTTCCGAGTTGATGCTCTCACTTTGTCGGAGTTGCAGAATTCTTCTACAGAAATTCGAGGATCAACTGTAACGCGATGCCGAGTAGGAGCGTCGTCTCTTATGTCACCGGTAGACGACAGGTTTGAATTGCTAAAGGTGATGCCGCCCAGCGGAAGTTGGTTGTGCAATGCATGGTTCCGAAGCGCGTACATTACGCGGTATTCTAGGCTGTCATCAAAAACAGACGAGAAGCTGCCGCTAAGATCAATCACCGTTCCTATAAGTTTGGATAGCGCTGACATTCGTCGGTGCATTTGTTCTTCATATACACGGGATGCCGTTAGAACGGAGATCAGCTTCAGATTCACTTTTTGCCTGGCATCGTCAAAGAAGTGATCAACATCGCGCTGCATGTCTCTTTGATAGAAATACCTCATGCCCGTGCTCAGAAGGAATTCTTCAAATTCTAGGAAAGCATTTGCCAAAAGAGAGAAGGTGTCTTCGACATCCCAAATAGGTTTGATGACGTTTTTTGCATGAAGGATTTCGTTGAAACGTTTCTCTTCAATTTCGATGACGGTTCCGCCGATGTAACCTTCCATAAGTAGAAGTTCAGTCATTGATTAAGCCGATGATGTTGAGTGTTTGTTGGTAGGGCGGCTGCCCGTTCTTCGATCAATAAGAAGTGGTAATTTTTGAGGGGGTGGTTTCTGAAATAGTCAATCAAAACCTTGTTGCGGGAAATGTTGCGGGATTTTTGAGAAAGTTAACGCATAAAAACAGGACAACCGCTTGAAATCAAACAGTATCAGATGGTTAGGATTTTTCGGTGTTAACTTTTATGGAGGCGAGTACCGGAATCGAACCGGTGTACACGGATTTGCAATCCGCTGCGTCACCACTCCGCCAACTCGCCTTTTTAAGTAAAATCAATTACTTGACGTGGTGTGTCAGGCGTTTTAACACCTTTCTCAGGGGGCGTCCAGTGGGTTGGATGTAAAAATCCGCGCTCATGTGTCTGGGCTTACTAAGGTTGAACTCTACGCGTCTGGACTTCGGTTCAACTTTCGACATCACAGCCGTTGCCGGTTTTGTCCGGATATGGCACAAGCCAAGCATCCTTGGGACTAACATGAGCGATCAAATGACAGATTTCGCAACCCGACGCCGTACGATGGTTGATACACAGGTCCGACCTTCGGATGTCACGAAATTCCCCATCATTGACGCAATGCTAACCGTCCAGAGGGAGAATTTCGTGCCGGATTCGCATCGCGAAGCGGCCTATGCCGAGGGTATCATCGATCTTGGGGGCGGACGTTGTCTGCTTGAGCCGCGGACACTTGCAAAAATGCTGGATGCGTTGAACATCTCGAACGACGAGGTGGTTTTGGATATCGCCCCCGCGCTGGGCTATTCAACCGCCGTTGCAGCCCGCATGGCGCAGTTGGTCGTTGCTGTGGAAGAGGATGAGGCTCTGGCGGCAGAGGCTCAGACCCTTTTGATGGAAGCCGAAGCGGATAACGCGATTGTACACGTCGGTCCGTTGGAACAAGGCGCGACCGAGCACGGACCTTATGATGTCATCATGATTCAGGGCGGGGTCGAGCAAGTACCCGACGCGCTGATCGAACAGTTGAAAGATCGTGGGCGCATCGCCTGTTTGTTCGTGGAAGGAAAGCTTGGCACCGTTCGGATCGGCCACAAATCTGGCGGACAAGTAACGTGGCGCTACGCATTCAATGCCAATGCCCCGGTTTTAAAGGCATTTTGCACTGAGTGTGCATTTTCGCTATAGTTCTTACGCATATTGTTCTGCTGCCTTGATTAGTTGAAAACAAACGCGCAAACTGCGCTCAGGGCAGCGTAATTTTGTTTTTAGAAGGAATTGGGTATGCGTTCAAGGACAGGGGGAAGGTTTGTTAAGGCACTTGCACTGACTGCGGGGATCGCGCTCAGTGCTGTGCCGGGGCGTGCGGTTTGGGCTGATAACCTGACAGACGCCTTTATCGGGGCTTATAACACCAGCGGTCTGCTGGAGCAAAACCGCGCGTTGCTGCGTGCGGCTGACGAAGATGTAGCGATTGCATTATCTGCGCTGCGTCCGATCATCAACTGGGCGGTCGAGGTTAGTCAGGACTATACGCGCTCTACAGTGAGTGATGTTGTCACGCGCGACGAGCCGTCTACCTTTTTCACCGGACTCACGTTGAGCCAGTTGGTCTATGATGGCGGCTTCTCGGTGTTGGGCAAGCAGTCTGCGCAGGAAATCGTTTTGTCGACCCGACAAGCTCTGCTGGATGTTGAGCAATTTGTTCTGTTTCGTGCGGCAAGCGCCTACTTGTTTGTTCTCGAACAAGAAGAGGCGGTTCAGATTCGTCTGAACAACGTCGACGTGTCGTCCGAGGAATTGCGGGCGTCCCAGGATCGGTTCGATGTGGGTGAGGTTACTCGTACTGACGTCGCTTTGTCCGAAGCACAGCTTGCAAGCTCACAGGCTGATCTGGCGGTTGAACGCGGGTTTCTAGCGCAGGCTCAGGCGGAATACGTCAATGCAGTAGGTAACGCGCCGGGGCGCACGGCAGGCCTGCCGGGTTTGCCCAGTTTGCCAGGGTCCGAGGCTGAGGCGGTTGCACTGGCACAAAGAAACCACCCTGCCATTCTGTCTGCGCAGCACGAAGTACGCGCTCTTGACTTGCAGGTGCAGCAGCAACGCGCCAATCTTGGACCAAATGTCCGGCTTTTTGCGGATGCTGGCATCCGTGAAAGCTATGACAATGACGACAATCTTGAAGATGCATCAATCGCTCTGCGCTTTGAGCAGCCGATCTATGCGGGTGGCCGGTTGGCTGCCAGCGTGCGTCGCTCAATGGCAACACGGGATGCGTCACGCGCCAACCTTCTGAACGTACAAAAGGACATTACGCAAGGCGTAGTCGATGCTTTTGCCTCGTTTCAGGCAGCTTCCGCCAGTTTGAGGGCTTCGACGGAACGTGTTCGTGCATCACAGGTCGCGTTTGATGGTATCCGGGAAGAAGCGACACTTGGCGCACGGACCACCTTGGATGTTTTGAATGCGCAGCAGGACTTGCTGGATGCGCAGCTGGCCGAGGTAAGATCACGTGTTGAACGCACACGATCAGCCTATCAGCTTTTGCAGGCACAGGGTCTGCTGACGGCGGAACGTCTGGGCTTGGCTGTACAGATTTATGATCCCACGCTCTACTACAACCTGGTGAAAAAGGCTCCTGCCCAGGTCAGCCGACAGAGCAAAGATCTGGATCGCGTCCTCAAAGCGTTGCGTCGCGACTGAGGCCCGATACTACCTGTTGTGACGCCCGACTTGATTAGCTACACTCTATCCTGAGGATAGAGCGGTAGAGAACAATGACGGATAAAGTCGTAAAAACGGGAATCGAGGACGTCTTGTCCTCGATTAAACGTTTGGTCAGCGAAGACAGCAGGGATGCCCAAAGTGCTTTTGCGCCGGTTGGGTCGCGAAAGCCCGGCAGGTTGGTGCTTACAGACGCATTGCGTGTTGGCGAAATGACACCGGACGCACACCCGAAGCGCGAAAATCCAGAACCCGGCTATAGGGCAGAGGATTCTGTTCAGCCGATGCTTTTGCGGACCTCTGACATCATCAATCATGCCGAGCCAGCAGCAGAACAGCAGATCAAAGTCGAGCCCGAGCTTGACGCTTCTGGTGGCCTGAGCGCCAAGATCGAAGCGTTGGAGGCTGCCATTGCCCATACCGAGGATCAGTGGGAGCCGGACGGCGACAGCGATGACGCGTACTCTGGCACGACGACTCCCCCGCTTCGCTGGCATTTGGAAGACGAGTTTATCGTCTCGGACAGCTCCAGCTTGTCGGATCCTGAGCCAGAAGAGCAGAAGTCTGAAACCAAGGCCACTTTTGTCCGCGACCCGCAAGCTGTAGCTGCAGAAGCTCCCACGGTCGATGTAGACCAAACCGCGCCGGAACTGGACAATGACGCTTTGCGAGAGTTGATTGCCCAGGTTGTACGGGAAGAATTGCAGGGTGTTTTAGGCCAGCGCATCACTCGCAACGTGCGCAAAATGGTGCGGCGCGAAATTTATCGCGTGCTGGCCGAACAGGAAGTGGAGTAAATCCTACGGACGTTTGGGTCGCTGGGCCAAATTCAGCAGGTGGTCAAGATCCATGTGCTGTTCAAGATGGTCGGCCAGCGCGTCCAGCGTCTCCTCGACCCCATCCTCATAAAGTAGGTCGGATACCGCGCCCAGTTCCTTCAGGTAGCGGGCGCGGAAGGCGTCGGATGAGAATATGCCGTGCAGATAGCTGCCGCGAATGCGGCCTGTTTTGTCGGCGGCGCCTTCCGGACGGGTATCAATCTCAAGCCAGGCGCGATTGCAATCGGGACCTTCGGTTCGGCCCATGTGGATTTCATATCCGGTAACTGGATCGTTGTCGGGAACCGAGCGTGCGGTCCGCAACGTGACCTGCTTTTTTCCTGCCATAGTGGTGGTTACGTCCAAAAGGCCCAACCCATCAACTGTGCCCGGGCTGCCATCGACCCCCTCGGGGTCGGCGATGGTTTTGCCCAGCATTTGAAACCCGCCGCACAGGCCCAGTACATGACCGCCCCGACGGACATGGGCATAGAGGTCGATATCCCAGCCCTGCGCGCGAAAAAACGCAAGATCACCGATTGTGGATTTACTGCCTGGCAGCAGCACAAGATCGGCGTCGCCGGGCAGGGGGCGTCCAGGGGGTATGATTTCAACCGTGACACCCGGTTCGGCTGACAGCGGATCAAGGTCATCGAAATTGGCCATCCTCTCGAGCTGCGGCACGATGACCTTGCAGGTGCCGCCGCTGTGTGAGCGGATGTCCATCATATCCTCGGCAGGCAAGCGCCACGCGTCGTTGAACCACGGCACGACGCCCAGACAGGGCCAGCCCGTGCGCGCAGCAATGTCATCACGCCCCTCGTCGAACAGGCTTACATCGCCCCTGAACCGATTGATGGCAAAGCCCTTGATCATCGCGAGATCACCGGCGTCCAGAACCGCCTGCGTACCCACGATCTGCGCTATAACGCCACCGTGATGAATGTCACCAACCAGAACCACGGGCACACCGGCAACGCAGGCAAAGCCCATATTGGCGATGTCGCCCTTGCGCAGGTTGGTCTCAGCCGGGCTGCCCGCACCTTCAACCAGAACCAGATCGGCATCGCTGCATAGCCGGTCAAAGCTTTCAAGCGCAGCGCCCAGCAATTTGGATTTATCTTTGCGATAGTCACCGGCCTTCATTGTCCCTTTCCGCTGACCCTGAACGATGATCTGAGCACCGGTGTCGGTCTCGGGCTTCAAAAGGATCGGGTTCATATCCGTATGCGTCGGGCGCATCGCGGCACGTGCCTGCAGGGCTTGCGCGCGCCCAATCTCACCCCCGTTTTCGGTTACGGCGGCGTTGTTTGACATATTCTGGGGTTTGAACGGTGCAACCCGGAGCCCACGCCGGGTGTACGCCCGCGCCAGCCCGGCCACCAGAACCGATTTCCCGACATTGCTGCCGGTCCCCTGAATCATAATGGCGCGAACCATGGTCGTCTCCTGTGCGTTGAGCGCAGATGACCTGACTTGATGTCAAAGGGAAAGCCCCGGATACCAGCTTTTTCGCAGTGGTTTTGTCCATTCAGGACCGCAAAAGAAAAACGCGCCCCAATGAGTAGGGGCGCGTTTTTTCATACAAAGGACGCCTTAGTCTAGGCAGCCTCAGCCTGCTGAGCGGCATTGCGGCGTTCGCTTTCTTCACGCGACAGCGCGACCGAGGTGCGCACACCACGTCCGACGAACTCCATCAATCCGCTTACAACCCGTTCATTTGGGTCAATGCCCGCACAGGAAAGCACCTCGCGCCCATCGCGCGACCGTGCCCAGCGGGCAATTTGTTCCGGTCCATTGCCATATTTCTTGTCGTCAGCAATGGCGTCATCAAGTGCAGCCAACACCACGGCTGCGAAAAGTTTCCGAGCACGATTGCCTTGCTCATTGTTAAAGGCAGTGCCGTCAACGAAATCTCTCATCTCGTTTTCCTTGTTGTTCTTGCTCTTGCGTTTTCGGCGTGACGGTCCTTATGACCTATTAGGTGCGATTCGGATACATCTAAAATGCATAGTTGCGTTGCGTCATTTGCATAGCTCGCTGCCGTGCAGCGCCAAATCTGGTTCTCTTGCCACGAATTATCCCGGCAGATATAGGGACGGGAACTGACGCATCAACCGTTTGTAAAGGATTTATGTAATGCCCAAGATAAATGGGAACGAAATTCGACCCGGCAATGTGCTTGAGCATAACGACGGGCTATGGGCCGCGGTAAAAGTTGACCATGTAAAGCCCGGTAAAGGCGGTGCTTTTGCACAGGTTGAGCTGCGCAACTTGCGAAATGGTTCAAAGCTGAACGAACGATTTCGCTCGGCCGACAAGGTTGAGCGTGTGCGCCTTGAACAGAAGGATCAGCAGTTTCTTTACGAATCCGACGGGATGCTGGTGTTCATGGATTCTGAGACCTATGAGCAGATCGAACTGCCTGCCGAATTGCTGGGTGAGCGTCGCCCGTTTCTGCAGGATGGCATGACCATCGTGGTTGAGTTCTATGAAAGCGAGGCGCTCAACGCGACCTTGCCTCAAAAAGTCACCTGCAAAATTGTTGAGACTGAGCCGGTGGTCAAAGGGCAGACTGCTGCGAACTCGTTCAAGCCTGCGATCCTGGACAATGGGGTCAAGGTCATGGTGCCGCCGTTCATCGGCCAGGACGAAACGATTGTCGTGAATACCGAAACCATGGAATACTCGGAACGCGCCTAAGCCCGCATTTGCCGAAAGGTGAAAAGACCGCGAAGGCCAGAGGCGCGCGGTCTTTTATTGTGCTTGCTTGCGAAGCCGATAGCGTTCGGGGTTCGGACCGAACAGTTCCAGCATCAATTCATACTTGATACGGTTGGCGCTGACCTGCCGGTAAAAGGCGATCAGAAAACCGGTGGGCCCCTGAATGCGGCTAAGGCCACTGGTGGCGGCGACTACGGTCCCGACGTCTGTTTTGCCCTGCAAAACCAGAAAGCCACCCAGCATCAGGACGCCCACAGTGCCTGCACCGTTAATGACGCTGAGCAGGAATTTCGCGGATAATTTCCACAAGAACATGCGGCGGCGGGTTTCGTAGATTTCGTCAAACCGGGCATCAATGTCGCGGGCGACCGAGTCGACGTCCTCGATCGTCAGCTTGTCAGTGGCATTGCGTAGAATTCGGACACGATCGGCGACGAAAACGTTCACTTTACGTTGCGATATCAACACGATGACTATCTGGGGTATGATCATGGACAAGGCAATCAGGCCAAGCCACGGCTGCGTGGATGAGATGTAGCCGATAACACTGATAAGCGTTCCGATTTGCACCACCGGGTCCGAAAAAGCTCCGCCTGCGAACTTTCCCAGCTCTTCCGCCTCGGCCGAGATGGCAGTGGTCATTGTGCCCTTTTTCACCGAGCCTTCCGTGTCCTCCACGTCTGATGCACGAGCAAGCAGGCGTTGACGGATCAGGCGGATCATATCTTCGCCAAGTGTGCCCGCCCTAAATCCTAGTAACCATTTCAAGGCAAGACTCAGCAGGATGACCGACATCATGCCTCCGGCAAGATAGGTCAGACGTTCGGTTTCGATACTGTCCGATGTCAGGTGGTTAATGATATCGCGCTGAAACTCCAGCGGTACGGCCGCCAGCCCCGCGATGGCAATCGACAGGATAATCAGGATGATCTGCCGCCCGGCGCTGGCTCGCCAGATTGCCTGATACAACTTTAACATATGCGCACCCGTTCAGTGAACTTGTCGCAGTTTGTCAGTGTCGCGGGTCCGGTTCAAACGGTGCTGCGATTGGCCGCGTAAAAGTCGTGCCGGATTGGCAACATATCATCGGTCAAATGTGACTGTGGCGTCTGCTGCCTGCATCTCTCCGGTCGCACGATCAAAGCGCAAATAGGCGATTCCGCGGCCATTCGATTGGGTGAATAGCTTACCAGCCGGTTTGCCGCCAGATGTGATCTCGGTCCCTACCGGAGCAGAGCCGTCGACCCGGACGACACTCAAACCTTTGCGCAGTTCGGTCTTGTGCTTCATGCGCGCGGTGACTTCCTGTCCGACGTAGCACCCCTTTTTGAAATCGACACCGTTCAGGTCTTCGAACCGCGATTCAAGGATATAGCTGTCGGCGGTCAGTTCGATCGCGGTTTCGGGGATGCAGTAACGCACGCGAATGGCGTCCCAATCGGTGCCGTCGTCGCTTTCGGCCTGGTCCGTGTAGGCCCGCCAGCCCATATCCGGGTGGCGTGGATCAGGCAGGGCTTCTGCGGGCGGGGCACCGGTCCCGCGTTGCAGACTCAGACCGCTGTCTTCAATGCTGACATCGGCACGCAGCTTGTACATGGTTAGCCGTTTGATGAAGTCGTCAGCAATGGTGTCGGCCACATCCAGCAGCACCGTGTCGCCATCGCGTTTGAGGAAGAAATCCGCCAGATACTTGCCCTGAGGGGTCAGCAAAGCCGCATAAACCAAGCCGTTTTCCAGACCGGCAATGTCATTTGTGACCAGACCCTGTAGAAAGCTGTCAGTGTCCGACCCGCTCAGGCGTAGGATGCGGCGATTGGGCATTGGGTGGTCCTCGTGTTTTTCCTTGGCCTCGTGATATATGAGTTCGCGCCGCCATGACCAGAGGGTATCCACCGTGCCAGCACCGATCAGCATTGTAATTCCAACTTTGAATGCGGCTGACAGCTTGCCGGATACTCTGTCAGCCGTGACCGAGGGTTTACACGCAGGGCTGATCCGAGAACTGATCGTAACCGACGGTGGATCGACCGATCTGACACTTGAAATTGCAAATGCGGCGGGCGCCAAGATCGTCACCGGCGCGACCTCACGCGGGGGGCAGTTGCGGCGGGGCTGCGCCGAGGCCTCAGGTGACTGGATGTTGATCTTGCATGCTGATACGCAGTTGCAACAGGGGTGGAGCACCGCAGTCAGCGCACATTTACCCTCGGGCAAATCCGCGGCTTTTCGCCTTGCTTTTCAGGCAAAGGGTTTCATGCCGCGCTGGGTTGCCGGGTGGGCCAATCTGCGCAGCCGAATGTTTGGCCTGCCTTACGGTGATCAGGGATTGCTGGTGCCGCGTCGATTGTATGAAACGGTCGGGGGTTACCCGGATCAGCCGTTGATGGAGGATGTCGCACTGGTGCGGGTTTTGCCCGGAATAACCTTGCTGAGTCCCCACGCGGTCACGAGTGCGGACCGCTATGCACGGGCGGGTTGGCTGCGTCGGGGCGCGCGGAATCTTTGGACGCTGACGCGGTATTTTCTTGGGGCTGATCCGAATAAGCTTGCGCAGGCGTATCGGCGCTGAAAACTGTGCGCAGTTCAACGATGGACTTGCCCAGACGGAAGGGCGCGGCAAAGCTGACCAGACACAGGGCAACGATCTGTAGCACCAGAATATGCGCATTGGCCTGCAGGTATTCCCATTCATCCTTCAGCTTGCCGACCTGTGCAATCAGGTCATCGTAGCTTTGGGCGAGGATCAGGTAATCCCCTGCAATTGCAGGCACTTTGCGACGCATGTTGTCAATTGCGGCTTGGGTTTCGTCGTCGAGCGTGGTGAAAACCAGAAATTGATCAATGTCGAACGCATCAGCTTTTGCAGCCATGGTACGCAGATCATCATGCTCTTTTTTTGCCTTGCGGCCGAACAGAAACTGTATGCCCTGAAGCGGGGCGACCTCGTTCGTCACAGCAATAAACAAGGGCAGATCGGCATTGTTGGCGGTTGAGGCCGACAGGAACTCGACCTTGTCACACAGTACGGCCATGTCCCGGTCGTAGGCCGGGTCGCAGAACCGCAAACGGAACCGGGCGGCGTCGCGGTCAAAGGCCAGCGTCGCGGCATAGGCCACGTCGATCTGCCTATCCAGCCGTGAGCTATCTGACGTGTACAGACCTGCCAAAACCGCAACCAGTGCACCGATCCCGCCCAGAACGACCCACACGAGGTCTGCAAGTTTCCATGCCCGGTGTCCGGCTGGCTTGCGAAACAGAAAAGCAGTGCCCACTGTCCCGATCAGAAAGGACAGGAGCAGTAGCGGCAGTTGATTTTCGGTCACAAAGGTCATGCGCCCAAAGTGACGACCCACCGGCCCGGTGGCAACAGTCATCACATTCTATTGTATCAGTTTGGAACTAAGGCCCAGAGCTTTGTCCGAACTTCCGGAACAGTTTTGTACGGTCAAACGCCTGTTCCAGCTCGTCTGTGCGCTCTTTCACCGAATCCCATAGGCGTTCCTGAACCTCGGCTATCACGCATTCCATCAGCATCAGGATGGCAGACATCGAATCCCACGCAGAAGGCACAGCGATCCGTGCGGCAAAAGTATGCTCGGCCAACCTGTGAATGGGTGAACGCCACTGGTCAGTGAATAGAACGATCTTGGCCTGACGCTCTTGGCACAATTGCCCGATCAACATTGTCGAATTCTCATAGCGCCGCACATCCAGCGCGATCAACACGTCATCTTTGCGCACGTCCAGCAGGTCATGCGTCCAAGAGGCTGCAAAGGGAAGCATCCGCACGTCAGGGCGTATCATTTGCAGATGCAGGTACAGGTATTGCGCCAGCGCCCCGGTGATACGGCCTCCGGTGATAAAGATGCGCCGCTTGGGGTCGCTAAGCAGATTGCAGAAACTGTCGAACTCTGCCGGGTCGACCTCATCAATCGTGCGTTTTTGATTGGCCAGCGCCTGCTGGGAATAACGGTTCAGGATATGTTCCTCGGGCAGGTCGTTCTGCCAGACGTTCCGCTTTGCAGCGGGTCCCGAGATCATCTCTTTCACTTCACCGCGCAGGGCGGCCTGGAACTGCGGATAGCCATCGAACCCGGTCTTTTGCAGCATGCGCGCGACGGTCGTGGTGGAAACCGAGGCCGAACTGGCCAGTTCGGTGATGCTGCCCAGACCAGCCATGGGATAGTCGTCCAGCAGCACGCTTATCAATTGCCTTTCGGATGGGGTCATTTCATCCCGATGGGCCAGCAGCCTGTCCGTTACCCGCACCCTGGGTCCTCCTGCATGGGTTTTAATCGCGCATGTCAAAAATTTTTCAGCACGATAAGGTGTGATCGAATTTGTACAGGAAAATTATTGACAGGGGAATGCATCGTGTGGAATTTTTTCCGCAAGCTTCTTTCACGGAATCGCAGGACGACACATTGGACTTTGGAACTGTTGTTCACACGGATAAGGCGGACGGCACAGCTTTGGTGCTGCTGGTGTGCGAACACGCGTCCAACCGCATCCCTGAATACCTGGGTGATATGGGACTGTCGTCCGAAACGCTGAGCAGTCACATCGCCTGGGACCCGGGTGCGTTGGGTGTTGCGCAGTACATGTCGGAACTGTTGCAAGCGCCCTTGGTCCACGGTGGAGTTTCGCGGCTTGTTTATGATTGCAACCGCCCTCCTGAGGCCGCAGGCGCCATGCCGGTCAAAAGCGAACACTACGACATTCCTGCCAACATTGCGATGACATCGGATGAGCGGCAAGCCCGCATCAAAAACATCTACATCCCGTTTTCGACTGCAGTGTCAGACCAGATCAAGAAACACCGTCCCGCGCTAAAGCTGATGGTAACTGTGCACAGCTTTACCCCGGTTTATCATGGCCGCCAAAGGGATGTTGAGCTGGGCATCCTGCACGGGCGCGACGACCGGTTCGCAACGGCGATGATGGCAACGGTGCCTGATGATCTGCCATATGTAACGCGTTTGAACGAACCCTATTCGGCCGCTGACGGGGTGGCGCACACATTGAATGCGCAGGCTCTGCCGAACGGGTTGCCGAATGTGATGATCGAGGTTCGGAATGATTTGATCCGCACACCGGACCAGCAACGCATAATGGCCGAGCATCTTGTGTCCTGGGTCACCCAAACGCTGGCAGGGTTCCAGGACAGGGGAGCGGCATGATCGGGGCGATGGCGGCATATGTGCGCGTTGTTGACGCGGTAAACTATCGGATCGGTCGCGTGATGATGTGGGGCCTGTTCGCGTTGATGGGAATCCTGCTGTGGTCCTCGATCTCGAAGACCTTCTTTTTGCCATCGCTTTGGACGCTTGAAATGGCGCAGTTCGCGATGGTGACCTATTACATTGTGGGCGGGCCATATTCGATCCAGATGGGGTCGAATGTACGGATGGACCTGTTTTATCACAACTGGAGCCCGCGCAAGAAAGCGTGGTTCGACGCTTTCACGGTTCTTCTGTTGATCCTTTATCTGGGTGTTCTTCTATACGGCGGGTTGGGCTCAACCGCGTATAGTCTTGGGTATTGGGGGGATCAGCCACTTTCGTACTTCATAGGCCTATTGACGGGCAGCGAAGAGATCGGACGGCTTGAGCGATCCTCGACAGCGTGGCGCCCCTATATCTGGCCGATCAAAGCCATCATGGTGTTCGGCTTTTTCCTGATGCTGCTGCAGGCGATATCGGAGTTTTTCAAAGACATAGCCCGGCTCAACGGGCAGGAGATCGGGGTGCAGCGGGCATGAGCCAGGAATTTATCGCCATCTTCATGTTTGCCTTGATGATGCTGATGCTGTTCACCGGGCAGCGTGTGTTTGGTGCAATCGGTGCGGTTGCGACGATCGCTGCGTTGGCGCTGTGGGGAACCGGGGGGCAAGACATCACGTTTTCCGCGGCGATGAAATTGATGAAGTGGTATCCACTGCTGACACTGCCAATGTTCATCTTCATGGGCTATGTGCTGTCGGAAAGTCGTTTGGCCGATGACCTGTACCGAATGTTTCATGTCTGGATGGGGCCAGTAAATGGCGGGCTGGCGATTGGAACCATTGGCCTGATGGTTCTGGTGTCGGCCATGAACGGTCTGAGTGTCGCGGGTATGGCCATTGGTGCAACCATCGCGTTGCCCGAGCTGTTGCGGCGTGGCTATGACAAGACGATGGTGACCGGGGTCATCCAGGCCGGGTCAAGCCTTGGTATCCTTGTTCCGCCCTCGGTCGTGCTGGTGCTTTACGCCATGATCGCGCGACAGCCGGTCGGGCAGCTTTGGCTGGCCGGTATCTTGCCGGGTTTGCTGATGGCGGGTCTGTTTATCGTGTATATCTGGCTTCGCTGCCGCATTCAGCCACAGCTTGGCCCTGCGATGGAAGACGCGCATGAGGTGCCGTGGTCCGAAAAAATCCGGCTTCTGGGGGCAGGAGCGCTGCCGCTGATCATCTTCGCCGCGATGATGGTGCCGTTTGTAAATGGTTGGACCTCGCTGGTCGAAAGCTCGGCCATCGGCGCGCTGACCGCTTTGGTCGTGTCAGTCATCAAACGCCGGATGACATGGAAAATCTTTGAAGACTGCACCAAGCAGACGCTCGCGATCTCTTGCATGTTTATGTGGATCATCTTGGCGGCGCTGGGTTTCGGGGCGGTGTTTGACGGGCTGGGTGCGGTCAAGGCCATCGAGAACCTGTTTACCGAACAGCTTGGTTTGTCGCCGTGGATGATCCTGATCCTGATGCAGCTGAGCTTTATCGTCATGGGTACGTTTCTGGACGACACGGCCATGTTGGTTATCGTTGCCCCACTTTACGTACCGCTGGTGGGCGCGCTGGGGTTTGATCTGATCTGGTACGGGGTGCTTTATACGATCACCACTCAGATTGCCTATATGACACCGCCGTTTGGCTATAACCTGTTCCTGATGCGTGCAATGGCGCCGCCCGAAATCGGGTTGAAGGACATCTACCGCTCGATCATTCCGTTTGTCGGTGTGATGGTGCTGGCCCTGATAATAATAATGGTATTTCCGGATATTGCCCTTTGGCTGCCCGGTTATGTCTATGGAAACTAACAAGAATGCCCGGTGAATGGGCACAGGTAATTTCAACAGAGAGGAAATTGACATGACTACAAGACGCAAGTTTCTGAAGACTGCCGGTGTTGGCGTCGCCGCTGCGCCTTTGGCCACGCCCGCGCTGGCGCAGAGCACGATCACATGGCGGATGCAGACCTATGCTGGTCCGGCGCTGGCTGAGCATGTGATCGACCCGGCGATCAAGATGTTTAACCAGATCGCCGGCGACCGGATGCAGATCGAGCTGTTCTACGCCGATCAGCTTGTTCCCACCGGCGAGCTGTTCCGTGCCATGCAGAAGGGAACCATCGACGCGGTTCAATCGGACGATGACTCGATGGCGTCGCCCACCGAAGTTACCGTTTTCGGCGGGTATTTTCCGTTTGCATCCCGCTATTCTCTGGATGTTCCCGTGCTGTTCAACCAGTACGGTCTGAACGAGATCTGGGACGAAGAATACTCAAAGGTCGGCGTCAAACACATCAGTGCCGGTGCGTGGGATCCGTGCCATTTTGCCACCAAGGATCCGATCAACAGTCTTGCGGATTTGCAGGGCAAGCGCGTCTTTACCTTCCCGACTGCGGGCCGGTTCCTGTCCCAGTTCGGCGTGGTGCCTGTCACGTTGCCGTGGGAAGATATCGAAGTCGCCGTGCAGACGGGCGAGTTGGACGGCATCGCATGGTCGGGCATCACCGAAGATTACACTGTTGGTTGGGCCGATGTGACCAACTATTTCCTGACCAACAACATCTCGGGTGCTTGGGCAGGGTCGTTCTTTGCCAACATGGACCGCTGGAATGAACTGCCGGAAGACCTGCAGACGCTGTTCCGCGTCTGCACCGACCAGTCGCATTACTACCGTCAGTGGTGGTATTGGGGCGGCGAGGCATCGCTGCGAGTGAATGGCGACAAGATGCAGCTGACCTCGATCCCGGACGAGGAATGGGCACAGGTCGAGGCCGCCGCCGTGGCGTTCTGGGATGAAATCGCAGCCGAATCTGAGACAAAGGCGAAGGTTGTCGAAATCATCAAGAAGTACAACGCTGATATGCAGAAAGCTGGACGCCCCTACCGTTACGGTTAAGGGGTCGCCAATTCGACCCGCCCCGGTTTCGGGGTGGGTCAAACGGAAAACAGGGCTGATGATCAGGCATCGGCAAGGATAAGGGTGGCACATGCTCACGTTTGAACATCTCAAGACGCAGGTATCTGATGGGTCCGTGGACACGGTTCTGGTGTGTATGGTGGATATGCAGGGTCGCTTGATGGGCAAGCGGTTTCATGCGGGTCATTTCGTGGCTGGCGCGTGGGAGGAAACGCATTGCTGCAACTATCTGCTTGCCACCGATCTTGAGATGGCGACGCCTGATGGCTATGCCTCGACCAGCTGGGAACGTGGTTATGGCGACTATGTGATGAAGCCTGACCTGGATACGTTGCGCCCGGTGCCTTGGCTTGAAGGGACGGTGATGGTGATGTGCGATGTGCTGGATCATCACACGCACGAAGAAGTGCCGCACGCGCCCCGGTCGATCCTGAAAAAGCAGGTCAACCGTCTGAAGGCGATGGGCTATGACGCGATGTGCGCGACCGAACTGGAATTCTTCCTGTTCGAGAAAAGTTTTGACCAGATCCGCAAGGAAGGGTTCCGCGATCTTGAGCCGATCTCGGGCTATAACGAAGACTATCACATCCTTCAGACCACCAAGGAAGAGCACGTAATGCGCCCGATCCGCAACCACCTGTGGAACGCGGGCATTCCTGTCGAGAACTCCAAGGGCGAAGCTGAGACCGGGCAGGAAGAACTGAACATCAAATACGCGCCCGCGATGGAGACTGCCGAGTATCATTCGATCGCCAAGAACGCGGTGAAAGAGATCGCCTGGCAACATGGTCACGCGGCCACCTTCCTGCCGAAATGGCATCATGACAAGGTTGGCAGTTCCAGCCATGTGCACCAGTCACTATGGGCCGACGGCAGGCCAGCGTTTTTTGATGAGGCGGACGAATTGGGCATGTCGACGCTGATGAAACACTATATGGCCGGCCTGCTGAAGTACGCTGCCGATTATACCTATTTCATGGCGCCCTACATCAACAGCTACAAACGGTTCATGAAGGGCACCTTTGCCCCGACACGGATTATCTGGTCGGTGGACAACCGCACGGCTGGGTTCCGCCTGTGCGGTGACGGGACCAAGGCCGTTCGCATCGAATGCCGTATACCGGGCTCGGACATGAACCCCTATCTGGCGATAGCCGGGATGCTGGCCGCAGGGATTGCGGGCATCGAAGAAGAACTGGAGTTGCAACCCCCCACCAAGGGGGACGTCTACCAAGGCGAAACCGGGCTTATCCCCGGCACCTTGCGTGCGGCGCGGGATGCGCTGCATGGCTCGGCCATGTTGCGGGCGGCCATTGGGGATGATGTTGTCGATCACTATACACGCGCTGCCGAGGTCGAGATCGAGGAATTTGAGCGTGTCGTGACGGATTGGGAAGTTACCCGCGGGTTTGAGCGGGCCTGAACTGGCGGAAGCGAGGGGCCAGCCCCTCGCGCTCCCCGGGATATTTTTGGCCAGATGAAGCAGGGGACCTGTTTCAATATAGAATGGAGTGACCATGGGTCAGATGTTGAAATGCATCTCGCCGATCGATGGGTCGGTTTTTGCCGAGCGCGAAACGCTGTCGCGTGCGGCGGCACTTGAGGCAGCGCAGCGGTCGAGGGCGGCGCAGGCAGGTTGGGCTGCTCGGCCCCTGCAAGAGCGGATCGACCTGGTGATGGCAGGCGTGGCTGCAATTGGTGCGATGAATGACGAGATCGTGCTCGAACTAGCCCATATGATGGGCCGTCCGGTGCGCTATGGCGGTGAGTTCGGCGGTTTCAACGAGCGCGCCAGCCATATGGCCCAGATCGCGCAGGAGTCGCTGGCGGATATCCCGGTGAGTGAGGATGAGACTTTCAAGCGCTATATTAAGCGTATCCCGCATGGCGTGGTTTTCGTGGTGGCGCCTTGGAACTATCCGTACATGACGGCGATCAACACGGTTGCGCCTGCGCTGATCGCGGGCAACGCGGTGATCTTGAAACATGCGACGCAGACGTTGCTGGTAGGTGAGCGTATGGCGCGGGCTTTCCATTCTGCGGGCGTACCCGAGGATGTGTTCCAGAACGTGTTTCTGAGCCATGATGTGACCAACGATCTGATCGCGGGAAATGCGTTCGACTTTGTGAATTTCACCGGTTCAGTGGGCGGTGGTCAGGCGATGGAACGCGCGGCGGCGGGAACATTTACCGGCGTGGGTACCGAACTGGGTGGCAAGGACCCCGGCTATGTCATGGAGGATGCCGATCTGGATGCTGCGGTCGACACGCTGATCGACGGTGCCATGTTCAACTCGGGCCAGTGCTGCTGCGGGATCGAGCGGATTTACGTTCATGAGAGCCTTTATGACGCGTTTGTCGCCAAGGCGGTTGAGATCGTGAAGGGGTACAAGCTGGGCAATCCGCTGGACCCTGAAACGACGATTGGCCCCATGGCCAATGTGCGTTTTGCCAAAGAGGTGCGCGCCCAGATCGCCGAGGCGGTTGAAGCCGGGGCCATGCCCCATATCGACACCTTCCCTGAAGATGACGGCGGCGCGTATCTGACTCCTCAGATCCTGACCAATGTCACCCACGACATGCGGGTGATGCGGGATGAAAGCTTTGGCCCGGTTGTCGGCATCATGAAAGTATCCTCGGATGAGGAGGCGATTGCGCTGATGAATGACAGCGAGTTCGGGCTGACCGCCTCGCTCTGGACGCGCGATGTGGACCGCGCCGCGCAGGTGGGCGACGCTGTTGAGACTGGCACAGTGTTCATGAACCGCGCGGATTACCTTGATCCGGGACTGTGCTGGACAGGGTGCAAGAACACCGGGCGCGGTGGTGGGTTGTCCGTGATCGGCTATCACAACCTGACCCGTCCCAAATCCTACCATCTGAAAAAGGTGACATCATGAGCCTTGTTGGAAACTGGTCCTACCCGACCGCGATCAAGTTCGGCGCTGGCCGGATCAAGGAATTGCCCGAGGCCTGCGCAACCGCTGGCATGAAAAAGCCCCTGCTGGTCACCGACAAGGGGCTGGCCGATCTGCCAATCACCGCAGCCACGCTGGATATCATGGAGGCTGCCGGTCTGGGCAATGGCCTGTTCAGCGAAGTGGACCCGAACCCCAATGAACAGAACCTCGCTGCCGGGGTTGCGGCTTACAACGCGGGCGGCCATGACGGTGTGATCGCCTTTGGCGGCGGCTCGGGTCTGGATCTGGGCAAGATGGTGGCCTTCATGGCCGGTCAAACACGGCCCGTCTGGGACTTCGAGGATATCGGCGATTGGTGGACGCGTGCCGATGCCGACGCCATCGCGCCAATCATCGCCGTGCCCACAACCGCCGGGACGGGGTCTGAGGTGGGCCGCGCCAGCGTCATCACCAATTCCGAAACTCACGCCAAGAAGATCATCTTTCACCCCAAGGTTCTGCCGACCGTGGTGATCTGCGACCCCGAACTTACTGTGGGCATGCCGAAATTCATCACCGCCGGGACCGGCCTGGATGCCTTTGCGCACTGCGTTGAGGCTTATTCCAGCCCGCACTACCACCCGATGAGCCAGGGCATCGCGCTGGAAGGTATGCGGCTGGTCAAGGAATATCTGCCGCGCGCCTATGCCGATGGCACCGACATCGAAGCCCGCGCCCAGATGATGAGCGCGGCTGCCATGGGCGCCACCGCCTTCCAGAAAGGTCTTGGTGCGATCCACGCCATGAGCCATCCGATTGGCGCAGTCTTCAACACCCACCACGGCACCACTAACGCGGTTTGCATGCCCGCCGTGCTGGAGTTCAACGCACCCGCCATCGCCGACCGGTTTGGCGCTGCAGCGGCCTATCTTGGCATTGACGGCGGGTTCGACGGCTTCCGGGCGTTTGTGCAGGACTTTAACGATGCTCTGGGCATTCCGCGCAAGCTGTCCGATCTGGGCGTGACCGAGGCTTCGATCCCCGAACTGGTCAAGGGCGCGATTATCGACCCGTCCTGTGGCGGAAACCCGATTGAGTTGACCGAAGAGAACCTGACCGCATTGTTCAAAGCCGCGTTGTGATCTTTTCACCAGTGTGCCACTAAAAAACCGGTCCGTCTTGCGGGCCGGTTTTGCGCGAAAGGTTCACATGTGACCCCGTTTGTCATCGCCATAGTCCTGGCGGCAGCTCTGTTGCATGCTGTGTGGAACGCAATCGTGAAATCCGCAGCCGACCGGACGACGACATTGGGGCTGGTGGCGCTGGGTCACGTCATCGCCGGGGGTGCGATGGTTTTGGCGCTGCCGTTGCCGAGTGCAGAAAGCGTCCCTTACATCCTGATCTCGACCGTTGTCCATTTCGGGTACTACTACATGCTGGGCCAAGCCTATCAGCATGGCGACCTGAGTGTCGTTTACCCCATTGCCAGGGGGATCGTGCCGGCACTGGTGTCGCTTTGGGCAATGGCGTTGGTGGGCGAGGTGCTGCCGCTGCAAGCGTGGCTCGGAATTGCACTCATCGCGGTAGGGATTCAGCTTAGCAACTGGAATGCGCTTCGATCAGGTGTTGGACGCTCGGCCCTTTTGTTCGCGCTGGGGACTGGAGTGTGTATTTCGATCTATTCCGTGTTTGACGGGATCGGCGTGCGGCTGTCGGGGAATACGCTCAGCTATTGGGCGTGGGGGGCGTTTCTGCACCTGTTTATTGCCGGTTTCGTAGGTATCCGCAGGCGCAAAGCACTTGCAAACCTTCCCCTGAAAGTCTGGGTGGTTGGCCTGTTGGGCGGTTTGGTGTCAATGGCGGCGTATGGGCTGGTGCTCTATGCCAAGAACTTCGCGCCGCTGGGTGCTGTATCTGCGCTTCGGGAAACCTCGGTTATATTTGCGGCCCTGATCGGCTTCATCTTTCTGAACGAGGGCAACTGGATACGGCGTCTGGGCGCTGCGATCCTGATGGCCATTGGTGTGGCGCTGATCGGCTTGGCGGTTTAGCCGTGTAAGGTGGCCGTGCCGAACGTGCACCTAATCTGGCTAGTCAGGTCGCAGGAGAGGTCGTGTCACCCAACATATGCCGCGTAGATCGGCGGACTGGCTGAAAAGCAAACCGGGCTAAGGCGGTCAGTTGCTGGTCGAGAATGTGCTTTGCGGTCGCCACTTCAACGTGCCGTCATCGTCGCGATGACAGCGCAGCAGACGCTCTTGCACCGTGCTGACCGTGCTGGTGACGGTGTTGTCGCCGACCATCAGAACAAAGGCGTCCTCGGAATAGGCCATGCCGTCGTAATAGCAGAACCGAGATTCCGCGCCCTCCGGAATAGGGGATGCGGTGCTGAGCATCTGCTGCGCGGGCGCTTGCGCGGCCAGCAGGGTCAAAGCCAGTGCCAGAGTTGGTGTCTTCATGTCGTCCTCCCGTTCGAAAATCTGTTCGTGTTCAAATTGGGTCGTGGACGCTCGAGAACCTCAAATGTCGTTCTTGGATGACGGGTTGAGGGTAACTGTGAACGGGATCAACGGGTTAGGTAAGGGGGGGTGTTGGAGGGTGGCCGGTGAGGCGGTCTCGCGCTATCCGGCCAATGCTTGATGTAAAGCGTCAAGCAAGCGCCCGACCCGTTCCCATGGGCGGGCGCAGTTTTCTCCTGTAGTTTGAAGTCTTTCTATTCATAACTTGAATAGAATTGCTCCTGTGAATCGGAGAATGCTTGCCTAAAGACTTTGGCTTCGCTTTCAAAGCCATCCAGTAAAGGTTGGAATTCCGAGAACTTTATCTCCCTGCCGAAGTGCTTTGATAGAGCCATTTGGCAAAACATCCAAAAATGTAGTTGATCTGACATTATCCGACAGACTTGTGCATCCTGTTTCAGTTTTGTTTCTGACGGGTCGCGCAGTTGTTCATCAAGCATTAAATCGAGTGCTTTGTTGTCGCCATGTACCAAATGACTTTGAAGTCCGTACATGTGGGCCAAGGCGCGAAAACCTATTGTCGGGGAACCTTCAAAGCTGCGCTTATCTAAGAAATCAATAATTTCGGAAAATGACTTTTTTGCTTTAATTGTTTTCGTTTTTGCTTGTTCTGGCCACCAAACTCGAAAATTGTGTCATCGCGGAGGGCTTCAAAAATACGCTGATCGAGATGCATCCCGTGTTCGTTCGCTAAACTCTGAGCAAATTGAGCCTTATGTCTTTGTTGATGTGCGTGAACGTGTTCAAGGTCCGTCCAAAACTCTTCGACCAATTCCGGCTGTTCAGCGGTTGGGGTGTAACAAATAAACCAAATCTTGGAGCAGGTTTCTGTGAAAGGGCGTAGAAGTATTTCGGCATCCCAGATGTACCCCCAACTGGTCAAAAAAGATATGCTTTGACTTCTTTCGCTAGCAAACGTCATCAACCGATACAGTGTGCCTACGGCTGGCGACACAATGTGAGTATCTCGAAAATACGAGAGAATTTGCTCTCGAATTTTCGAGACAGCAGTCAATTGAGCAGATTGAACGCCATGCAGTGTTGGAGTTTGCTTGGAAAAGCCTGCAGCTTTACTCAAACATCCAACTCCTCCACAAACCGCGCGTTCTCCTGAATGTACTGGAACCGCAGTTCGGGTTTTTTGCCCATCAGGCGCTCAACCAGATCGCCGGTTTCGCCGGGTTCGTCCTCGTCTATGGTGACGCGGATCAGTTTGCGCGACGCCGGGTCCATCGTGGTCTCTTTCAGGTCCTTGGCGTCCATTTCGCCCAGACCCTTGAAGCGTGAGACGTCGATCTTGCCTTTGCCGCCCAGTCCTTTCTCAAGCCATTCATCCCGCTCGGCCTCGTCCAGACAATAGACGCGCTTGGCGCCTTGGGTCAGGCGATACAAAGGCGGGCAGGCCAGATACAGGTGGCCCGCGTCGATCATCGGTCGCATCTGGGTGAAGAAGAACGTCATCAGCAGCGAGGCGATATGCGCCCCGTCCACATCCGCGTCAGTCATGATGATGATCTTGTCATAGCGCAGATCGTCGACGTTGAACTTGGTGCCAAGCCCCACGCCCAGCGCTTGGGTCAGGTCGTTGATCTCGGCATTGGTGCCCAACTTGGAAGAGGCCGCGCCCAATACGTTCAGGATCTTGCCGCGCAGCGGCAACAGCGCCTGTGTCTTGCGGTCCCGGCCCATCTTAGCGGAACCACCCGCCGAGTCGCCCTCGACAATGAACAGTTCGGTGCCGTCGCGGGTCGAACTGGAGCAATCCACCAACTTACCGGGCAGGCGCAGTTTCTTGGTGGCAGATTTACGGGCGGTTTCCTTTTCCTGACGGCGGCGCAACCGTTCCTCGGATCGCAGGATCAGGAAGTCGAGGATCGCCCCGGCGGATTTCGTGTCCGCTGCCAGCCAATTGTCGAAATGGTCGCGGACTGAGTTTTCGACCAGCCGCTGTGCTTCGACCGTTGCAAGGCGGTCCTTGGTCTGGCCCACGAATTCAGGCTCGCTGATAAAGCACGACACCAACGCACAGCCGCCGGTGATCAGGTCATCACGGGTGATCTGCGCGGCCTTTTTGTTGTTGATCAGCTCTCCGTAGGCCTTGATCCCCTTGAGAACCGCCGCCCAGAATCCGGCCACGTGGGTGCCGCCTTCGGGCGTGGGGACGGTGTTACAGTAGGACTGAATGAACCCGTCGCGCGAAGGCGTCCAGTTGATCGCCCATTCAACCTTGCCGGGGGTTCTGAACTTTTCCTGAAAGTCCACGGTGCCGGCAAAGGGCTGCTCGGCATAAGTGGACGAGCCGTTCATCGTTTCCTTGAGGTAGTCGGACAGACCGCCGGGGAAGTGAAAACTTGCCTCGGTCGGGGTTTCGCCGTCGTCGATGGCGGATTTCCAGCGGATTTCAACACCCGAGAACAGGTAGGCCTTTGAACGGATGGATTTGAACAGCCGCGCGGGCTTGAACCGGTGGTGGCCAAAGATGTCCTCATCCGCGTGGAAAGTGACAGTGGTACCGCGCCGGTTCGGGGCCGCGCCGACCTTTTCCACTGGGCCAAGTGGGATACCGCGCGAAAAGCGTTGTTCGAACAGCGTTTTGTCCCGTGCCACTTGCACAACCATCGAATCCGATAGCGCGTTCACGACCGATGCGCCCACACCGTGCAGACCGCCCGAGGTCTGGTAGGCCTTGCCCGAGAACTTGCCGCCTGCATGGAGAGTGCAGAGGATCACCTCCAACGCGGATTTGTCGGGAAACTTCGGATGCGGGTCGATCGGGATACCGCGCCCGTTGTCACGCACCGTCAGGGCGTAATCGGCGTGCAACTCAACCTCGATCCGGTTGGCGTGACCGGCGACCGCTTCGTCCATCGAGTTGTCGAGAATTTCCGCGACCATGTGGTGCAAGGCGCGTTCATCCGTGCCACCGATATACATGCCGGGGCGTTTGCGAACCGGTTCAAGACCTTCGAGCACCTCGATAGAAGAGGCGTCGTAGGTAGAGGTCGCGCTGGGCGTCAACAGATCGTCGGGCATGGTGCTGCTCTTGTTTTTAGGTTGTCTCCCATTATGGCAGGTGATGTGGTCCGGGGGAAGAGGGGCCCGAGGTGTTGTGTGAAACAAAGCGCATTGGATGGCTTGCAATTCCCGTTTCAGCGCGGTCATCTGCCCCTTGCAATTGAAGGAGCAGGCGATGAGCTGGATCAAGACCATTCCGTTTCAGGACGCGACGGGCAAGCTGAGGAAGCTATATGAGCGGGTCACGGGGCCAGACAACAACGTGGACAACATCATGATGGCGCATTCCCTGCGCCCGCATTCGATGGAAGGGCATATGGCACTGTACAAAAACGTGCTGCACCATTCAGCCAACAAGGTCCCGAAGTGGTTTCTTGAGGCGTTGGGTGTTTGGGTCAGTTCCCTGAACCAATGCACATATTGCGTTGAGCATCATTTCAGCGGCTTGCAACGGTTGTTGGCGGATACGGACCGGGGCAATGCCATCCGTGCAGCGATTGAGGCCCAGACGCCGGAAACTGCGCCGTTGGATGGGGCGCAGATCGCCGCGATGCACTATGCGCGAAAACTGAACGAAACACCGGCAGGTATGGTTCACGCAGATATCCAAGCCCTGCGGGACGCTGGCTGGGATGACGGCGAAATCCTCGAGATCAATCAGGTCTGCGCCTATTTTTCTTATGCAAACCGCACGGTTCTTGGATTGGGATGCTCGACCAAAGGCGACATTCTGGGCTTGTCGCCCAACAACTCGGACGATCCCGCGGATTGGGGGCACCGCTAGGCTGTCGCCATCCAGCCCAGAATAGCCTGCGCGACAGCCCCGGGCCGCTGATGATGTAGCCAGTGGTCGGTGTCGGGGATGTCGATTCGGGTCAGGTCGGGGGCGAAGACCTCAAGCCCGGCGGTTGCCTCTGGTAAAAGGGCTTTGTCCTTCGGCCCCCATAGTAGCAGGTGCGGACAGCGCACCATAAGGCGCTCTGCCGGCAGGTTGGGCAGGTCAGTGCGCGGCGATCCGGGTTTCGCGACGACCAGAGGGGATGCGCGGTACCAGTTCAACATTGCCTCAAGCCGGCCTGGCCGGGCCCATTCGGTGCGGTACGCGCGCATCCGAGACTCTGATAGCCAATCGACGCCCACGCCGTGACGAAAGAAAACCTCAAGCTGGGCGAAGTTATCCGCCGAGAACTGCGCCGCCGCATCCGGTTTGCGAAACGCGTTGATGTATTGCGACGCCTTGGATTGTGCCCCTCCGGCAGCCATAGCCCGCTGAAACGGTGCCGGATGGACACCGTTGGCGATGATTAGGTGGCTGACCAGATCGGGTCGGAACATGGCCAGCCCATAGGCAACCGATGCACCCCAGTCGTGACCAAGAACGGTAAGTGGTGTCTTAAAGCGCTGGGCCAGAGTTGCCATGTCAGAAACAAGCTTTGACAGCGTGTAGTTCTCGGTACCTTCCGGACAGCAGCTTTGCCCATAGCCGCGTTGATCCGGGGCAAGGCAATGAAACCGGTCGCACAGATACGGGGCCAGATCGCTCCACGCCTCGCCGTATTCGGGAAAGCCATGCAGCATCAGCAGGGGCGGCGAGTCGGGTTTTCCCCAACTGCGCAGATAGAAGGACCGGCCGTTCAGGTCGATGAGTTTTGCATCCATGCTGTGATCTCCCGCAGGTAGCCTCACTGTGTAGAAGCAATTGTCAACTTGACCCGCGTCAAAGCGCAGAATCGCTTCTTCTGCTAGGGGTTCGGTCGGATAGCAAAAAAGGAAGAACTGAATGGACGCCGCGACACCAATCGAACATGCAGACCTGTCTGTCGAAATTAACCCCGAACCCACACCTGAGCCATCGCAGCCCAGCCCCGAGCGTATTCGGCAGGCATTCGAAAGCGGCAAATACCCTTATGGCCGCAAGATGGCACGCAGCAGCTATGAGGCGCAGAAAGCCCAATTGCAGGCCGAGCTGCTTAAGGTGCAGCTTTGGGCACAAGAGACGGGGCAGCGATTTGTTCTGTTGTTCGAAGGTCGCGATGCCGCAGGCAAGGGCGGCACGATCAAACGGTTCATGGAGCACCTGAACCCCCGTCAGGCGCGTGTCGTGGCGCTAAATAAACCTACGTGGGAGGAGAAGGGGCAGTGGTACTATCAGCGCTATATTCAAGAACTCCCCACCGTCGGTGAAATGGTCTTTTACGACCGCTCTTGGTATAATCGCGCAGGTGTTGAGCGCGTGATGGGCTTTTGCTCTCCAAACGAATATCTGGAGTTTATGCGGCAAACGCCTGAATTGGAGCGGATGTTGGTGCGATCCGGGCTTCAGCTGTACAAATATTGGTTCTCGGTCACACGGTCGGAACAGCAGAGACGCTTCAAAAGCCGTGAGACCGACCCACTGAAACAGTGGAAACTGTCACCGATCGACAAGGCCAGCCTTAATAAATGGGACGACTATACCGAGGCGAAAGAGGCGATGTTCTTCTACACCGACACCGCCGATGCGCCCTGGACAATCGTTAAATCAAATGACAAAAAGCGCGCCCGTCTGAACACGATGCGCCATTTTCTGTCGACGCTTGACTATCCTGACAAGGATCACGATATCGTCGGGCAACCTGATCCGCTGATCGTGGGACAGGCACATCACGTCATCCATCGGTCCGAACATATTCTGGGAAACTCCCTCCATCCCGATGCGCGTTAACAAACTGCGCCACCTCATTGCGAGAATAGGCTGGTCTTGAAATTTCATTGATCGCCTCTTGTCCCGGCCATTGGCCGGGCATAAGGCTGAGCCAATGAACAAGGTCATGACATATCGCGGACATTTCCGGGCCATAGCCGTTTTGGGTCTGCCGCTGATCGGTGGACACCTGGCGCAGTTCGCAATTGGCCTGACCGATACGATCATGCTGGGTTGGTATGGGGTCGAGGCGCTGGCCGCCGTGACGCTGGCCAGCAGCTATTTCTTCGTGCTCTTCCTGTTTGGAGCCGGATTTGGGTGGGCCGTGATGCCCATGGTCGCAACCGCAGCGGCCGAAGAGGATGAGACCAGCATCCGACGCTCGACCCGTATGGGGTTGTGGTTGTCGTTGATCTATGCGGCCCTGATGATACCCCTTTTATTGTGGTCATACCCAATCCTGATTGCGTTGAAACAGGAACCGGAAGTTGCTGAAACCGCGTCGAAATACCTGCGGATTGCGGGCTGGGGGCTGTTTCCCGCGCTGATTGTGATGGTGTTGAAGTCCTATCTGGCCGCGTTGGAACGCACCCAGATCGTTTTATGGATCACCGTTACCGCTGCTGTGGTCAATGCGGTTACGAACTATGCGCTGATCTTCGGCAACTGGGGCGCGCCGGAACTGGGGGTCATGGGGGCGGCAATCGCTTCGGTTTTGACGCAGATTGTGTCCCTGATCTTTGTTGTGATCTACGCTGTGCGCGTTTTGCCCGAGCACAACCTGTTCCAGCGTTTCTGGCGTCCGGATTGGGAGATGTTTGTAAGCGTTCTGCGTCTTGGTGTGCCGATTGGCCTGACCACGCTTGCTGAGGTCAGCTTGTTTGCGATGTCGGCCATCATGATGGGCTGGCTTGGGCAGGTGCCGCTTGCCGCGCATGGGATTGCACTGAACCTCGCCTCGGCCACATTCATGGTTCATCTGGGCCTGTCCAATGCGGCAACGATCCGGGCCGGGAACGCTCTGGGCCGGCGAGATCGTCCACATCTGGAAAAGGGTGCGATTGCAGTGACTGGGATGTCCTTGGTTATGTCCGTGCTGACGGTTATCCTGTTCCTGACCTGCGCCGAGCCGTTGATTTCATTGTTTATGGAGCCTGACGACCCGCTGCGGCCCCAGATTCTGGCTATTGGTACTGGCTTGTTGGCGATGGCCGCGCTGTTCCAGTTGGTGGATGGAGCGCAGGTAATAGCGCTGGGCCTGCTGCGCGGCTTGCAGGACGCCAAGATTCCGATGGTGATGGCGGGGCTCAGCTATTGGGTTGTGGGGATTCCCGCGTCTTACTATTTCGGCTTCGTTCGGGGTATGAACGGAATCGGCGTGTGGCTGGGCCTAGTCCTTGGCCTCGCCTGTGCTGCCGTTCTGCTGATGGCGCGGTTCTGGCTTCGATCAGTTCGAACGATAGCCTTGCCCGCAGTGTGACTTTTGCTTAGCCCTTGCTCAAACGGTCTGCCTTTTTGCGCACCAGAACCGAACGCAGATCGTGCATCGCCAGCAGCAATCGGTCGGTGACATCCTCAAGCTGCTGATCCGTGGCCTTTGATTGTGCCCATTGCGTGGTCAGGTTCAAATAGTCGACCGCGCGGTGAATATCGTCAATATCACGCTGCGCAAGCAGAGCTTTTCTCTCCTCCATCCAACGTGCGATTTCGGCCTGATCGGCTTCGCTGAGGGTGCGCTGGCCCTGCGGCTTAACCTCGCCATTGCGGATATTGATGACCGCGATCTGATCCATCTCGATCCGTCGCTGGCGGTTTTCAGTGTCGATCCTGAAAACGGCCGCGCCATTCTCGCGGATTCGAAAGTAGTATTCGGGCAGTTCAGCGGTCATCAATGTCTCCGGATCAGGTTAGCGATGCGCAGAAGCGCTGGATGCGGGTGCAGGCCTCGGTCAGAGCCTCGTCCGACGTTGCATAGCTGACCCGGAAATTCGGTGACAGGCCAAAGGCCGCACCGAATACAACGGCAACGTCCGCCTCTTCCAGCAGGGCAGTGACGAACGCTTCGTCCGTGTCGATCAACGTGCCCGCCGGGGTCGTTTTGCCGATCAGCCCGGCGATGGACGGGTAGACATAGAACGCACCCTCAGGTGTCGGGCAGGTGATACCTTCGATCTTGTTCAACATGCCAACCACAAGATCGCGACGACGTTTGAACGTTTCATTATTCGGGGCCAGGAAAGACTGTGTACCGTTCAGCGCCTCGATTGCGGCCCATTGACTGATCGAGCAGGGGTTTGACGTTGACTGCGACTGAACCTTGCGCATCGCAGCGATGATCTCGACCGGGCCAGCCGCATAGCCGATGCGCCAGCCGGTCATGGCATAGGCTTTCGACACACCGTTGCAGGTCAGCGTCCGGTCATAAAGGCTTGGTTCGACCTCTGCCGGAGTGCAGAATTCGAACCCGTCATAGGCCAGGTGTTCATACATATCGTCGGACATGATCCAGACATGCGGGTGGCGCTTCAGCACATCGGTCAGCGCCTTCAATTCATCGCGGCTGTAGCCGGCACCGGTTGGGTTTGACGGAGAGTTGAAGATGAACCACTTGGTCTTTGGCGTGATCGCGGCCTCAAGCTGTTCGGCGGTCAGTTTGAATCTGTTTTCCAGCGCCGTTTCAACAATGACCGGTGTGCCCCCGGCCAGCAGGACCATATCCGGGTAGCTGACCCAGTAGGGGGCGGGAATGATGACCTCGTCACCTTCGTTCATCGAAGCCATAAGCGCGTTATACAGCGTCTGTTTGCCACCAGACCCGATCGAGACTTGTGCTGGCGTGTAATCCAATCCGTGATCACGCTTCATCTTGGCGCAGACGGCTTGTTTCAACTCAGGTATGCCATCAGGAGCGGTGTATTTGGTTTTTCCCGCTGCGATGGCTGCAACGGCTGCGTCCTTGATGTTTTGCGGCGTGTCAAAATCAGGCTCACCTGCGCTCAGGCCGATGATGTCGCGCCCTGCTGCTTTTAATTCGGCGGCCTTGGCCGTTATCGCCATCGTGGGGGATGGTTTTACGCGTGACAGTGTCGCAGACAGGAAACTCATGGAAGGCCTCGGTTTGTATGTTCAACCTGACTGTCATAGGGTGCGCCAGAATGACGATCAAGCGATATGAAATACTGGATTGGAGACCCCGATGAATGACGAAAATGATTGGTTTGGACCAGAAGCGGCAACATTGGGCGACCGGCTGGCGGGTGCGCGCGAAGCGGCGGGTATGACACAATCTCAATTGGCGCGGCGTCTTGGGGTCAAAAAAGCGACGATTGCGGCCTGGGAAAACGATTTGTCCGAACCGCGCGCGAACCGCCTGTCAATGATTGCCGGGATGGTCAACGTGTCGATCATGTGGCTGCTGACTGGTGAGGGCGAGGGCATGGAAGCCCCAATCGAAGACGGTGAAACAAATCTTGAACTGGGAAGTGCGGTGGCAGAGCTGCGTGCGATCCGCGGCGAGATGCGGGCTTGCGCTGAACGAACAGCCCGGCTTGAGAAAAAACTTCGCTTGATGCTGGAGCAAGGAAAGTGACCGAAACACGGGACGTCATGATCAAGCGCATGCAGATGCGTTCGATGCGCCGCGGGATCAAAGAGATGGACCTGATCCTTTCTGCCTATGCCAAGCGCAATCTGGCGGCGATGGACGCGGCCGGTCTGGATTTGTACGACGCACTGCTTCATGAAAACGATCAGGACCTGTATCAATGGGTCACAGGGCAGGTTCCTTCACCCAAGGCCTATGCGGACCTGATTGCGGATATCGCTCAAACTTTTCAAAAATAAAAGAAATTCCAGTTTAACCGATTCTTGGGGAATTCGTTTCATGCTGCCTGAAACAGCGCGACTGAATCGGAGGGTCGGATGAGTATGGAAATGCAGGTCTCCGCGCCGGCAATCAATGGTTTCATGACCAGCTATCTTGAGGCGCTTGCCTTGGTTGAGCGGCTGCACCGTTTGCTTTTAGACGTCATCAAGGATGAGTTTGAGCGTGTCGGCATACTAGAGATCAACGCGGTTCAGGCCCTTTTGCTATTTAATATCGGCGATCATGAGGTAACGGCGGGCGAACTGAAAAGCCGAGGGTATTACCAAGGCAGCAATGTTAGCTACAACCTCAAGAAACTGGTCGAGATGGGCTATATGCACCATCAACGTTGCGAAATCGACAGGCGCTCGGTCCGGGTTCGCTTGACACCGCGCGGCCGGGAAATCCGCGATATCGTATCTGACCTGTTTGCACGCCACGCCGAAGGGTTGCAGACCCGTGGGGTCTTGGGGCTGGAAGGTATCGACGACATCACAACATCTCTGCGCAGGGTGGAACGCTACTGGACCGATCAAATCCGGTACATCTACTGATCAGGGGCGTGCGTCGGACAAGACTAATCCTTTGAGTTCCCGCATCAGTTTCCGGGTCATGGCATCTTCGAAGGCATCGAACCCCAATGCGACCTCGACAAAGGCATTTGGGCCGAGAATGACCCAGGTATTATAGTAGGCAGAAAGCTCTCCGACCTGCACATAACGCTTGTCACCGTGGCTTGGATCATCAGCGCCGATGACAAGACCATTGATGGTTACACCTGAGGATCGAAGCGTTTTCTTGGCGTCGCGCGGGTGGGTGCCAAGGTTGTGTTTGCCATCGCCAGAGAGGTCCAGCGTCCGCCTCCAGCACCCTGCCTGCTGTGACAGCAGCTCGGCCCCGTAAAGCATTGCTGCCCCAACAGCAGTTCCATGTGGCGCGGTACTGCGCTGTGTGTTGGTCAGCACCAAAGCGATCTGTTCAAGGTCTGCTTCTGCTTGAATGGTTGTCCAGTCCAGCAGCAAACGGTGATGGCCGGGCTCGCTCCACTCAAAAATCGCCAGGCGTACGGGCGGGGCAGTTTCGGACAGAATCAGCTGAGTGACTTCTGGCCGTTGCAATGCGGCTGCCAGTCCGTCCACTTGCAGGCGGTACTCAGCATTGTCCACGGATCCGGATACATCCAGCCCCAACGCCAAAGCTTGACGGCATTCCGCAGCGGCTGACCCGGCAATCACACTTAGGAATGCCGCCAAGACCCGCATCATTTTGGCGCCAACTCCTGCAATGCGCCGATCTGCAAGCTGGTTAATTCGCGCTCCAGTTTGCGTCGCATGGCACGTTCAAAATCCTCAAACCCTTGCGCAATTTCAAGAAAGGCACCCGGGCCGTACAGAACGTTGTTTTCGAAAAACGGGATCAGGTACAACTCACCTTCAAAATCGGCGGCGTTGATGACCAGCCCGTTGACCACTGTGTTCTCGAAAGGGAAATGCCGATAGGCCGAAGCCGGCCCGTATCCGTCATTGTTTGACCCGTCGCCGGATAGATCAATGGTCTGGAACAGGCAGGGGGGCGCTTGCTGCATCAGTGTGGCGCCAAAAGCCAGAGCATACCCCATTGCCGTGGCCGATCCACTGTCAGACCGAACCGATTGCTGCACTGTCGCCGCAGCCGCCAACAGATCGGCCTGAGTGCTGATCATTGTCCAGTTCAGGATAATGCGCTGGTTTGTGCGCCCGCTCCATTCATACACGGCCAAGGCTACGGGCATGGGGGAAGAAAAAAACGCCTGCGTTACCTCTGGGGCGACCAGAGCGGCTGCCAACCCCTGTCGTTGCAATGCGTCCTCTGTCGCATCTACCGAGGTAGAGATATCCATGGCCAAGGCCAGGGCAAGGCGGCAGGTTTCAGCCCGAAGCGGGTTGGCCAACGCAGCCAACCCCATTGCTGTCAGCCACCGATTCACCAGTGGCCGGTGCTTTCCATGCTGGCCCAAGGCTCTGCGGGCTCTAGCGCATCCCCGTTTTGCAGCAGTTCGACCGAAATATTGTCGGGTGAGCGAACAAAGGCCATGCGGCCGTCCCGCGGCGGGCGATTGATAACCACACCGTTGTCCTGAAGGTGCTGGCAGGTCTCGTAGATATTGTCGACGCCATAGGCGAGATGTCCGAAGTGACGGCTGTCGCTGGGCAACGCGTCGTCCCCATCCCAGTTGTACGTAAGCTCGATCGGCCGGTCCTCTTGCCCCGGAGGTGCCATGAAGATCAGCGAGAATCGCCCTTGTTCACTGTCATAGCGGCGCGTTTCCTTCAGACCCAGGAGTTCGTAGAACGCCATCGACTTCTCCAGATCCTTCACGCGGACCATGGTGTGAAGATATGTCAACCCCATAGTGGCTTCCTTTCTGTTCAGGTAATACAGGGCACCTTAGCGCGCGGACTAAGGGTGTCGAGGGGCAGCAGGGACACATTTTTGCGTAACAGAAAATGAGCGCACATATCGCGGTTCCGGTCGAAGTATTGCCGATATATAGTGGTACACGACTCATTGCTGGAAAGGAAATTTCATGCCGCTGTCCTCTGACCAACTGGCCGAGATCGAAGCGCAACGGGCGCAATCGCATCCCACACGCCGCGTTGTGGCTGCGGGTATGGAAGAGCACCTGTATACAGCGCATCAGGTGCTGGACCACGGATTTGTGCGTGTAATTGACTATATGGGTGATGACGCCGCGATCTGTCAGGCGGCACGGGTATCATACGGCAAGGGCACCAAATCCGTTCAGAATGACGAAGGCTTGATCCGCTATCTGATGCGTCATTGGCATTCGACCCCGTTCGAGATGTGTGAGGTCAAGCTACATGTCAAATTGCCCGTATTTGTTGCCCGGCAATGGATTCGCCATCGTACGGCGAATGTGAACGAATACTCTGCGCGCTACTCGATTTTGGATCGTGAGTTTTATATTCCGGCACCCGATCACGTGGCAGCACAATCCGAAGTCAACAATCAGGGCCGCGGCTCTGCTTTGGAAGGTGAAGAGGCGGTACGAGTTCTGGATATCCTCAAGGCGGATAGCGCGCGCTGCTATGATAATTACGAAGCAATGATCAGCCAGGATGGCCAACAGGGGCTGGCACGTGAACTGGCACGGATGAACCTGCCCGCCAATATCTACACACAGTGGTACTGGAAGGTTGACCTGCACAATCTGTTCCACTTCCTGCGTCTGCGGGCCGACCCGCACGCCCAATACGAAATCCGCGTCTACGCCGAGACTATGTGCAAGATCGTCGCCGACTGGGTGCCCTTCGCCTACAAAGCGTTTGAAGATTACCGTCTGGGCGCGGTCAATCTTTCAGCGCAAATGGTCGACTGCCTGCGCAGGATGCTGGCGGGTGAGGCGGTGACACAGGAAAATTCCAGAATGACTGCGCGGGAATGGCGTGAGTTCGAGGCGGTTATTCGAAAGGCTTAATTTCGCATATCGTTTGTCTATACAAATCGGCGTAAAACCGTTACAAACGAGGTATGATCCGAACTGCTGCGATAAGTATGGTCTGCCTGTGCCTGACGTTGGTACCGGCAGCATATGCAAAATCCCCGATTGCCGAGGTGATTTATGAGCCAACTTCTCGTATGCACGAAAAACTGACCCGCCAATTCCGCGCAAAACGCACAGCAACCGGCGTCCGCAGCCCCGAGCAAGTGATGGAGGTTTGGACGAGCAAATCAGGGGATTGGACGATGTTTATGACCTATGCCACCGTAACTCATGTATCGTCGCGATGGGTCACGACTGGTACACTCATGCCGCTGAAGACCCGGCACGAGGGTAAGGCGCTTTGACCTTTTGGGAAGCGGTCAACGGCCGTCAATTGGCCGTTGGCCTATTTTGACCGCCCGCTCTATGCGGGGCTGTTTTACAACGGCTTCAAATCAGCTGCCATTTGGCGACCGTCACGTCCGTCTTGTAACTCGTACGAGACTTTCTGATTGTCAGCCAGCCCAGTCAGCCCAGACCGTTCAACGGCCGAGATGTGAACAAATACGTCCTTGCCGCCTTCATCAGGCGCAATAAAGCCGTAGCCTTTAGTGGTATTAAACCATTTCACGGTGCCAGTTGGCATTTCCCGTGTCTCCTTCTACTTGCACGTTGTCCCACAAAATTGGTGGGGGCAGTGATTGACGTCGCCGCAAATCATAGCCGTGCCGCACATGCGATACAGCCCGAAATGCGTATTTCGTCTTTTTCAACATTGCACGGTAAAGTAAAAAATCAAGAATTACCGACGTGCGCGTAGAAAAATGCTGAAAATTCAATCAAAAAAAGGAAGACCCAAGATATGCGCCTTTTTGGCCTGAAAACCTGTGATACCTGCCGTAAAGCATTGAAAACACTTACAGATGTCAAGTTCTTCGACGTTCGCAGCGACGGTGTGCCTGAGAATGTGTTGCAACAGGCGCTGGATCGTTTCGGCGAGGCTTTGCTCAACACACGCTCAACAACATGGCGCGGATTGGACGATGCTCAGCGCGCGCGGCCGCCGCTAGAGCTGCTGGCAGATCATCCAACCCTGATGAAGCGCCCTTTGATTGAGCGTGACGGAGAGCTTTTCCTGGGATGGTCGCCGCAGACACGGGCAGGTCTTGGCGTCGAGTAAACGGGTAATTATGTGAATTGTCGCAAGTAAGAGGGTAATGAATGCGCAACGCAGCTATGATTTTGGGCGTCATCGCCGGTCTGATCGGTATGATCGTTGGCTTTTTCGGCTATGGATACGTCGAACTGATCGACCGGTACGGAGAGATCGAGGGTTTTGCCGAGCAGGTCGACAACGCGCAGGTCATACAGATCGCTTCGATCATCGCGCCGTTGCTGGCAATTGCCGGTGGTGCGATGGCCCATGCACGGGCACTGTTTGGAGGCGTGTTGTTACTGATTTCAGCAGCCGGGATGTACTACGCGTTTGGCTTTAACGTGTTTACCATGTTCCCGGTTGCGTTCGCGGCCGTGGCGGGCCTCCTTGGGCTAGCCGCGGGTAAACCGGACCAGCCCAAGGCGCATTTTTAGATCACTTGATCTTTAGGATACGGTCCAGTGAAAGCGGACCGGCACCGTTGATGACGATCACCAGAAACAGGAACGACCAGATTGTACGATCGTCCAGCAAGGTCGTCGCATTGCTGAAGTAGCTACCCAGCGCAGCACCGTGGCCGGTGACGTCCACAATGGTCTGCACCCAGACAAATGCGATCATACCAAGTGCCGCAAAGCGCGACAGCAGACCGACAACGATCATTGCTGGCAGCAGGAATTCAGCCCAGGTGCCTGCCAGGGCGATCGCCCAGTGAATAAGACCCAATTGCGAGCTGTCATAGCTGACCGCTTCCATCGCCTTGGGGAAGATCTGTACATAGGCGCCGTCGGATGGGAACAGGAAGCCAAAGAAACCGTTGCCCAGTTTCGTCATTGCGGAGTTCCAGTAATACACCAGCATTGTTGCCGCAAAGACCACCCGGGCCAACGTTGGTGTCAACCAGTCAGAGGTCAACTCCAGTCGTCCCAGAGTGTTGTTGTGTAATGAGATCAGGGCAGTCATTTTGCCAGCCTTTCGATAATCACAGAAGTTATTGCGCCGCCTTGTAAAAGAAGCGCCAGAGTGGCCCCAAGGTCAAACTCGGGGGATTGTGCCGCTGTTTCTTCAAACGCGACACCAATGGTTTTTCCGGCCTGAAGGCCCGCAATCCATTGCGCACCACCGGCTGGCAGTAGCTGTGGAAGCGGGTCATATTCGGGCCGTGTAATCAGAACGTCCTGGGCACCGGGTTCGGGTTTTGGTGCGCCTTCTTCGGAGTTGAAACGCCAGATGGAATAAATTGGCCAGTCAGAGCGCAGAACCTGCATCGACGGGGCAAATTCCAAGCGCGCGTTCATGATATCCTCGGGTGGAAGCGCCAGCGCATCCGCCGGGGCAGCCTGGCTATCCGCAGCGTGGTAGGCGCGACGCAAGGCCAGCTCTAGCCGTGCGACATCAGGTAGGTAGCCAAGATGTGAAAGCTGCTCTATTCCGGCCAGAAAGTCCGGGAACGCCTCGCCATAGAACATCATCAGGGGTGATGAGGGCGGATGCTGGCGCAGATAGATTCCGGACAAGCCATCCATGTTTTGCGCCCCAAGCAGTTTCGCAATAACAGGAAAGGCCTGATGCATCGCTTCTGTGAGCGAAGCCGCCACGTTGTTCCGATATACGTTGAACCGGCGCCCAGCGGGGTGTGCGGCAGCGTCCAGAAGCCCCTCTGGGATGGCTGCAGACGGGTCCAGCAGCGCAGCGTGAAAAGCTGTCTGAGAAACGGTCATGCCGGTACTCGATCCAGTGCTGCCTGCGCGCGGTCAGCTTCAGCCCGCAATACGGGCCAGTCAGGGACATCGGTGTCCCATTCAACCAGCAATGGTTTGGGGCCGGACTTTTCAAGAACGTAGTCCAGCAGCGCCCAGACCGGGTCGACAACCTCACGCCCGTGACTGTCGATCAACAGGGGGTGGCCGTGGTCATCCTGATCCTCATCATGGCCGCCAAGATGAATTTCGCCAACTCTATCTAAGGGATAGGCGTCGATATAGCCCTGCGGTGAGAAATCCAGGTTGGTGGCCGATACGAACACATTGTTTACGTCCAGCAACAATCCACATCCGGTACGCTGTGAGACCTCGCGCAGGAAATCAGGTTCGGACCAGGTGCTTTCCTCGAATGCGAGATAGCTGGAGGGGTTTTCAAGCAGCATTTGCCGCCCCACAACCTCTTGTACCTGATCAATATGTTCACAGACGCGGGCCAGCGTTGCGTCCGCATAAGGAAGAGGTAGAAGGTCGTTCAGGAAATGGCTGTCATGCGTTGACCAGGCCAAGTGTTCAGAAAAACTGGCAGGGTCCAGCCAGCCGAGCAAATGCTTCAGACGTGCCAGATGCTCGGCATCCAGCGGACCTTCCCCCCCGATTGACAGGCCGACGCCATGAACCGAAATCGGAAACTTTTCGGAGAGATGCCGTAGCTGGGCAAGAGGCCGCCCACCATCGCCCATATAGTTCTCGGCATGAATCTCTAGCCACGCGACGGGCTGCGCCTGTTCAAGTATCTGCGCAAAATGCTGCGGTTTGTATCCAACGCCCGGCGCCGCGGGCAGACGGTTTGACCTGAGTGCATCATCCAACATTGCCAGATCCTCGATTACGAAGAACAAAGGGCGGGCGTTATGGCCCGCCCTCGAATTTTTAGAACAAGTTCTTATGCCGGCAGGTCGCGGTCTTGTGCTTCCAGCGAACCTTTGCGCGGAGTACCATCGGCTTGTGCCGGCAGTTCGATATCTGCGCAGGTGCCTGCATCAACAAGGGTCCATGCGTTGCCCTGATAGTCGACAGTCGAGCTGCCTGCGCAGGTGGTGCCGGGACCCGCGGCACAGTCATTCTCACCAGCCAGCGAAATGCCGTAGCACTTTTCTTTGGCCTGAGCGGTTGCGGTGGTTGCGGTGCCTGCAACTGCTGCTGCTACGGCGCTTGCGATAACTAGGGTTTTTGCTGTGTTCGACATCTCGGTGTTCCTTTTGGTGACTGCGTATGTCTGTTTTAACGATAACAAAGGTAATGGCTTGTCGGGCAGAGTTGAATTCACGAGCCCGTGTCTCACAAGCCCGTCAGGATAAGTCATGCCCTATTGCAAGTTAACAGACTGTTTTAGAATTGAAAAATGACAAATATTTCAACCCGGCCCCGCAATCAGGGCCGGATTTTCGGCAATTTGGTGCCAATGTTACATCAGATCAGGCGGGGTGGCGGCGTTGGAAAGCTCGTTTGTTACAGCCTCAAGCGATTGAACCTGCGTTTGTTTTTCACCCAGACGGCGGACTGTCACAGTACGTTCCTCGACCTCGCGGTGACCCACGGCCAGGATAACCGGAACCTTGCTGACCGAGTGTTCGCGGACCTTGTAGTTGATCTTTTCGTTGCGGATATCTGCTTCGGCACGCACACCGGTTGACTTGAGGGCCTCGACCACTTCCATGACGTAGTCGTCGGCCTCGGACGTGATCGAGGCGACAACAACCTGACGCGGCGCAAGCCAGAAGGGCAGCTTGCCCGCGTGTTCTTCGATCAGGATGCCGATGAAGCGCTCGAACGAGCCCAAACACGCACGGTGCAGCATGTAGGGGCGGTGCTTTGCCCCGTCGGCGCCAATAAAGTTGGCATCCAGCCGTTCCGGCAGGTTCGGGTCGACTTGCAAGGTGCCGCATTGCCATGTCCGGCCGATGGCATCGGTTAGCGTGAATTCCAGCTTGGGACCATAAAACGCGCCTTCGCCTTCCAGCAGTTCGTAGTCATAACCTGCCGCCTTGCAGGCATCGCCCAGAGCCTTTTCCACGAAATCCCAGCTTTCGTCTGTACCAATCCGCTTTTCCGGGCGAGTGGAAAGTTTGATCGTCCAGTCGTGGAAACCCAAATCGGCATAGACACTGGACAGGAATGCGATGAACTTGGCGGTTTCGGATTCGATCTGATCCTCGGCGCAGAAGATGTGTCCATCGTCCTGCGTGAAGCCACGAACGCGCATGATGCCGTGCAAGGCGCCAGAAGGTTCGTACCGCGCACACGACCCGAACTCGGCCATGCGCAGGGGTAGGTCGCGATAAGATTTCAGGCCCTGATTGAACACCTGCACGTGGCATGGGCAGTTCATCGGTTTCAGTGCATTGATTGCCTTTTCGCGGGCGTGCTCTTCGTCCACTTCGACGATGAACATGTTCTCCTGATACTTGTCCCAGTGGCCCGAAGCCTCCCACAATTTGCGGTCGACCACCTGGGGTGTGTTCACCTCGACATAACCGTCACGCTCCTGCATTCGGCGCATGTAATCCTGCAAGGTGGTATAAATTTTCCAGCCGTTAGGATGCCAGAAGACCTGACCGGGGGCTTCTTCCTGCATGTGGTAGAGGTTCATCTCGCGGCCCAGCTTGCGGTGGTCGCGCTTTGCCGCCTCTTCCAGCATATTCAGGTGGGCTTTCAGCTTTTCTTTGCCGGTGAATGCCACGCCGTAGATACGCTGCAGCATCGCGCGGTCGCTATCGCCGCGCCAATATGCGCCCGCGATAGACATCAGCTTGAAGGCATCACCCGGAAGTTGGCCGGTGTGTTGCAAATGCGGGCCACGGCACAGATCCTGCCAATGGCCGTGCCAGTACATGCGCAGCGGCTCATCGCCCGGAATCGATTCGATCAACTCGACCTTGTAGGGCTCATTATTGGCCTTGTAGAACTCGATCGCGCGGTGACGGTCCCAAACCTCGGTGGTGACGGGATCGCGCTTATTGATGATCTCTTTCATCTTTTTCTCGATGAGGCCAAGATCTTCGGGCGTAAAAGGCTCTTCGCGGTCAAAGTCGTAGTACCAGCCGTTTTCGATAACGGGGCCGATAGTGACTTTGGTCGCGGGCCAGATTTCCTGTACCGCGCGGGCCATGACATGCGCCAGATCGTGGCGGATCAGTTCATTGGCCTGAACCTCATCCTTCATGGTGTGGATGGCGATGTCCGCGTCGGCTTCGATGGGCCATTGCAGATCCCAGTGCTGACCATTCACCGTGGCCGAGATGGCCTTTTTCGCCAACGAGGTTGAAATATCGGCAGCCACCTGCGCCGGTGTAACGCCTGCGTCGTATGATCGTGCATTGCCATCGGGAAAGGTGAGTGAGACGGATTTTGCATCCAGGGCCATATCGGCTCTCCTCGTCGGTTTGGCGCCCACTGAACGCCCGGTTGCGGGTTATGTGTGTTCGGCCCATGTGGCAGGTGGTGGCGTGTGTGTCAAGGGTGGTGGCGAGGGGCCAGCCCCTCGCGCTCCCCGGGATATTTAGGGCCAGATGAAGTGGGATCCGGGAATTGCGCTTGGGCGCGTTGCGTGCATGATGCTGCAAAAGAAAAGAGGGTTTCATGCCAGCAGCGGAAATTTTGGAAACATCGCAGGGACGACGGTTGGCCTATCACAAGCGCGAGGGCATAGGTCCGACTATTGTTTTCCTAGGTGGCCTCAAATCGGATATGGAGGGCACCAAGGCGGTGCATCTTGACGCCTGGGCGCAGGCTCGCGGGCAGGCGTTCCTGCGGTTTGATTATTCTGGCCACGGCGAAAGCTCTGAGGCGTTTACCGATGGCTGTATCGGGGATTGGCACGAGGATACGGTTGCTGCTGTTACTGCACTAACTGACGGGCCTTTGATCGTTGTAGGATCATCCATGGGAGGGTGGCAGGCGCTGTTGTTGGCCAAGGCGATGCCCGAGCGGTTTGCGGGCATGGTCACCATCGCCGCTGCACCGGACTTTACCGAGGATGGGTATTGGGCGTCGTTCAGTGATGAGCAAAAGGCGGCGCTGGATAGCGTCGGTCACGTTGAGCTGCCCTCGGACTACATGGAGCCTTACATTATCACCAAACGGATGATCACGGATGGGCGGCAGCGCCTTGTGTTGCGTGACCCTTTGAGCTTGCCTTTTCCGGTGCGTTTTTTGCAAGGAACGGCGGATACGGCGGTGTCAACGGAAACGGCCGTGCGGTTGCTGAACCACGCGACTGGACCGGATATGCAGCTACTTTTGGTCAAGGATGCGGATCACCGCTTTTCCGATGGCCCCTGTTTGAGCCTGATCGAACAGGCCGTGCTTGAAGTCATGGGGAAAGGCTGATGCAATGTATCGGATGGCTTCTTGGGCGCGCGCTGCTTGCGCTAATTGTGATTTGCGGGCTGATCTATTGGCTTGGCCCGCGTGAAGAAGTTAATCTGAACCCGCGCTTTGATCCGCGCAAGTTTGGCGAAGGCGTCCAAGTTTACTTCGAAAGTACCGAGTCTGCCTATGACGACATCGTTCCGGGCGTTGAAAAGCGCGTGATCTGGCAAGACGGCTTTAAAGAGCAGCGCACGCCGGTATCGGTGCTCTACGTTCACGGATTCTCGGCCTCGTCCGAGGAAATCCGCCCGGTGCCCGACTTGGTGGCAGACGCGCTGGGGGCCAACCTTGTCTATACCCGCTTGCAAGGCCACGGGCGACAGCACGGCGATGCCTTGGCCGAAGGAACGGCATCGGGCTGGATGGTTGACATGGCCGAAGGATTAGCAGCGGCGCGGGCGGTTGGCGATAAGGTTGTTGTCATCTCGACCTCGACCGGTGGCACCTTGGCCGTAGCTGCCGCGTTGGATGAGGGGCTGAGTAAGGGCGTAGCCGGGATCGTCTTTGTCTCGCCCAACTTCGGTGTGAACACGCCGGGCGCCTGGATACCTGGTTTGCCTTGGGCACGCGGCTGGCTGCCGATGGTGATGGGGGAAACCCGCGATGTCTCTGGCCCAGACCCGGAAAAGAACACGTACTGGACATCGGTCTACCCGTGGGAGGCGGTGGTGCCGATGACAGCGTTGGTCGAAACCGTCTATGCACAGGACGTTTCAGGCACAAAGGTGCCGGCGCTATTTTGGTTCTCGGATAACGATCAGGTGGTGCGGCCCGACCTGACCCACAAAGTGGCCGAGGCATGGGGCGGCCCTGCGACGGTAGAGCTGGTGACGATGGGGCCGGGGGATGATCCTGCATCGCATGTGATCGCGGGGCGGCTGATGTCTCCGGGGCAGACTGACGCCGCTGTGACGGGCATTCTGGAGTGGCTGAACGGAATAGGTATAGAGTAGAGATGCGTAAACCGGGCAGCATGTGGAGCCTTGAGACGCTCGGCCGCGTGCGCCTGTCCCGGCATTTTTTCATGCGGGATTTCCTGTATTCAGAGATCGGGAATTTCCATAAAAAACAAAACCTTCCCGACAATCCTGATCTTGCCATCGAAACCGGGCGCGCACTATGTCAAACCTTGCTGGACCCGTTGGCGGAAACCTTCGGGCGGGTGGCGGTCCGGTCCGGGTATCGCTCACCCTCTTTGAACCGGTTCGGGAATGAAAACCGGCTGAACTGCGCCCGCAACGATAACCCGCTGGAATGTCACATCTGGGACAGGGGAGAGGGCGACGCGCGCATTGCCGGGGCCTCGATTGTTATTCCGTGGTTTGCCGACCAATACGATGCCGGGCGCGATTGGCGTGATCTGGCATGGTGGATGCATGATCATCTGGACTATTCCGAGATTTGGTTCTTTCCCAAGCTCTGCGCCTTTAATCTGGTTTGGCGGCCCAAGCCGCATCGTCGCATCGACAGCTATATCGCACCGCGCGGCTGTCTGCTGCGTCCCGGAGAGGAGCCGGGTGAAAACCGAAAGGCACGCCGCGCAAGATATTCGGATTTCCCACCCTTTCGAGGTATTTCTTATCCCTGAAGTTTAACTTGCCCGGGGGTGCAAAACCTCTCATCTTGTTGGGAAAGACTATTCGAATATCGGAAGTGTTACGAGGCCCCGCGTGATCGAGCCGCTGGTTTTACTGCCTGAAATGATGTGCGATGCACGTCTTTTTGAACCTCAGCTCACCTGCTTGTCACGATCCCGCGCCGTAACAGTTGCACCGATTTCAATAGGCGAACGCGTCGAAGAAATTGCATCGGCCTTGCTGGATCAGTTGCCACATCGGTTTGCTCTGGGCGGTTTGGGCATGGGCGGTGTGGTTGCGTTGGAGCTAATTCGACGCGCACCGGATCGGGTGTCTCGGCTGTGTCTGATGGCGACCGATGCACAGGCTGATGCTCCGCAGGCAGCGGCGGCGCGCGAAGAACTGGTGGTGGGGGCCAAAATGGGCCGGCTTGAAGAGGTGATGCGCAAGATCATCGGGTCTGAGGCTTTGGCACCCGGACCTCAGCGTATTCCAATTCTGAACGAGGTCGTTTTGATGGCGTTGGACTTCGGACCTGAGGTTTTTGAACGTCAAATCCGAGCCATGCAAAGACGACCGGATCAGCAGGGCGAATTAAGACACATCAAGGTGCCAACGCTGGTGCTTTGCGGTGCATATGACACGATAACACCGCAGCGAAAGCACGCCTTCATGGCTGAACTTATTCCAGATGCCGAGCTTAGGGTTGTGGAGGAGGCTGGGCACCTTCCAACGCTCGAAGCAGCACAAGTTGTAAATCAGGCGCTGACGGAATGGCTCAGTACACCGGTACGGGCGGCCTATGTATAGAGCTTTGCCCGCTCAGCCTTGCTGAGTATGGTTGGTTTGGCGACCGGCTCACCGCTGTCACAATCAAAGAACGGCGTGTTTTTCCAATTGCCGGACACCCAGGACTTGGCGAGGCGCCTGAGCATCCCAACCGCCGCATAGCGTAGGTTTTCGTGTTTCTGCTTACCGTCTGGCTGGGGCACAAATCCCCGCGTGGTCATTGGGCCAAGCCCGCTGGGGTCGACGATCCGATTTGTGATAAATCCGGCAAACGGAACCTTTGCCGTGCGCGCCGTGGTTGCAAGCGGCGCATTGCAACATTTCGCATACCAGCGCAACATTCCCTTGGGGCTGAGTTGCATTAACGCAATATACTCAGCCCCCTTGTCGATCCGGATTTCTTCCGGGCTCATTTGCAGGATATCGACAGGGCCGGGGGCCGGATCAGGTTGCCCAAAATACAACTGGGCCGCGCGACAATCACGACAGAAACAGCCGACATGAGTGCCAGATTGTACGCCGGTAGCCGTGATATGCCCTTGCAACGCGCCGCAATTGCAGGAGAAGGCCATTCCCTCGCCCGCTGTTGACCCCATTTTTTAAGCGACTTTATTCTTGTTGGCGGCCCGCCGACGCGGTTTGCGCGTATTGGCGTTCATGAAATCAATCACTAGCGGCCGGATATTGTCGCGCCAGCTGCGGCCAGCGAAAATACCATAGTGGCCGGCACCGGGTTCGACATGGCTGGCCTTTTTGGAATCCGGCAGACCGGTGCACAGATCAAGGGCCGCGATACACTGACCAGGGGCCGAGATATCATCATTCGCGCCCTCGACGGTCTTTACCGCGACATCGGTGATCTTACCGATATCCACCTTGTGACCAGCGACGACAAATTCGTTTCGGGCAATCTCGCGGTTTTTGAACACGCGCTCGACCGTCGAAAGATAGAACTCAGCGGTCATATCCATGACGGCGAGGTATTCGTCGTAAAACCGGTTATGCGCATCGTGATCCGAGGCCTCACCCCGCATAACCCGCTGAATCTGGTCAGAAAACGCCTTAGAATGGCGCTCCGCGTTCATGGACATGAAGGACGCCAATTGAAGAAGACCCGGATAGACCATCCGGCCAACGCCTTTGTATTTGAAACCGACGCGCTGGATCATCGTCTCTTCCAGTTGCCCCATAGTGACACGACGACCGAAATCGGTGACATCGGTAGGTGTGGCGTCCGGGTCGACGGGCCCGCCAATCAAGGTCAGGGTACTGGGTTGTGCCTTTGGCTCGACCTCAGCCAAGTAGGCAGTCGCGGCTAATGTGAGAGGCGCAGGTTGGCAAACGGCCACAACATGCGTGTCAGGGCCAAGTTCTTTCATGAAATCGACAAGATAGAGTGTATAGTCCTCTACATCGAACTTACCTTCGGACACGGGGATGTCGCGCGCGTTATGCCAGTCAGTGATATAGACTTCGCAGTTAACCAGCAGACTTTTCACGGTCGACCGAAGCAGAGTCGCATAGTGGCCGGACATCGGCGCAACCAAAAGCACCTTGCGCGGCTGCTCTTCGCGGCCGTTCACACGGAAATGCACAAGGTCACCAAACGGACGTTCAACAACCGTGGTGACATCTACAAGGTGGTCCTTCCCATCCTCGCAGGTAAAGGTGCGAATGCCCCAGTCCGGTTTGACTACCATGCGCTGGAACGTACGCTCGGTCACTTCGCCCCAGGCGGCCATCATGCTAAAGACAGGATTGGGTGCCATAGAGAAAGCGGGGTAGGATGCCATGGCGCTGGCGGTTGCACCCATCCATTGGTTAGTGTTGCGCACCGTCTCCATCAGGTCGTACGTCATCATATAGCGCATGGAAAGGGGCCTCCTGAATGTCAGCCTTAAAGTTCGGACCATTCACCGCTTTGCCCCCCGACACCCACGGCGTTATTCTGCATAGCAGCAAGGTTAGGGGGGAATTGTTAAAATGACAATAAGTGAAGACCAAATGCCAGAAGTTACTGAACAAAACATTGAACGACTTAAAGAAAATATGGAAAAGGTCGAACAGCTTTCCAAGCGGCTGATCGAAGTCATGGCGGTAAAACAGCCGCATACCCCGGCCTTGGACGCCCCGAATCAAGAGCTTTTTGCAAAAGCAGCAACGGCATATTGGTCCGAGGCATGGCATAATCCCGCCAAGTTGCTTGAACAGCAGATTGAGTACTGGGGCAAGTCGGTATTGAACTTTGCCGAGGCGCAGCAGGCGATCACAACCGGCGAGGTCGATGAGATCCCACTGGAAGACAAGCGGTTTTCCAACCCAATGTGGGAGACAAACCCTTACTTCCGCCTGATCCGCCAGCAATACCAGACCAATTCAGCAGCCATCGCGCAGGCGGTGGCTTCGGTTGAGGATCTCGATGCCAAGGACAAACGGCGTCTGCAGTATTTCTCGCAGCAGATTATCGACATGATGGCGCCGACGAATTTTCTGGCGACCAACCCGGATGCGCTGGAAAAGGCTGTCGAGACAGAAGGGCAGTCGCTCATTCAGGGGCTGGAAAACCTTGTTGCGGACCTTGAGGCCAATGATGGCGAATTGGTTGTTAAGCTTGCCGATGAGGACGCTTTCGAGGTCGGTGGAAACTTGGCGACCACACCGGGCGACGTGGTCTATCGCAACAGGATGATGGAACTGATCCAGTACAAGCCTGCAACGCAGACCGTGCATGAAACGCCGGTCGTGCTGTTCCCGCCCTGGATCAACAAGTTCTACATTCTCGACCTCAAGGCACAGAACAGCATGATCAAATGGATCACCGAACAGGGCTATACCCTGTTCGTGGTTAGTTGGGTCAACCCGGATGAAAGCTATGCAGATACGGGGATGGAGGATTACGTCCAGGACGGCTTCCTGACTGCGGTTGATGTTGCCAAGAAGATTTGCAAGGTCAAACAGGTTAACGCGATCGGGTACTGTATCGCGGGCACGACGCTGAGTCTGACTCTGTCGTTGCTGAAACAACGCGGCGACAAGTCGATCAAATCGGCGACCCTTTTTACCGCGCTCACGGACTTTTCCGATCAGGGTGAGTTCACGCCCTTCCTGCAGAATGATTTCATAGACGGGGTCGAGGAAGAAGTTACCAAGAAAGGCGTATTGCGATCCTGGATTATGGGGCGCACCATGTCGTTTCTGCGCTCGCGCGACCTGGTCTACGGCCCGGCGATCCGCAGCTATATGATGGGAGAGGTGCCGCCGGCCTTTGATCTGCTGTTCTGGAACGGGGACGGGGCCAACCTTCCGGCCAAGATGACAGTTCAGTATCTGCGTGGCCTTTGCCAGCGCAACGAATTCGCCGAGGACGGATTCGAGCTTTTGGGCCACAAGCTGCATGTTCGTGACGTGGATGTGCCGATTATGGCAATCACCTGCGAGACGGACCACATCGCGGCGTGGAAAGACTGTTACCGCGGGGTGCAGATGATGGGGTCGCGGTCCAAGACGTTTGTTGTCTCGGAATCCGGTCACATCGCAGGGATCGTTAATCCGCCCAGCAAAAGGAAGTACGGCCACTATACGAACCCGGATCTGACGGCAGAGGCAGATACGTGGCTGAAAGAGGCGGACTTCCACGAAGGCTCTTGGTGGCCGATGTGGGAGGCCTGGCTCAAGAAGCGTTCAGGCAAGCAGGTTCCTGCCCGCGATACTGGTGATTCGAAACACCCTCGGTTGGCGCCGGCACCCGGAACGTATGTAGTGGCCGACCCAAACGCCTGATTCCATTCTGAAACAAAAAATTTCTGCGGTGCAGCAAAAAATACTTGAAATGCTGCGTCGCAGCATTCATATTGTCCTCAAGCTGAAGAAAACCGGGGTGGGCTCGGTTCGGCAATAAGGATTAGGACAATGGCAAAGACTCAAGACTTTACCGCCACTCTGAAAGACATGATGGGCGCATTCCCAGTTGACACTACCGCACTGGAAGGTGCGTTCAAATCGACAGCGTCGCTGAACGAAAAACTGTCGGGCGTTGCTTTGGAAGCCGCCGAGAAATCGGCTGAGATTTCGAGCAAATGGACCAAAGACACCCTGGCTAAACTGACTGAAATGTCGAAAGCAAAGTCAGAGCCTGCTGACTACGCAAAAGCTGCAACAGATTTCGCAAGCGCGTCGGCTGAAGTTGCTGCTGAAAACATGGCCGCTTTCGCTGAGGTTGCCAAGAAGCTGCAGACCGAAACCATCGAGCTGCTGATGGCTGCCGGCAAAGAAGCTGCTGAAGACGCAACCGCTGTCGTCAAAAAAGCAACCAACGACGTGACAGCTGCTGCCAAGAAAGCGGCAACTGCCAAGTAAGATAAGGCCGCGAAGCGCACCCGTTCCTCCCATCTGGTGCAATCGCGTTGGGCAGGTCCTTTGACCTGCCCTTTCTTTTTGTTCTGCGCTCGCATAACCTCTGCTGCAACGCATCATCCTTGGGGAGGGTAAACGGTGTCAGAACAAGAAAAACCGCTGTTGATCAAGCGCTATGCCAGCCGTCGGCTGTATAACACTGAGACCAGCGACTACGTCACGCTCGAAGATATCGCGGCGTTTATCCGCGACGGTCGTGAAGTGCAGATCATTGATCTGAAAACCGGGGATGATCTGACCCGGCAGTATTTACTTCAAATCATTGCCGAGCATGAAAGCCGGGGCGAAAATGTCCTTCCCGTCAATGTTCTGAATGATCTGGTTCGCAGCTACATGATCCCCGGTGGGGGGATGATGCCGCAGTTCCTGCAAAGCTCGTTCGAGATGCTGCGCGAAAGCCAGAGCAAGATGATGGAAAACATGAACGCGATGAACCCGATGTCACAGATGCCGGGTTTCGAAGCCATGAAAGCGCAGCAACAGGCCTTTTTAAAGGCGATGACGGGCGGTCTTTCGGGTGCCTGGTCAGGACCGGATAAAGAGGGCGATGCGCCCGAATCCAAAGAAGATCTGGACGATATAAAGAAGCAATTGGCTGAATTGCAGCAAAAGCTCTCGAAATTGAACTGACGCGTGGGGTGATGCGCTGGCTGATCCTGGGTGCTGCTGTACTTTGGACCCAGCCCGTGCTGTCGCAGGGCGTTTTCTCGGAAAATTGGTCTTCGGTATGCACGCTGGGTACAAAGTCTGCTGACGGGTGCGACGCCATTCGCGCACGCGAGATTCTGGATGCAGACACTGCGCCTTGGTATGCGATTGGGCGGATAAATTTTGCCAGCCGGGATCAGCGGTCCCATTGCACAGGTGTTCTGGTGTCGGACCGGCTGGTTCTGACTGCGGCTCATTGCCTTTACAATGCGCAACGCAAGCGATGGATTCCACCGGCCAGCATTCGGTTTGCGGCTGGTTATCAACGCGGGAAAGCTGTTGCTGTCTCAGCTGTTCAGGACTACCGGACGCATCCTGAGCAGGGTGTAGAAGGCGCTTTCGAAAGCCGTGCGGAATTGGACTGGGCCATTCTTGAACTCAGCGAGCCGCTTGGGCAGGTCGTAGGGTTTCTGCCGCTTGCGGAGCCGGATGGTGCGACCACGTTCGTGGCTGGCTATCCCGGATTGCGGCCCCACGTGCTCAGCCGGACCGATGACTGTCGCGCTCAAACCGTCGCCGAAGGGGTTCTGCTGGCCGTCTGTCCCGTCATGATGGGAGACTCAGGTGCACCGCTATTGGCGGACACACCAACCGGCCCTCAGGTTGTGGCAATTCTGTCTTCAGTCGCAGCAACCCCGGACGGGGTTACGGCGCTGTTCTTATCTGTCGATGGTTTTGGCCTTGACGCTGAATAGGCTTCACGTGCCGTAGGCGGGAACCGGGCCAGTTACCTCACCGACCGAGGCCAGCAGGATATCGGCGATCACGTCCAGTTCGGCCCGCGTCAACCGCACGGGCAGTCTGACATCACACGCCCTCATCAACATGTCGCGCGTTTTCGGCAAATCGAACTTTTCAGGCAGGAATTGCCAGTTCCAATACGCACGCGCGTTGTCTTCGCTAAGCCCGAAGACCTGAACCTTAACACCGCGAGCTTCGGAAGCGGCGGCAAAAGCGCGGATTTCACCTTCGTCCATTCCAACCAGATTAAACTGGATCGAGTCCGGTGCGCGACGTTCAGGGTCCAGCGGGGCAGGGACGTCGATATGGGGCGACGTGTTCAAGCGCTCGGCCACATAATCGTGGTTGCTAAGGCCATCGCGCACGCGGCGCGCCAGTTCCGGCAATTGCGGGCGGATCACGGCTGCGCTCAGGTTGTTCATCCGCAGGTTATACAGCGGCACTTGGTTCTGCCAGCGGGCAAAGGCTTGCTCTAACTCGGGCGAGTTGTCGCCGCGCGGGCCTTTGTGTTTCTTCCAGTTATGCTCGTAAGCGCCCGACATGATCACGGCGCGGGCCACGAGGTCGGCGTCATCGGTGATCAGAATGCCACCTTCGCCAGCGTTGATCATCTTGTAAGACTGGAACGAGAAACAGCCGACCTTGCCAATGGTGCCGATGTTCTGCCCATGCCAGGTGGTTCCCAGCGAATGCGCTGCATCCTCGATCACCGGGATATAGCGTGCGTTACACAGGGCCATGATCGCGTCCATGTCCGAAGTGTGGCCACGCATATGGCTGATGATGACCGCCTGCACATTGTCCAGCTTGGCGGCGAAATCGGTCATGTCGATGCGATAGTCATCGCCAACTTCACACAGCACCGGAATACAGTCTGCGTGCACGATCGAGGACGGTACGGCAGCGAATGTAAAGCCGGGGATCAGCACCCGTGCGTCGCGTGGCAGGCCAAGTGCCTTGAGCGACAGGAACAAAGCGGCAGAGCAGGACGAAACCGCCAGCGCGTATTTCGTGCCCAGAAGTTCTGCGAACTCCGCTTCGAGCAATGCCACCGGCGCATCCTGTGGCGCGGTATAGCGAAACAGGTCGCCTGACTGCATCAGGGCGTCAATGGCTTCTCTTGCGGCTGCGGGGATGGGTTCGGCATCATGAACGTTTGGAGGAAGCGTCATATTTGGTTTTCCCGAATTCTATCTTTGGGAAAGATAAAGCTAATCCTGAGACAAAGAAACCCCTCAATCGCCATGTGGGCGAATTTTCACCAATCTGTCGTACTTCGCTGAGGTTACAGGCCGAGGCGATCCCGCAGGGCAAACCACGTCATCGCTAGGACCAGAAGCGGGCTACGCAGCGCAGGGCCGCCGGGGAACGGAAGGGCGGGTACGCGCGATAGTGTATCAAAGCCTTCGGCCTGCCCCTGAATGGCATGTGCCATCAGTTGACCAGCATGAGTGGCCGTACCGACCCCATGGCCGGAATATCCCGACGCGGAAAGGATATTTGACCCGACCCGTGCCAGATAGGGCATACGCCGCATAGTGATGGCCAGCGTCCCGCCCCAGGCATAGTCGATCTTCACATCGCGCAGGTGCGGAAAAATCTCAACCATCGGTTTATGGACCTTGGCCGCGATGTCGCCGGGAAAACGGTATCCATAGCTTTCGCCACCCCCAAACAAAAGGCGGCCATCGGCGCTGAGTCGAAAGTAATTCACAACGAATTTAGTATCGGCCACCGCGATATCTTTGGTCAAGATACGCGCCGCGTCGATACCCAAAGGTTCAGTCGCTGCGATGAAGTTGTTTATCGGCATGACCCGCGCGGCCACGTTGCGGTTCAGGTCGCCAAGATACCCGTTGCAGGCCAGAATGACGTGATCCGCGCTGATCGTGCCATTCGCAGTACGCAGTTTTGCAGGTTGCCCTTCCTCAATAGCGGTGACCTCGGTGCTTTCAAAGATGGACACCCCAGCCTTTACCGCCGCTTGCGCCAGCCCCAGGCAATAGTTCAACGGATGTAGATGCGCGGCGCCCATGTCCAAATACCCGCCACGATAGGTTGGTGAAGGGCAAAGCCCGTGCCCGGACGCATCGTCAAGTAACTCGATCTGGTCATAGCCATACCGATCCGACAAATGGGCAGCGTGTTCATGCAACTCATTCCGCTCAGAGGTCGACAGGCCCAAAACGGCGACGCCGGGCTTCAGGTCGCAGTTGATCCGGTGCTTCGCAATCAACGATTTCACCAGATCTTTCGCATCCTCGGCCAGATCCCAAAGCTTGGCGGCATCCTCATCGCCGACCAACCGTTCCAGATCCTCCTGATCCATCCGCTGGGCGCTGCCCAATTGGCCACCGTTGCGACCTGAGGCGCCAAAGCCTACGCGGTGCGCCTCAAGCAGTACGACGTTGAACCCGGCCTCTGCCAGGTGCAGCGCCGCGGACAGGCCGGTATAGCCGCCACCGACGACACAGACATCGGCTTTGGCATCGCCGGATAAGACCGGAAACCGATCTATCGGATTTGCGGTCGCCGCGTACCAACTGGCCGGATACTCGGCCTTTCGGTCGTTGGAATAAAGCAGGTTCATTACGTGCCTCAGACGTTCATCAGCAGATGCTCACGCTCCCACGGAGAGATCACCTGCAGGAACTCCTCATACTCAGCCCGTTTCACGATGCCGTAGACGCGGGCGAACTCGGGGCCAAGAACCTGGTGCAGTGCGGTTGCTTCGTCGAACAGATCCAGCGCGTTGCCCATTACCTGCGGGATGTCGCCTTCTCCTTCGTAAGCATCGCCATAGAACTGACGGCGGGGGCGTTCCTGACGGGTCAGCCCCAGATAGCCACAGGCCAGCGACAACGCGATTCCCAGATAGGGGTTGCAATCCATCCCGGCGATGCGGTTTTCCACGCGCCGCGCCTCGGGTCCGGACAGAGGTACGCGGATACCGGTGGTGCGATTGTCGCGGGCCCATTCAAGATTGATCGGCGCGGCGTGGTCTTTCACGTAGCGTCGGTAGGAATTCACATAAGGCGCCATTACGGCCAGACCTGCAGGCAGATGGTTTTGCAACCCGGCGATGAAGTTGTAGAACGCGTCAGTCTCGCCCCCTTGCGGGCCAGAAAAGATATTCTGCCCGGTCTCAATATCGGTAATCGAGTGGTGGATGTGCATGGCCGAGCCGGGTTCATCCGCGATTGGTTTTGCCATGAAGGTGGCAAAGCAATTGTGACGCAACGCGGCCTCGCGGATCAGGCGTTTGAAATAAAAGACCTCATCAGCCAGTTTGACAGGATCACCGTGGCGCAAATTGATTTCCAACTGACCGGCACCGCCTTCTTGCGTGATGCCGTCGATCTCGAACCCCTGGTGTTCGGCAAAGTCATAGATGTCGTCGATGACCGGGCCGAACTCATCCACTGCTGTCATTGAATACGCCTGCCGCGCCGCTGCGGGACGCCCCGATCGGCCCATCATCGGCTTGATGCCTTGCGCCGGATCGACGTTGGGTGCGACCAGAAAGAACTCCATCTCAGGCGCAACAATCGGCTTCCAGCCCTTGTCGCGGTACAGCTGCACCACCCGTTTCAGCACGTTGCGGGGGCTGAAGGGGATAGGCTCTCCATCCCGGTCATAGGCGTCGTGGATCACCTGAAGCGTCCAGTCGCCAGTCCAAGGGGCGGCTGATGCGGTCGAGAAATCGGGTTTCAGGATCATGTCGCGTTCGATGAACCCATCCTCGCCCGCGGCTTCGCCCCAGTCACCTGTGATGGTCTGGTAGAAGATGCTGTCAGGCAAATGGAAATAGTCCTGTCGGGCGAATTTGGATGCCGGAACAGCCTTGCCACGCGCGATGCCCGGCAGGTCAGCGATGATGCACTCGACCTCATCCAGACGCTGACCTTCGATATAGGTGCGTGCAGCCTGCGGCAGTTGATCTTTCCAGTCGGCCATCAGGCCCTCTCTTTCTTCAGAAACTCCGCCATGAGTTGTCCGATCTTCGGGTTGTCGTTTGCGGCGGGCAGGCGATTTGCGGCGGCTTGCATCAGATCATCGGGAACAACGCCCTTGCCGCGCGTGTCCATCAGGCCCTGAATGAACCCGTCGCCATATTCGGGATGCGCCTGAACAGTCCAAATATTGTCGCCATAGGCCACCATGGCGTTTTCGCAGAACGCGTTCGAGCCCAGAACACGCGCGCCTTCGGGTAGGGCGACCACCTGATCCTGATGCCACGCGTTTAGCGTCACAGTCTGACCGTCATATGCGTAGTCAGTGCGCCCGACGGCCCAGCCGCCCTTGAATTTCTCGACCTTGCCACCCAAGGCCTGCGCAATGATCTGGTGGCCAAAGCAAACACCGATCAAAGGACGGCCGCTTTTCTGTATGTCGCGGATCAGGGTTTCCAGCGGTGGAATCCAGGGATGATCCTCGTATGCGCCATGGCGCGAACCGGTGATGATCCAGCCGTCGGCCTGAGATTCATCTTTGGGGAAATGGCCATCCACGACAGCAAAGGTTTCGTAAGTAAAGCCATTGCCATCCAGAAGGTCGCGAAACATCGCGTCATATTCGCTGAACTCGTTTTGCAATGCGTCCGGTCGGTGGCCGGTCAGAAGGATGCCGATTTTCATGAGTGTATCACGGGTCGCTAAATTTGATCAAATTTACTGTAGCCCACCCAATTCAAGCGGGCAAGAGGGGTCACACCGCCTCAAGATAGCTGAGCCAGTGGTCTTCGGGCGGGCGGTCGCCAAAGCGTCGGATTTCCTGCCGCTTTGTCATGGCTAAAAAACGGATCAGATCGGCCGAGAAGATGCGCGCAACCTGTGGATCGGTTTCAAAGGCTGCAATGGCGTCCGCCCAGTCTGTTGCCAATTGCGGCAGGCCGTCGATCTCATACGCATTGCCCGAGATGGGGGCAGGGGGGTCGACCTCGTCCTCAATCCCGTTCAACGCGGCACCAAGAACGGCGGCCAGCATCAGGTAAGCGTTGATATCGCCACCCGCGACGCGGTGTTCGATCCGACGCGCGGCCGGGGCTCCTCCGGGAATGCGCACGGCGGCGGTTCGGTTTTCATAGGCCCAACTTGCGCCGGTAGGCGCATGTGCACCGGGTACGAGACGGGTGTAAGAGTTTCCGTGGGGTGCAAATATCAGCGTACTGCCCGGCATTGCTGCCAGGCACCCGGCAACAGCCCAGCGTAGAAAATCGGTGCCTTTGGGGCCGCCATTGTCGAATACATTCCGGCCCTTGCCGTCCACGACAGAGAAATGGACATGCATCCCGTTTCCTGCGTCTTCGGCGTAAGGCTTGGACATGAACGTGGCAGTGAACCCATGTTTGCGTGCCAGACCACGCGTCAACGCCTTGAAAAGCCATGTATCATCGGCACACCGCATGGCATCTTGATGGTTCAGGTTGATTTCGAACTGGCCAATGCCGCTTTCGGAAATGGCGGTTTGTGCGGGAATGCCCATTTCGGCACAGCCGTCATACAGGTCGGTAAAGAAGGAATCGAAAGCATCCATTTCTGCCATGGACAGCACTGCCTCGTCCGTCAACCGACGCCCGGTAACCGGGTTGACCGGGGGCTGAGGCTGCGGGCCAGAGGCGTCCAGCAGCGTAAACTCCAGCTCGGTTGCGGCGACGACGGACCAGTCGCGTTGGGCGTAGCGTTGCAGTACCGAGGCTAAGGCGTGCCGGGGGTCTCCGGCGAAAGGCGCACCGGAATCATCATGCAGGCACATTGGTACCAGAGCTGTGTCCACGGCCAGCCAGGGCATCGGCACCGGCCCGCGATCTGTCGGCAGCAACATTCCATCCGCATCACCGGATTCGAAGACCAGCGGGCTGCCAGCAATATCCGCGCCCCAAAGGTCGACGTTCAGCGCAGAAAAAGGCATCCGCACTGCCCCTTTGGATAGCTTGTCCGAATATGACGGCGGCACGCGCTTGCCGCGCATTTGACCATTCAGATCGCAGGCAGCAACGCGAAAACTGTGCAGAGTGCTCAGGTCCATCGGGGTCTCCATCCATCATCTTGTCCGAGATGTAATCGAGACCGCGTGTCTTGTCACTAAATTTGATCAAATTATCAGTGCAGCGACTCAGCAGCGAAAAATGCTCTGCGCCCAAAGGGCAGGGCGCAGAGCGCGGGCTTTATACGAAGGTTATGCCGTTTTCATCCATGGGCAGCACAGCGACATGCATACCTGACATGGCTTTGATTGCGTTCGCAAGCGCGGGGGCGGAAGGCGGCGTGCCGGGCTCACCCACGCCGGTGGGCGCTTCGGCGGAGGGTACGATATGTACGTCGATCGCGGCGATATCACCGATCCGTAGCGGCTCATAGTCCGGAAAGTTGAACTGGTCTACGGCTCCGCTTGTCAGCGTGATCTGATCACGCATGACGTGGCCGATTCCGTAACCAATGCCGCCTTCCATCTGTGCGCGCACGATGTCCGGGTTTACCGCGATGCCGCAATCGACAGCACAGGTAACCTTTTCGATCTTGATGCCGCTGTCCGGATCACCCGAAATCTCAACGACTTCAGCTGCATAGGACCCAAAGGATTTATGCACCGCTACACCTAGAGACCGCCCTTCCGGGACGTTGCCCCAACCAGCCTTTTCAGCTGCCAGTCTCAGCACGGCGGCCTTCCGCGCCTGATCCGGGTTGCTGGCGTCCGACAGGTGCGCCAGACGGAATTCAACCGGATCACGGCCTGCGGCCTTGGCCACCACGTCCATCATGGTTTCCATCGTGTAGGCCGTGTGCGTGTGCCCGACGGACCGCCACCATAGAACGGTCGTAGCCTTGGGTGTATCCGTCAAACCTACAGCCATGCCGGGGATGGCATAGGGGCTGTCCGCGACGCCCTCGACCGAGCTGTGGTCAACGCCGTCATGCACCATAACAGATTCGAACGGAGTGCCTTTGATGATGGATTGCCCCGCTATCTGATGCTGCCAACCCACGATGTTGCCATCGGCGTCCAGACCCACCCGGACCTTGTGGCCGAAGGCAGGGCGGTAGTAGCCGCTGCGGATGTCATCCTCGCGTGTCCAGACCAGCTTTACCGGACGCGAACGGTCGGTGACGGCAAATGCCAATGCAGCCTCGACCTGGTAATCCGCATCTGGTGTTGCGCGCCGCCCGAACGATCCGCCCGCCAGCATCGTTTTGATCTGAATCTTTTCGGGCGGAAGCTCGAAGATTTGCTGATAAGCCATGTGCGGGCCGGTCGGCATTTGCGCTCCGTCATGCAACACGATGCTGCCATCCGCCGTTTGTTCGATGGTGCAGTTCAGCGGCTCCATCGGCGCATGTGCGAGCAGCGGGAAGTAAAAGGTCTTTTCGATCACCTTGTCCGCCCCGTCGATGGCTGCTGACACGGCTGCAACATCCGCCTTGTTCACATTGTAGGTCGGCTCAGCGTCCAGCGCGGCCATGATCTCGGTCTTGATGTCATCTGAGTTACGGGTCTCGGCGCCGGACATATCCCAGTCGACCGCAAGCGCGTCGCGCGCCTGAATTGCGGCCCAGGTGTTTTCGGCAAAAACGGCCACGCCGGCCTTGTTCGGCAAAACGGCTGCACTGATATAGCCCTTAACCTCTTTCGAGGCGCTGTCGTCAAAACCGTTGGCAATCCCGCCACGCGATTCAGGGCGCTTTATCATCGCAACCATCTGGTTGGGCAAATGCAGGTCCATCCCATAGATGGCCTGACCGTTCCCCTTGATGGCCGAGTCCTTGCGCCGCACGGCGTCATTGCCGATCAGGCGGAATTCGGACGGATCTTTCAAACGCGGTTCGGCAGGTGCGTCCAGCTGAGCGGCTGCGGCAACAAATTCCGCTATCGGTGCGGACTTGTCTCGGGCTTTGACGATGCCCTCTTCGATTGAGATTCCAGAGGCGTCAACACCCCAGCTTTGGGCGGCTGCATTGATCAGCATTTCGCGCGCGGCGGCACCCGCCTGACGGTATTGCAGCCAAGAGTTTGCCATCGCGGTCGATCCGCCGGTGCCCTGGAAGGGGCCAAAAAACAGGTTGTTGTAGACATTAGGATCAGAGGGCGCGAAGTCGTACTTGATCTGATCCATGCGAAGGCCGATTTCTTCGGCGATCAGCGTCGGCAGACCGGTTGCCGGGCCTTGTCCTTTTTCAAAGTGTTTGACGATGGCAGTCACTGTGCCATCCGCGTCGATCTTTACAAAAGGGTTGAACTGAGTGGCCTCGGACGAGGCAGCCGCCAGCGCACCATCAGGGCGAGCGCCAACCAGCAGCACGGCACCGGCAGCCGCGGCACCCTTCAGAAACCCACGGCGAGCGGTGTTGATGGTCATGGATCAGGCCTCCAGTATTTCGGACGCGCGCTGGATACCGGCGCGAATGCGTTGATAAGTGGCGCAGCGGCAGGCGTTGCCGTACATATAGCTGTCGATTTCTTCGACCGAAGGCTTGGGGTTTTCGGATAGCAGCCCGACTGCGGACATCACCTGACCAGACTGGCAGTAGCCGCACTGAACCACGTCCAATTCGACCCAAGCCTGCTGAACTGCCGCGCCGATCTTGTCCTGACCAACGGCTTCGATTGTGGTGATTTCTGCGTCTTCAACGTCTTCAATATAGGTCTGGCACGAGCGTACAGGCTCGCCTTTCAGATGCACGGTGCACGCGCCACACGAGGCGACACCGCAGCCGAATTTCGTTCCTGTAAGCTTCAGTTCATCCCGAATAACCCACAGCAGGGGCGTGCCGGGTTCGGCGTCAACCGTGTGGGTCTCGCCATTTAATTTCAATGTCAATGCCATGAGAGGACTCTCCGTGTTGGGCTGGTTACCTGAATCGGTAAACTGGCGGGTTTACCAGTGACACAAAAGGCCATCACTGTAAACTCATAAGTTTACTTGGTGTTTGACGATCATTCGTCAATAGGTCTATAGCTTTGATATGACTGTGTGCAGTGCTCCGAACGCGTCCAAGTACGCGCAGATCATTGAAGCTGCCGTGGCCGAGTTCCAGGACAAGGGCTTTGCTGCGGCCAGTATGGATCGCATTTCGGCACGGGCAGAGGTGTCCAAAAGAACGCTGTATAAGTATTTTGAAAGCAAGGAAAACCTGTTTCAGTCCATCGTGGTCGAGCTGTCCAGCCGCTTTGCCGAAGTGGTGGAAATACGGTATGAAAAAGGCCGTGATATCCGTGAACAACTGACCGCGCTCGCCTGGGCCGAAGGCCGTATCCTGATGATGCCGGAAGTGATCGCGATGGCCCGAATGGTGATAAGCGAAACCTTGCGCAGTCCGGCCCTGGCCGCCGAAGCGCAAAGCAAGCTGGACAAGACCGCGGCGTTCATCGCCATGCTGCGGGACGCGGCGGAGGATAGCCAGCTACGGATCGACGACCCGGTACAAGCGGGGCATGAGTTTATTGGCCTCATCAAGGCACGTGCCTTCTGGCCACTTTTGTTCACCGGCGCAGTTCTGAGCGAGGCCGAGATGGCCGAGACCATAGAAAGCAGCGTTGAAATGATGATCAGCCGCTATGGCGTTCAAAAGTAGAATTAACCCTCTTGCGACCTATGCGAGCCAAGGTACTCCGTGGTGGCACGGTTACGTTTACATCCGCGAGTTCAATACTGAAAAACCTGCACCAGTTATGCAGTCTGCCAATTCATACCCAAATCCGATAGGTGCCTTTGTACCCGCCCCGGATAATCCGTCACGATTGCATCCACGCGCAGATCGATCATCCTGCTGATATCTTCCGGCTCGTTTACCGTCCAAACCACAACGCAAAGCCCAAGGTCCTTGGCAAGCGCCACGCTTTCAGCTGTCACATCCGAGAAATAAGGACACCAAAACGCCCCCCCTGCGTCTTTGACCAAATGAGGGATGTCATCTCGTCGACCGCGAAAATCCGGGCAAATGGTTTTCGATGAATCTTCGCCGGGATCATCGGCGTTTTCGGGAAGCTGCGTCAGATAAGACGAAGGAAAGTCCGGAGCCTGTCGCTGACACTCTGCCAGCAGATTCCAATCGAAACTGTGCATAATCGTGCGCGACGATAAGCCAGTGCCACGGACATCCTGGAGTACACGCCCAACAAAGCTTTCTCTGTACGATGTGTCATGAGCCAAGTCAGGGTCCGACTTGAGTTCCAGCATCAGATAGGCATTGCCGTGTTCGGGGGCGTTGATGAGATCGAGCAGGTCCACAAGTTTTGGAACACGCACCCCGTCCAACTGGGCCTGATCCGGAAAACGCTGGCCATAGGCTGTTTGCCCGTCCAATCGACCGATGTCGAACTTCTGGATCTGTTCGAACGTCAGAGAGGAGACCTCGGTCTCTTCTCCGATAAGGAACTGACCGTCAGCATCGCGGAATGTCGGGGCGTGAAGATGGTGGTTATGCGTGATGACCGGCACGTTGTCCGCCGTGAGGACCACATCAAACTCAAGCAGGGGAACGCCAATCGACAGTGTAAAATCGAACCCGATCATGCTGTTTTCGGGTAAAATGCCGCGCGCGCCGCGATGGCCCACGACACGGATCAGGTTTTCACCGCCGCGAAATGCCTCGACCTGCGGGAACGCCATCAGCTTTCCAGCCTTTTTCCGGATGTGGCGTCGAACAGATGCATATGTTCTGGCGCGACAGTGAAACGCATTGTTGAATGATGGCCCTCGACCAGATGCACGCCCGGCAGGCTAATCGTGATCGCGCCTTCGGTTCCGGTCAGGTGACCGTGAAACAGGGTGTTTGCCCCCAGGGGTTCGGCCATTTGAACCGTGACCTCAAGCGGACCGTTTTCATCCAGTAACAGATGCTCTGGCCGTATCCCCAGCTTTAACGCAGTATCGGGACCCTGAGAGGGGCCAACCGCGATATCGCCAATCCTGATCGCGCCATCCGTACGATGCGCATCAAACACATTCATCGCCGGACTACCGATGAATTGCGCAGCAAACAGAGTTTGCGGGGTTTCATAAACCTCAAGCGGCGTGCCGATTTGTTCGGCAATACCGCCATTCATCACGATCATCCTGTCCGCCATTGTCATGGCCTCGACCTGATCGTGCGTCACGTAAAGCGAGGTGATCCCCAGCTTCTCCTGCAGCTCTCGGATTTCAAGGCGCATTTGCACACGCAGTTTGGCGTCCAGGTTTGAAAGCGGTTCATCAAACAGGAAAACAGCCGGTTCGCGTACAATCGCCCGGCCCATTGCAACCCGCTGGCGTTGGCCACCGGAAAGCTGCCTGGGCTTACGGTCCAGCAATGGTTCCAGTTGCAACAGCTTTGCGGCCTTGGTCACCTTTTGATCAATCTCAGCCTTGGGCAACCCGGCGATCTTCAGGCCGTAGCCCATGTTTTGGCGCACGGACATATGCGGGTAGAGCGCGTAGTTCTGAAACACCATTGCGATGTCACGATCCATTGGCTCTTTGTCATTGGCCCGTTCCGCCCCGATCCGGATTTCGCCGGATGATACGGTTTCAAGACCCGCCACCATCCGCAGAAGCGTGGATTTCCCGCATCCTGAGGGTCCGACGATCACGATGAACTCGCCATCTGACACATCAATGTCGATGCCATGAATAACATCCGTCGGGCCGAAGCTTTTCTTGACATTCTCTAGGGTAACTGTCGCCATTTCTTACTTCTCGCTATCGACAAGGCCGCGGACAAAGAGCTTTTGCATCGACACCACCACGATGACCGGCGGGATCATCGCCAGAATGGACGTCGCCATGATCGTCGGCCAATGTGCAAAGTCGTCACCGGACGGAAACATCTGTTTGATACCCATCACGATGGTATTCATCTCGGGATCGGTCGTGATCAGCAGCGGCCAAAGGTACTGGTTCCACCCATAGATGAACAGGATCACGAACAGTGCGGCGATGTTGGTCCGGCTCATGGGGACGACGATATCAACAAAGAACCGCATCGGTCGCGCGCCGTCGACCCGGGCGGCCTCGGCCAGTTCGTCGGGTATGGTCAGAAAGAACTGACGGAACAGGAAGGTTGCCGTGGCCGAGGCGATCAGGGGAAAGATCAGCCCGTAATAGCTGTTGAGCATGCCGAACCCGGCGACAACTTCGAACGTCGGTACGATGCGGACTTCGACCGGCAGCATCAGGGTCAGGAAGATCAGCCAGAAGAACGTCGTTCGTCCGGGAAAGCGGAAATAGACGATCGCGAAAGCCGACAGCAGAGAGATGATGATTTTGCCGACTGCAATTCCGATTGCCATCACCAGACTGTTGAACAGCATCGTGGCCACGGGCACATTTACCCCCGAGAACAGCGCCGCCTTGTAGTTCACCCAGAACTGATCGCCGGGCACGACTGGCATCGGCGGTGAGACGATCTCGGCCTGGGTCACGGTCGAAGCCACGAAGGCAAGCCATATCGGGAAGAATATGATCAGGACACCGAGGATCATCAAAGCATGGGACAACCAGATGCCCGCGCCGCGTTTTTCGACCATTCCGTGTTGTTGGGCTGCCATCAGTAATGCACCCTCTTTTCCACGTATTTGAACTGGATGACCGTCAACAGGCCCACGACGATCAGCAAGATGACCGATTGCGCCGAAGACGAGCCGAGATCCTGCCCCACAAACCCGTCCGAGAAAACCTTGTAGACAAGGATTGTCGTCGATTGTTGCGGCCCGCCACCGGTGATTGTGTGGATCACACCAAAGGTTTCGAAAAAGGCATAAACGACGTTCACCACCAGCAAGAAGAACGCCGTCGGCGACAGCAACGGCAGCACGATCGTGAAGAACCGGCGCCAGAAATGCGCGCCGTCAATCGCTGCAGCCTCAATCACCGATCTCGGGACGGACTGGAGGGCGGCGAAGAAAAACAGGAAGTTATAACTGATACGCCCCCAAGCCGAAGCAACAACCACAAGACCCATGGCCTCGGTCCCGTTCAAAACGTGATTCCAGTCATAGCCGAGTTGCCCTAGATACCACGACACGACGCCGACGCGCGTGTTGAACATGAACAGCCAAAGCACGCCCGCAACCGCAGGGGCGACAGCGTAGGGCCAGATCAGCAGCGTACGGTACACGCCCGACCCTTTGATCAGGCGATCCGCAATGACCGCCAGAAACAAGGCGGGGATCATCGAACACAAGGTGACCAGCGTTGAAAAAACTGCAGTCGTCACGAAGGATGCGCGGTAGAACTTATCGCTCAGCAGGAATTCAAAGTTGCCCAGGCCGACGAATTGAGACGATAGCCCAAACGGGTCGGGGATGAACAAAGACTGCCAAACAGCCTGTCCTGCGGGATAAAAGAAGAAAACAGCGGAAATAATGACCTGAGGGGCGATCAGCGCCAATGGCAAAAGCCAGCCGCGAAAGGTGACGCGTTTTTCCATCCTGATGTCCCACTAGCAAATGCGGGCTCCGAAGAGCCCGCACCGGATTGCGTTTTGTTAATTGGCAGATTCGAACCGGCGCAGCAGCGCGTCACCGCGTTCTTTTGCGCTGTCCATTGCTTCCTGAGCGGTCTTTTCACCGGACCAGATGGCCTCAAGCTCTTCGTCGATGATGCCACGGATCTGGTCGAACGACCCCAGACGCAGACCTTTCGAATTTGCTGTCGGCTCTTTCGCTGTCATCTGGATCACGGCGATATCGGTGCCGGGGTTTTCGTCATAAAAGCCAGCGGCTCGCGTGGCTTCACCAGCTTCCGCTGTAATCGGAAGGTAACCGGTGTTCTGGTGCCATGCCGCCTGAACGTCCGACGATGACAGGAAGCTGAGGAATTCACCAACGCCCTTGTACTCGTCAGCTTCGTGGCCTTCCATCACCCACAGTGAGGCACCACCGATAATGGTGTTCTGCGGCTCACTCACGACTGCTTCCCAGTAGGGCAATGGACGCACGTCAAACTCGAATTCAGCCTCCGAGCTGATACCGGCATACCCGGCCGAGCTTTCGGTGAAGAGCGCGCATTCCCCGGCTCGGAAGTTCGCTCCACCTTCATTTCTGCGACCGGTGTAGATGAACTTCCCATCCTTGGCCCAATCGCCCATCGCCGTCAGATGCGCAACCTGAACCGGACCGTTCAGCATCAGCTCGGTATCCAGACCGGCGAAACCATTGTCCTGCGATGCGAAAGGAACATCGTGGTATGCTGACAGGTTCTCAAGATGGATCCAGCTTTGCCATGCAGTGACCAGCGGGCATTCCTCGCCTCCGGCCTTGAGCTGATCAAGAACCTCGCCGACTCTTTCCCAGGTGGAAAGGTCGGTATCTGGATCGACGCCCGCGGCTTCCATCGCGTCGCGGTTAACCCAAAGCACCGGGGTCGAAGAGTTGAAGGGCAGGGACAGCATGTCGCCATCGGTGGTCGTGTAATAGCCTTTGACAGCGCCGATATAGGCATCCGAGTCAAACGACGCACCGCTTTCAGCCATCACCTCATAGACCGGCTTGATCGCGCCTTCGGCTGACATCATCGTTGCGGTGCCAACCTCAAAAACCATCAGGATGTGCGGCTGCTCACCCGCGCGGAACGCGGCAATGCCTGCATTCAGTGTTTCCGAGTAATTGCCCTTGTGGCTTTCGACCACGACAAACTCATCCTGGCTGGCGTTGAATTCTTCAACCTGAGCTTTCACAAGCTCACCCAGGCGGCCTGTGAAGGCATGCCAGAACTGAACTTCGGTTTGCGCCATTGCCGCCACTGGGGACAAGGCAGTTGTTACGGCAAGAGCGCCAAGCAGATTCTTTTTCATGATTCCTCCCATGCATCAGGTGTGATGCTTCGTTGAATACCGACCGCAACGGGTAAACGGCACACATGACGATTTCACGACGTTAACGTTACAGAAATATAATTCAAGACCATTCTACTGGATAAAAAAATAACATAATGTTATGGCGTAAAGCGGCAGATTTGGATTGGGGATGAGTCAAATTCTTAGAATTCGCCAGTTAGAGGCTTTGATGGCCGTAACGACCAATGGCTCGGTCACGGCAGCGGCGGCCGATCTAGGGGTCAGCCAGCCTGCGGTCAGTCGATTGCTGTCGGACCTCGAAAAATCATTGGGTTTTCAGCTATTTGACCGTCGCGAGGGCCGTTTGGTGCCAACCCAAGAGGTACGGTATCTTCAGCCCAGCGTCGAACGTGTGCTGGAATTGATGGGGCAGATTTCAGATGTCAGCCAGGATATTACGCAACGAAAGGCGGGGCATATCCGTGTTGCCTGTTTGCCCGGGTTTGCCACCAGCCACCTGCCGGGGGTCGTCGCCAGTTTTCTGAAAGACCGACCAGCCGTCACCATGACAATTGAACCAGACAGGCCAGAGCGCATTCTGGAATGGATGATTGGTGAGCAATATGACTTCGGAATCACCGATGGGTTCAACGGTCATCCAGCCGTTGAAAGCAGGGATATAGACGTGCGAACCGTCTGCGTGTTCCCATCACATCATAAGCTGGAAAATCTCTCGGAAGTCACGCCGGCGGACCTTGCAGATCAGAACATTATCCACACCCGGCGCGACAGCGACTTTTTCGGACGTATTTCAAAGGCGTTCCAAGCCGCTAGTGTCGCTCTGAACTCTCATATCGAAGTCAGACAGTTCACTGCGGCTTGTGAGCTGGCGATCAAGGGCGTTGGTGTTTCCATTGTAAGCGAATTGGATGCGATCCAATACAAGGGGAGGGGGTTAAGCTATCGACCATTCAGGCCGGTGTTGACCCATACTCTTTCATTGGTGCGACCAGTGCTAAAGCAGCCGTCCTTGGTTACGCTGGAATTCATCGAGTATTTCAGCGACAGCTTGGAGCCATTCAGGACTGACTCACGAAACCAGTGAAACAGGTTCAGTCTGATCGCAGAGCGCTGCATGACTGAAGGTGGGCTTTCCACGCTAACAGCACTGGTTCGTGAGTTGCAGAACTTGACCCGGTGCAGTATCCCGTCCACGACGCCACCCTTTTAAGCCATTTTGAGACTAAACCGGTAACCAGTCATGCCCGCACCGTCAGACACTGAAGTACGTGGGCAATCGGCCGAAAACCTCACTGTCCTTGAGTCTACGCGCCTGTCCGTTGCACCCATGATGGATTGGACGGATCGACATTGCCGATACTTACATCGACTGCTTAGCAGGCAGACTTTGTTATATACCGAAATGGTGACTGCACCCGCATTGGTTCGCGGTGGGGCGATGCACTTGTTGGACTATAGTCCTCAGGAACATCCGGTCGCCCTGCAATTGGGTGGATCGGACCCGCAGGAACTGGCGCAGGCGGCGCGGCTTGGGGCCGATGCTGGGTATGATGAGATCAACTTGAACTGCGGCTGCCCCTCGGATCGGGTGCAATCTGGCACGTTCGGGGCGGTGTTAATGAAAGATCCTGCCCGGGTTGCGGAATGTGTCGCTGCAATGCGTGAGGTGGTAGGAGTTGACGTCACCGTCAAATGCCGCATCGGCGTGGATGAGCAGACCCCGGACGAGGTTCTGCCCGCATTTCTGGAACAGATCCGCGCTTCAGGTTGCGAGCGGGTGACGATTCATGCCCGCAAGGCGTGGCTGCAAGGCCTCAGCCCGAAAGAGAACCGGGACATTCCGCCTTTGGACTACGATTTGGTGCATCGGATGAAGGCGGCGTTTCCCGATCTGCATATCTCGATCAACGGTGGGATTACGTCCTTGGAACAGGCGCGCTCGCATCTTGAGGCCGGACTGGACGGCGTGATGATCGGCCGCGCGGCGTATCACCAGCCAACCGATATTCTGGCCGCGGCCGATCCTGTGATCTTCGGATGCGGTCAGGCGACGGACCCGATTGAAGTTGTTCAAAAAATGGTGCCCTATGTCGAAGCACACCTTGCCGCGGGCGGCCGTTTGCATCAAATCACCCGTCACATGTTGGGCTTGTTCGCTGGACGTCCCGGAGCGCGGGCGTGGCGCCGGGCCTTATCCGAGGGCGCTGTGCATCAGGGCGCAGGTCCCGAGGTGATGATGCAAGCGTTAGAGCACGTTGCGCCTTTGGCCGAGGTTTGAACGAACTAAAATACGGCCAAGGGCCGGTATGGGGGAAGAATGCCCGAGACGATGTTGCTGGCCCAGATGCTGGGCCTTTTGCTTGTAATCGGGGCGCTGGCAGGTGTGCTGGCCGGATTACTGGGGGTCGGCGGAGGTATCGTGCTGGTGCCGGCGTTCTTCTATGCCTTCCAAACGCTGGGCTACGGTGGCCCGCAATTGATGCAAATGTGTTTGGCGACGTCGCTGGCTACGATCATCGTCACGTCGATCCGCTCGGTTTTGGCGCATAACAAGAAAGGCGCAGTGGATTGGGATATTCTGCGCGGCTGGGGGCTTGGGATCGCGATTGGTGCGATCATCGGTGTTTTGGTGGCATCGGCACTGCGGACCGAGGCTTTGCAAGCCTTATTCGGTGTGTTGGGGATGGTCATCGGTGCCTATCTGGGGCTGGGCAAGTCCGAGTGGCGTCTGGGCGATGCCATGCCCAAAGGTATCCGCCGCGCGGTGCTGTCGCCGCTGGTGGGGTTTCTTTCCGTGCTGATGGGGATCGGGGGTGGCAGTTTTGGCGTGCCGCTCATGAGCCTGTTCAACACGCCTATTCATCGGGCAGTTGCCACGGCTGCAGGGTTTGGTGTGATCATCGCGGTGCCTTCGGTTTTGGGTTTCCTTTTTCTGGAAATCGCGCCGGAACATCGCCCGCCTCTGACTATTGGTGCGGTCAATCTGGTCGCCTTTACGATTGTTGTGGCCATGACCACGATCACTGCGCCATTGGGGGTTAAGCTGGCCCATGCGATGGACCCCAAACCACTAAAGCGTGTTTTTGCTGTGTTCCTGACGCTGGTCGCACTGAACATGTTGCGAAAGGCGTTGGGGCTATGAGTGATTTTGATGAAAAGGGCTGGGTCAAGTTTCCCTACGATCCTTTGCTGGCGGATTGGGTCGGGCATGCATTGCCCGCAGCGCGCAAGTCTGTCACCGACCCGGCACATGCTCAATGGCTCGACTGCGAGGGGACGTGGTTCATCGGTGTTGACGCACTTGACAACGACCCGCAGGGCAGGGTGGGACAGTCAGCACCGCTGTCCGGGCAGGCAATGAGTTTCTTGACCGAGCAGTATGGCACACTTCCATTGCACAAGGGCCAGGTCTCGGTCATCTATCCAGGCTACCCGCGCCCACGGCATGGTGAAAGTGAAGGTGCCGGGCGGTATCGGTTAAAGCGCGATGCGGCTCATGTTGACGGGCTCAGGCCGATGGGGCCAGACCGTCGGCGGCGCGTCGATGAACCCCACGCCTGGATACTGGGCATACCGTTGAATGCCGCCAGCAAAGACGCAGCCCCCATGGTTTTTTGGGAGGGTAGCCATAAAATCCTGCGGTCCGCTTTTCGACGCGCGCTGGACGGACACGCGCGGGGCAGTTTGCATGAAATTGATGTGACCAATATCTACCAAGCCGCGCGGCGTAAGGTGTTCGAAACTTGCCCCCGCATAGAACTGCCCGCGAAACCGGGCGAGTCCTATGTGTTGCACCGCCATTGCCTGCATGGGGTGGCCCCGTGGGGTAGCAATGCCTCGGCTGGGGCAGACGGACGAATGATCGCTTATTTTCGCCCGGAATGCGCCGGGGGAGTGGCCGAATGGATCGAAACCGCCTAACCTTCCGCCATTTTTAAGGTTTGGAGGTGTTCTCGATGATGACTGTTCACACAAGCTCTGACGGCGCGCTGATCGAAGTCGAACTGTCCGGCGAGGTCAGCAGCAACGATTACACCACGGTTCTGGTGCCCGCAATCGAGGCCGCTTTGGCCGAGCATGACACGGTGCGTCTGCTGGCCGTGGTACAGTCGGAATTCAAGGGCTATGATTTTGGTGCAGCCTGGGCAGATACGAAGCTTGGTCTCAGTCATTGGCGTGGGTTCGACCGTATCGCGGTCGCTGCCGATCAAAGCTGGGTGCAGACAAGTGTCCGCCTGGCTGCTCCGATCCTGCCATGCCCCGTTCAGGTTTTTGAACTGTCCGAACTGGAAGCGGCGCGCCGCTGGATGCGCGAGTCACTGGGCGCGATCCACGTGATTGATCTGGGCGGCTCTTGTATCCAGGTCAGCCTGCTGGGAAAACTCGACCCAGAGGAATACGCACGGGCCGAGCTGGATATGGACAACATCTTGCAGGGCAAAGCTGCGTTTCGTTTGTTGGTCGACCTGCGCGAGTTTGACGGTTGGCAGGGGCTGACAGCGCTTGCATCGCATTTTCAACTGGTCCGAAAGCATGTCGGCCTGCTGGATCGCGCGGCCATCGTCGGCGACAAGGCGTGGCAGCGCATGGCACAAAGGGCAGCCAGCCATGTACTTGGAGCGAGAACGCAGTTCTTTGCATCCGAAGACATTGAGAATGCCAAATCTTGGCTAGCCGCAGGATGAGGGCGCGCATGACACTCACGCAAGGTTTACCGATCGGTGAGCTTTCCGATGATTGATCGGTGGGTCGAAAAAGTCTACGTCAATTGCATTCTTCCGATCTACCACTCGGCGGAATACATATCGAAAGCGCCGCTGTGGGCTGCCACTCACTCAGCACAAGTGTTACGAACTTTCCCCTCGAAGTTCAGACAAACCTACAGCGGCGCCGGTCGGGACAACCTGCTATCCGAGATACTGGCTATGACTGCTTCTGGCGCGCCGCGCGACCGCCACGGCGTTTTGCCAGACGAGGCTTGCGCGATGGCAGCTCTTCCATGATTTCTGCGCGTTCGGCGCTGTCCATCTTGGACCAACGCGAGATTTCGTCCAAGGTGCGGTAGCAGCCTGTGCAGATCCGCTCGGCCGGATGTACGACGCACAGTTGGACGCAAGGGCTTTCGACCTCGTTCCTTTTCCAAACCATGTTCGTCATTGACGTACTCCGCCCATTACAGAAAGCGCAGCCGATCCAGCGCTCCTTGCAGAATATAACCGGCAGCGACGTGGTCGATAACCTGTCCGCGACGTTTTCGTGTCGTATCCGCCTCAAGCAGTGCCTTTTCTGCCGCAACCGTGCTTAGCCGTTCGTCCCAGAAACCGATGGAAACTTCGGTGAGGCGCGACAGGTTGCGGGCAAATGCGCGGGTTGACTGACATCTTGGGCCTTCGGTCCCGTCCATGTTTTTTGGCAGGCCCAGAATGACACCGCCGATCTCGCGATCTGCAATGATTTCAAGCAGGCGAGCGGCATCGAGGGTGAACTTCTTGCGCCGTACGGTTTCCAATGGGCTGGCCACGCCGCGCATCCGATCTGAGACGGCAACGCCAATCGTCTTTTCGCCCAAGTCCAACCCGATCAGGGCAGTCATTGGCGGCAGCGCCGCTGCGAACTCTTCGAATTCGTTGTAAATCATTGCGCGATTCCGGCCTGAAATGCGGCGGCGTCAATTATTTTGAGCGCGTCTGCATCGCCCGCAAAAACGTCCATGGCTTCGTTTCTAATTTCGATGGCTCGCTGCCCTTCGCCCAGAACACCCAAGGCTGCGATCAACCGTGCCCAGTCTTGCGGCGGTCCGCCTTCGGTGGCAAGTCGATCCGAAAGCTGGTTGACCATGCCGAGGATCATTTCTTGCCGCTCCTCGGAGCTGAGTTCGGCGGCGGCGTCGATGTCATCCTGACTGGGGCCGGATGCGACAGGAATATCCGGTGCGTTGAAGACGCCTGCGCGGAAGGCCAGTTCGTCAAGCTGCTCGCGGATCGCGTCAGCCCACGGGGCACCGGCGGGCGCGTTACGCAGCGCGTCAACCCAGATCCGATAGCCGATGTCCGGGCGGCCCACTTGCACCATCATTTGCCCAAGGTAATATTGCGCCGGGCCATTGCGGGGATCGCGGCTGAGCGTCTGCCTCAGTACCTCTTCCGCCTCGGGCGAGACATAGCCGCCGGCGGATAGGATCATCATTTCTGCCATGTACGAATAGGCATCTGCCGGTGCCGCTTCGCCCGACAGTTCGATCACGCGTTGCTGGGCTTTATAGGCCGCAGGGAAGTTTCCGGCGTTCGCCTCATGTTGGGCCAGAAGGATGTGGCCCTGCAAATCATCAGGACGTGCAGCAACGGTTTCGCGCAACTGGTTCAGAAGATTTGCATAATTCTCATCCAACTGCGGCAGTTGTGCGTGCGGGGTTGCAGCCTCGGCTTCGGCCTGGCTGGGGCGCTCAGCCCGGAGGGTTTCAGCCCGTTCAACGCGCAGGGTCAGGGGCAGGTCCGGCCGTCCGGCGGCGCCAATCTGCTGATACATCACGATGGCCCCGCCCACCACGACAAGCGCAACTGTGGAAAACGCAACCAGGCTCGCCCAGCGTGGCGGCCCCGTTTCCTGGCTGGCAGTCTGCATCTGGGCATCTGCTGCCAGAATGCGACGAGAGATTTCTGTTCGTACCCGGTCTGCGTCGGCCTCGCTGATGACCCCTCTGGCCAGATCCTTGTCCACGCTTGCCAACTGTTCGCGGTAGACGCGCATGTCATAGGCCGCAGCAGGCTCGCGCGATTTTCGGGCGCGAAGCAAAGAAAAGCCCAATACCGCCGCTATCAGCAGGGCGCTTGAAATTGTTACGACCAGGAACGACATGGCTTCTCCGATATGGCTGCCCTGACTTAGACCTGTAGGCCCGCCGAAAAAAGGGACAAATGGCCGCGAGCCATTCAGATTGCGCAATAATGGGCACCATGTCGCAATAGTTCGATATTGTGGCGTTGTCCGGCACGGGTAAACTGTTCACACGCTGCATATCTGCGCCAATTATCGAACCGGATGGATTCGCTCATGAAACATTACTCAGCCTTTGCTGTGGCGCGGGAGGCTCTGCGCTATCACACCGGATGGGAGCGCGCATGGCGCTCGCCCGAACCTAAGAAGCGGTACGACGTGATAATCGTCGGTGCCGGGGGGCACGGTCTGGCGACCGCTTATTACCTGGGAAAGAACTACGGTATCCAGAACGTCGCTATCATCGAAAAAGGTTGGTTGGGCGGCGGAAACACCGGCCGGAACACGACCATCATCCGGTCGAACTACCTGCAGGATCCCTCAGCAGCGCTGTACGAAAAGGCGCGCGGTTTGTACGAGGACCTGAGCCAGGAATTGAACTACAATATCATGTTCAGCCCGCGCGGCGTGATGATGCTGGCGCAGACTCAGCATGAAATCCGCGGCTATCAGCGTACGGCGCACGCGAATGCCCTGCAAGGCGTCAAGACCGAATGGATCGAACCCGAACGTGTCAAGGAACTGGTGCCGATCATCAATATTGACGGTCCCCGCTATCCGGTTCTGGGGGCGTTGTGGCAGGAACGCGGCGGTACAGCGCGTCACGATGCGGTGGCCTGGGGTTATGCCCGTGCGTGCTCGGCCATGGGGATGGACATCATCCAGAAATGCGAAGTCACCGGTGTTCGGTCAGAAAATGGCCGCGTTGTCGGCGTCGATACCACCAAAGGCGCGATTGACTGCGAAAAGCTGGGCATCGTTGTTGCGGGACATTCCGGCCAGTTGGCCGAGATGGCGGGCTTCCGCCTGCCTTTGGAGTCTGTGGCGCTTCAGGCGCTTGTGTCTGAACCGATCAAGCCCTGCATGGATGTGGTCGTGATGGCCAATACCGTGCACGGCTATATGTCTCAGTCCGACAAGGGCGAGATGGTGATCGGCGGCGGCACTGACGGGTTCAACAATTTCACCCAACGCGGCAGCTTCCACCATATTGAGGAAACCGTGCGGGCACTGGTCGAAACCTTCCCGATGATCTCGCGCCTAAAGATGCTGCGCCAGTGGGGCGGGATCGTGGACATGACCGGCGACCGCTCGCCCATCCTTTCGACGACGCCGCTGGGCAACTGCTTTATCAACTGCGGTTGGGGGACAGGCGGGTTCAAGGCCATTCCGGGCTCGGGCTGGGGGATGGCGCAATTGATGGCGACCGGCCATTCACCTCTGACAGAAGCCTTCACGATGGACCGTTTCAAAGAGGGTCGCTTTATCGACGAAAGCGTAGCCGCAGGGGTGGCGCACTGATGTCGTCGCTCTGCACCTACACCTCGATTTCTTGCTCCTGCTTCGAAAAGGGGACCGCGATATGCTGACACTCAAATGCCCGTTCACCGGTGCCATGCTGGATGAAACCGAACTACATTGCGGTGGCGAAGCGCATCGGAAACGCTTTGGTCCGGGGTCTTCGGACGAGGACTTTGAAACCTACATGTTCGTTCGTGAAAACCGTAAAGGCGTGCATTTCGAACTTTGGCTGCATGCCTATGGTATCGGCAAATGGTTTATTGCTGCGCGCGACACGGAAACGTTGGAAGTCTATGGAACCTACCCGGCACAGACAACGGAACCCCCGCAAGACATCAAGGACGCGATTACCGCCAAGCGCCCCGGCTGGTCCTGGAGAGAGTTTGAATGATCCGCGCCGCCATCCGTAATTCCGCCTGCGAAAGGTCCGCAACATGAGCACCCGTCTCGCAAAACAAGGCCGGCTGATTGACCGGTCGAAAAAGGTCACCTTTACCTTTAACGGCAATTCAATGCAGGGCTATGAGGGCGACACGCTTGCCTCGGCTTTGCTGGCCAATGATCAGATGATGGTGGGCCGGTCGTTTAAATACCACCGTCCGCGCGGCGTGGTCGCCAGCGGCGCAGAAGAGCCGAACGCGCTGGTTGGTCTGGGGCAGGGGAACCGGTTCGAGCCGAACCAGCGCGCCACAACGACCGAACTGTTCAACGGTCTGACGGCAAATTCGCAGAACCACTGGCCGAACCTCGAATATGACATCGGTGCGGTGAACACCGCGCTGGCTCGGTTCTTGCCTGCCGGATTCTATTACAAAACGTTCATCCACCCCAAACCGTTCTGGAAACACGTCTATGAGCCGTTCATTCGTCAATCTGCAGGATTGGGGAAGGCGCCCGACAAGGACAGTCGTGACGCGGACACTTACGAACATTTCTACGCCTTCACCGATGTCCTGGTGATCGGCGGCGGTGTCGCGGGCCTTCAGGCGGCGAAGACCGCGGCCGGATCCGGTGCCAAGGTTCTGCTGATCGAGCAGACCGCGCATTGGGGCGGGCGCGCGCCTGTGGATGGCGGGGAAGTTGATGGTATCCCTGTGGATAAGTTCGTGGAACAATTGGTTTCCGAACTGGAAACAATGGATAACGTGACGATGCGCAATCGCTGCATGGGGGCGGGCGTCTATGATCACGGCTATGTGCTGGGATACGAACGCCTGAGCGATCACGCGCCCGGTACGCAAGGCCCGCGTCACCGCCTGTGGCGCATTCGCACGAAGCAGGTCGTCACCGCGACCGGCGCAATCGAACGTCCGTTGTCTTTTGCGGGCAACGATGTGCCGGGTGTGATGCTGGCCTCGGCCATGCGCGACTATGTTGTGAACTGGGGCGTCACTCCGGGTGAGCGGGTGATTGTCGCAACCAACAATGACGACGCCTACCGCACTGCGATCATCCTGAAACAGGCCGGAGTTGACGTTCTGCGTGTCGTGGATGCGCGTCCGACAGCCGGCCCTTTGGCCGAAGAGGCGCGCGCACTTGGCATCCGGGTCGACCCCGGTAAAGCCATCGCGAAGGTCAAAGGTGGCAAGCGCGTCAAAAAGGTTGCGATTTGCAATCAGGAGGGGATCGGCGGCGCACGCGAAGAGGTTGAGTGCGACGCTGTTGCCATGTCGGGTGGCTGGTCTCCGGTTGTGCATCTGTGGTCGCATTGCGGTGGCAAACTGATCTGGGATGAGGCGCAGGCGCACTTCCGCCCCGATCATTCGCGCCCTCCGCTGGGTGCGAATGGCGAGGGGTTTGTTCTGGCGGCTGGCAGCTCAAATGGACCTCTGGCACTGCCCGAGGTTCTGACCGACGCTGACGCGGCAGGCAAAGCTGCGGCCAAGGCCGCCGGGTTCAAACCAAAAAGTACCAAAGCGCCAAAGGGCGAAAGCACGTCTGAAGCCGCAATGGAGCCGGTCTGGCTGATGCCCGCCAATGCCGAGATCGGCCTGCGCATGAAATCGTGGCTGGACTTCCAGAACGATGTCAAAGTCTCTGACGTCCAACTGGCTGCGCGCGAAGGGTATGAGAGCGTTGAACATACCAAACGCTACACCACTCTGGGCATGGCGACTGATCAGGGTAAGTTGAGCAATATCAATGGACTGGCGATCCTTGCTGATGCGCTGGATGCAGAAATTCCCAAGGTTGGCACCACCACGTTCCGGCCGCCGTATACGCCGATCTCCATGGGCGCGATTGGCGGCGAGGCGCGCGGTGAGGTGTTCCAGCCGATCCGCCGGACTCCGATGCATGACTGGCATGACAAGAACGGCGCGGATTGGGAACCTGTTGGCCACTGGCGCCGGACATATGCTTACGTTCGCCCCGGGGAATCTGTTCATGATGCTGTGAATCGCGAGGTTAAAAATACGCGCGAGAACCTTGGCCTGCTGGATGCGTCGACGCTGGGCAAACTGATTGTCAAAGGCCCGGATGCAGGCAAGTTCCTCGACATGATGTACACCAACATGATGTCCACGCTGAAGGTCGGCAAATGCCGCTATGGCCTGATGTGTTCCGAAAACGGTTTCCTGATTGACGACGGCGTCGTTGCCCGGATCGACGAGGATACGTGGCTATGTCACACAACCACTGGCGGAGCCGAACGTATCCATGCTCATATGGAAGAGTGGCTGCAAACCGAGTGGTGGGACTGGAAAGTCTATGTCGCCAACGTGACAGAACAATATGCGCAGGTGGCTGTTGTCGGCCCCAATGCCCGCAAGGTGTTGGAAAAGCTGGGCGGTATGGATGTCAGCAAGGATGCGTTGCCGTTCATGGAGTGGCGCGATGGTAAGATCGGTGACTTTGACTGCCGCGCGTACCGCATCTCGTTCTCGGGTGAGCTGTCCTTTGAAATTGCCGTTCCCGCGTCGCAGGGGCAGGCGTTCTGGAACGCTTTGATGGACGCAGGAAAAGAGTTCGGCGTGATGCCTTACGGCACCGAGTGTCTGCACATCCTGCGGGCCGAAAAGGGCTTTATCATGATCGGGGACGAGACCGACGGCACAGTAATCCCGCAGGACCTGGGGTTGCACTGGGCGCTGTCCAAAAAGAAAGAGGACTATCTGGGAAAACGCGCCCATTCGCGCGCCCACATGGCCGATCCCGACCGCTGGAAACTGGTAGGTCTTGAGACTGTGGATGGTTCTGTCATCCCCGACGGAGCTTACGCAGTCGGTTCGGGCGTCAACGCCAACGGCCAGCGCAACATGATCGGGCGTGTGACATCGACCTATTATTCGGCCAATCTGGACCGCGGTATCGCCATGGGCCTGATCAAGCACGGCCCGGACCGTATGGGCGAGATTGTCGAGTTCCCGGGCACTGACGGCAAAACCTACAAAGCCAAGATCGTGGACCCGATCTTCTATGACAAAGACGGGGAGAAGCAGAATGTCTGAACCCATCAGCGCACTGAACCACGCCAGCTATGAAGGCATCGCTAGGGTCGAGGAATGCGGCCTGCAGGGAATGATAACCTTACGTGGCGACTTGTCGGACAAGGTATTGGCCAAAGCCGTAAAGGATGCCACTGGCCAAAAAGTGCCCGGGCAGCGTGAGGCTCTGGTCAAAGGCGACACAGGCGTTTGCTGGATGTCACCGGACGAGTTGCTTGTGCTTGTTCCCTACGCCGAAGTGAACGCCAAGGTGGCCGATATCGCGGGCGCGCTGAGTGGAATCCACGCATTGGCGGTGAACGTCTCGGACGCACGGGCGGTATTCCGTGTTTCCGGACCCAATGCGCGCGAAGTGCTGGGTAAACTGGCACCGGTCGATCTGTCGCCCGACATATTCCAGCCCGGTCAAATTCGCCGTTCGCGTTTGGCACAAGTGGCAGGCGCGTTCTGGATGGAGGACGCTGAAACTTTCCACGTCGTCTGTTTCCGGTCGGCTGCGGATTATGTGTTCAAGCTGCTGAAGGTCGCGGCCCAACCGGGCAGTGAGGTTGGGTTTTACTGACCTTTACCTTATTATTGCAAAATGGAACCGCCCGCTAATCCCGGGCGGTTTTTTAGTCAGGGGCAGTCAAATTCAGTCGACCCAGATCAGCCCGCATCTGCGCCTGCGGTCCTGAGAAAATTTTCTTGCATCTATTAGCAGAAGGTGTTCCTTTCAACTCGCGCTTGATGCGAAATAGCGTCAATCCTAAGAATTTGATCTTAAAATGGGAAACTAACTTTTTTGTGGTGTGACCAGTTTCTGGACCAAGCTCAGGGTTTCGCTGGGCAGTGTGATGAGTAGCCTCAACAACCCTTCAAATCCATCTGTTCCTTCAAGTTTTGCACCCGCAATGGGGCGAGTGAGGACCGCAGAGTGAAGGCGGAAAGACGCAAGAAAGAGGTAGATATAGTGAAACTTATTTCTGTTGTGTTGGCTTTTGGTTTGTCCGCGGTCGCCGTTCAAGCGGAAGTTAAAAGCTACGAATGCGATCTCAGAAGTACGCAGGATCGCGGATGGATTCCGCGCAAGGTTCTTTAGAGCATTGATGTAGAAAACAAGCGCGCAAGGGCCTATGATGGGGCAATTCGTGCGTCCAATGAACTGGCAAATATTGCTTCGGCAACTCCGGCAGACGTGGATTTCAAGAAAACGCGAAAAGGGGAATACCGCTTGTCGTGGCGCCTTACGTTGCGTGCGCAGGCGACAGGCGACTACAGGGTTGCTTATACAGCAACACTAAATCCGCAAAGCAACGCCATAATGATGAGGGCCAGTTTCCCGCAGGCCAACGTTGTGATGCGTCCACATGGTCAGGGCGCCTGTAAACCGATCCCTTCTGAAAGCCTATACTAGGTCGTCACACTGCTGACAGGCTTATTGCTGCGCTCAGCCTGTCAGCAAAAATGTCTCAAACCCGGAAAGGGCTGAGCCTTCGGTTAGACACTCAAAGCCTCGACAGGATTTGGCGCTTGATTGGCAAATAGAGTAGAAGGAAAGAACGTCTGCGATTCCCCCCATGCGATCCTGTCGTGTTTCCGGATCAAGCAGACCCGCATGTGTCGAAAGATAAAGCGCAGGACGGTGAGTTTTCAGCCAGGGTACCAGGGTTGGTAGCACCGTAAACTCGGCCCCTTCAATGTCCATCTTGACCAGCGAAACCTTTGACAGATCGTTTGCTGCCTCAAACTGGTCCCAGGCAATGGTCAGTGCATCGGACCCGTGCGCCCCGTCATGTAGCAGTGAACTGGTTGAGTCTCCCGGCTCACCGCGAACCGAGGCCATACGCGCCACCCCAAAGCGATCTGATAAGGCAACTCCAAAGGCCGAGACATTGTGGATGTCGTTCAAGTCCAGGTTCCACGCCAGATGGCGGAACGCCGTAGGGTCGGGCTCAAAGCACCAGACATGGCGTGCGCGCCGGGCACCGTAGAGGACCGTAGGCCCGATCCAGGCGCCGATATCCAGATAGTCGCTATCGGGTTTCAGGTACTGATCCAGCACGGCAAATGTCTCTGGCTCCCATGCACCGGCCGAGGCCTTGCGCCAGAATTTCGAATGATAGGGATCAAGACGAAACGGTTCTCCGTTCAGGTTGCCCGCATAGTATCCGCGGGCGCGGTAGAACATCTTGCGCGCCTGTGTCAGCATCGCGGACCTCCGGGTTTTCTTGTCTCGCCCCTTGACCTAAGGCGGTTGCCAAAGCATTTAACCCTTGCGAACCGCAACTTTTATTTTACAGGGGGCCGAGATGGCTTTTGAACTTCCTGATCTTCCTTATGCACATGACGCGCTGGCAGCCAAGGGCATGTCCGCGGAAACGCTGGAATATCACCATGACCTGCACCACAAGGCCTATGTGGACAACGGCAACAAGCTGATCGCCGGGACCGAATGGGACGGCAAGTCGCTGGAAGAGATCATCGTTGGCACCTACGACAAGTCGGCCGTCGCGCAAAATGGTATCTTCAACAACATCAGCCAACTTTGGAACCACAACCAGTTCTGGGAAATGATGGGCCCCGGCGACAACGCCATGCCGGGTGAGCTGGAAAAAGCCCTGGTTGAAAGCTTTGGCTCGGTTGATGAGTTCAAGTCGCAGTTCAGCGCCGCCGGTGCCGGTCAATTCGGTTCGGGCTGGGCGTGGCTGGTCAAGAACGCGGACGGCTCGCTGGCTGTCACCAAGACCGAGAATGGCGTGAACCCGCTGTGTTTCAACCAGACCGCGCTGCTGGGGTGCGACGTGTGGGAGCACTCTTACTACATTGATTTCCGCAACAAGCGTCCGGCTTACCTGTCGAACTTCCTCGACAATCTGGTGAACTGGGAAAACGTCGCCTCGCGGATGTAAATCCGTCCCCATCGGGGTTTGTTCGGGGCCCGCTGGCGGAAACGCCGGCGGGCTTTTTTGTGCGAAGTTCGTTTCCATAGTTTGAAACAAACGAGAGGGCGCTGACACTTAAGGCAAGCAGCGCAATTGGTTTTTTTATGTTGAGCAGACAACATGCCCTTTGACTGACAGGAATAAACCTGCCGATTAGAGCAGTTTCATTCTGAGACGGGATTGTACGCGGCCCGGCAATGCTTACCTAAGGTTAAGCGGGGGGAGAGTTCCGCTGCACAAAAATTCATTCGGGCAACACGCAACGCATCGGCGTGCGTGGAAAAGTCGAGCCTGATTTGATGCAAAAGCGATGGCCATACAATTCATAAACGGAGGGCGCGATGGTCGCACTTGAACAGGGAACTTGGATTGTCATTTCTGATGGAGAGAAGGCGCTGTTTGTTGAGAACATCACCGATGCCGAAGACCCCAATCTGGTTGTTGTCTCGGTCGAGGAACGGGATGCGCTCGCTGGGCGCGCAGACCGGGCTGGGCAGCGCTTGGATACTGGGCCGCATCAGGATACCGAGATGGAAGAGCCGAACTGGAAAATCCACGCCAAATCCCTCTTTGTGCAAGACGTCGCCAACCTGCTGAACCGAAATGGCCTGAAGGGTGCTTTCAACAAGCTGGTTCTGGTCGCAAGTCCGCACGTGCTGGGCCTGCTGCGCCGACGTCTGCACAGCGACGTGCTGGCCAAAGTCGTGGCCGAGGTCGACAAATCCCTCACCAATCAGCCCTTGCACAAAGTTGAAAACCTGTTGAGAAACCGCCCAGGTCTTGCGGTTTGATCGCGGTCGTGCGGCTGGTGGTCGATCACAATCCGTTTAGGTCAGGTAGCCCCGCAGCGTAGTCATCGCCGATGTCGGATCATCGACCCATGTGATGAACTCGGCCAGCGATCCATCCGCGAAGCCTTGACCGATGACACGTTGTACAAGCTCGTGCAACGCGTCCCAGTATCCATCCACATTCATTACCAGAATCGGTTTGTCGTGAAGGCCAAGCTGCCGCCAAGTCAGTGCCTCGAAAAGTTCGTCCAGTGACCCCGGCCCTCCTGGAAGGACGACAACGGCGTCCGCGTTCATGATCATGACTTTTTTACGTTCATGCATGGTTTCCGTGACCACAAAACGGGTCAGGTCGGTCTTGCCAACCTCGCGTTGCAACAGGTGAACAGGGATAACGCCAAATGTATCGCCCCCGGCGGCCTGCGCAGCGCGGGCAACCTCGCCCATCAGGCCAACGTCCCCCGCTCCGTAAACCAATCGCCAACCTTCTTGCGCCAGCATCGTCCCAAATGTTCTTGCGGCGTTGGCATAGGTGGAATTGGTGCCATTTCGTGACCCGCAATACACACAAACAGACTTCTGAAACATTGTGATCGCTCTCCGGGGTTGCGCCTGAGGTTTTGACCCCTGATAGCGGGATTGATAGATTGGCTCAACCGTCAGGCAGAATGTATTACAGTCAAAGCATTTGCGCTGCGGAGTGAAAGGAAAAAAATGAACGCCGAGTCGGGAAGCGGAAGCTCAGGAACTTTTGTCTGGGGCTTGATCGCCGGTATCGCAGTTGTTGTCGGGGCCGGTGGATTGTATCTGACCGGCATGATCGGTGGCGGCCCGGACGCGCCAGCGCCAGAGACCGAAGTTGCGGCCCGATCCCAAGAGGACAGCACCGAGCCGGTAGCGACCGATCCGGCGGTAGAAGAACCCACAACACCCGTCGAGGAAGAGCAGGCAACCGAAACCCCGCCGGATGACAACACGCAGGACGACGTCGCGCCGCAAGTGACGCTTTTGCTAGATCAGATTTTTGTCGAACCGGATGGCTCTGCGGTTCTTTCCGGCTCTGCCGATCCAGGTGCCGAGGTAAACGTGCTGCTGGATGGTGAGACGGTGCACAGCTTCACGGTCGACGCCAGCGGGCAGTTTGCCGAGTTCGTTTCAATCCCGTTTTCCGATAGTGCGCGTGGCCTGACGCTGGAAACGCGGGGTGAGGAACCTGTACGATCGGATGATTACGTAATCGCAGCCTTACCGCGGCCAGAGCCCGTAGAGGAACCGGTTTCAACCGCTGAAGCAGTCGAGGCTGATACGGCGGAGGTCGCCGAAGTTGCTGAAACGGATCAATCCGCGACTTCCAGCACAGCCGACACCGATAGTCAGTTGGTCGAGGATGAGGCACCACAAGTTGCTGAGGCGCCGACGCCAGAGGCGACGGACCAACAGGTTGCCATCCTGCGCTCGGGTGAGGACGGTGTCGAATTGGTACAGGGACCGACCAGCCTGCCGCAAGCGCCGGATCAGGTGGCGCTGGACACGATCGGCTATTCCGATGCGGGAGAGGTGGAACTGACCGGGCGGGTGCCGGATGGCTCGGTGGTGCGTCTTTACCTCAACAACCGGCTTGTGGATGATCAATCCCCGGCGAATGATGGCAAATGGCGCAGTGAACTGGAAGGCGTAGAACCCGGCGTCTATACCCTGCGGGTAGATGAGGTTGGCGCAGATGGCACCGTGGTCAGCCGACTGGAAACCCCGTTCAAGCGGGAATCGCCGGAAATCCTGCGCGCCGCTGAGGCGACGGACGAGCCCGCGATTGATCCGAATGACGCGCCAATCCGGTCGGTCACTGTGCAAAGGGGCGACACATTGTGGGCCATTTCGCGTGAACGGTTCGGCGACGGTATCCTCTATGTGCGGCTGTTCGAAGCCAACAGGGACTCGATCCGTGATCCGGACCTGATTTATCCCGGCCAGATTTTTACAATACCTGATTAATCCTGCGCCCTTGGCCCTTGGATGGGCCTGGGCTATCTCTGATCGCAGATCAGAACCGTGATGAGACGATAGCCCCGATGTATTCAAATGACCTTCAAGAAGTTGACGAGCGCCAGTCCGGATGGCGCACGATTCGTAAGGTCGCGCCATATCTTTGGCCCGAGGATGAGCCTTGGGTAAAACGTCGGGTCGGCATTGCCATGGCGATGCTGATTCTGGCTAAGCTCATCGCCGTTTACACACCGATCCTGTACAAGGGTGCGGTTGACGGGCTGGCAGGCGAAGGTGTTCCACCGCTGGCTTTGGGTGCCGTGGGCCTGACGGTGGCTTATGGGGTTGCGCGAATGATGACTGTTGGCTTTCAGCAGTTGCGCGATGCTGCGTTTGCCAGGGTGGGTCAGCGGGCCTTACGTGCGCTGGCATTGGAAACGTTTCAGCACATTCACCAGCTATCAATGCGCTACCACGTGACGCGCCGGACCGGAGGACTCAGCCGGATTATCGAGCGTGGCGTCAAGGGCGTCGAGTTCCTCTTGCGGTTCCTGCTGTTCTCTATCGGACCGCTGATCCTTGAGTTGCTGCTGGTTGCGATCATCCTGATGTGGATGTTCGACGTGTGGTATCTGGTTGTCGTGGCTGTCACCATCGCGCTGTATATCTGGTTCACCTTCGCAGTGACCGAGTGGCGGGTAAAACTGCGACGCGAAATGAACGATCAGGATACCGAGGCCAACCAGCGCGCGATCGACAGCCTTTTAAACTTTGAAACTGTCAAGTATTTCAATGCAGAACAGCGCGAAGCTCAACGGTATGATACGTCGATGAAAGCCTATGCAGGGGCAGCGTTGAAAACGGCATACTCGCTGGCTTTCCTGAATTTCGGTCAGTCGTTTCTGATCACCTGTGGATTGATAGGTGTGATGGTGCTTGCGGCTCTGGGGGTGCAAAAGGGAACCCTGACGGTTGGCGATTTCGTCATGGTAAATGCGTACATGATCCAAATCACTGTGCCGCTGAACTTTTTGGGCACGGTGTACCGGGAAATCCGGCAGTCGTTGGTGGATATGGGGCAGATGTTCGACCTGCTTGAGCAACCTGCAGAGGTCACTAACAAGGACGGAGCATCGGATCTTGTTGTCAAAGGCGGTGAAGTGACGTTGGACAACGTTCATTTTGGTTATGATTCTGGTCGGGAAATTTTGAAAGGCATCTCGCTAACCGTGCCTGCGGGGCAGACCGTTGCCATAGTGGGAGCGACAGGCTCGGGCAAATCCACCATTGGACGGTTGCTGTTTCGATTCTATGACGTGACCGGCGGGGCGTTGAAGATTGACGGGCAAGATGTGCGCGACGTGACTATGGACAGCCTGCACGCCGCTATCGGCGTGGTGCCGCAGGATACGGTGCTGTTCAACGACTCGATCCGCTATAACATTGCCTATGGCCGCGACGGGGCCACACAGGACGAAGTTGAGGCCGCCGCAAAAGCCGCCCAAATTCATGACTTCATTATTTCATTGCCCGAGGGCTACGACACCAAAGTTGGGGAACGCGGGTTGAAGCTGTCGGGCGGTGAAAAGCAGCGGGTCGGCATTGCCCGTACCCTGTTGAAGAACCCGCCGATCCTGTTGCTGGATGAGGCAACTTCGGCGTTGGATACGGATACCGAGCAAGACATCAAGGACGCTTTGGCGCGGGCTGGGGAAGGGCGCACGGTGCTGACAATCGCGCATCGTCTCAGCACCATTGCAGAGGCGGACGTAATTGTCGTGCTGGAACAGGGTGAGATCATTGAGCAAGGCACCCATGATGAACTGCTGCAACGCGAAGGTCGCTATTCACAATTGTGGCGCCGCCAGCAATCTGACGCCGAAACCGTTTAATCGAACTGACCCGTTCTGGCCGGGCTAAGGTAATCCGGCGCGTGACACAAAGGAAAATGGCGAACCCGAAGGTTCGCCGTTTGCTTTACTCTGCCGCTTTCAGTGGTGATGTGGGCGGTTGGGCCGGGTCCCACTCGGGTTTTGAGTGCGGGTCGTACTCTGGCGGAGCGTCATCTTCCCATATCACCTCGGTCGTTTGCGCCTGACGCGCCGCCTTGCCAATCGCCATGTCCTGCGCAATCTGGCTGGACCGGCCGGCCGTCGCACGCGCCAGAAGTTTACCCAGCCACACAATATAGGTGGACACCCACACCCGCAGCGCCAGCAACGAGGGCGTCACGATCAGTGTCAGAACCGTCGCGATGCCAAGGCCAAACACAACCGCAGTGGCAAGTTGTTTCCACCATAGGGCGGTGGGGCTGTTGATCGAATACCCACCACCGATGAAATCGAGCGAAAGGCCAAACATCATAGGCGTCAGACCAGCCATCGTGGTCAATGTAGTCAGCAGGACGGGGCGAATACGCGCCTCTGCCGTGCGGATGATCGCCTCAATCCGGGGCATATAGCGGCTGTATTCTTGGTAGGTGTCGATCAGAACAATGTTGTTGTTCACCACGATCCCTGCCAGCGCGACGATGCCCGTGCCCGTCATGATGATCGAAAATGGCTGCTGCATCGCAATCATGCCGATCAGCACCCCAGTGGTCGACAACACGACCGCCAACAGCACCAGAACCGAGTTGTAGAACGAGTTGAACTGCGCCAGCAAGATCACGAACATCAGACCCAACGCGCCCATAAAGGCGTTTACCAAAAAGGCACCGGACTCGGCCTGATCTTCCTGATCACCTGTCCATTCCCAACTGATCGCGTTCGAGAAGGGACCGGTGTTCAGCCACTCAGTCAGGGCCGCGATCCGCTCGTTCGGGTTGATCAGCTCAAGACGTGCAGCGCCTGTTTCGATCGCATCACGCACATCTTCTACGGTCTCTGCTTCAGTCAGTTGAAACAGCTCATACGTCGCGCCATTGGTGCCGATGATGGCTGCGCCGTTGGGCTCTGCGTCGTCTTCAACCGCGCGGATGACGGCCAATTGTTGCTTTTGTCCACCTGGACCGTCAACGACTACCTTGGATAGCGCGGGTTCCACATCCGCTTTCACATCATAATACCGTTGCTGATCGATCCGGTTGATTTCGGCCAGTTTGGCCACCGGCTGGCGGGTAATGAAGTTGGACAGCGGCACCAAGCCGTCAGGCGTGCGAACCTTGAGCGAGTCGAGGGTCGACAACACCCGGTCCTGCTCGGGCAGGCGCACGCGGATTTCAACCTCTTCATCGGTGTTATCGGGGCGCATCTCACCCAGCAGGATGCCACGCGTGACAAGCTGCACCATCGCGCCCACAGTGGCGACATCAGAGCCAAAGCGACCCGCCTTGGCGACGTCCACGTCAATCTGCCAGTCGATGCCGGGCAGGGGTAAGGTGTCTTCGATCTTGATAAGGCCCGGCGTTTCCTCAAACATCGCGCGGGCGGATTGGGCAGCAGCGGTCAGCTCTTCCCACCCGTCACCCTTTATGCGCAGATGCACGGGCTTGGCCGAGGCGGGACCTTGTTCCAGCGGCTGAATCTCGACGATGAAACCCGGCAGCTTTGCAAGCTCGGCGTTTAACTCATCCAGAACGTAATCACCGTCATACTCCGGGTCGATGATCTGACGTTCGAACAGGCCAAAGAACACAGGCTCAGACACATTGGGTCTGTCTTCCCACGGTGTAATCTCGAACTGAACACGTCCTACCGTGTCAGCAGGTGCGGAAAGGCCCCCATCGTTCTGGCTCAAACCACCTTCACCGGCAAAGGCAAACACGTTTGTGACAGCCGGATGGGCGCTGATCACCGCTTCGGCAGCCACGACCAGCGCGTCTTTTTCCTGTAGCGACAGGTTGCCCCGCGCGCGAACGTAGGCTGTCGCTTGCTCTGGCTCGGTTTCAACGAAGAATTCAACACCCCGGTTGTTGGCCATGTAATATGACATCACGCCCATCACGCCGAAGATGACGACCACAATCGAGACGATTGGCATGATCGGGTTGCCCACCAGGAACTTGATCACTCGGCCAAACGGCGTTCGCTCGCGTGCGCTGTGTACGCGTTCTTCGCGCTTGCGTTCGATCCGGGCCGCGCTGAGGGTGACTGATCCGGCAAACCCGCCCGCGATAAACAGAAGGGCACCAAAGATCACACCGCCGGGCGCGTTTTCGGGCAGCAGATAGCCGGGGTTTAACATCTGCATCGCCCCAAGGAAAATCATGTAGAGCGCCGGGGGCACCATAACCGCGCGCACCCACCAAGGAGCAACGGCACGCAGCCATTTGGAGGTACGGTCAAAAACCCGGCTCAGACGACCGGAAACACCGCCCACGACGGGCAAGTAAATCAATGCAACGATCAGCGATGACGACAGAACGAAGATCAGCGTGATCGGCAGCATCTTCATGAACTCGCCCGGAACGCCCGGCCAGAACAGCATGGGCAAGAAGGCGCAGAGCGTGGTGGCAGTCGACGACACGATGGGCCAGAACATCCGTTGGGCGGCTTCGACATAGGCGTGCATCGGGCCAATGCCTTGCTTGATACGTTTATCTGCGTATTCGACCACAACAATGGCCCCGTCAACCAGCATACCCACAGCCAGGATCAGCCCAAACATCACCATGTTCGAAATGCTGACGCCCATAACGGCCAGAAACGCGAAACTCAGAAGGAATGAGGTCGGGATCGCAAAACCCACCAACAGCGCAGCGCGCGTTCCCAACGACGCCAGAACCACGATCATCACCAGCGCAATAGCCGTCAGGACCGAGGCTTCAAGCTGGCGCACCATTGAATCGACGATGCGGCTTTGGTCGTTTGATGTTCCAACGTCCACAGCGGCACGCAGTTCTGCGGGCCACTTTTCCTGCGCAGCGGCCAAGGTTGTTTTCACGTCGGCAACCGTGTCGATCAGGTTGAAACCTTTGCGCTTGACCACCTGCAAAGCCACAGTGGACTCGTTGTCAAAACGCGCCGTACCTTCCCGGTCTTCAAATGTGTAGTTGATCTGCGCAAGCTCACCCATCGTTACAACGCGATCGCCGTTGACCTTTACGGGCAGGCTGTACACATCCTCGGTGGTTTTGAACGAAGAGGGGATCTTGACCGAGAATGTCCCCTGCGCGGTATCGACCTCACCCGCGGCAATCAACTGATTGTTGTTCCGCACAACGTTGATCAACTCATCGGCTGACACGTTGTAGGACTCCAGCCGAAGGGGGTCGATGATGACCTCCAGCAACTCGTCACGATCACCGGCAATACCTGCTTCGAGCACGGAATCCAACGATTCAAGATCATCCTGCAAGTCGTTGGCGATGCGCGTCATTGTGCGTTCAGGTACGGTACCGGTCAGGTTTACGATGACGATGGGAAACTCAGACAGGTTGATCTCGGTCAGTGAGTATTGCTCGGCGCCTTCGGGGAAATCTGCCTGCGCGGTATTCATTGCATCGCGCACGTCTGCCATGATCGCGGTTTTGTCCCAGCCGAAATCAAACTCAAGCGCGATCCCGGCATAACCTTCGGCGGCGGTGGCGGTCATCTCTTTCAAACCGTCCAGATCCGCCAGTTCGGTTTCCATCGGCTTGATCAGAAGGTTTTCAGAATCTTCGGCAGAAATACCGGGAAACTGGACCGACACGAACAGGGCCGGGATTTCGATGTCCGGTTCGCCCTCTTTGGGTAGGCCGACATAGGCAAACCCACCGACGATTAGCGAGATCGCGATGAAGGCAAGAACCATACGGGCCCTGTTGGCGGCCCAAGCGACAAGACCTGTCATTGCGTGTGTTCCCTAAAAGTGGGATTGACCATAACACCCTGTGTCACGAATTCTTGCCCGACAACTATTATATCAGATGTCTCCGGCAGACCGTCCACCCAGACCCCATCGGCCGTGTCCCGCAGCAGCTTGATCGGCATAAATTCGACGATGTTTCCTGCGCCCACGGTGCGAACACCGACCTGCCCTTCGTTGTTCAGGGTCAGCGCAGATTGAGGCAGCAGATGGGCCTTAGTCCCTTCGGCCGAGATGCGGATATCGGCAGTTTGACCGTCGCGGATCGTCAGCTCAGGGTTGGGCACGGTGATCTCGACCTCGAACGTACGTGTCGTTTCATCGGCGGACCGGCTCAGGAACGTCACGCGGCCTGTGACCTGAAGGCCAGTGACCAGTTGCGCCGTTGCCTCGGAACCGACAATGATTTTGTTCACATCAACTTCGGGCACGAACCCAACCAGCTTGATCGGGTCCAGTTGAATAACGGTTGCACAAAGCGATCCGGGCTGCATCAGGCTGCCCAGTTCAGCGGTATCGCTTTCCAGAACCCCCCGGAAAGGCGCTTCGATGGTCAGGCGGTCGATCTCACGTTGCGCGGCCTCGACCTCGGCCGTGGCGGCCTCGATCCCGGCGCGTGTTGCCTCCAGTCCGGCCTCAGCAGTTTTTACACCGGCCTCAGCTGACCTCATGACAGCCTCGCTGGAAATTCGCCGGGTTTCCGAACCAAATCCGGTTTCCGAAAGGCGCTGGGCGGCGGTCAAATTTATCTGTGCCTCGGCCACAAGGGCGTGCGCTTCTTCCAGACGCGCCTCGGCCTCGGGGATGCGGCTTTCAGCTTCTAGCCTGGCAGCCCTGGCTTCGGCCAGGCCGGCAGGGCGGGTGCTTGGGTCCAGTTCGCACAGCAGATCGCCTGCCTCGACAAACGCGCCTTTTCGCTTGGGTTCTGAAATCACGGTTGAGCTCGTTTCAGCCAGCACTTCGACTTGGCGATTGGCCTTCGTCTGGCCGCGCAACGTCAGGGCACTATCAATTTCTCGTGCAACCGAGCGCAGGGCGACCACGCCAATGGCTTGCTGCTCCGAAGTGGGATCAGCAGCAGATTCGCTGGCGTTTGCTGCGTCTGGCGCAGCCTCACCGCGACCTGCAAAGGCAAACAATGCGTCGCGTTCGAAGATCAGCAAAAATAATACTGCAACTACCAAAATCGCATTTATGAATGAAATCAGACGCATACGGGGCCTCGTTTGGAACTATATGCCATTTTTACTGTGGCGCGCATGTTAATAATTGGGGTCAGGCATGCACCTTTTCTACGCTGAACTGAATAGTTTGGTTTGCTTTTTTTCGCAAGGGCGGCATGACGACGCGAAAATGCGCGAATTCCGGGCCTTGGCTTGGCGGGAACGCCGGGGTATGACATGGCGCCATACGAAAAGCACGCAGCCCGAGGAGCAGGCATGAGCGACGTCGACAGTTTCATTGATGAAGTGACCGAAGAGGTCCGGCGCGATCGTTTGTTTCTGTTGCTGCGTCGATGGGGTTGGATCGGAGTTCTGGCCGTTGTTCTGATTGTGGGTGGGGCTGCATTCAACGAGTTCAGAAAAGCGCGCGCGACAAGTCAGGCAGAGCAGCTTGGTGATGAGATTCTCAGCGCTTTGTCGCAGAATGACTCAGTTGAACGCGCCAGCAGCCTTGCAAGTATTGATGCACCCACACCCGGTGGCGTTGCGGTTCTGAACATGTTGTTGTCTTCATCTCAGATCGAAGCAGGGACACGCGAGGAAGCGGTTGAAAGCCTGAACGCGATTTCCGTTCAAGGGGATTTGCCGGAAATCTACCGCGCTATCGCTTCGTTCAAGGCACTGCTTTTGCAAAATGACACATTGCCGGTGGCGGACCGCCGGCAGCAGTTCGAAGCCCTGGCCGCTCCCGGCGCACCGCTGCGATTGTTGGCCGAAGAACAGCTGGCGCTCATCGACATGGCTGAGGGGAATGCTGACGCTGCAATCGACCGCCTGCAGGCAATACGACAGGATGCAGAGGTCGGCGTGGATCTTCAGCAGCGCGCGGCTCAGTTGATTGTTGCCCTTGGCGGCGAACCGGAGCCGCTGGTGGCCCAGCAGGGCTGACGCGGTGGCAAAAAGAATGACAGGCGAGTTCGGAGCATCATGGTGACAAGTCTTTTCTCCCGCGTTGGATTGTCGGTTGGGGCGCTATCTCTGATGGTGCTCGCGGCCTGTGAAGAACCCGAGGTTATCTTGCCCGGTCCGCGCGAGGATATTCGCCCCACGTCGGACAATGCTGCGGTTGTGACACGTGGCTCGAAACCGATAAGCCTGCCCGCACAGTCTGCGAATGCCGGGTGGTCGCAAAGCCCCGGCACTCCTGCATATCGGACGAACAACGCGGCCCTGCGCGCGACGCCACAGCGGATTTGGTCTGCCTCTATCGGAGACGGGGATTCCCGCAAGCGCCGCATCACGGCTGAGCCTGTCGTCGCCGGGGGGCTGATCTATACGCTGGACGCTGGCGCGACCGTTTCCGCCGTCACACCCGCGGGGCAGGTCGCCTGGAGCACGAACCTGATCCCGGCATCTGACGGTGACTCGGATGCGACGGGCGGCGGGATGGCCTATGCCAACGGTGCTCTTTACGTGTCTTCAGGGTTTGGCCGGCTGTCGGCGCTGGATGCAAAAACCGGAGCGATCAGGTGGCAGAACCGCCTGAACGCCACCGGCAGCGGCGCACCATTGGTCAATGACGGTCTGCTGTACCTTGTTGCGGGCGATGAAACCGGCTGGGCGGTGAGTACAAAAGATGGTCGTATTGCCTGGCAGATTCAGGGCTCGCCCAGCGTTGGTAACGTTTTGGGGGCTCCGGCCCCGGTGATTGCGTCTGATCTTTCGGTCTTTGCGTTCGGCTCTGGCGATATTGCAGCAACCTTCCGCAGGGGTGGAATTCGGCGCTGGAACGCTTCGGTCGCGGGGGGACGCCGCGGACGTGCGGCGGCGCAGATCGTGGACGTGACCGGGGGGCCGATGGTTGTGGGCGACACGATCTATATCGGTAACCATTCGGGCCGTACCGTTGCATTTGACGCCGGATCGGGCGAGCGACTGTGGACTGCGAACGAAGGTGCCGTGGATACCGTTTGGCCTGCGGGCAACAGCCTGTTCCTGATCAGTGACCGCAGCCAGTTGGTGCGGTTGGACATCTCGGACGGTTCTGTCATTTGGACGCAAGACTTGCCGGGTTTCGTAAAGGACAGGCCGAATCGTCGCGGTCCGGTCTTTGCACATTATGGCCCGATCCTGGCCGGAGGGCGCATCGTGATCGCCTCGAATGACGGGTTCCTGCGCTTCTTTAACCCGGTGGACGGAACGCTCGTGAACCGTGTTGAAGTGCCGGGTGGCGCCACCACAGCCCCCGTTGTGGCCGGACAGACGCTGTATGTCGTCTCGACCAAGGGTGATCTACACGCTTTCCGTTGACGGCAAGATGCGCTAAACGGCGCGTCTGAGTCTTGAAAGTTGAGTATCATGTCGTTGACCGTCGCCATCGTGGGGCGCCCGAATGTGGGCAAATCCACTCTGTTCAACCGCCTTGTGGGCAAACGTCTGGCCTTGGTCGACGACCAGCCCGGCGTGACGCGTGACCTGCGCGAAGGCGAGGGGCGGCTGGGCGACTTGCGGTTTACCGTGATCGACACGGCAGGGCTTGAGGACGCAACGGATGACAGCCTGCAGGGCCGGATGCGCCGCCTGACCGAGCGTGCGGTGGACATGGCCGATGTCTGCCTGTTCATGATCGATGCCCGGGTGGGCCTGACGCCCACCGACGAAATGTTCGCTGAGATTCTGCGCAAAAGGTCCAAGCACGTGATCCTTGCCGCGAACAAGGCTGAAGGCAACGCGGCGGATGCTGGTGTGCTAGAGGCTTACAATCTTGGCCTTGGCGAACCGGTGCGCCTGTCGGGCGAGCATGGCGAGGGGATGACAGACCTTTACGCGCAGCTGATGCCTTTGGCAGACGCGGCGGATGAACAGGCAGAAGACGACGCGCCGGAAACCGATATTACGTTGGATGAAGATGGCGAGGGAGAAACCCCGCAGATCACCGCGGCCAAACCGTTACAAGTTGCGGTTGTAGGGCGTCCGAACGCCGGAAAATCCACCCTTATTAACAAGATCATCGGCGAAGACCGTCTGCTGACCGGACCTGAAGCTGGCATTACGCGCGATGCGATCAGCCTGCGTATCGACTGGGCCGACCCCGATGGCGACAGCACGCCAATGCGAATTTTCGACACGGCGGGCATGCGTAAAAAGGCCAAAGTGCAGGAAAAGCTGGAGAAGCTCTCGGTCTCTGACGGGCTGCGCGCGGTAAAATTCGCCGAGGTTGTGGTGGTTCTGCTGGATGCCGCCATCCCGTTCGAACAGCAGGACCTGCGTATCGCTGACCTGGCAGAGCGTGAAGGACGCGCTGTGGTTGTTGCTGTCAACAAATGGGACGTCGAAGAGAACAAGCAGGAAAAGCTGCGCGAGTTGAAAGAGGCCTTCAACCGCCTGCTGCCACAATTGCGCGGTGCCCCATTGGTCACAGTTTCTGCAAAGACTGGCCGTGGGCTGGAACGCCTTCGCGCGGCTATTCTGCGGGCCCATGATGTCTGGAACCGGCGCGTTCCGACGGCCGCGTTGAACCGCTGGCTGACAACCATGCTGGAACAGCATCCGCCGCCTGCGCCGCAAGGTCGTCGGATCAAGCTGCGCTATATGACACAGGCCAAGACCCGTCCGCCGGGCTTTGTCGTGATGTGCTCGCACCCGGACAAGATGCCGGACAGCTATACGCGGTATTTGGTAAACGGTCTGCGTGAAGATTTTGACATGCCCGGAACCCCCATCCGCCTGACATTGCGCGGGCAGGGCGACAAAAACCCGTACAAAGGACGACGTAAGAAAAACGCGGGCGCGCTGGCTAAACATCTGAAGGGCCGCGCGTAACTGCGCCAATTTTCAGCGTTTTCGGTGGAAGGGCGTGACAGGCCCATTGCCGCAGGCTAGCATTCGCCTGCGTGCATGCGTTTTCTGCGCGCGACTTGAATACGAGGAAGATGCAAATAGTTTCGCTATGATATTAACTTGGCCAAAGGTGGGGCAAGCTGAATGAATTTGCGGGAATACACACGGCAATATGCGGTTCAGGACAACAGACTTGCCGCGTTAAGTTATTTTGGAACCTTTGCTGTCTATTTCGGGTCATTGGCATTGGCGATTGCCTGTGTCGATCGCTGGTACATCATGGTCCCAGCCGGGGTTGTCTTCGCCTTCTCAGCCGTACGCCTTTACGTTTTGCAACATGATTGCGGTCATCATTCGCTGTTTGAAACGCGGGCGCAGAATGAGTGGGCCGGGCACGGATTGTCACCTTTCACCTTTGCCCCGTTCGAGGTGATGAAGCAAAACCACAATCTGCATCATGCGGGGATCGGCAATCTTGAGCACCGTGAGACGGGCGAAATCCACACCATGACGCTGCGGGAATGGAACACAGCAAACTGGCAAACGCGACTGTTCTATCGCCTCTACCGCAACCCGTTCATTCTGGTTCCGGTCGGCGCGTTGTTTACATATTTCATTCGCTACCGCTGGCCTAAAAATACGGTGCGCTTTGGGGTCAGGGGCGTGCTGCTGCACAATCTGTCGATCATCGTATTTCTTGGGCTTCTTTTTCTTATCGCAGGAAGCACGGGCATTTTAGTCTGGCTTGTGTTTTCTCTGTTGGGTGGGATGTTGGGTGTCTTTCTGGTGTACCTGCAGCATAACTTCGAAGACACGTACTGGGACCGCCGTCCGGATCTTGACCCGCAACTGGCGGCGCTACAGGGATCGTCTGCATTGGACTTTGGCTGGTGGTTCGACAATGCCGTGGCCTGTATCACGCTGCATGACATTCATCACTTCAATTCACGCATCCCGTCATATCGCTTACGCGCGTGCCACTATAACCTTCCACCCGAGTACACACCGCGCCGGATCAAATTCCCCGAGGCGGTGGCGGCGTTGAATTTGAAACTCTGGGATGAGGACGCAAAACGCCTTGTGCCCTTTCCCAAAAGCAGTCGCGCTAGTAGTCTTGCTCAGACCAATTGATAAACAGGAATGATATCAGCGCCTATCGGCTTGCCAAAGTGTATATCCGCTGTATATACAAATAAATATCAGGGAGAAAGGAAGGCCTCGTAATGACTGCAGTGACCGACGTTAACGGTGTAGGAGACGCGCTTGGGCAGGCGCTGATTGCCAATGGATTCAAGACCGCCGAAGCCGTCGCAAGTGCCAGCCTCGACGATCTGGTCAAAGTCCCACGCATAGGGGCCGCGCGCGCATTGATCTTGATCGCTGCAGCGAAAGAGGCGATTGCCACCAAACCCGCAGCAGCAAAACCCGCGGCGCGAAAGCCAGCCGTAGCGAAGACAGCGACACCAAAATCGGCATCACGCCGATCGCCAGCGCGCAAACCTGCACCCCGCAGACCTATATCCAGAAAAACCGTAGCAGCCGCTGCGGCCGAAAAACGCGCTGAGGACGCGGCACGCAAAGCTGCCGAAGAAAAAGCCGCAGCCGAGGCCAAGGCCCGTAAAAAGGCAAAAGCCAAGGCCAAGGCCGAAAAGGCAGCCAAAAAGCTGCAAGAGATGGAGGCCGCATTCTCGAAGGCCAAGGATAAGGTGAAAGCCAAGGTCAAGAAGAAGGATAAGAAATCCAAGAAAGGCGGTAAGAAAAAGGACGACTCCAAGAAGGATAAAAAGAAAGACAAGAAGAAGGATAAGAAAAAGACGAAGAAGTAATCCTTCTTCGCCTTGTGTTTCTTGTTGAACCGGCACCGCTTGGCGCGGTAGCCGGTTTTTCTATGCCAGTGTACCGTCGACTTGCAGCGTCAGCTTGCCGCCAAGATAAGGGGCAAGGACCTCGGGCAGGGTCACCGTACCGTCCGCATTCTGGCCATTTTCAAGCACGGCGATCAGGCACCGTCCGACCGCCAACCCCGAGCCGTTCAACGTGTGAACGTACTCTGGCTTACCACCAGCTTCGGGACGGAAGCGTGCATTCATTCGACGGGCTTGGAAGTCACCGCAGGTTGAGACCGAACTGATCTCACGATAGGTGTCTTGACCGGGTAGCCATGCTTCGATGTCGTAGGTGCGGCGCGCACCAAAACCCATGTCGCCCGTGCACAAGATGACGGTGCGATAGGGGATGCCAAGCTTTTCCAGAATCCCTTCAGCGCAGCGCAACATGCGTTTTTGTTCGTCATCCGATTTGTCCGGATGGGTGACCGAGACCATCTCTACCTTTTCGAACTGGTGCTGACGCAGCATGCCGCGCGTGTCTTTGCCGGCCGATCCGGCCTCGGACCGGAAGCACAGGGAATGCGCGGTATAACGGCGGGGCAGGTAGCTTTCTTCGATCATCGTGTCGTTGACGATATTGGTCAGCGAAACCTCAGAGGTCGGGATTAACCACCAACCTTCGCGGGTTTGATAGCTGTCTTCGCCGAATTTCGGCAATTGGCCGGTGCCCTGCATCATTTCGGACAACACCAGGACGGGGCCATTCACCTCGGTCAGACCGTTTTCGTTGATATGCGTGTCCAGCATGAACTGCGCCAAGGCGCGGTGAACGCGGGCAACGCCGCCAGACAGCAGCACAAAGCGCGAGCCCGAGAGCTTGGCGGCGGTCTCGAAATCCATTCCATTCTGAACAGATTCGATTTCGAAGTGCTCTTTGGGCGCGAATCCCAGTTCCCGCGGAGTACCCCAGCGGTTGATCTCGACATTGTCGGCCTCGTCCGCGCCTTCGGGCACATCATCAGCGGGCAGGTTAGCGATACGAATAAGCTGGTCGGTCAGCAGAGCGTCAAGGTCTTTCGCCTCGGTCTGCATTCGGGCGACCTCTGCCTTTTTCTCTGCCACCAATGCGCGAAGGCGTTCGAATTCGGCCTCATCGCCGCGCCCTTTTGCGGCACCCACCTCTTTCGAGGCTTTGTTCTGTTCGGCCTGCGCGGTTTCTGCCGCCAAAATCTTGGCGCGGCGGCTTTCGTCCAGCCGCAGCAGGTCTGACGACACCGGCGCGTCCCCACGGCGCGCAAGGGCGGCGTCAAAGGCGGCTGGGTTTTCGCGAATGGCGCGGATGTCGTGCATGGTTCAGGTCCTTAATGCGTGAATCACTCGCGTCGCTTATGCACCATCTGAAGGGCGGGGTGTAGCACCGGTTACGACTTGTCGGCATCCGCGTGCGTTTCATGCGCCAGATGGCCATCCCATTCCACTGCCGGAATCTTCGGCTCGGGCGGATCGGCCATGTAGGATGGCGTCATGATCTGCACGTTATTCTCATTGAAAACGGCCACGATGTTGCGGTGCAGGTCGGATTTGATCTTTGGAATGCTACTGCCGCGCGTGGTATAGCCATTGATCTGATAGTTGATCGCGTAATCGGCCAAAGCGGTCCACAGCACGAATGGTTCGGGCCTGATCTTAATTCCGTTGGTGCGATTGGCGGCCTCGATCAGCATCGCCTCAACCTTTTCGGGCGGTTCCTCGTAGCCGACGCCGACGGTGGTATGCAGCAACAGACCGCTACCGTCGGTTTTCTTGGAAAAGTTTACCACGTCCGAGTTCATCAACTGGGCATTCGGAATCGAGATCAGTTCATTCTTGATGGATTTCAGATGCGTCTCCATCAGTTTGATTTGCACCACATCGCCAATGTGATCCCCGATCTGGATACGGTCCCCGATTGAGGTTGAGCGGCGATAGATCACGAACAATCCCGCAAGCATGTTGGACACGACCGAGTTCGCGCCCAGTGACAGCATCGCGCCAACCAGAATGGTCAAGCCCTGAAAGGCCGCCGAATCCGACCCGGGAATGTAGGGCACCGCAAAGACCAGCGCGATCAAAATCACCACTACCCGGGCGATGTTGAATGTCGGACTGACCCAGTGCTTCTCGAAATCGCCTATGTCGAACGAGCCTGCCTCGACCGCATCGAAGAACACGCGCATGCCCTTGATGATGTACATCGTGACCCAGGTGATCAGGCCCAACATGATCAGATTGGGGATGTAACCAATGATGCCCTTAAAGATCAGCAGCGCCGGCTCGGTCAGGTAAGTCAGCAGCAGCTGAGCGAAATAGCGTGTCTCGGCGAACGCCAGAAGGACGAACGAGAGGTAGTAGTAAAAGCCGACGAAGAAGATGACCAACAGGACGAAGTTCAGGGCGTAGCGGACCAACGCGGCAATCGCTTCGGCCTGTACGCTTTTGGCGGTGGCTGTTTCCACGTCGCGCAAATACCGTTTGACGAATTTCAGCGTTCGGCGCCGGATACGTCGGTACACCCAAAGGATCGCCACGCTAAACACCACAAAGCCAAGCGTCCAGGCCGCGGCCTCGATGGCGCCAGAGACAAGGGCCTGTTCGGTCCGGTTGGCGCGGTACGAGATGATGGCATCCTCGATGGCTTCGCCATGCAGAAGGCTGAGAACGTCCAGTTCCATCTGCTCCAGTTCGGCATCGGCCGCGGTGACCAGGGATATGACTTCCCCGTCAGCCAGGATGCGGATACCCAGATCGGTCTCTTCGAAGGAGATGTCGATGGTTGGGTTTTCTGACGCTTCGGCGACGTCGACGATTACGGTCTGAAGACGCTCGGCCCGCTCAGTGGCGGGCAGGGCGCTTGAGCCGCGCAGAAAGAACAGCGTATCGCCGTCAACGATTACCGGAGCCTTGAAAACTTCTGAGTCGCTGATCTCGGTCTCGCCCGGCTCGGTAGAAGTCTCCTGCGCAAGGGCGAAGGAGGACAAAAGCAGGATTGCGCAGGCTGCGCGCAAAAGATGCACCAGCAACTCGAAGGGTTTCAAGTTCCTTGGCATTCGTCCTCCTCGCCCCCGACTATATCCAAGTCCGCGGACGTTCCTAGGACATATCTGCAACGCTTCAAAACATCCTGAGGGCCGGTCACGGAAATCCGACGCATTCCTAAACCGCCTCTGCTTGCAAACGGCCGCTTCAAAGCATAGGTTCTCGCAAAATTTGCGGCGCTCGTTCGCAACTCCAAACCAAAAGGAATATCCCATGGAAGGTGGCGCAATCGCCCAGTTTCTCCCGCTGATTCTGATCTTTGCGATCATGTATTTCCTGCTGATCCGTCCGCAGCAGAAGAAGATGAAACAACATCAGGCCATGGTCGATGCCGTGCGCCGGGGCGATCAGGTGGTCACCCAAGGCGGCGTGATCGGCAAAGTCTCGAAGGTCAAGGAAGGCGAGAACGAAATTGAGGTCGAGATCGCCGAAAACGTGAAGGTCCGCGTGGTCAAGTCAACCATCGCCCAGGTTTTGAACAAGACTGAGCCGGCGAAGTAACTTCGCGCGATAATCCCTTATAAAGGCAGGGTAATGCTGCAAATTGATACCTGGAAGCGGGTTCTGATCTGGCTGGTCTGTGTGACTGGCCTGCTCATGGCTCTGCCGAATGCGTTTTACACGCGCGTCGAGCAATCCAATGATGCCAAGGCCGGAATTGAACTTGGCATCGACACTCCGGAATTACAGGCCGAGGCGGCGCAGTGGCCCAATTGGCTGCCGTCCTCTTTGGTCAATCTTGGCCTGGACTTGCGCGGCGGTGCGCATTTGCTGGCCGAGGTGAAGGTCGAAGATGTGTACGAATCCCGGATGGAGGCGATGTGGCCGGAAATCCGGGACGCTCTGCGGGATGAGCGCGCCACTGTCGGCACGATCCGCAAGCAGGAGTCGGCCCCGGATGAGATTCGCGTGCGCATCAGCCAGCCTGATGGCATGTCGCGTGCGCTGGAAGTGGTGCGTGGTCTTGCGCGACAGGTACAGACCCTGACCGGAGTGGGGGCCACTGATATCGAAGCCCGCGCCGAGGGTGACACGATCGTCGTACAGCTCTCAGAGGCTGAGAAACTGGCGTCTGATGACCGTACTGTTCGGCAGGCGCTGGAAATCATCCGACGTCGTATTGACGAGGTGGGTACGCGTGAGCCGACCATTCAACGTCAGGGTGCCCAACGCATCCTGATTCAGGTACCCGGTATAGGAAGCGCGGGTGAGCTGAAAGAGATCATTGGCACCACCGCGCAACTGACCTTCAACCCGGTCGCCGGGCGTGGCACCGAGCCGGATGCCGTACCGGGTATCGGCCAAGAGATCGTGCCATCCATTGATGAAACGGGTGTTTTTTACACGCTAGAGTCCGCTCCGGTGGTAACTGGTGAAGAATTGGTGGACGCGCAGCCTTCGTTCGATCAGAACGGTCGCCCTGCGGTCAGCTTTCGGTTCAACACCTCGGGTGCGCGCAAGTTTGGCGACTATACGCTTGAAAACATCGGCGCGCCCTTTGCCATCGTACTGGATGATGAGGTGATTTCAGCCCCCGTGATCCAAAGCCATATTCCGGGCGGGTCGGGAATTATCACCGGGAATTTCACAGTTGAAGAAAGCACCAATCTGGCCGTCCTGTTGCGTGCCGGCGCGCTGCCTGCTGGGATGGAGTTCCTGGAAGAACGCACCATCGGCCCCGAGCTGGGGCAAGACAGTATCGACGCGGGTCAGGTGGCAACGGTCGTCGCTTTCGTCGCGGTGCTGGTCTTCATGGGGCTGAGCTACGGTCTGTTCGGCGTTTTTGCCAACATCGCGCTTATCATCAACGTGGGGCTTTTGTTTGGTCTGCTTTCGTTGATCGGGGCAACGCTGACATTGCCGGGTATTGCGGGCATCGTTCTGACCGTCGGCATGGCGGTCGACGCAAATGTGCTGATCTTTGAGCGTATTCGCGAGGAGCTGAAATCGGCCAAAGGCCCGGCGCGCGCGATTGAACTGGGCTATGAAAAGGCGCTGTCGGCGATTTTGGACGCCAACGTGACAACGTTCATTACCGCCGTGATCCTGTTTGCGATGGGCAGCGGCCCGGTGCGCGGGTTCGCGATTACACTTGGGCTGGGCATCCTGACGTCGGTCTTTACGGCGATCTTTGTGACTCGCCTGATGATCGTGATGTGGTTTGAACGGCGCCGTCCGAAAATGATCGAGGTTTGACATGAGACTGAAACTCGTACCCCAAAATACCTCGTTTGATTTTTTCAGCCGCTGGAAGGCTTGGCTGGGCATTTCGGGCGCATTGATGATCGTGGCGTTTGTGTCCTTCATGCTGCAAGGGCTGAACTTCGGTATCGATTTTCGCGGCGGGACGACGATCCGGACCGAAAGCGCGCAAGTGATTGATGTCGGCGCGTATCGCGACGCCATCGCGCCACTGGAATTGGGCGACGTTTCGATCACCGAGATTTTTGATCCGACATTCGGGCCGGATCAAAACGTCGCAATGATCCGCATCCAAGCGCAAGAAGGGGCCGAGGCCGTATCGGCTGCTACGGTTACAGCTGTGGAGCAGGCGCTGAAGGTCGCGGCACCCGACATCGAGTTTGCATCCGTTGAATCTGTTGGCCCTAAAGTTTCAGGCGAGTTGATCCAGACCGCGGTAATCGCCGTTGTGTTGGCTATCGGCGCCGTGCTTGTCTACATCTGGCTGCGCTTCGAATGGCAATTCGCGCTTGGGGCTGTGGCTGCTCTTGTCCATGACGTGATTCTGACCATTGGCATCTTCTCGGAACTGCAAATTCGATTTGACCTGGCCATCATTGCGGCGTTGCTGACCATCGTGGGTTATTCGCTGAACGACACTGTGGTCGTATTCGACCGCGTGCGCGAGAACCTGCGGAAGTACAAGAAAAAGGACCTCAAAGAGGTCTTGAATATCTCGATCAACGAAACGCTCAGCCGGACCGTGATGACCTCGGTGACCACGCTGCTGGCGCTGATCTCGCTCTACGTACTGGGCGGTGACGTGATCCGAGGGTTCGTTTTCGCGATGATCTGGGGTGTGATCGTGGGGACGTATTCTTCGGTCTTCGTAGCTTCGACCATCCTGCTTTGGCTGGGGGTCAAACGCGACTGGTCAAAGCCGTCCAACACTTCAGGCAATCAGTTTGCCAATATCGACGCCTGAGTTTTTCGGCCAGTCCCCAACGGGGCTGGCCGTTGTTCTTTTTGCCGCCTTTGTCGGCGGTGTGGTCCGCGGCTTCTCGGGTTTTGGGACCGCGTTGGTATTCCTTCCAATTGCCGCCCCTTATCTTGGCCCTTTTGGTGCTTTGATTGGTTTAACCATCATGGACATTTTCGGCCCATTGCCGAACCTGCGCCGCGCTTGGCATGCCGTGGATCGGGGCGATCTGGTTCGCTTGCTTGTGGGGTGCGTGTTTTTTATGCCGGTTGGGCTGTGGGTGCTGACGCAAGTTGCGCCCGAGGTTTTCCAATATGCAGTCAGCCTTTTGGGGCTTTCGATGTTGGTCGTCCTGATCCTTGGGGTTCGCTATCACGGCCATGTTGGCCGCGTCATGGTTGCTGGCATCGGCGGGGCCGCTGGGTTTCTGGGCGGCGCGGCGGGTTTGCCCGGTCCGGCGGTGATCCTTTTCTATATGTCGCGCCCTCTGCCAGTCGACGTCATACGCGCAACAATTCTCTTGTTCCTGTTTGGATTCGATTTCCTTCTTCTTGGGTTTTTGACGGGGATGGAGCGGGTGACGTTGGCTGCATCGGCCCTTGGTTTCGTGCTGGCCGTACCTAATCTGTTGGGCAATTGGCTGGGCGGTTGGTTGTTCAGGCCACAGCACGAAAAGCTTTACCGGGGTGCTGCTTATCTAACGATTGCAGGAGCGGCCTTGTCTGGCCTACCGCTTTGGGGATAGAACACGCTCATGCGCCTGAATGAGATTTCTTATACCAACGCGGCCCCGATTGACGGGTATGGCCCCGGGTTTTTCCGGATTGGCGGGCAGGTTTACCAGGGCGGTGTTGTGACTGGTCCGGCCGGAACGGCCTCTTGGAGTGGATACACTGACGACACCCCGTTGCTCGCGCTGGCCGACGCCGTGGATGTTCTGTTTATCGGTACGGGTGCGGACCTGTCGCATATTCCATCTGACCTGCGCGCGGCGCTTGAAAACGCTGGGCTGGGGGTTGAGATCATGAACTCTCCGGCCGCGTGTCGCACTTATAACGTGCTGTTGTCAGAAGGGCGGCGTATCGCGTTGGCCCTGTTGCCAGTCTGATCTGTCTGAAACCTCTGCTTCAAATCTTGTCTTTTGCCCCTGACGGCAATGAGATAAGCGGGACTTATGACATTAACTGTGACCGATCTGGCCATCGCCCGTGGTGGCGTTCCCGTGCTTGAAGGCCTGAGCTTTGCGCTGCATCCGGGTAGGGCGCTGATATTGCGCGGGCCGAACGGGATCGGCAAAACCACCTTGCTGCGGACGCTGGCCGGGTTGCAACCACCACTGTCCGGCCAGATTTATGGGGCCGAAGATCAGATCGCTTATGCCTCGCATTCCGATGGGTTGAAACCAACGTTAACGGTGATGGAGAACCTGACGTTCTGGGCGTCGGTCTTTGGGACAAAGGGTATCCAACACGCGTTGGACGCCTTTGCGCTTAACGCGTTTTCAGATCGCTATGCGGGCAATCTGTCAGCGGGGCAGAAAAGACGGCTGGGTCTTTCGCGGATGCTGGTGACAGGGAGGCCGATCTGGATGCTGGACGAGCCGACCGTTTCGCTGGACCGCGACGCCGTGCAGATGTTCGCCGAGGCCGTGCGTAATCATCTGGTGCAGGGCGGATCGGCCCTGATTGCAACCCATATTGACCTGGGCCTGGACGGCGACGTGTTGGACGTCACCCCGAACAAAGCCAAGCCGCAACCCATCGACGATCTCGACGGAGGTTTCCTGTGATCGCCTTGCTGATGCGCGACCTCAAACTGGCCTTCCGCGCGGGTGGGGGCTTTGGCCTTGGTCTGGCGTTTTTCCTGATCGTGACGGTGTTGGTTCCGTTTTCAGTTGGGCCGCAATCCTCCTTGTTGTCGACCATCGCGCCGGGTGTCTTATGGCTGGGCGCGCTGTTGGCCTGTCTGTTGTCGCTGGACCGGCTTTTGGCGCTGGATTGGGAGGACGGCTCGCTGGATTTGCTGGCAACCGCGCCTCTGCCGCTTGAATCCGTGGTCACGATCAAGGCGCTGGCCCATTGGCTGACCACCGGCCTGCCACTGGTTCTGGCCGCGCCATTTCTGGGGATACTGTTGAACCTCCCGGTGCCGGGGTTCTTCTGGTTGGTCATCTCGCTGCTGGTCGGCACCCCGGCCATGAGTGTGATCGGTACCTTTGGTGCGGCCCTGACCGTTGGCCTTAAACGAGGAGGTCTCTTGCTGTCACTGCTTGTGCTGCCGCTATACGTGCCAACTCTGATTTTCGGGGCCGAAGTCGCGCGCCGCGGAGCCACCGGGATGGAGACCCAGACCCCTCTGTTGATGCTGGCCGGAATTACAGCGGCTACTATCGCGCTATTGCCCTTCGCAAGCGCCGCCGTTTTGCGTATTAACCTTCGATGACGCGGTCAAACTTTGACGGATGTCAATTGAGAACGAACACGAGTCGGACTAAATAACACCCATGTCGATCGCTGCCAAAGCCAACTCCCTCTGGGAATATGCCAATCCGCGGAAATTCCTCGCGACTAGTGAGCGGGTATTGCCGTTTTTCTGGATCACTTCGGCAGTCTGTGTCGTGGTCGGGCTGGTGTGGGGGTTCTTTTTTACACCAGATGACTACAAGCAGGGGTCGACCGTAAAAATCATCTACCTGCATGTCCCGGCGGCGTTGATGGCGATCAATTGCTGGCTGATGATGCTGGCGACGTCTTTGATTTGGCTGGTGCGGCGGCACCATGTCAGCGCGCTGGCTTCACGCGCAGCAGCCCCGGTGGGTATTGTCATGACCCTTATTGCGCTGGTGACCGGAGCGATCTGGGGCCAGCCGATGTGGGGTACCTGGTGGGCTTGGGATCCCCGCCTGACCTCGTTCCTGATCCTGTTTCTGTTCTATCTTGGCTATGTCGCTTTGTGGGAGGCGATCGAAGACCCCGATACCGCCGCTGATCTGACCTCGGTGCTGTGTCTGGTTGGGTCCGTTTTCGCGTTGCTCAGCAGATACGCGGTGAATTTCTGGAACCAGGGTCTGCATCAGGGTGCATCGGTGATGCGTGTCGCTGCGGTGACCGGTGCGGACACAGAAGAGAAGGTAAGCAACGTTTATTTCTACCCGCTTTTGCTTTGCATCATCGGGTTCGTGCTGTTGTTCATCGCATTGGTCTTGTATCGCACCGGCACTGAAATTCGGGCGCGGCGTATCAAAGCGCTGCAAGCGCGGGAAAGGGTAAGCGGATGATGCCCGACCTTGGGAAATATGCTGACACGGTATTGTGGTCTTATGCGGCGTCGATTGTTCTGCTTGTATTGCTGCTGGTGATCAGCGTGGTACGCGGGCGGAAAGTGCGCGCCGAGATGGAGAAGATCGAACAAAGGATGACGCGCGATGGCTAAAATTTCTCCGCTGATGATTGCGCCGCCTCTTATCTTCGGCGTATTCGCGGTGATGGCTGGCTTTGGTATGTTTCGCGACGACCCAGATGCGTTGCCTTCGGCGCGGGAAGGGCAGCCGGCACCGCCTGTTGTGCTGACCGAGTTTCCGGGGAAAACGATATTCGATGATGCCACCCTGCGCGACGGTGAGGTCAAGCTGGTCAATTATTGGGCAAGCTGGTGCGCGCCCTGCCGGGCTGAACACCCCAACCTTGAGGCGCTGTCCAACGAAGGTATCCCCGTCTACGGCATCAACTACAAGGATAAGTTGAACAACGCTAAGGCATTCCTGACTGAGCTGGGCGATCCTTACCGGGCTATCGGACAGGATGAAAACGGCCGAATGGCGCTGGACTGGGGTCTTTACGGCGTGCCCGAGACCTACGTCATCGACGGAGACGGTACGATCGTCCTGCGCTTTGCCGGACCAATCACCCAACGTGTCATTGAAAGCACGATCCGACCTGCATTGGAAAAGGCAGCGGGAAGCTAGTGCCTCGTACCTTTCGAATGCGGCAATCCGCCTGTCGACCACTGCGACAAGCTGCTTCGGAAATACCAAAGGGCGCCCCGTAGGACGCCCTTTTTTGTTGTTTAGCACGCGGGTTTAACTTGCTTTGGCAAGGTTGCGCAGCACGTAGTGAAGCACGCCACCGTTTTCGATGTATTCGATCTCGGGCGCGGTATCGATGCGGCACTTGAGGGTGATGGTCTTTTCGGTGCCGTCGCCATAGGTGATGGTGCAGGGCACTTCTTGCAGCGGTTTGACCGAGTCCAATCCATGGATTGAAACGGTCTCATCCCCCTTCAAGCCCAGCGACTTGCGTGTATCGCCGCCGGTGAATTCGAATGGGATAACACCCATGCCAACAAGGTTCGAACGGTGGATACGCTCGAAACTTTCGGCGATCACAGCCTTGACGCCCAGCAACGCGGTGCCCTTCGCGGCCCAGTCGCGTGACGAACCTGCACCGTATTGTTCGCCGCCGAAGACAACCAGCGGTACCCCCTGTTTCTGGTAGGCCATCGACGCCTCGTAAACCGAGGTCTGCTGGCCATCTGGACCTTTGGTATAACCGCCTTCGACACCATCCAGCATCTCATTCTTGACCCGGATGTTGGCAAATGTGCCGCGCATCATCACCTCGTGATTGCCGCGGCGCGATCCGTAAGAGTTGAACTCACGCGGTTGAACCTGGCGTTCTGTCAGATACTTACCCGCCGGTGTCTGTGTCGCAAACGACCCTGCGGGCGAGATATGGTCGGTGGTGATCATGTCACCCAAAATCAGCAGAACCTTTGCCCCTTCGATGTTCGAGATCGTTCCCGGCTCGGGCCCCATGCCTTGGAAATATGGCGGGTTCTGGATGTAGGTTGACGTAGGCGGCCAGTCATAGGTTTCCTGTTGGGGAACCTCGACCTCGCGCCACTTCTCATCACCTTTGAACACGTCCGCATATTTCGACTGGAATGCTTCGCGCGTCACGGTCTGTTCGACAAGTTCGGCGATTTCGCTTTGTGTCGGCCAGATATCGTTCATGAAGACGTCGTTGCCATCTTTGTCTTGACCGATCGGCTCGGATGTCACGTCGATATCCATGGTGCCAGCCAGCGCGTAGACGACAACCAGCGGCGGTGAGGCAAGATAATTGGCGCGCACGTCCGGCGAAATCCGCCCCTCGAAGTTGCGGTTGCCCGACAGGACCGAGGTCGCGACCAGATCGCCTTCGGCAATTGCTTCGCTGATCTCTGTCTGGAGCGGGCCAGAGTTGCCGATACAAGTGGTGCAGCCGTAGCCCACAAGGTTAAACCCGATGGCGTCCAGATGTTCCTGCAGACCGGCGGCCTCAAGGTATTCCGATACCACCTGCGATCCGGGTGCCAAAGATGTCTTGACCCAAGGCTGGCGGTTCAGGCCGAGCTCATGCGCCTTTTTTGCCACAAGTCCGGCGCCGATCATCACATAAGGGTTCGAGGTGTTGGTGCATGAGGTGATCGAGGCGATCACAACCTTGCCCGATTCCATCGTATAGTTTTCACCCTTGACCGGCACTTCCTTGCCCATCGGACGTTTGAAAGTGCTTTCCATTTCCTGGCGGAAAGCGGCCTTGGCATTCGTCAGTGGAACATAGTCCTGCGGGCGCTTGGGCCCCGAGATGGCCGGAACGATAGTGGCCATGTCCAACGAGAGCGTGTCGGTGTAGATCGGTGCATAGTTTTCATCCCGCCAGAACCCGTTTTCCTTGGCATAGGCTTCGACCAGCGCCAGACGCTCCTCATCGCGCCCAGTATTGCGCATATAACGTAGGGTTTCGCCGTCGATGGGGAAGAAGCCGCAGGTTGCGCCGTATTCCGGGGCCATATTGGCGATGGTCGCACGATCAGCCAGTGGCAAACGGTCCAGACCTTCGCCATAGAATTCCACGAATTTGCCCACCACACCTTTCTCGCGCAGCATCTCGACGACCTTCAGCACAAGGTCCGTGCCAGTGGTGCCCTCGACCATCGAGCCAGTGAGTTCAAAGCCCACAACCTCGGGGATCAGCATTGAGATCGGCTGACCCAGCATCGCGGCCTCGGCCTCAATCCCTCCAACGCCCCAGCCCAGAACGGCCATTCCGTTGACCATGGTGGTGTGACTGTCAGTGCCAACCAATGTGTCGGGGTAGGCGACGTCTTCCCCGTTCTGGTCTGTGTCGGTCCAGACGGTTTGGGCCAGGTATTCCAGGTTCACTTGGTGGCAGATACCAGTTCCCGGCGGCACCACGCGGAAGTTGTTAAAAGCTGACTGACCCCATTTCAGGAACTGGTAGCGTTCCATGTTGCGCTCATACTCGCGGTCGACGTTCATCTGGAACGCGCGGGGGTTGCCGAATTCGTCGATCATGACCGAGTGGTCGATAACCAGATCCACAGGGTTCAGCGGATTGATCTTTTGCGCATCGCCGCCCAAACCCTTGATACCGTCGCGCATCGCAGCAAGATCAACAACAGCCGGAACGCCGGTGAAGTCCTGCATCAGAACGCGGGCAGGTCGATAGGCTATTTCCCGTGGGTTTTTGCCACCATTGGCCGCCCACTCTCCGAAAGCTTTGATGTCATCGACCGAGACAGAAAAACCGTCATCCTCAAATCTCAGCATGTTTTCCAGCACCACTTTCAAAGCGGCGGGTAGACGTGAAAAATCGCCCAAACCAGCCTCTTGTGCTGCTGGGATCGAATAATATGAAATGGACTTGCCATTCACGCTCAGGCTGCGACGTGTCTTGGCTGTATCCTGTCCGACAGTAATGGGCATTTAGTGGTCTCCCTCTCAAATGACTTGGATATTGGGATTCGCTGCTTTTTTTTTCTCTAGTATGATCGCTGCGCGTTCAAGGCTAAGATGCTTTGGGGTGTTATCTGTATACCGAGGAACGCAAGGCAAGGAAGCAGAGTCAAAAATCTCAAGAAACGTTGATTGGAGGTTTGGCATCGATCCGATTACACATGTTAAGTATCCTTAAAAACCGAGATTTTGTATGGTCAGAATTGCTCCAGCCGCCGTGTTCGTTTCGCTATTATGTGCCACTTCGGTCGCGGCAGGAAATGACGCCGTCGTGGTAGAACTGTTTACGTCGCAGGGGTGTTCGTCCTGCCCGCCGGCTGATCGCTTAATGCATGATCTGGCACAACGCGATGATGTGATCGGTTTAGCCCTGCATGTGGATTACTGGGACTATATCGGCTGGAAGGATGAGTACGCCGATCCCAATCATACCGAGCGGCAGCGCGCCTATGCTCGGCAGGCTGGGCGCTCAATGATCTTCACTCCGCAGATGGTGGTGAATGGTCAACAAGACGTCGTGGGTGCGCATGTATACGAATTGAATCAGTTGATAGATGCGCATCTGACCGCCGCCGCTGAGGCTGAGGTGGTGGCAAAGCGGGTGGGCAATGAAGTCTTGGTGGATGTGACACCGGTCGAGCTGCCTGAGGGCGAAGCATACGATGTGCGCGTGGTGCAATATGCACCGATGCGCCATGCCTCAATCCGCCGCGGTGAACTTGCCGGGTACGAGATGGAGTATGCAAATGTCGTGGAATCCTGGCATATAGCCGGACAGTGGGATGGGGCGGCGTCGCAGCAGTTTTCGGTGAAGTTGACCGCAGACCTTCCAGCGGTGGCGCTGATTCAGCGGGTTGGGCACGGACCTATCGTAGCGGCTGCCCGCGTCAAGTGATCACGGCATATCTTCGGGTTGGACGCCCAAGCCATTCCAGGCTTTCCAGCGGCGATGAATCCAAAACCACTGGCCCATATGCTGCCGTACGACGGCCTCAAGATCATCATTGGTGAACTGAGTCATGGTTTTAGGGTCGGTGTGTGGGACGGGGTCATGTAAAACGATCTCAAAATCAAGACCGTTTGGCTGGCGAATTGCATAACAGGGGATCAGCACCGCCTTGTACTTCATCGCCAATTCGGCATTCAGAACGGATGTAACGGCGGGTTTGCCGAAGAATGTCAGCTCTTCCCCGCCGTGGGCATGCAGGTCGGACACGATGGCGATAATGCCACCTTTTTTGAGTGAGCGCACCATCTCGACCATTCCACGGCGACCCTGTTCGAACATGGGCGCTCCCGTTTTATAGAACGCCTCGACATACATGTCGTTGAAATACGGGTTCGCCATGCGCCGGTAGAGGCACCCGATCGGTTGGCCGCTACGTGCCTGTAGTGCGATTCGGGCCGCAAGGTAGTGGCCAAAATGCGCAGTGATCATCATGACTGGGCGCCCTTGGGCCACGGCGTCGTCAAACGCGGCAATGCCCGGACCCGAGATCTTGGCATTGGCCTGCCGTTCGGTAAAACCTTCGGGCGAAAAATGCTCCATTATTGCACGGCCCGCATTGTCGGGGACATCTCGGCAGATGCGTTTGACTTCGGCTTCCGTCAGTTCGGGATGGGTTAGTTTTAGATTTCTGCGGACGCGTTCGGTGAATCCAACCAACGGGGCAAGCCCGCGCACAATCGCCCCCATCGCTGCGATGCGCCGCTCATACGGCAGCAGGCGCATCGTCCCGATAACACCTTTCATGAACAGACCGGTCACGTAGTACTTCCAGAGCGCCCCTCGGCTGAGTTCCGACTTTTCGACGGGCATATTCTGGTCTCACCGGCTGTTGTGATTTGCTGGGCCAGACATACAAGGCACGCTGACCGACCACAAGCTTTCCTATGATTCAAGTCTTGGTGTTTGCCTACTCTTCGTTGTCTTCTTCGATCAGTTTGATGACCCCTCCATCCAGAAGGTTGCGGATTGTGCTTACAATCTTTGCCATCGCGTCCTCAGCCTCGGATTGCTTCACCTTGCCAAGATCCGCGACTTCATCGCGAAAACTGTCGGCCATTCGTGAAGGGATGCTAGACAGCAGAAATTCAACAGTCTTCTTATCCTCATCCGATGTAGCCCCGGCAAAGGCTGTATACAGATCGGTCTGATCCAGTTCGCGAAGAATTGTCAGGGCATCCCGGGCGCGAACCCGGGTTGAAATATGCGCAAAGGTAAAGATTGAACGGCGGACGACGCTGGCGAAATCCGCGTCCTCCTCGTCCAGTGCGTCCAACAAACCATCGCGCATGGACGCCGCTGAATGGTTCAGAATTGCGCCGACGCGCGCGCCGGGACCATCGGTAAACGCCTGCAATGGTCGTTGATCCAGTTGGGTCGCCAGCGACCATCCGATCCGCTCGACCGCTTCGGGTGTAATGTTAGAGGTTTTGGAAACAGCATAAGTGATCCGTCGCGCCGTTGGGCCGGGCAGGTGCCCCAAGAGCTGAGCCGCCTTCGCGGTTTCCAACTTTGACAGCATGACTGCGGCGATCTCTGTGCTTTCTGCCTGTGCCATCTTGGCCAATTCTTCGGCAGGGACTTCACGCAGGCGCTGCCACGGATCACCGATCTGGCGAACCCCGGCGACTTTGCGCAGCCGCGCCGCCGTTGCAGGACCAATCTTGCCGTCCACCGCATCCAGCGCGCCTGCCAGACCATGTGGGAACGCGAGGCCGATACCGTCCAGCGCCTCGGCAAATTCCTGCGCGACTGCGTCCAGCGTCACACGATCCACCAGACCCATCTCGCCCAATTGGTGGGTCAGCTTTTCCTGCAACTCATCCGGCAGGTCCTCAAGTGGGATGTCTGCGCCTTCGTTCAACAGCAATCGCACGACCACAGCGGCCTTTTGTCTGCTGGTGAGCGTGCGGGGAACAAGCCGGGGGGCGCCATCGTCGTTCTGATCAGCCAACGGAGCTGCGGCCCCCGCGTCTAACTGTAGCAATGAGTTTGTGTCTTGCATCTGCCTGCGGTGTCAAAATTGCTTTCCGCAGGCAGATTAACGAGAATCGGGTAAAGAAAGACTGAAGTCTAGTAACTGTAAGTCAGACCAGTTTGAATCGCCTCACGAAGTGAAGTTTCGGCCCATGTGCCTTCACCGCCGCGGGCTTTGATTTCCCGCCACTGCATGATCGCAAGATCGGTTTTGCCTTCGCTGACAAACCCCTGACCCATGTAGCTGCGCGCCAGAATATTGTCGGGGTTGGCTTCGATGGCGTTGTTGTAATAGACGTTCGCCAGCTCAAGCTCGCCCATCTTTCGGTAGGTGAAACCCCAGTAGGTCATAACGCGGTCGTCCTTCTGATCCATGATGCGCAGAATGTTCTGCGCATTCTCGAATTGACCGTCATAGGCCAGTTCACGCACCGCGTCGTACAATTCATCTTGGGTAAAGTTCGTCTTGTCCGGCTTCACGCACCGCCCAGCATCCTTGTCATAGACGCGGCCAAACAGACATTTCTTGGTCGTGTTGGTTGGTTTAGGTGCAGTACTGCTGTCGCCACCCGCAGCATGCACAACAGGCGCAAAGGCAAATGCCTGAAGGGCAATTGCTGAGACTAATACAAGGCGCATCTTCCTACTCCGTTCAAAAAGCGGCTAATTTTAAGCTTAGCGCGATCTTACAAAAAGATAACGATCACTTGCTCGCTTTTCTTCACAAATAGGATAGATAGCTTCAGCTATTGACGAGTTTCGCGCAGGTCTGGCTTTCGGCATCCCAATACGTGCCCGGCGCGCAGGATTGGGTTTGCTTTGAATGGCCGCTGCAGGCCAATGCAGCCGAAGCTGATATCGTAAGGGCCAAAGCACAAATCGTGGTGCGGATCATAGCGTTTCTCCGGTTCGGATATACACTGACACCATAGCTGATTTTTGCAATTCAGGCAAAGAAACAGAGCCCGGGCCGCGTTTTGCGAACCGGGCTCTGACAACTGTTTGATTGGTCAGGCGTTATTCGCCGAATACACGCGTGAAGATCGTGTCGACATGCTTGGTGTGATAGCCAAGGTCGAATTTCTCTTCAATTTCTTCGGTACTCAGCGCGGCGGTCACGTCGGGGTCTGCCAGCAGTTCCTCTTTGAAATCGGTGCGATGTTCCCAAACTTTCAGCGCATTGCGCTGCACCATGGCATAGGCATCTTCGCGGCTGACCCCTGCTTGGGTCAGTGCCAGCAGAACACGCTGGCTCATCACCAGACCGGGGAACTTGTTCATGTTCTCGATCATGTTCTCGGGGAAGATCAGCATCTTGTCGACCACGCCGGTCAGTCGCGCCAGCGCGAAGTCCAGCGTGATCGTGGCATCTGGGCCAATCATGCGTTCAACCGAGGAATGCGAGATATCACGCTCGTGCCACAGCGCCACGTTTTCCATCGCCGGGATCACGGCCGCGCGCACCATGCGCGCCAGCCCGGTCAGGTTCTCGGTCAGCACCGGGTTTTTCTTGTGGGGCATGGCCGAGGAGCCTTTTTGCCCCATCGAGAAGAACTCGGCCCCTTCCAGCACCTCGGTCCGCTGCATGTGGCGGATTTCGATGGCGATGTTCTCGATGCTGCTGGCGATCACGCCCAGTGTCGCAAAAAACGCCGCGTGGCGGTCGCGCGGGATGACCTGAGTGCTGATCGGCTCGGGCACCAGACCCAGCTGGTCGCAGACATGCTCTTCGACGCGTGGGTCGATATTGGCGAAAGTGCCGACCGCGCCGCTGATCGCGCCAGTGGCGATTTCGGCGCGCGCGTCGCGCATACGGGACAGGTTGCGGTCCATCTCGGCATAGAAGCGGGCAAAGGTCAGGCCCATGGTGGTGGGTTCTGCGTGAATGCCGTGGCTGCGCCCGATACGAATAGTGTCCTTGTGTTCGATCGCGCGGCGTTTCAGGGCCGCCAGCAAGCCTTCCAAATCCGCGATCAGGATATCGGCGGCACGCGTCAGCTGCACGTTAAAGCAGGTATCCAGCACATCCGAGCTGGTCATGCCCTGATGCACGAACCGGGCTTCTTCGCTGCCGACATGCTCGGCAAGGTGAGTCAGAAAAGCGATGACGTCGTGCTTGGTGACGGCCTCGATCTCATCAATGCGGGCGACGTCAAATTTCACGTCCTTGGCTTTCCAGACAGCTTCGGCGTTTTCACGCGGGATCACGCCCAGATCGGCCATTGCGTCGCAGGCATGCGCCTCGATCTCGTACCAGATGCGAAACTTGGTCTCCGGCGACCAAATGGCGACCATATCGGGGCGGGAATAGCGTGGAATCATTGGCGGCGTGACCTTTTTATGATTGGCATGAGACGTTGGCGCGCGGTTTAAACCCGCAATCCCCAGGGAACAAGGTACGAGTGAAAGTATGAGACGGTTTGCCCTTATTTTGGCCCTTTTACCCGGAATTTTAGCGGCGGAGGGTTTCCGCGCGCTGACCGGGGATGAGATTTTGGATGCCCTGACCGGTCAAAAGCTCGACTATGGTGACGGTGTTTGGCAGACATTCGAGGAATACATGCTGACGCAGTATTTCTCGGGCCGCGCCAGTTCCGGGCGCTGGGCGGTGCGCGAGGATCGGTATTGCTCGCTTTGGCCTTCGTCGGATCTGTGGGCCTGTTACGACGTGCTGCAAAGCGGTGACACGATCCGATTTGTCGATGATACCGGCGGTTTTACCGAGGGAGCCTTTACCCAATGACCTTGCCACGCAGCCTTTTCGATTTCGCAGGCAGTTGGGACCTGAGCCGCACTATTCACGATACACGGGCGGGGCAGGTCGTGCATGCGCAGGGTCAGGTGAGCCTAGGCCCGACAAAAGGTGGCTTGGTTTATGATGAAAAGGTCTGTCTGCGTATCCCGGGCCAGGCCGAGATGAAAGGTACGCGGCGGTATTTGTGGCTAGATGCGGGGGATCGGATTTCCGTCCATTTCGACGATGAACGGTACTTTCATGCCCTGTATCTGGGACAGACGCGATCCTCGGATCACCACGATTGCCCGCCCGACAGTTATGATGCAGTCTACGATTTCTCGAGTTGGCCGACGTGGTCAGTGACTTGGACAGTCTCGGGGCTAAGAAAGGCCTACGAAATGACGACCGAATACCGTCCCAGATAGCGCAATCATCTTGAAGTACGGAAGTGAAATGGGCATTCATGTGCCAGAATTTCCGTCCAAACGTGGAGAAACAAAAATGAATACTAGTGTACTGGCCGAGGCCATCGGTCCGCGCGAAGGTACTTCGCTGCGGGTAAAACAGGTGGTGCTGGTCGCTCTGGGTATCTTGGCGCTGGCAATTGCCGCGAAGATCAAGGTGCCGATGTGGCCGGTTCCGATCACCATGGGAACCTTTGCGGTTCTGACCATCGGCACTGCTTACGGCGCGCGGCTGGGTCTGGTCACCATGCTGGGATACTTGCTGATCGGTGCGCTTGGATTTGACGTATTCGCGGGGTCTTCGGCCGAGAAATTCGGGCTGACCTACATGATGGGCGGTACAGGTGGCTACCTTGTCGGATACGTGCTGGCCACCGTTCTTTTGGGTGCCTTGGCCGCCCGCGGATGGGATCGATCGGTCGGTAAAATGGCGCTGGCTCTGGTGCTGGCAAACGTTGTCATCTACGTGCCCGGTTTGCTGTGGCTGGGTCAACTTTATGGTTGGGACAAGCCGATCCTGGCGTGGGGTCTGACGCCGTTCCTGGTGGGTGATGTGATCAAGCTGGCGCTGGCCGCCCTGCTGGTTCCGGCCCTGTGGAAGCTGGTCGGCGACGCCCGCACCTGATTTCTGGTCGTACATTTCGAACCCGCGCCCGGATCGCTTCGGGGGCGGGTTTTTTGTTGTCTTGTGCAAGAGAAACTGGACAAGGCAACTGGGCAGCGTTCAATCTGATTTCAAAGAAATAATCAGGTTATAGAGATATGCGCATTTCACTTAGGTCATTCATCGCCGCCTGCGTCGCGCTGTGGTTGGGGTCATCACTACCTGCGGCGGCAGACACTCGGGTTACGTATACCGATGCAGGGCGGGCGTTGTTCAGCTTTGCCGTGCCGGACTTTTGGGCTGTGCGTACTGGCGGCCCGCGCGAAATTGAGGATACCGAGTTGGGCGATCTGCGCGCGGTGGCTCGGGTCATGGGCATTCGGCCCGTAACAGATGACACCGTGTGGATGGGGTTCGTTTCGCCGACGGGTGTGTCTTCGATCCAAGGCGGATTGCAGTATCTGGAAGATATAGACAAGTTTCTGGTCAAGGATCCATCTGTATCCGGAACAGCGGATGCCCGCATTGGAGGGCTGCCCGCACGCGTCATTCGCGGCACCGGCACCCGTGACGGGCGAGGGGTCAACTTTACCGCCTCGGTAATCGATCTGCCGAATGGGCGTGTGGCTGTGGTTGTTGCGATCCTGCGCGACGGAGCCGATCCGGCTTATGTTGACGATTTGAACGCCGTTTTCGCGTCGTTCCGGACTTTGCAGTGAGGAGACGCGCGATGACTACCAAATTCATCAAACGATTGATCCTTGTGGTTGGTCTTGGGGCTGCAAGTTTCACCTTGTCAGCTTGTGAGGGCGTCTCGGTCGGTGTCGGGGTCGGGTATGGCTATGATCCGTTCTATGACTCGATGCTTTGGAATGACTATTATCGCAACGTTAACGTGGATATCGACGTTGATCGGCCATCAAGACCACGCCCGCCCGAAGGCAGACCACCGGCACGACCGACGCCGCCGATCGCGAAACCACCGGCCCGGCCACGCCCGCCAACAGCCCGACCGCCGGTGGCCCGACCACCCGTGGCCAGACCTCCGATTCACCGGCCGGCACCGCGACCCCGCAGATAACCAAATAAGATTAGGTCAAAAGTTCAGTGGTTATATGGGCTGATTGCTCAAGCGTCCGGTGAACGGGGCATTTGTCAGCGATTTCCAACAAGCGCGCACGTTGTTCCTTATCCAGCGGCCCTTCCAGACGGATCTTGCGGCGGAACTGGTCGATCTTACCGTCTCCGGCCAGACCGGCATCTTGCGCGTGCACCTTGTTGTGGCACACATCAACTGAAATGGCAGTCAGCGGCCACTGTTTGCGCCGCGCATACATTCGAATCGTCATTGAGGTGCAAGCCCCCAGGCCAGAGGACACGAACCCGTACGGAGACATCCCTTTGTCGGTGCCGCCATAGGCCTCGGGTTCATCTGCCATGGTATGATGCTTTGGGCCGGACTGGATGTCCTGCAGGAAACCTGTTGGGTCAACCTCGCTTACACGTACGACACCTTCGGGCGCGCCCGGGGGCGGGGCTGGCGGGCAGAGTTTGACATAGCGTTTTACCCATGCCGCGATCACATCCGCCGCATACTCAGCATCCGAGGCACGGGTGATCAGATGGTCAGCATCGTCCAGCGTTACAAAGCTTTTGGGATGTTTTGCTGCCTGAAAGATGGTGCCGGCATTGTCGATGCTAACCGTTTCATCCCTAGGGGCGTGCAGGATCAGCAACGCTGCCTTCAGATCGGAGATTGCGGGTGTCAAAGCGGATTCCGAGATGTCTTCCACAAAAGCCTTGCCGATGCGGAACGGGCGCCCCCCCAGCATAACAACGGCTGAACCGTCTTGATTAATCTGCGGCAGCGCGTCTTCAAAATGATGCGCGACATGCCCCGGGTCAGCGGGCGCACCCAGCGTGACCACCGCCTTGACGCTCGGAATACCAGCGCGCGCGCGCAGAACAGCGGCACCGCCCAACGAGTGACCAATAAGCAGTGAAGGGGCCATGTCCCGCCCCGCCAGATAGTGCGCGGCTGCGATGAGGTCTTCCACATTCGAGGTGAAAGTGGTGTTCGCAAACTCACCGCCCGAATGACCCAGACCTGTGAAGTCAAATCTAAGGACGGCAATGCCCATGGCTGCCAGACGGGCAGCGATGCGGCGGGCAGCAGGAATATCTTTCGAGCAGGTAAAACAATGTGCAAACAATGCGGTCGCCAGCACCGGTCCATCTGGCAGATCAAGGCGCGCAGCCAGTTGATCGCCGTCGTGACCGGCAAAGGTAATGCGTTCGGTGGGCATGAGACTTCCTTGCGTATCGGGTTGACACTTATACTGTGTGCTTCCGTCTGGACGCTCAACCCCATTGTAAGACGCGTCACGGGAAGGTGAGGACGCATCGGAATCAGCAGTGCTGGGCGGTCGTACAAAATATCATTAATTGTGATTAGCTTCCCATCAAATATTCGTTTTGTTTATTTCATGGGAATGCCCATCTTGCGGCTATCAGATACGCAGCTCAGGAGGCACACATGGCACTTACCGCATCTTCTTCGCAAAACGCAGTAATCCACCCCGGTCTATTGATCGTCATCGCCTTGACCGGTGTTCTGGGATTCGCGTTGGGGCAAAACTGGAACCCGGAGTTGCCGACAGAAGCTGAGGCCGCCATCCCATCCGAGGACTGGCATGGCAATGTCCGGCGCTCAACCTGGCCTGACTAGTGTTTTACGCAAGGCCCATAAGCTGTGGATCGAACGGGTAGGTGCTAAGATTTTCGTACCCGTTTTCGGTGATCAGAACCTGATCTTCCAGCTTGATAGAGAAGTCGCCCCCAACCTCACCAACGGCGGCTTCGACACATAGAACCATGCCGGGCTCAAGCGGATAGTCGTATGAGCCCGCTACCGCCTTATCCGGGTACGCGACCAGCGGCCATTCATCACACAGGCCAACCCCATGCATCAGGCAGCCGTATTTCTGCGCCTGATACTTGTCGTCCAGTTTATGCGCGTTTGCAGTAAGTTCGGGGATCATGACCCCGGGCTTCAGCATTTCCATATTGGTCATGATGTGCTCATGCGCGTGCTGCATGGCATAGATCATATCAGGGCGGGGTTTCTCGTCCCCGATCCACCAAGTGCGTGAGATGTCGATGCATATGCCGTAAGACCCGATCAGATCGGTGTCGAAGGCGATGATTTCATTCTTTTGCGTGATCCGTGGCCCGCATTCCTGAAACCAAGGATTGGTCCTCTGGCCCGAGGCGAGCAGACGGGTTTCGATCCATTCCCCGCCGCGCCGGATGTTTTCGGCATGCAGAACGGCCCAGATATCATCCTCAGAGGTCTTACCGTCACCCACATTGGCCCGTGCGAAGTTCTCCATCGACGCTACGGCTGTTTCACAGGCATGATTGGCGCAACGCATGGCCAGAATCTCATCCGGGCCTTTGATCGCGCGGGTCTTTTCGGTGACCTCTTCGCCCTCCATGATCTCGAACCCCTGTGCCTCAAGCGCGCGCAGCCCGTGTAGCATGATCTTGTCCACGGCCAGACGTTTATTGCCGCCGCCATGTTCGTCGATCAGCACGCGGACCTCGTTCGAAAAAACGTCAGCCGCAACATCGACCTTGTCGCCCCGATCAAAGTAGAACAGGTCCGCGCCCGAGCGCTGTTCACGCACCAGCGGGTTGAATTTCGACAGGAAGGGCGAGTTCTTGTAGTCCCAGATCACCATGTAGCCATCGGCACACAAAAGAACGGCGCGGAAAGGGTTGTGCGTGTTCCAAAGCTGCATGTTGGTGCTGTCGGTGGCGTAGCGGATGTTGAGCGGATCGAACATCAGCAGCCCGCCATAGCCGCGATCGACAATGGCCTTGGTCAGGCGTTTCCACCGATATTCGCGCATCTGAGCAAGGTTAGGCAGGGTCAGGCCGGCGGCCTCCCATTCCGCAAAGGCCAGTTGCGTCGGGCCAATCTCGATCCGGTCATTTTGGTTCGGGGTGCCGTCGCCAAGTGTCGCGCCTTTTGACGGGTCGATCTTGCGAGTATCGCGGTAGTGCTGGTTCATGGTGGGCCTCCCTGCCTGAGTATGAAGCCTGAGGGCTCATTTCCGCACAGTCTTGAAAGTTTGCGACGGTTCAGCAGTCGCTTTTTGACCGACAGGCCCGGAAACAGATGTTAGGTGAAAGGAATGACGATCCTTCAGACCTCAATTCCTTATGATCCGCTGACACCGCGACCTTTGCCGGGAATCCAGCCGCTTGCCATGGATGACTGGTTGCATTTTGACGATGCGTTTTCTGCCCAGATGCAAAGACGCGCGGCGTTGTTGGACGAACGGCGGGATGACGTTCTGGCGCTTCACCACAGTGCGGAACCCGCAGCGCAAGAGCTTTTGAACCTAGTCTTGCATCACGCCTATCCGGGCTGCTTGGATCATGCGACGCGCCCTGATGGTCAGATTGTCGAAATCGACCGGACACGCCCGTTGGAGACGCTCTGTCGTTTGGTGCAAGAGGATTTCTGCATCCTGCAAAAACAAGGGGATGAACATGTTCTGACAGGGGCCATCCTGTGTTTCCCAGCTAGTTGGCGCTTGTCGGAAAAGTTCATGCGCCCATTGGTCGACATTCACATTCCGGTCACCAGCTATGACGCGAACATCGCGCGCCGGGTTCAACGCTTGTTCGACGGAATACAGCCAGGGCGACCGCTGTGGCGGTTCAACGCCTTGTGGTATGCGGATGCAGAGCTGTACCAACCCCGCAGCGCAACCGAGCCGCGCCACATCATGGATCCCGAAGCTGCAGGATTTTTGCGTAGTGAACGTCAGACCTTGTTGCGTTTGCCGCAAACACGCGCGGTTGTCTTTTCGATCCACACCTATGTCCTGCTGGCGGACCGCCTGCGCAAAATGGAAAACCCCGCCTAATGGCGGGGCCTCCTAGGAGGGTCTTTAGGTTAGTGCTACATGCCCAACGCGTTCGCGACACCGGCGATTGCCCCGCTTGTGCTGATAGCGGAGATAGCGACGGTGTAGGCAAGAACCTGCGTGTTCAGGCGAAAGTCTTCGCCCTTGATCAGGTTTACGGCGGCCAGAGAGACCGCGATCGGAACGGACACGCTGGCCACGGCCCCGGTTAATCCCCAACTGGTCAGTCGCAGGATATCGCTGGGGTGCTCGTGGTTGAGGGGGGGCGTGTCTGCGTTCCCATCAATAGGCTGCTCGATGGGTTCTGTCCGAAAGGCAATGCTAAGCAATTGCTCATCCGACAGCTGGATCGGCCGGGCTGCTGGTGACAGCGCCTTTTTTTGTGGCTCGTCCAAGTCTTCTTCCGCAATGTCCAGCCCCGCGAACGGGCCTGTCACTGCCTCAAAGATCTGTTTTCTTTTTCGAGGTTTCGAGGGGGTCAGTGTATTAAAAGCGCTCATGAATTGTTCGACGGTCAAGACTGTATTGGGCGACAACCACTCGACCCGCTGCGTCGCGCAGATATCGACCATCCGGTACAGGATGACCACCAGCATAAGTTCAGAGATTTCGCTGTCATCCAGCAACGCAGACACAGGTGATATGGTGATCGTCAAACGGTTTTCCGGAAGGACTGTGGTCGGTCTTTCCGCCGTCTTTAGGCCTGCGGCACGGTTCATGCGCTCGAACCGGTCTTCTTTTGCAGGCTGCCGAACATCCAGGGTCAGGGACACGAGGTATTGGCTGGATACGATGCTGGCCTCGGTTGAACTCAGGACCGACTTGCGCTCAATCAGGTGGCCATAGTCTTCCAGAGTCGCGGCAACAATTCTTCCAAAACGCTCGATTGCGCCTTCGGTTTCACCGCTGAATTGCAGACCACCGTGATAGCTGTGCTTCGGTTTCACCGCGCATTCCTTTATCGCATCCCGTCTCAACGATCACGATAACAAGGGATATGGGGCAGATTTTGGCAAGAATGGAAAAAAATGACTAAACGTTAGGATTGATTACTCTTTGGAAACTTAGACATTTTAGCGGCCACTTCATGTCTGTGGCAAAAATGTGGCCGTAATGAGAAGGGTCGGGCCAACTTTATGGCGCGTCTTATCCATCGATTCGAGCGGCCATAATCGCGATGGACTGTTGATAGACCGAGGCAGCGTTCCACTGTTCGATCACCGCGAAATTCGGTTGGCCGGGCTGGTAGCCGCGCCCAGGTTTCCAACCCTTTTGACGTAGAAAGTTGGCCGTCGAGGCCAGCGCGTCCGTCATGTTGTAAAAATCGACACGGCCGTCGCCGGTCGCATCGACCCCATAGGTCAGAGCGTTACCCGGCAGGAACTGCGTGTGCCCCAATTCACCGTGTTTGGCGCCTTTGGTTGCGGTCGTAATGCTGCCTTGATCGACCAGCTTCAATGCGCCGATGGCGTGGGGAATAAAGAACTCGGACCGGCGGCAATCATAAGCCAGCGTCGTGATCGCAGAAACAACCTGGCTGTCGCCCATGAAATTTCCGAACCCCGTTTCCATTCCGTGGATCGCGATCAGAACGCCGCTGGGGACGCCGTATTGTCGTTCAAGCGTCGCATAAAAGTCCGGGTTGCGGGCTTTGCGCTTGCGCCCCTGTGCAACGATGGTGTCTGCGCCGCGGATTTGCATGAACTTGTCCAGCGAGTATTTAAAGCTTTTCTGGTTCCGATCTGCCGCGATCGTGCGGCTGGCGTATTGCGTCTGCGCAAGAGCCTGTAGCCCCTTTTTCTTCACTCCGGCTTTTCGGGCCTGTTTCGCGAAGCTTTGCTTCCAGGTTTCGAACCCCGCGCTTGTATTTCCGCAGGATGCCGCGAAACCGGTCGAGGCGACAGAAATGATTAAAGCTGCAGTACAACCAAGGAAGAGTTTCATGAAACACTCACTTTTGTTCAAAAGACAACTGTGTAAAGGATAGCCGCCTTGGTTAATACACAGAAGTAAAATGCGCAGGTGGGCGTTTCCTGCGCCCAACTTGTCTAATTCAATTCGCGCTGCACCAGACCGACTGGGTAGTGTCGAGGATGAGCTGATGCCCAGCCGGTATCGAAAGTTCGGTAAAACGGCCAAAGGGGGTCCAAGGTATCAGTGCAGAGCGTGCAAGAAGACCTTTTCGATTGGTCGCTCGACGAGGTGACAAAAGCGTAGCGATCTAAATGGAAAAGTCCTTGGATTGCTGGTTAGTGGCGTGACGCTTTCAGCTATCTCACGATACCTCGATACATCACTTCCGGATGTCTATTCGAAGATCGACTTCATCCACGCGCAATGCCAAGCCTTTGCAGCAGAGCGGGAGACGCGACTGCCCGAAGTATTTGAAGGAGATAGTCCTCACTTCGCCACAGACACACAAATCCTTCAGGTGAATTGGCCAGACAAAGGCATTCGTAAACTTGTAGAAGTGCGCCACATGTGTACCGTCCACAGCGACAGTAAGTATGTCATCATATCTACCACCGACGTTGACCTCGACGTTCACCCTCTTGCCGTCGAAAAGGCGATGGATATTATCGGAGACAAAGACAAGCCTTGTTCTATGCGGGAGAACGCTCGGATTTGGTTTGCCAGTGAGTATATCGAATTCATTCGCAAACGACACGAAGCGACCAACCCAAAGTCAAGCAGGTGGCACCGTAACAAAAAGCCTAGAGAGCTGGATGACGATATCAGGCTACTTGAGAAGGCCGCGAGGGTTCGACAAGACGCGGCCGAGTTTGCGCATATCATGCTGCTCAAGAAGAAGATCGGTAGGAAGTATCGACTGCTGAACTTTTCAGTTGACCGCGATACGGGTGTCTCTTCAGCCTTTTTGGCTGTGTTCAAAAATGAAGTGCAGAAGAGCGTGGTGCGGATTGCAGACGTCACCATGTCAAAGAAAGAAAGCCATCCGTGGCGCATGGGGTTTGTGGCTGATGGTAACAGGGAGTTTGAGCGCGTGGAGCATTTGATGCGTCAGGCAGGGTTCTTGCCCGGAGCCGGTGATCAGGCTGTCTCCAGACCACAGGATGGCGCCATGGAGTACCTTTTGGAAGACACCTTTGGCAATACGGCCTTCTCCGATATCAAGGAGCTCCTAATCGATCATACCGGTCAGTCTGAAACGGCCGGCATTCACTATCCGTTCCACTTCATCAATGAGTCGTATAAGCGGGTGATTTTCCGCACTGACCCAACACGATTAGACTTTGCCCAGATGGCCCAGTTCGCAGTTCGGGCGGGAACGCATCCGGTAGACATGTATCACGCTCGGGCACGGACCAAGGTCATGGGATTTGAGCGTGGCTTGGCAACCTCGGGCCGCAAAAGCCTGTGGTACTACAAGCAGTACTACAATCCGGTCATGGTTATGAAGCTGGTGGACATCCTGAGGTTTGCGCATAATTACACCGACCTCATGGTAAAAGAACACAAGAGCCCAGCTATGAAGCTCGGTATTGCAAAGGGCTTTGTGTATGATCGGGATCTCTTCAGTTTCTGAGCTAGGCAAGTGAAAACCCGCCGTTCGTTTTTGCGTTACCCTAAGTCTGCTCTGCGGACATTTCGGACCTTGTTTTGATCGCCGCTTGCGGACGTAGTCGCCTTTCGCCACAGCGCAGCATCAACATGCTAGAAAAGCATCTGTTCACCAAATAATTTTTGGCAAGCCCAATGATTGAGAGGGCAAAATTTTTGTATTGAAGCCAAAGCAATATGGCCACACGGACCACCATACAAAAGTGCTTTTCAAGACATAAAAGGTTACGGTACCGTGCTATTCATGGATAGTTTTCCGCACCTCGAAAGCTTGCTTCCTGAGCTTCACGCTTATGCGCGAACGATCTGCCAGCGTGAAGAAAACGCAGAAGACTTGGTGCAAGACGCGATCGAGCGAGCCGTGAGATCAGAAAACCGCCCCAAAACACGGAGTGAACTGCGCCCTTGGATGTTCCGGGTCATTCGAAACCTAAGGTACGACGAACTTCGAAAGCGACGTGTGCGCAGGGAATTTCTTGCAACTGAGAAACGTCTATTAGATGTGAACGACCGTCAGTCTGATACCGCAAGGGATGTTTTGATCAGATTGGCTTACGAAAAGCTGCAACCGGAGGCCCGTGAAGTGCTATTGCTTGTGGACATTTTAGGGCTGAAGTATGCGGAGGCGGCAACGGTTATCGACGTACCCGTAGGAACGATCATGAGCAGGATTAGCAGGGCTCGCAAAGCACTCTTGTCAATTGTAGACGACACGGTTTTTCCGACAAAACGGGCAATTCGCGAGAGATGACAAACTTAAGCGAAAAAGACTGGGAGCTCCTCAGTGCGTATCACGACGGAGAAATGTCACCAAGTGATACCCGTAAGTTCAAAGCGCGTCTGGCAAATGAAGCCGAGCTTAAATCAACACTTTTGCATATAAGAGAGGCAAGTAATGGCCTTTCCACTTTGCGCCCTGTGCCTTTAGACGATGCTCCTAACCGAGTCCCAGTCACTCCTATCAGATCGCGCCTAGCTTGGCTGGCTGGAGGTGCGATTGCGGCCTCCGTGGTTTTCGCTGTAGCGATAAGCACTATGGGCAACGATCGAAATACTTTGCTGGATATTCACAATGCTTACCTTAAAGAGGATTACGCTGTAGTCGACGGCGATCTGCTCGCTGTTTCGACAACTGCGGCACCTGAATTACCAGATCTGACTGGTGGAAATCTACGGGCCGTTTCGCGGTCATCATTCCAAGCTGGCACAGTTGCTCATTATTCTGGACGAAATGGCTGCCGCTTAACTTATTTCAGGGGTCTTGAACCGCTCGACTTGCCGACCGCCGTTGGATCTCAGACACAGGGCTGGACCACCGACGACGGCTTGCATCATGCGATATTGGCAACCGGAATGGATGCGCAAAAGTTTAGCGCGATCTCCGCATATCTGCAAAATGAGACCCGGCAGCAGTCACTGGACCGAGCCTACGCAGCAATGAAGAGTGCGACAGAGACTGCCGCACCCTGTATTAGCTAACTCCCATCGAAGGACACGCACACAGAAAATTAGTTATTTACGGCCGTGGGAAATTAGGCCGATCTTCATTATAGTGGGCTGCAAGGTAATCAATGATTTCCGTGCGGTCGGGCTCAGGTATTTCCGACATGCCCTGTTCTTCGACCATCCATTCCAGCATTTCTTCCCAATGCGCACGAGAAAGTCCTTGTTGTGCAATGATCATTTCCGAGTGACAGGCTGTGCAGGCATAATAAGTCGTTTCAACACCAGGAGCATCGAACAAACTGCCGAATTCATATTCTTCTTCCTGCGGCTCTTCCTCAGCGGAAGCCTTTCTTGTCTTGAATTCCTGGGGAGCGTCCGAGTTGCTGTTCAGGAACGCAATAACATTGGCGCGGTCCTCCTCTGAGTTCAGACCCGCAAAGCTCATTCGCGTTCCCTTCACAGCTTTTCGTGGGTTCTCTAGGTATGCACTTAGCCGGTCCGGGGACCATTCGCCGCCAAAATCCCGAATTGCATCAGAATAACGAAAACCCTCAACCGACGCTACAGATTGTCCGACGATTCCATAGAGATTGGGCCCGACACGATTCTTGCCGCCTTTTTCAACAGTATGGCAACTTGCGCATTTTTTGAATACACGCTCTCCGGCGGATGCGTCAGCTGTACCCAGTGCCGCTGTTATATCTGCCACGACGGGCCCGGCAAGAAATGCCGCTATGCACGCGGCTATGACGCCTCGCAAGTGTGCGAATGACATGAAACACTCCTGTAATTGGAAACTTATAGGGCGACCTCGGTCAGGCCGCCCTACACTCAAAATCAGCTGACGCGGACCCCGACCCTGTGCATTGTATTGTTTAGATACCCTTTGGCATTCCAGTCGATTGCAAAGGGTTGCATGATGCCATCACTGTCAGTCGCACGGGCCCAGACTTCGTAGTAGCCGGCCTGTGGGAACTTGACGTTAGCCCGCCAATTCTGCCAAGCACCGTCGTTGGCAGGCGCATCAAGGTCTGCATCCATCCAAGTCTTGCCAAAGTCCATGGAAATCTCGACCTTTTCTACCAAGCGGTCACCCGCCCACGCATGCCCACGCACCTCAGTTTCTGAACTGTCTAAGTCGGTTCCATTAGCAGGAAAAGTCACAAGCGATTTGACAGGCATACGCTCGATGATCTCCCAGTCTTCCTTGGGGATCTCCTGGCCTGGTGCGACTGGATAGGCCGGAACTTTGTAGGATGTGCCGGTCATTTTGGCTCCGTCGTGCACCTGATCACGCAATTCTATCCGGTTGAGCCACTTCTGAGAGCATGAGCCCGGCCATCCTGGAACAACAAGACGCAGAGGAGCACCATTCATTGGATGTAGCGCTTCGCCATTCATCTCGAACGCGATGAGGATATTATCGGTTAGTGCCTTTTCAATGGGCAGCCCTCGTGAAAGTGGCCGTTTTTCCAGGTCGCCAGACAGGTGAACGTCAGCGCCATAGTGCGCGGTATAGATCACGTTGGACTGAACACCCGCCTTCTCAAGCACATTTTTTAGCCGCACGCCGGTCCACTCAGAACAAGCAATCGCGCCATAGGTCCATTGATTTCCTTTCGCAGGCGGATCAAAGAAAGCCCGGCCATTACCACCACACTCTAGTGCGAGAGCCATGGTCACGACTTCGAACTGATCTTTCAAATCAGCAATCGATAGTTCAAGCGGCGTATCGACGAACCCGTCAACGGTCAGTGTCCAATTCGATGCGTCCATATCATCTGGTAATAAACCGTTGTTGCGAATAAAGTGCCTATTCGTTGGTGTAATTGCATCATCGAGGAGTTCCGGCGGCGTTTCCGCGTTCACGGGGCGATCGTTCAGGAGGGTCAACCCATCCTTACCTGCAAGAACATTGTCCTGAGCCGAAGCTGCAGGTACGAAACCGAGCGGCAAGTTTTGGTGGAATGGGATCGATGTGCCAACAATTGCGGCAATGGACGCAACGCTGGTCTTAGTTAAAAAACTGCGACGGTTCGGATCGATCGCTTCGTGCTGATCGACACTAGCACCCATTTTTCCTTGCTTGTCTGAATCTAATGCCATCTATTCCTCCCTAGGCTGCTGCATTCAGGTTCAATTCAAAAGAACCCATTACGTACAGGACGTTTTCAGAGGCCGATTTATTCCAGAGCCATACGGACTTTCTTAAAAGTACCCTCTTTTTTTGATATTCGGGATTTTACCCGTTTTTGGTCGATTAACTCCAAAACTACAGTTGGATGAGGCTCAGAGCACCGCGCGCTGAGGAGCGATTTAAGTTGCTTAGATGAGCATCTGCACAGGGCTCGAAGCGGGCGGTTGGCGAATTTGACTGAGCGACCGCATTGCGGCGATAAGTTGAAGCGGCTGGACAAAGGAGACATCCGAGAAGGGACCGCAGAACACGGCCCCGATACGCTGAGAACCTGGGGCATCAGCTCTGAGCGGGAGCAACAAGAACTTCATGGCTTTCGCTGGGACAGTTGTCGAAACTAGAGCTGGGCTTTGCATGTTCGGCAAAGATGGCCCGGATGGCAGGTTCAAAACGATCCCCATACATTTCCAGTTCGACGACGCGTTCAGCCACTTCAGGAGGAAGCAGGGAAAGGTCGATGAAATCGTCTGTCTCCGCACTCGCTTGAAAACCTGCTGTTGCGAATATTGCGCAAAAAATAATTGCCTTGGACATAGTATTCTCCCTAGAATTTGGCGTGGCCCGGTTCCGCTCGCGGGGCTGACCGGATCGAATGCCATTGGTAAACGTGTCCCAGGTCACGAAAGTCACGAAAGCCGGCACGAAATTTGGCGAAAACTGAAAATATCCTTTTTGTCGGATCCATTAGTTTTGACGTAGAAACCGGGGTCTTGATGTTCGACGACGGGTTGAAAGTGACACTCCGTCCCCAAACAGCACGTGTCCTCAAAATATTGGCCACCAACCCAGGTCAGCTTGTCACAAAAGACGATCTACTGAACTTAGTCTGGACAGACACCCACGTAACAGACGACAGCCTCGTTCAATGCATTTCGGAAATTCGTCGAGCGCTCCGCCCATCGAATAGCAAACTGTTGGTGACCGTTCCAAAACATGGCTACAAACTCGTGGCATCCGCCGGGGACAATTTGGTAACCGAGGTCAACTCCGGGTCGTCCGCAAGACAAAACCAAGGACGACTGGGAAGCACGATTTTTGTAGCACTTGCCGCCGCTATTCTTTTGGCGGCAGGAGCATTCTTATACATGCGAACTCTAGATACGGGGCCGGACGAACCGGTGACCGTGGCGGTTCTCCCGTTCGCCAACCTAAGCGACAACACTGAACAAGAATATTTGTCCGTCGGACTGGCCGAGGACTTGCTGACAGATCTTTCTCATAATGACGAACTGATAGTGCTGTCGCGCAGCGCCACTTTCAGTTACCGACAATACGAAGACGCAGCAGCAAGGATACATGAGGAGCTTGGCGCATCCCATCTGGTCGATGGAAGCGTTCAACGCGACCGCGAACGTATCAGAATAAGCGTTCAGCTTGTCGACACCAACACCGGTGCAACCGTTTGGGCAGAACGCTACGATCGCGAAGTTAGCGAACTCTTTGACCTGCAAGACGAACTGAGGGAGCGAATTCTCGGCGAGCTGTTGGCCGAAATTGGTCTAAATGGGCCATCCGCAGCCCGTCCCGCTGATGTTCGTGCGTATGAACTGCTTCTGCAGGGGCGTTATTTTGAGGCAAGTCTGACGCAATCAGGGATTGTTAAGGCGATCGACCTGTACAAACTCGCGATCGATATTGATCCAACCTATGGCGATGCGTATGCGCGTCTCGCCAACATGTATGATTTCATGTCACGGTACGGATGGAGTGCCTCTGTCGAAGGAGATCGTGCACTTGCTCTCGAAATGGCAGAGCGAGCCACGCGGCTTGATCCGGACAACCCCTTTACGCACTGGTCACTTGCCCGAATTTTGTCTCGCCTAGATGGCAGCAACGAAAGTGCGGCACGCGCAATTACTCACCTTGAACACGCGACCGCACTCGCGCCGGAATATGCTGACGCGTACGCTTTCTTAGCACTCTTGAAAATTGGAGACGGCCAATACGACGCTTCGCGCAATTCGATAGAAAAAGCCTTCGATTTGAACCCGCAGCCACCTTCCTGGTACATCCGCAACCGCGGGATAATTTCATACTTTGAAGGAGATTACGACGCAGCAATTGCCGATTTTAGAATGTCCGCCGAAATGAACCCGACTGCGCATTTTTCCAGACTTTGGCTGGCGGCGGCACTTGCTCGGGCTGGACAAAATGAGGACGCAGAGTGGGAACTGGAGGAGGCGTGGACCCTGGGTGCACCGGATACAGTAGACGCAATCTTGCGCTCAAACGAATTGATCCGCAACGCCTCGCTTCGCACAGAATACGCCAAAGGTCTGCGCGCCGCTGGCGTGCCGAATTGACAAAATTATAGTGCCAGATCCTGTCAAACGAGCTTTAGCGCAAGGTAGAGTTTCTGCTCGGTTTTTGATCTGTGCTGTACCCTGTAGGATGACCGCTATGGGCTCAATACGGTCATTCGCTGCACCAAAATCGAACGTCTGATAATTGGCGCCAATTCTCGAACTTCTCAATCTGAGCACAAAAGGAAAGAGGCTGAACACTCAGCCTCTTTCAACATTTACCTATAGGGCCTTGCGTAAGGGACGCCCCATTTTTTCTGCAAAAGCCTAATTAGCAGCTGTAGTACATGCCGTATTCAACCGGGTGGGGTGTGTGCTCGTAGGTTTCGACCTCTTCCATCTTCAGTGCGATGTAGCCGTCGATCTGGTCTTTGGTGAACACGTCGCCCTGCAACAGGAAGTCATGATCGGATGCCAGAGCTTCAAGCGCTTCACGCAGCGAGCCGCAAACGGTCGGGATATCGGCCAATTCCTCGGCAGGCAGATCGTACAGGTTCTTGTCCATCGCTTCGCCCGGATTGATCTTGTTTTTGATGCCGTCCAGTCCGGCCATCAGCAGAGCAGCAAATGCCAGGTAGGGGTTTGCTGCCGGATCGGGGAAGCGGGCCTCGACGCGTTTGGCTTTCGGGCTCTCGGTCCACGGAATACGGACACAACCCGAACGGTTGCGGGCAGAGTATGCACGCAGAACCGGAGCTTCAAAGCCCGGGATCAGGCGTTTGTAGCTGTTGGTGGATGGGTTTGTGAAGGCGTTCAGAGTCTTGGCATGCTTGAGAACACCGCCGATGAACCACAGCGCCTCGTCTGACAGATCAGCGTATTTGTCGCCGGCGAACAGCGGCTTTCCGTCTTTCCAGATCGACATGTTCACGTGCATACCTGTGCCGTTGTCACCGGCAATCGGCTTCGGCATGAAGGTGGCCGATTTGCCATATGCATGCGCGACATTGTGGATGACATACTTGTACTTTTGCAGCTCGTCGGCCTGTTTGGTCAGGCTGTCAAAGATCAAGCCCAACTCATGCTGGCACGAGGCCACTTCGTGGTGATGCTTGTCAACTTTCATTCCCAGACGCTTCATGGTCGAAAGCATTTCCGAACGCAGGTCCTGGCTTTCATCAATGGGGTTTACAGGGAAGTACCCGCCTTTCACGCCCGGACGGTGGCCCATGTTACCCATTTCGTATTCGGTGTCGGTGTTCCACGATGCGTCGGTTGCATCAACTTCGTAGGATACTTTGTTGATAGAATTCGAAAAACGAACATCGTCGAACAGGAAGAATTCTGCCTCGGGGCCAAAGAAAGCCGCATCGCCGATACCAGACGACTTCAGGTAGGCTTCGGCTTTCTGTGCGGTTCCGCGCGGGTCACGCTCGTAGGCTTCACCAGTGTCAGGCTCAACAACCGAGCAGTGGATGCAGATTGTTTTCTCTGCATAAAACGGATCGACATAGGCGCTTGCTGTGTCCGGCATCAGTTTCATGTCCGATGCTTCGATCGATTTCCAGCCCGCGATGGACGATCCGTCGAACATAAAGCCTTCTTCCAGAAAGTCTTCGTCGACCTGATCGGCCATGATGGTGACGTGCTGAAGCTTGCCGCGCGGGTCGGTAAAACGGATATCGACGTATTCGGCGTCTTCTTCTTTGATCAGCTGAAGAACTGCGTCCTTGCTCATACTCACTATTCCTCTGGTTTAGGTGTGTTCGATTACAGGGCTTCGGAACCGGTTTCGCCGGTACGAATGCGAATGGCTTGCTCAACGGGTGTGACGAAAATCTTGCCGTCGCCGATCTTGTCGGTTTTCGCAGCAGAAACGATGGCTTCGATGGCGGCGTCGACCTGATCATCGTCTAGAACGACTTCGACTTTTACCTTTGGCAAAAAATCGACAACGTATTCCGCGCCGCGATAAAGCTCGGTGTGGCCTTTTTGACGACCAAACCCTTTGACCTCGATCACGCTCAGGCCCTGGACCCCGACGTCTTGCAATGCCTCTTTCACTTCGTCCAGCTTGAACGGTTTGATGATCGCTTCGATCTTCTTCATCCCGGGCTCCCTCTCGCACTTGTCAGAATGGGACTGATCACGTCTATGATCGGTCGGCAATCTGATTGCGAAAATGGTCGTGTCCATGTGCTTGGAAATTAGGCGGCGGGTGAAATATTGATCGCCTTGCACAAAAAATAGTCACAATGGAATCGCTTTGGGGGGTTTGGAATGACAAGACTACTGACTGCCGGGCAGATGAAAGCAATCGAGGGGGCCGCGATTGACTCGGGTGCCGTGACGGGGCTGCAACTAATGGAGTGCGCAGGGCAGGGCGTTGTCGATGCGATTCTCGAGGAATGGCCAGAGCTGGGCAAGATCGGGGTCAGTAACGCGTCGGGGCAAAAGGCAAAGGGCTCTTTTGGCGCTGTCGTTTTGTGCGGACCGGGTAACAACGGGGGTGACGGGTTAGTTGTGGCGCGTCTGCTGAAGGCGCAGGGATGGACGGTTGAGGTTTTCTTATTCGGTGACCCAGACAAGCTGCCACCGGACGCGCGCGTGAATTACGAGAAATGGAGGCAGTTGGGGCCTGTCGGCGATCTGACAGCAAAAGATGCGCTTGGCGGTATTGCAGAACCGGATTTGATCATTGACGCAATTTTTGGAACCGGTTTGGTGCGGCGCATTGAGGGAGTGCTGGCACAGGTGTTGCAGTCACTTGACGCATTGATCTTGCGAAAAGCGGTCAGGCTTGTCGCAATCGATACGCCCTCGGGTCTGTGTGCGGATAGCGGCAAGTCACTCGGTACCTACTCGGGGGCTGATCTGACGGTCGCTTTTCATAGCGCCAAGCGGGGCCATTACCTCGACTGTGGTGCTGAAAAGTCGGGCCGGCTGATCGTAAAGCCGATCGGGCTGGATGAGATTTGGAATGAAAGGGCCGAAGGGCCAATATTGGAGCTTACGCAGGGCATCCCACGGTCGGTCGGCAAAAGAACTCAGACCCACAAGTACTCGTACGGGCACGCGCTGATCCTGAGCGGTGGTGCAGGCAAAACCGGTGCTGCCCGACTGGCGGCGCGCGGGGCGCTTCGTATCGGTGCGGGGCTGGTGACACTGGGGGTGCCACCAGCGGCCCAGGTGGAGGTCGCTTCGCAGGTGACTGCCATCATGTTGAAACGGGTTGAGGGCGCGGATCACCTGTCCGAAGTGTTGCAGGACGAGCGGCTGAATGCTGTGTGTCTTGGTCCCGGATTGGGGGTTGAGCGTGCGCGTGATTTGGTGCCTGCTACCTTGCAGGCCAAACGTGCAACAGTGTTGGACGCGGATGCATTGACGGCATTTGCCAGTGACCCCTCGGTCCTTTTTACGAATTTGCATGAGAATTGTGTTCTTACCCCGCATGCGGGCGAATTCGCGCGTTTGTTCCCAGATATTGCCGAGAAATTGACAGCCATGCCCGAAAAAGGCCCGGCGTTTTCCAAGGTCGACGCTACGCAGGAAGCCGCGAAGCGGGCGGGCTGCGTCATTCTTTTCAAGGGGCCGGATACTGTGATTGCTGCGCCAAACGGCCAATGTGTAATCAATGCGGCGCTCTATGCGCGTACAGCCCCTTGGTTGGCGACGGCAGGGGCCGGGGATGTGTTGGCGGGATTCGTCACCGGACTGCTTGCGCGAGGACTGACCCCGATGCAAGCGGCAGTGGTCGCGGCCTGGCTGCATGTCGAATGCGCGCGCATATTCGGTCCGGGATTGATCGCTGAAGACTTGCCCGAGCAACTGCCGTTGGTTCTAAAGGATTTGAATTTTTGATTGCCTAAGCGGGATATGGCTGATCCGTTTTGTTTTCGGCGACATTCAGCCGACAGCGTCGCCAAACAAAAAGAGGGGGCATTTGCTATGCGTTCTGACTGGGCGCAGAATTCCCCGGGGTTTGGCTTCTGCCCACTGTGAAATTCGCGGTAGATATTTGAAAAATTTTAAACAGCTATGCGCTCTGAAGGACAGGTGAGCGGGATTGGCAAACTCGCGCAGAGGGCTGCCGATCCGGTGGCGGGATCACCGCGCGGGAAGATTGTCAAAGGCAGGGATAGTAAAGGTGAGCGAAATGACCAAACAGTTTAAATGGCTTTCAACAGTGGCGATTTTAGCCGCGACAACCGCCATACCGGCAATGGCGGAACTGAAGTACGAAAACAACAGTGGTGGTTATGTTCTGCTTTATGGGCAATTCGACCCGGTGATTGTGTCCGTTGACGACGGCGAAGAGACCGAGACACGGCTGCTCGACAATGACTTGTCCAACAGCCGCGTAGGTCTGCGCTTGATGCAGCCTTATGGCAGCAACGAGTTCATGTTCCGATTTGAAACCGGTTTGGGCCTGCCAAGCACCGCAACAGCCAACCAGGATGGAACCAACACTGACGGTTGGTCACGAGAAGACATCCGGCATGTCGATTTCTCACTTGAAGGTGGGTACGGCAAGTTTTCCGCCGGTCAGGGCAGCATGGCCTCGGACGGGGCTGCCGAAACCGATCTTTCTTATGTCGGAACGGCTTTGTATTCCTTCACCAACGATGAAAATGGCGCATTTTTCTACCGTGGGTCGGACGGTATCCTAAGCGATATCACTGTCGGGGACTCAGCCGATAACTTTGATGGGGCCCGGCGCGGGCGTATCCGTTATGACACGCCTGATTTCAATGGCTTCTCTGCCTCGATCGCTTACGGACAAAACATCCTGTCCAGCAGCGATGACGACGACTACTACGACATCGCGATTTCTTACGGCAACACGTTTGCGAACGGCGTGGAGTTTGCCGCAAGCGTGGCCTACGCGGTGCGTGACTTCGACGACAGTTCCGGCGAGCGCAAAGACACGATCGCGTCTGGTTCGGTGCTGCTACCCAATGGGCTGAGTTTTACGGCCGCCCTTGGCACGCGAGACGACACAGCCGAGGGTGCCAGCGATCCGGACTATTGGTACACCAAGCTGGCCTATGAAGGCGACTGGATACCCTGGGGGAAAACAGGAGTAGGCATCGACTATTTTGACGGGTCGGATTTTAACAGCGAAGGATCAAGCACCAAGTCCTGGGGCATTGCCGTGGTTCAACGGATCGATAGCATTAATACGGATGCTTACCTGAAGTATCGGAACCATGATTTCGACGACACGGTTGATTTCGATAAGAACGAAGCCTGGGTTCTGGGCGCGCTCTGGCAGTTCTGACAAGCCTATTCAATGAGAAAAAGCGCCTCGCTGAATTACGGGGCGTTTTTTTGTTCAAATCGATGCCAAAACAAGGCTGATCCGGGCTTTGCCCCTTGCACGCGCGGGGCTGGACAAATAGAAGGCGTCAAATTTGCCCGGCGCGCCGTTTTGCGCGCCCCGAATCCTATGGGGACTACCATAATGCAGGTTACCGAGACGCTGAACGAAGGTCTGAAACGCGGCTACAATATCGTCGTTTCCGCATCTGAGCTGGATGACAAAGTCAACGAGAAATTGGTTGAAGCACAGCCTGAAGTCGAGATGAAGGGTTTCCGCAAAGGCAAGGTGCCGATGGCGCTGCTGAAAAAGCAGTTTGGCCAACGCCTGCTGGGCGAAGCGATGCAGGAAAGCATCGATGGTGCCATGAACAAACACTTCGAGGACAGCGGCGATCGTCCTGCGCTGCAACCGCAGGTCAAGATGACCAATGAAGACTGGAAAGAAGGCGACGACGTTCACGTCGAGATGTCCTATGAGGCGCTGCCCGAGATTCCGGAAGTTGATCTGAAGTCAGTCGAGCTGGAAAAGCTGGTCGTCAAAGCCGACGATGCCGCCATCGAAGAAGCGCTGAAAAGCCTGGCCGAAACCGCGCAGGATTTCAAAGCCCGCCGCAAAGGGTCCAAGGCGAAAGACGGCGATCAGGTGGTGATCGACTTTGTTGGCAAAGTGGACGGCGAAGAGTTCGAAGGCGGTTCGGCTGAAGACTATCCGCTGGTTCTGGGCTCCAACAGCTTCATCCCGGGCTTTGAAGAACAGTTGGTTGGCGTGAAGGCCGAAGAAGAAAAAGACGTCAACGTGACCTTCCCCGAAGAATACGGTGCCGAACATCTGGCAGGTAAAGACGCGGTGTTCACCTGCACCATCAAAGAGGTGAAAGAGCCCGTCGCCGCTGAGATTAATGATGAACTGGCAACAAAATTCGGTGCCGAAGATCTGGCTGCTCTGAAAACTCAGATTGCCGAGCGTCTGGAGGCGGAATACGCGGGTGCGTCACGCGCCGTGATGAAGCGTGCTCTGTTGGACGCGCTGGATGAACTGGTCTCGTTTGACCTGCCGCCGTCGCTGGTCGAAGCCGAAGCCAAGCAGATCGCACATCAGCTGTTCCACGAGGAAAACCCGGATGTGGAAGGTCACGACCACGGCGAGATTGAGCCGACTGATGAGCACAACAAACTGGCGGAACGCCGCGTGCGTCTGGGCTTGCTTCTGGCCGAACTGGGCCAGAAAGCCGAGGTTGAAGTTTCTGATGCCGAGATGACCCAGGCGATCATGAACCAGGCGCGTCAGTACCCCGGTCAGGAGCGTCAGTTCTTTGAATTCGTGCAGCAGAATGCGCAGATGCAGCAGCAATTGCGCGCACCGATCTTCGAAGACAAGGTTATCGACTACGTGTTCGAACTGGCCCAGGTCGCCGACAAAGAAGTCGGCAAAGACGACCTGCAGAAAGCCGTTGAGGCACTGGAGGAGGAGTAATCCTCTTTCACCTCCATTCGACGTTGGCAAAAAAATCGGAGCCGTCTGAAGTTAGACGGCTCCGGTGGGTGGCTTTTGAACTTATGAGGTGAGGGGGTCAGGCCTCATGAACAAAAGCACGGGGGGTACTTAGCAGAGCTGTCTTTTGCTCTGGCGTGAAGCGGTCCGAAAGGGATTCAATCAAACGCAGCACGTCGTTGACCTCGTCTTGTGTCCTTGCTGCGTGCATCTGCTCAACGAAGTATCTCTCAAGCTCGGTCAGCGGTTGATGATCTATATTGGCGGGTTTTCTGGCCTTGCGGAGTTCAAAGCGCTCTAGCGCCTGTTCGTCGGTCAAGAAGACATCATGCTCAATGCCGGCGTATTCCCGAATTCCGGAAATCCGTTCATCGGAGCAATCCATCAAAGCCGCCATTGCAACCACCTTGCCCATTGGCTTGGCCGTGCCAAGATAGTCATACGGCGCATTGCCCGAACGTTGCAGAACCCGGTTCATCACGGGATCAATCACGGCGATCGAGTCCAGAACACCGGCGGCCTTTGCATATTCGAATGAACCGATCATGACTTCGCTTGTCACATAAGATACCGAGTTCTTGCCGCGCCCACGCCCCAGGCGCTTGGTGTCGACACAGAACCGGGTTGCTTCCCAAACCTGTGAGCTGCGTACCGGTGGTTCGCCATCAAGGATCGAATTGAAGACGTCCGCAAGCATGTGTGGACCCGTGGTCTGCAACAGGCGCATACATCCGACGACTTCCCCTTCGTCGTCGATGCTGACTACATGTGCAGGATTCAGGTCGTCGAACATATCGCGTTCGCGCCCGTCTACAATGTTGACTTCCCATCCTAAACGATCCCCGAACACGCGCGCTCGAAGTTTGAACATTTCGTCCAGGACATCACTAAACATATGTTGGTTGATACCATCAATTACGATGATCATTTTCCATCCCCCTACAGTCTGGTTACCGTGGGGTTAAGGTTAACCAAACCGTAACCATAAACTATTGGGGGTATCCCGTATTTTTCGGTTTTTTTTGCTTAACCTGGGGCGATTAGACCCAAACCAATTGCCCGCCCTATGGCTTGAGGCGTGGTTAACGCGCCGAGCTTTTCACGACCGGAGCGCATATGAACCTCGACGGTTCGGTGGGAAATGGACAAAATATCGCCGATGTCCTGCTGAGATTTACCTTCGGCAACCCATTGCAGAATCTCTTTTTCACGCGTGGACAGGGCTGGCAGATAAAGTGCTTTGGCCAACAGGCCCGACTGCATGACAGTGTCATGGGCTTGCACGGCGGCCAGCTGAAGATCGGCCATTACGTGCCTTTTCAGCTTTTCCCATTCCTCATCCGAACAGTCACGAGTGACATTCAGCAACCCGCATTCCCCGTAGGGACCCCGAACAGGAACAGTTAAGCCACGGGATGTTATGCCAAAGTCGTGCGCATCCCGGAACACGGTATTAAACTTACTATCCTTCTCGAACCTGGCCCAATCTACTGGCGCAATACTGAGCGCCGACTTGTAAAGGGTCGGGTCAAAGTGGTGAAAGCCGTGGCTCCCGTAGTGGATTTTCCATTCGTCCGGATAGTTGGCATAGCCTTGTATATCCCCTTTGACCGGATTCATGGTCGCGTAAGAGGCATAGTCAAAACCAAGTTCGTCACAGACAGCACTAATGATGTCGGCGGCCGACTTATCGTTGTGATCTATTGCGGCCAAGTCTATGAGTTTCACCTGTCCAACCTTTACTCGGCGCTCTTCATCCCCAAAGCACCTTGCCCTTTTTAGTTCCGCCTACGTTGCGTCAACCTAGACAATAAACGCAAGCGAATAGTTCATTTCACACGTTCACAATGCACAGTTCCAGCGAGTAAATTATGAAAATAGACACAACTTATACGGGGTCACACGTGTTATGACGCGAACCCGCGTCGGATAGCTTCGGCTCGACACTTGGTGCGTCAGTTTCTACTCGGTTCGTAATCCGGTTTCGACCAGCATTCCACGCGCCTTGGCCTCCGGATAGTATCCTTTCGCGTAGAGAAATATCGCCCGTTTCTGATCACCGTCTGACAACATCCAGGCACCGCGCAGGTATTTTCCCGCGAATTTTAGATTTGTATCTGCATCCAATAGCCCCTGAGCGTTTCCCGAATATCCCATCGAACGCGCAGTTGCAGGAAGAATTTGCAACAGCCCGTAATACGGCTTGTTCACGGCCCAAGGACGGTGGGTGCTTTCACGGATCGCCAGTTTGTGCACAAGTTCGCGCGGCAATTCGTAATGATCGGCCCATTTATTGATTGAGGCACGAAGCTCTGGTGTTTCATTCGGATGAAGCGGGGGGACAAAAGTACTTTTCTCTGCCTTGGAAACTTCGCCGCCACCGCAGGCGGCGAGGGGGATCATAAGCAATAAAGCCATGCAAAAGCGACGGGTACGTTTTGACATTTTGATCTCCAATGAACGCCTGGGGATGATATGGAATGGTCGGATGGTCGCAAGCTTAGATATAGAAATGGGCTAAATTTTGCTCGTTATGCATGTGCAAGAAAAAAGGCCGCATGAAACATGCGGCCTTCCAAAATTCGATTAAGCCCGCTTAGGCTTTGGCTTCGCCATCCTCAGTCGGGGCTTCTTCGGATGCAACGAGTTCTTCGTCTTCCGAAGCTGCGGAACCAATATCGTCGAACAGTTCGGCGATCTCGAATTCTGCGGCTGCCTCTTCTTCGGCTGCGAGTTCCTGAATCGATTTACCCGATGCCTGAAGCTCGGCCTCTTCTTGCGAGCGGGCGACGTTCATCTTGATCTCGACTTCGACCTCGGGGTGCAGTTTGACTGCCAGCGAGTGCAGGCCCAGCTCTTTGATCGGTGCGATCAAAACGATCTGTTTCTTGTCGACGGTGAAACCTGCTTCGGTGGCGGCGTCTGCGGCGTCACGCGGCGTGACCGAGCCATACAGCGCGCCGGCATCCGATGCCGAGCGAATCACGATGAACTGCTGACCGTTCAGCTTTTCAGCCAGTGCTTCAGCTTCTTTCTTGGTTTCGAGGTTGCGGGCCTCAAGCTGCGCTTTCTGGGCTTCGAACGACGCGATGTTGGCGTCCGATGCGCTCAGCGCTTTGCCTTGTGGCAGCAGGAAGTTGCGGGCAAAGCCGGGCTTGACGTCAACGACGTCGCCCATCTGACCCAGTTTCGCAACGCGTTCCAGCAGGATAACTTGCATGTAGTCTCTCCTTACTTCACGGCGTAGGGCAGCAGGGCGAGGAAGCGGGCGCGCTTGATAGCACGGGCCAGTTCACGCTGCTTTTTTGCCGAAACGGCAGTGATGCGGGAAGGTACGATTTTGCCGCGCTCAGAGATGTAGCGCTGCAGCAGACGGGTGTCTTTGTAGTCGATCTTCGGCGCGTTGTCACCCGAGAACGGGCAGACCTTGCGGCGGCGGAAAAATGGTTTTGCGGCCATAGTTTATGTCCTTTCGTCAGGCGTTGATCAGCGGCGCTCGCGGCGGCCTTCGCGCTCATCGCGCTTCTGCATCTGGACCGAAGGGCCCTCGGCATGCTCGTCGACCTTGATGGTCAGAACGCGCATAACGTCGTCATGCAGGCGCATAAGGCGTTCCATTTCCTGAACGGCGCCGGCAGGGGCGTCGGTTTTCAGGAAGGAATAGTGGCCCTTGCGGTTTTTGTTGATCTTGTAAGCCATCGTCTTGACGCCCCAATACTCGCTTTCGACGACGTTACCGCCGTTGTCAGCCAGAACGGTGCCGAAATGTTCGACAAGGCTTTCTGCCTGCGCGTTGGACAGGTCCTGACGCGCGATCATTACATGCTCATAAAGTGGCATGTGCACTCCTGTTTCTATCAAGGCGCATTTCATAGGCGGGGCCATTTCCACCTTCGCGACCCTGCCACGAGAGGCTGCGCGATTCATGTGTTTAGCGAAGGATGGCCTCGTATACACGTTTAAGCGTGAGGGGCAAGCCCCGCCTTAGATGCCTTGGTGAAGCCGTGCTAATTCCTTTGCACTGCCCAATTCCTGACGCTTTTCGGCTCAAAGTTGTTTTTCATACCGAGGAATATCCGGACACACCGGACCCAAGACGGCAACCTGAGAAACAGGGTGAGAGATATGACCGCGATGAATACGAACGCAATCGAGGAGACCGCGAACGCTGCGAGCTATGAGAAATCTGTTCCAGTTTTGATCGCCTTTGCACCAAATTGGAAAGTCAGGATGGTTCTGGCCCGTATAGTTGGGGCTGCTTTGATCGTTATGGCCTTTTCGATGTGGCTGGTGGCTGGTTCCGCAATGGCGTCTGAAGTGTGGCCAATCAAGCTGGCTGCGTCATTGATGTTCCTGCTGGTCGGTGTCAGCCTGTTGACTATTCAACTGCTGGATGCCCGTCCGGACGCATATTTCGACCCGATTCGTCGCGAGGTCCGGGTGTTGCAAAAGAACGAAAACGGTCGCCCGCAAACAGTCCTTCGCCGGAGCTATGACACGCTGGGCGGAGCGCGTTTTGTCGAAGACCAGGTTGAGTTGTACGACGTCGACGGCAGCCTGCTGATGAAACTGCCGCTGCAATCGGCGGATGTCAGCCGGGCACTTAAAGGTCAATTAAGCGGATGCGTAACAATCTTCGCCTGAATTTTATTCTGTTCATATAGGAACAGGAGTTGTTAGCGGATGCTACTTGATGTGCTGCCCTCGGGCAGCACATTTGTGTTTTACAGCAACCCCCTCGGATTGCATCCACAAAACTGCGGAGATTATTATGAAATCTACTCTTCTGGCCGCCGCACTGGCCGTATCGGCGACATCCGTGTTTGCCAGCGCTGAAAAATACGTCCTGGACCCAAGCCACAGTCAGGTCGTCTTCAGTTATGACCACCTTGGGTTTTCGACCACGTACGGCATGTTCTCGGGATTTGAGGGCGAGATCATGTTCAATCAAGAAGATCCGGCGGCATCCAGCGTCACCGTTTCGATACCCGTGCTTGAGATGATCACCGGTTGGAAACCGCGCGAAGATCACTTCATGACCGAGGATTTCTTTGGCGCGTCCGAGGGTGATATGATCACGTTTACCTCGACCGGCATCGAGGTCACTGGCGAGGACACCGCCAACATCACCGGTGATCTGACCATGAACGGCGTTACAAAATCCGTTGTTCTGGACGCCAAACTGAACCAAGCAGCAGACCATCCGATGGCAAATAAGCCTTGGGCAGGTTTCGATGCGACTACGACACTGGTGCGCAGCGAATTCGACCTTGGCCAATTCGCACCTTTTGTTAGCGACGAAGTCGAAGTTCGGATTTCTGTCGAAGCCCAGAAGGCCGAAACTCCAGAAGGCTGAGTACGTCTGACCGAATTTGTTGGACGAAACCGCCGGGGGTCTGCCCCGGCGGTTTTCTTATGTCCCGCGCTGCGCTGTCAGGTTGACTGACACCAACACATCGAAACCCAGAGACCCCTCGGTCGGTTGCGACGTGCCGACATCAAAATCCATCCGGTTCAATTCCAGCTCACCAGACATGGTGGCGGTGTTGTCCTGCAGATCCAGCGCAAATGGAAGTGTTACGTCAACGGACTTGTCGCGTATTGTCAGCGGACCACGCGCCTCGTACCCAGTATCCGTTTTATAAAGGTCGGCTTTGAATTGGGCGGTGGGAAACTGTGCGCTGTCAAAGAAGTCAGCGCCCATAGCTTGATCAGTGACGGTTCCCAAGCTAAGCGATGTGATGGAGATTGTAACATCCACGCTACCAGCTAACCCCGGTGCAGCCGGGTCTTCAAAGGTTATTGCGGCGGTCCAGTCAGCGAAATTGCCGGTTACCGGGCTGCCCAGTTGGGTGATGGTGATCGCCAGGTTTCCATTTTGCACCTGCCAATCAGATTGCACTTCGGTCAGTTGAGCCGTGTCGCTTGCAGCGGCGGAGTGGTCCGAGAATACACCGATTGACCAGCCGCCAATCAAAACCGCACCCCAGATCATCAAAGCAGTAAAGGCCGGCGCGATCGAGTGCTGTTGCGCAGGCGGCTCAGGTGCATCCGACCGCCCGGGCAACATGCGGCGCAGGGTGCTGTCCTTATCGATCACGTGATGTTTGAGGGCTCCGGCGATATGCAGCGCCAACGAACCGGCCAGAACCCAGATAAACAGCCAGTGAAGGTTGGCCGTAACCTCGGCGACATGGGGCGACTTGGGGACAAACGACAGGGTTTGCCCAAACGGCCACAGTATTGGGGCGTACCCCTCGGCCGCGGCGTGGTGCACCCAGCCCGTCAGAGGCACCAGAACCAAAGAGGCATAGAGCATCCAGTGCACGGTCTCGGCCGCGAAGGCCTCGGGTTTGTTGTCTGCGTTCAGCAATCCGGGCTTCGTTTGCGTCACGGCCCAGAGGATACGGGCAAGGGCGATGAAAAACACTGTGACACCAACCGTTTTGTGTAGCGAAAACAGCTGCGCAGCCCGTGCAATGTCTTCCTCAGTTGTCGGGACCGAAGGGTCGCGGATTGCGTAGGCCATGTCATTGGCGATCCAACCCAGCGGCAGGGCGGTAAAGATCAACAGGGCGGTCAGCCAGTGGAACGTTTTGGTCACGCTGCCATATGCAGAGAAAGAGTTTGTCGAGGGCATCAGGGGCTCCGGACTGGTGTGGTTGGCCTAAACCTAAGGCCATGGGAACAGGACTCAATAGCGTGATGCGCACAGTCAAGGTGCCATGATGCAGAAGTCAGGCAATGCTTGTGCCGCGCCCGCAGTCGGTTTACACCCCGCGACAACCTAACGTCATCCAAGAGGTCGCAATGACACGCGCATTCGTTTTTCCCGGGCAGGGCGCCCAAACCATCGGGATGGGCAAGGCTCTGGCCGAGGCCTATCCGGCTGCTCGGGCTGTTTTTGATGAGGTCGACGAGGCGTTGGGTGAAAAACTGAGCGACCTGATCTGGGACGGTGATATTGCGGACCTTACTCTGACGCAAAACGCGCAACCCGCATTGATGGCCACGTCTATGGCGGCGATGCGTGCGCTGGAGGCCGAGGGTGTTGCAGTCACGGATGCGGCTTTTGTCGCGGGGCACTCCCTGGGTGAATACTCGGCGTTGGCCGCTGCTGGCTCATTGTCGGTTGCAGATGCGGCGCGCCTTTTGCGCACCCGTGGTCAGGCCATGCAAAGCGCGGTGCCGGTGGGTGAAGGTGCGATGGCCGCTATACTCGGTTTGGATTTGGATGCTGTGCGATCCGTGGCCGAAGAGGCCGCGCAGGGCGAGGTCTGTCAGGCCGCGAACGACAACGATCCGACACAGGTCGTGGTATCTGGTTCCAAGGCCGCAGTTGAACGCGCCGCCGAGATCGCCAAGGAAAAGGGTGCGAAGCGCGCTGTGATGCTGCCGGTCAGCGCGCCGTTTCACTGTGCGCTGATGCAGCCTGCTGCCGACGTGATGGCCGAGGCTTTGGCCGCGGTCTCAATCAAGGCACCCACGGTGCCTCTGGTTGCGAATGTGCGCGCCGAGGCGGTTACCGACCCTGATCTGATTCGCCAGTTGTTGGTCGAACAGGTCACCGGCTCGGTTCGCTGGCGTGAAAGCGTGCAATACATGGCGGCACAAGGCGTGACCGAGACATGGGAGATCGGCGCAGGTAAAGCCCTGTCTGGCATGATCCGAAAGATTGACCGCGACATCGCGGGCAAAGCCGTTGGTACACCGGAAGATGTGCAAAAGGTCCTTGAGGCCGAGTCGTAAGAATAAACGTCCCAAAGGACGAACCAAGAGGGAAACCGAATGTTTGATTTGACAGGTAAGAACGCGCTGATCACTGGCGCTTCGGGTGGAATTGGGGGCGACATCGCACGCGCACTGCATGGCGCGGGGGCGACTGTCGGGCTCTCCGGCACTCGGGTCGAGCCGCTGCAAGCACTGGCCGACGAGCTGGGTGAACGAGCGCATGTACTGCCTTGTAATCTGGGCGATGCCGAAGCTGTTGCAGCGCTGCCGAAGCAAGCGGCGGATGCGATGGGATCAGTCGACATTCTGATCAACAACGCAGGTATTACGCGGGACAACCTGTTCATGCGCATGTCGGACGACGAATGGCAGAGCGTGATTGATGTGAACCTGACAGCCACCGCCAAGCTGTGCAAAGGCGTTTTACGCGGCATGATGAAGGCGCGCTGGGGCCGGATCATCAACATCTCGTCCGTTGTTGGCGCAACTGGCAACCCCGGGCAGGCAAACTATGCCGCGTCCAAAGCGGGTATGGTCGGCATGACAAAATCACTGGCTTATGAGGTCGCAAGCCGCGGAATCACCGCCAACGCAGTCGCCCCCGGCTTCATCACAACTGCGATGACAGACAAGCTGACCGACGATCAAAAATCCGGCATCCTGGGCCAGGTTCCCGCCGGACGTATGGGCGAACCAGCGGAAATTGCTGCAGCAGTTCTGTACCTTGCCAGCCCTGAGGCGGGCTATGTCACAGGAACAACCTTGCATGTGAATGGTGGTATGGCCATGTTGTGAGCGCCAACAAGGCCGGGCGCGAAAGCGTTTGCCTTGGGCGTTGTCTGTGCTATAGGCGGCGCATACATGCAGAGGTCGACCGATTGGTCGGCCTTCTACTTTCCCGGTCTACCGGGACCCAACCGCCCGGACCGGGCAAATCAAAGCCAGCCTGAGCGGGCAAGGGCTGAACCGGGCACTACGCCCCGAAATGGAATGAGGAATAGACATGAGCGACGTCGCAGATCGCGTTAAAAAGATCGTTGTTGAGCACCTGGGTGTTGAAGAAGACAAAGTAGCAGAGAACGCTTCGTTCATCGACGATCTGGGCGCAGACAGCTTGGACACAGTTGAGCTGGTTATGGCTTTCGAAGAAGAGTTTGGCATCGAGATCCCGGATGACGCAGCCGAGACAATCCAGACTTTCGGCGACGCCGTAAAATTCATCTCGGAAGCTTCTTAAGCGCTTCGAACAGATAGAAAACGGCGTTTCCGGGCAACGGAGACGCCGTTTTTTTGTGCTTGCCCAAATTCATCCTTGCTAGGTGCCATTTCGCCAAGCACTGTTAGACCTGAGGCAAATATCCGAGCGGGCAGGGCATGATACGATCCACCCCGACCATAAACACGGCACGCTTGATGCTATGCGCAATGCGGCCCGAAGACTTCAACCGGTTCGCCGAGATTTGGCGCAACCCGTGCATCGTGCACCATATTGGCGGCAAGCCGCGGTCACGAGGCGAGGCGTGGGATTCGTTTCTTCGGAATGCGGGGCATTGGCAGATGGCCGGATTCGGGCAGTGGGCTGTATTGCAGCAATCGAATCGGTTGTTGATCGGTCAGGCTGGTTTTTTCTACGGCAATCGTGCGCTGGGCGACGATTTTGACTGCTACCCCGAGGCTGGATGGGTTCTGGTGCCCGAGGCACAGGGCCAGGGCTTGGGACTGGAAGCTGCGCAAGCCGCCCATGACTGGTTTGACCGCGTTATGCCTGGACCATTGGTCGCAATGGTAAATTCGGCCAATACCGTGTCGCAAAAGCTGGCTGACAAGCTGGGATATGTCCCGATGCGAAGCTGCGAGTACAGCGGTGCTCCGGTCGTGTTGTTGCGACGGAACGGTCCGCCGACAAGGATGTGAAGAGACCGGCAATCATGCCGCAAAATACCCTCAGTTTGCCGAAACCAGTATTCTTCGAGGTTCATCCGGCGTGTATAGTGCGCTGGATTGCAACGCGACTGGGAGAGGGAGCGGGCTCATGAGGATTTACCCGACAATGGAACTGCAGAACGGCCGGTGTGTCACGCTGGACAAGGGCCGTCTGGACAACGCAATGATCTGGCATGTGGACCCCGTTGAAACGGCGCGGGGCTGGTCGGCCGCCGGGGCCGAATGGATGCAACTGACGGACTTTGATGCGATTGAAGGACGGAATACCAACTTTGGGTTGGTTGAAGAGATCATTCGCTCGGCAGAGATGCCAGTGCAGCTGGCTGGAGGTATGCGCAGCCGCGAGCAAGTTGAGCATTGGATTGACAAAGGTGCAGGGCGAGTCGTGATTGGTACGCTTGCAGCACGAGATCCCAATCTGGTGAAAGAACTTGCCAAGTTTTACCCCGATCAGATCGTTCTGGCGGTTGATGTCTGGAGGGGGCTTGTGATGACCGACGGCTGGCGCAGTCAGAGTGCATTCACTCCGGAAGCGTTTATCCAAGCCTTCGAGAATACTCCATTTGCCGGTATTGTTGTGACCGATATCGACAGCGATATGGAAGATGTCGAGGCGCAGCTGGGGCTCATCTCGGGACTTGCGGAAAAGTCCCGAACGCCAATCATCGCCAGCGGTGTAGTGCGTACGGCGGATGACATCTCCAGGTTGGCTTATATCCCCAACATCTCAGGCGCGATTGTTGGGCGTGCGTTGTTCCGCAAAACACTTGGCCTGGCGGATGCGTTGGAAGTCGCCAAAAAGGCGCATGAGCCGGTGGCACAGTTTCAGTAAGCCAACTGCAATTCAAAACCGCCTGTTGTCGTTACCGATGACCGGCGGTTTTTTTGTCGAAAGAACCGATTTTATTGCCAAGCTTTTGCTTCGTGTGGCGAAATCGTGTCGGAGGGGAATCTGCCGTGGCTCTTGCCCCCGGACCCCGGGCCGGGGTAAGAGCGGTTCTCAAATAGGAAGCAGGCAAGAGGCAATTCATGCGCAGAGTCGTTGTAACCGGTCTGGGATTGGTCACGCCGTTGGCCAGTGGGGTTGAGGAAACCTGGTCGCGGCTGCTGGACGGAGAATCCGGTGCAGGCCCGATCACCCAGTTCGACGCCGAGGCAAGCGGGGTCACCACGACCTATGCCTGCGAAGTCCCGCGCGGCGATGGTAAGAACGGAACCTTCAACCCGGACGATTGGTTGCCGCCAAAAGAGCAGCGTAAGATCGAGGACTTTATTCTCTATTCCATCGCGGCGGCCGATATGGCCTGTCAGGATGCGGACTGGTTGCCCGAAGACGAAGAGGAGCGCCTGCGGACAGGTGTCCTGATTGGCTCTGGTATCGGCGGCCTCGGCTCCATTGCGAACACGGCCAACCTTATCAGGGACAAAGGCCCGCGCCGTGTGTCGCCGTTCTTTATTCCGGGCGCGCTGATCAACCTGGCCTCGGGCCAGGTTTCGATACGCCATGGCTTTAAAGGTCCGAACCATTCGGTGGTCACAGCCTGTTCGACCGGAGCGCATGCCATTGGCGATGCCAGCCGCATTATCCGTGCCGGTGACGCGGACGTTATGGTTGCGGGCGGCGGTGAAGGCTGCATTTGCGAGATTGGCATTGCGGGCTTTAACGCGTGTAAGGCGCTGTCGACCAAATACGCTGACGACCCCAAGAAAGCCAGCCGGCCCTATGACGTGGATCGTGATGGGTTCGTAATGGGCGAAGGTGCGGGTGTCCTGATTCTGGAAGAATACGAACACGCCAAGGCACGCGGCGCAAAGATTTACGCCGAAGTCTTGGGCTATGGCATGTCCGGTGACGCATATCACATTACGGCCCCGTCCGAAGATGGTGACGGTGCCGAACGCGCGATGCGGGCTGCGCTACGCAGTGCCGGGCTGGAGCCGAAAGATCTGGACTATATTAACGCGCACGGCACCTCAACCATGGCGGATACAATTGAATTGGGTGCGGTGGAACGCCTGCTGGGCGAACATGCGGGCGATGCGACGATGACCTCGACAAAGTCGGCCACTGGTCACTTGCTGGGTGCGGCCGGCGCGATTGAGGCGATCTTTTCGATCCTGGCGATCCGGGATCAGGTGGCTCCGCCGACGATCAACCTGGATAACCCCGCAGTCGAAACTCCGATCGACCTTGCTCCGAACGCAAAGCGCGAGCGGGACATCAACGTCGCCCTATCGAACTCGTTTGGCTTTGGTGGCACCAACGCTAGCGTGATCTTCGGGAAGGTTGGTTAAATGTGGCGGGCTTTGGCTTCGAATGCGTTGACCATTCTAGTGGTCGGCCTGTTCCTGATTGGCGGCGTGATCCTGTGGGGCCAGTCGCAGTTTAAAAGCGAAGGCCCGCTGGAAACCGCCATTTGCTTGCAGGTCAAGCGTGGCTCGAACATGACCGAGGTCAGTAAACAGCTGGAAGAGGATGGTGCTATCAGCAGCGCTGTTATCTTCCGGATGGGTGCGGATTACACCGACAAGGCTGGTCAACTGAAAGCGGGAAGCTTTCTGGTGCATGAAGGTTCGTCGATGGAGGAAATCGTCGACAAGATCACCAGCAGTGGTGCCAGCACTTGCGGTTCTGAGATCGAGTATCGGATCGGCGTAACCCGCTTGCAAACACGGGTACGCGAGTTGGACCCCGCGACACTGGACTTTGTTGAAATCGCCAATTTTGAAGTCGGAGTAGATGAAACCCCTGTGGAATACACCGAAAAGCGTCAGGATGCTGATACCCGGTACCGTGTTTCCCTTGCTGAGGGGGTGACCTCGTGGCAGGTGGTTGAAGCCTTGAAGGGAGTTGACGCGCTTACGGGTGATGTCACCGAAGTCCCGGCCGAGGGCATGCTGGCACCGGACAGTTATGACGTGAGGCCCGGAGATGACCGTGTAACTCTGCTTCAGAATATGCAGGAGAAACAGCAGCTTCGCATCAACGCGGTTTGGGAAAGCCGTCAGGACGGCTTACCGATTTCCAACCCGGAAGAGATGCTGATCCTTGCCTCAATCATCGAAAAGGAAACCGGTGTACCGCATGAGCGGGGACAGGTTGCCAGCGTCTTCGTAAATCGCCTTGAAAGGGGTATGAGGCTGCAAACAGATCCGACCGTGATCTACGGTGTCACAAAGGGACAGGGCGTATTGGGCCGTGGTTTGCGCCAGAGTGAGCTGCGCCGGGCCACACCCTGGAATACTTATGTCATTGACGGTCTGCCGCCGACGCCAATTGCCAATCCCGGTTTGGCCAGTCTTCAGGCAGCGGTGGCCCCGGAAGAGACCCGGTATGTGTTCTTTGTCGCTGATGGCACAGGTGGACACGCTTTTGCGGAAACTCTGGATGAGCATAACCGCAACGTTGCCAAATGGCGCGAGATCGAAGCGGAGAGAAACGGCTCCAACAATTAGACCACGGGCCGCGTTTCGCAACGCGGCCCTTTTCTTTTGCCTACGCGGCTGAACGTCTGCGCGGACGGCGCCGTTTGGACGCTTGCGGCTTCCTTTCCGTGTTGGTGCCCTGAGGTCGGCGGGCACGGAAACCTCCTCCGCGTTTGCGCGGGGCTTTGGGTTCTGCAACCTCAGGCATCGAGCCGCTGGCGATCGGAATCTCAATCTTCATCAGCTTTTGTATCTGGCGCAGTTGGTCCACTTCATCGGGCGCGCAAAAGGCGATGCCTTCGCCTTCACGTCCTGCGCGCGCTGTACGACCGATGCGGTGAACATAATTGTCAGGCACTTCAGGCAGGTCGTAGTTGATCACATAGGCAACGCCGGGAATATCGATACCCCGCGCGGCCACGTCTGTGGCGACCAAAATCGTGATCTCTCCGGCTCGGAATGCCTTGATCGCGCGGTCTCTTTGACCTTGGCTTTTGTTCCCGTGGATCGAAGCGGCATTGAAGCCATCGGCTACAAGACCTTTCATAAGTTTTTCCGCGCCATGCTTCGTACGGGCGAAAACCAGCGTCAGGGCATCCGTGTCTTTTGAAAGGATGTCGCGCAGTTTCCCGGGCTTTTCCGCTCGGCTGAGGAAATGCACGGATTGCGTGATCTTGTCTGCGGCTTTGCCCGGAGGTGAAACCTGCACCCTTTGTGGGTTGGACAGGTATGCTTGGCTGAGTTCTTCCATCTGCTTGGGCATAGTCGCTGAAAACAACATTGTCTGGCGCGGGGTACCCAGTTCCGGCGCAATCCGACGCAGAGCGTGGATAAAGCCCATGTCCAGCATTTGGTCGGCTTCATCCAGAACAAGGTGGCGCACTGAGCTGAGATCAACGGCGCCGCGCTCCATCAAATCGATCAGGCGGCCCGGCGTGGCGACCAGAATATCGGTGCCGCGCGACAGGAATGAGATTTGCTTGCCGATGGATTGCCCGCCGACAACGGTGGCAACGCGTAGTTTTGTCTTTTTGGTCAAATTGCGGAGGCTTTCGGCGATCTGATTAACCAATTCCCGGGTAGGGGCCAAGATCAGAGCCTTGGCCGTCTTAGGAGCGGGTTTGCCGGGCTGTGCCAGCAGATGATCAATCAGCGGCAGACCGAAAGCCAATGTCTTGCCGGTGCCGGTTTGGGCCAGTCCAAGAATATCATGGCCTTCAAGTGCCAGCGGGATCGCCTTATTTTGGATCGGCGTGGGTTGGGAAAAATTGGCGCGTTTCAGCGCGTCATTCAGGGCTGGGGCAAGGCCCAGCATGTCGAAGTCGAACAAGTGTCATTCCTTTATGATCCGCGAAGATTTATCAGTCACGGACGAGCGAGTTTGGCCACGTTTAAAACGTGACCGGCAAGGGTTACGCGTAACCTCGGGACACACAGGCGCTTCCTGTGGTGTCCGGTCGACGCGTCAAGAACCCTGCGTGATGGGGAACTGGAGTATCGTGGTGCGCTGTTCGGGCCAATAAAGCCCGTAATGCTCACGCGGCAGCGCTTTGGTTAAAGGGCACATGCGGGTTTGTCGCTGGAATGTCAAGCGGTGGTTTTTTTGATAGTGGCCGGGGGTGAGTGGACAAGTCAGTCATGCCGCCGCTAAAAATCACGCTCTGAACTACGCCAGTATCGTCTGTATCGAAAAGAACATGCAGCGAGTTGGTGGAATTGCGTGGAGCGCGTCAGGCGGTACAGGTGCGTCTTAGCGGTCCCTCGGGTTGCGCCAAGTCATAAACAGCCGCCGACACAACCAACGATTACGCTTTGTTAAGATGCCAAGTACGGTGCCCGTTGCGCCCCTGTTGCGCAAAGCATTGACTTTACGTGCTTTTCCCCGTACGAATTGTGTCATGCTAGAAGAATTGGGCAAACGGCCCCGGGGCAGCCCGGTGGCCGTTTTTCCGTTTCTCTCGTGCGGAAAAACTCACGCATGAGGTCACAGGCAAACATGACTTTGATTACCCCGGAAGAGCGGATGTCACATACGGCCGAGCTTTTGCAGTCACTTGAGACATCCATTCGCGGTTTGCGCCAGGCAGCGGAAGAACTGCGCAGGCAAATTGGCACCGGGGAGGATGCAGACCTGGCTGGTGCAGCCAAACAACTCGGGCAGCTAGAGGGGCTGATCCGAAGTTGTCAGAAAGTGGAGACAAGCTTTGTCGAACAACATCACAGACAAGCCGGAATTGCCCAAGGGGGGTATGCGCTCGACCTTGAGCGCGCTCGATTTGAAATCGGGTGCAGGTTGGCTCGCCTCCGCCGATGCTGCGGTTCGGGAAAGATTTCTGAGTGAGATCGGGGAGGGGGGGCTATGTGCCCTCCCTTTCTTGTTTGAGTTCTGGGCGCTGCCACATCAGCTTCCGCCCGAGGGTGATTGGCGATCTTGGGTAATCATGGGCGGGCGTGGCGCAGGCAAGACGCGGGCCGGAGCGGAATGGGTGCGGTCGATGGTTGAAGGGTCTTTGCCGTTGGATAAGGGTGAGGCGTGTCGCGTGGCTTTGGTCGGTGAAACCTTTGATCAGGTGCGCGACGTGATGATTTTTGGTGATAGCGGGATTTTGCAGTGTTCGCCGCCGGACCGGCGACCTGCGTGGAAGGCGTCGGAACGCAAACTGATCTGGCCCAACGGGGCCGAGGCACAGGCGTTTTCGGCGCATGATCCCGAGGGGCTGCGCGGTCCTCAATTCGATGCGGCCTGGGTGGATGAGCTGGCCAAGTGGAAGAAGGCGGGCGAGACGTGGGACATGCTGCAATTTGCTTTGCGGTTAGGTGAGCAGCCCCGCGTCTGTGTGACAACCACGCCGCGCAACGTGAAGGTTTTGAAAGAGTTGCTGGCCTCGCCGTCCACAGTGCAGACCCATGCCCCGACCGAGGCGAACAGGGCCAACCTCGCGGACTCGTTTTTGGACGAGGTCCGCGCGCGCTACGCTGGCACGCGATTGGGGCGGCAGGAGTTGGATGGCGTGCTGCTGTCGGATGCGGACGGGGCGCTGTGGACAAGTTCGATGCTGGAGGCAGCGCGGTGTGTGCGGCTGCCTGAGTTGGATCGTATCGTAGTGGCGTTGGACCCGGCGGTAACGGCGGGCTCGGATTCGGATGCTTGCGGGATCGTGGTTGTGGGCGCGCAGGTGCAGGGGCCGCCCGAAGGCTGGCGCGCCTATGTGCTGGCCGACCGCACGGTGCAGGGCGTTGGCCCGGCAGGCTGGGCGCAGGCGGCGATTGACGCGATGGATGAGTTCGGCGGTGAACGGCTGGTGGCCGAGGTCAATCAGGGCGGGCAGCTGGTGGAAGAGGTCGTGCGGCAGGTGGACCCTCTGGTCCCGTTCCGGGCGGTGCGGGCCTCGCGCGGGAAGGTGGCGCGGGCCGAGCCTGTGGCGGCGTTGTACGAGCAGGGGCGGGTGGCGCATGTCTCCGGGCTGGACGCGCTGGAGGAGCAGATGTGCCAGATGACCGCGAGGGGGTTCGAGGGGCAGGGTTCGCCCGACCGGGTGGATGCGCTGGTCTGGGCGCTGCATGAGTTGGTTGTCGGGCCTGCGGGGGCGTATCGACGGCCTAGGGTAAGGGCTTTGTAACGCCCCACACCTTCAAGAAGCCGCTGTTGCTTGGCCAAATGTCACACTAGCGAGCAGGTACTGTCAGTATTGCCCAGTGTCGCGCGTGGGCTACAGTCTTTGCCCCTTCATTTTGTCTGTCGCCGATAGCGCCGCGTTCATGCTTTGGGCAGGCTATCAGAAATGACCCGTCATTGGCAGGTTCACGAATTTCGGGATTTTCCTGGATAACCCGGCAGACATCTTCAGGCGTGGGGTAGGGCCGGACCGCATTCAACCCCGAGGCGCTGGCTTCTGTGTACTTTAGGGTTGTGGGTTCAGCCCCATAGTCCAAGTTTGGCCCAAAACACCCGCACATTGAGCAGAGCAGGACCGGGGTAAATGCTTTGAAGAATGTCATAAGAACCAACTACCTTCTGAATAACTACCATGATTTTAGGTAGAAATATTCGAAAACACATTGCACGTCTAGATTGATCTTCTTTAGCGAGAAATCGTTAGACTTGTTTCCAGATGTTCGACAGCCCTTCTTTGTGTTCCCCGTTGCCCAACCCCCGTACGCCCCATTCCCAAGCCCTAAACTTCTTTCCGTCATAACTCTTTTCAACAAGCCGGGCAGAGCGGCGGCAGAAAGGAGCACAGATGGTATTCGATTTCTTGCGTCGTGGATCGGCCGGGGAAGCGCCTGAGGCGAAGGCAAGTGCGGCGGGGCCGGTGGTGGCGTGGCAGACGGGCGGACGCGTGGCGTGGAGCCCTCGGGACACGGTGTCGCTGACGCGGACGGGGTTTTCGGGGAACCCGGTTGGGTTTCGCTCGGTCAAGCTGATTGCCGAGGCGGCGGCGGCTTTGCCTCTGGTGTTGCAGGATCGCGAGCAGCGGTACGAGACGCATCCCACGCTGACATTGTTGCGCCGTCCGAACGCAGCGCAAGGGCGGGCGGAGTTGATGGAGGCCGTGTTTGGCCAGCTTCTGTTGTCCGGCAACGCCTATATCGAGGCGGTCCAGGCCGAAGATGGGCTTCCGGTTGAACTGCACGTCCTGCGATCCGACCGGATGAGCGTGGTGCCTGGCGCGGATGGGTGGCCGAAGGCCTATGACTACAGCGTTGGAGGAAAAACACATCGTTTTCCGGCCGACGCGATCTGCCACATCAAGTCCTTCCACCCGCAGGATGACCACTATGGGTTCTCGCCCATGCATGCGGCGGCGATGGCCATTGATGTGCATAACAGCGCGTCTCGGTGGTCTAAATCGCTGTTAGACAATGCCGCGCGGCCCTCGGGGGCGCTGGTGTGGAAGGGCGGTGACGGTCACGGGGTGATGGCCGAGGATCAGTTCCGTCGCCTGTCAGATGAGATTGAACAGAACTATCGCGGCGCGCGCAATGCTGGCCGTCCGATGGTTCTGGAGGGAGGGTTGGATTGGAAGCCGATGGGTTTTTCGCCCTCGGACATGGAGTTTCAAAAGACCAAGGAAGCCGCCGCCCGCGAGATCGCGTTGGCCTTTGGGGTCCCGCCAATGCTGCTGGGAATTCAAGGTGACGCGACTTATTTGAACTATCAGGAGGCCAACCGGGCGTTTTATCGCCTGACAGTACTGCCCCTGGTGACGCGGGTGGCGGCGGCGGTGTCAGAGTGGCTCTCGGGCTTTTCTGGTGAGGATCTGATGCTGAAACCCGATCTGGATCAGGTACCGGCGTTAGCGACCGAGCGGGATGCGCAGTGGACCCGCGTCAGCAATGCCGATTTCCTGACGGATGCCGAGAAACGATCTCTGCTGGGCCTGCCGGCGCTGGCGGAGGATTCGGATGGCTGAGGGGTATCCCCCGTTTGATTGCGCGCCAGGTTTGCGCCTGGCAGCGCATGAAAGGGTGGCTGAAATCCAGCACGCGCATCTGTGCAGGAGGTTGGATCAGATCGAAGAGATGATGGAGCGGCTTGAGCGGCGGCTGTGGCTGACTGTTTACGGTGTGGCAGCCGTGATCCTTGCACAAGCGTTTCAGTCGTTTCTTTCGGTAACGCCGTGAGGTCAATGGCTTATGAGGAGTTATTAATGGATTTAGAGCATAAATTCGCACGCTTTGGAGATGGGTTGTCGGTATCGGACGATGCGGTGATCGCGGGCTATGCCAGCCTGTTTGGTCAGGTGGATCAGGGCAGTGACGTCGTGCAGAAAGGTGCCTATCACGCGTCGCTTGCGGGGCTGGCTACGGCGGGTCAGCGGGTCAAGATGCTGTGGCAGCACGATCCTGCGCAGCCTATCGGCGTCTGGGACGAAGTGCGCGAAGATGACCGGGGCCTATGGGTCAAGGGACGATTGTTGGAAAGCACTCAAAAGGGCCGTGAGGCGGCGGAGCTGATCCGAGCAGGAGCCATGGACGGCCTTTCGATTGGCTATCGTACAAAGCGGGCCGTGAAGAATAACAAGGGCCAGCGGCTCTTGACCGAACTGGAGCTGTGGGAGGTGTCTTTGGTGACCTTCCCGATGCTGCCCAGTGCGCGGGTGGCGGCTAAGGGCACTGAGCCTGCGGCCGAGGATACCTGGCGCAATATTGCCGAGGTGTTCAATGACGCCCGGCAGGAGCTGGCGCGACCCTAGCGCGCCTCAAACCCACCCAAAGAATGGAAGTGCTGATGAGCAAGACCGAGACCCCGGCCTTGACCGGAGAGGGTGCGCCCCTGGTTCAGGAGGTGAAGCAGGCGATGGCTGGCTTCGTGTGTGAATTCAGAGGCCTGAAGGCTGAAGTTAAAACCAAACTGCAACAGACAGAAGAGCGACTGACAATGCTGGATCGTAAATCAACCATCGCGGCGCGTCCGCACCTTGCGGCCTCGACCCTTGACGGCGCGCCGCACCAAAAGGCGTTTGATGCCTATGTGCGTTCGGGCAATGATGACGGCCTTCGGGGTCTGGAGATGGAGGCTAAGTCTCTGACCAGCGCGGTCAATAGTGACGGTGGCTACCTGGTAGATCCGCAGACGGCCGAGATTATCAAGTCGGTGCTGAAATCCACCGCTTCGATCCGTTCGATTGCAGCAGTGGTGAATGTCGAGGCGAACTCTTTCGATGTTCTGATCGACCACACGGATGTTGGTGCTGGTTGGGCGGATGAGGCTTCGTCTGCTACTGAGACCGCGACCCCGTCGATTGACCGTATTTCAATCGCGCTGCACGAACTGAGCGCGCTTCCCAAAGCTTCGCAACGTCTTCTGGACGATAGTGCGTTCGATGTCGAAGGTTGGCTGGCCGGTCGCATCGCCGACAAATTTGCCCGCGCCGAGGCGTCAGCCTTTATCAACGGTGATGGCGTCGACAAGCCGAAAGGCATTCTGGACCACGCCAAGGTCGATAATGATGTCTGGGCATGGGGCAACGTTGGATATGTTCCCACAGGCATTGATGGCGGTGTTGATGCCGATGCCATCGTTGACGTGGTTTATGCACTGGGTGCGCAGTACCGGGTCAATGGCACGTTCGTCATGAACTCGAAGACCGCTGGTTTGATCCGCAAGCTGAAGGACAGCGATGGCCGATTCTTGTGGTCTGATGGGTTGGCTGCCGGTGAGCCCGCGCGCCTGATGGGCTATCCCGTTTTGATCGCCGAGGACATGCCGGATTCGGCATCCGACAGTTTCTCGATCGCTTTCGGTGACTTCCAGGCCGGTTACACCATCGCCGAACGTCCTGACCTGCGGGTGCTTCGCGACCCCTTCAGCGCCAAGCCGCATGTCCTGTTCTACGCGACCAAACGCGTTGGCGGTGATGTGAGCGACTTTGCCGCAATCAAGCTTGTGAAATTCGGCATCGCCTAAGCGGTGACGGATCCGAGGGGCCGGAAATCGGCCTTTCGGGCGGCGGGCGCGGGCTGGGGTGAGATCCCCCGCGTTGTCTAGCTGCTCCCCTCCGTCCGAGCAACGTGGGGCGGCACGTGCCCGCCAGTTTACTGAAGTTACGACCCCCGTAACGGGGCCGAGATTGCGGAGTGAATGGATGATGTTGATCGAAGAAACCGCCATCGCGGATGCGGCGCTGCCGGTGGATCAGTTCAAGGCGCATCTGCGGCTGGGAACCGGCTTTGCCGAGGGCAGCGTGCAGGACGAGGTTTTGAATGGCTTTCTGCGGGCAGCGATCGCAGCGATTGAGGCGCGCACCGGCAAGGTGCTGATTGAACGCGACTTTTCCTGGACCCTGAATGCGTGGCGTGACTCTGCTGGCGAGGTGCTGCCGGTCGCCCCAGTGAAAGCTGTGGGAGGGGTTTCAGTCTTTGACGCAGCGGGTGCGGAAAGCGCAATCGCGCCGGAAGCTTACCGGTTGGAACAGGATAGCCAACGCCCCCGGCTGCGCCCGGCTGGCTTGATGTTGCCGAGACTTGCAACTGGTGGCACGGCCAAGATCACCTTTATCGCAGGTATGTCGGTGGATTGGGATGGCTTACCAGCTGATCTGGGGCAGGCAGTGCTGTTGCTGGCGGCGCACTACTACGAATATCGGGACGAAACGGCCCTTGGTGCAGGTTGCATGCCGTTTGGTGTGACCAGCCTGATCCAGCGCTATCGCACGGTCCGCTTCGGCGCAGGGGTGGCTTGATGAAAAAGCCACAACTGAACCGAAAGCTGGTGCTTGAGGCGCCAGTCCGTACGGCTGATGGCGCGGGTGGATACACCGAGACCTGGCAGGCGCTTGGCATCGTTTGGGCCGAGATCACTGCGCGCAGCGGGTCTGAGCGTCAGGTGGCGGGCGTGCCCGTATCACGTGTCGGGTATCGGATCGTGGTTCGCGGTGCACCCGAAGGGACAGAGATGCGGCCTTCACCAGATCAGCGTTTTGCAGAGGGATCGCGTCGTTTTGTGATCCGCGCCGTCGCGGACCGTGACCCCCGCGGTCAATACCTGACCTGTTTCGCAGATGAGGAGGTCGCTGCATGAGCTACGGTGTTTCAGCCGCCCTGCAAGCGGCGGTGTTTCAACAGCTTTCGGATGATGCGCAGGTCAGCACGCTCTCGGATGGCGCAATTTACGACGCGGTACCTGCGGGATCGGTGCCCCAGGCCTATGTCACGCTGGGACCGGAAGAGGTACGCGACGCGTCGGACCAATCTGGCGTAGGGGCGACGCATCGCTTCATCGTGTCGGTAATATCTGAGGCCGGCGGGTTTGGTGCCGCCAAAGCATTGGCTGGATCGGTGTGCGATGCGCTTGAGGGTGCCGCGCTGACGCTGGATCGCGGGCGGCTGGTCGGATTGTGGTTCGAGCGCGCTTCTGCCCGTCGCACGGGTACTGGCGGTGCAGTTCGCCAGATCGACCTGAAATTCCGCGCCCGCGTGGAAGATGACTAACCAATCAACGGAGAGAGCACATGGCTGCCCAAAACGGAAAAGACCTGTTGGTCAAAGTGGATATGAACGGCTCGGGCCTGTTCGAGACGATCGCGGGCTTGCGGGCCACGCGGGTCAGTTTCAACGCGGAAAGTGTGGATGTTACCAGCCTTGAAAGTCAGGGCGGCTGGCGTGAGCTTTTGTCGGGGGCCGGGGTGAAATCCGCCGCGATTTCTGGGTCGGGGGTTTTCAAAGACGCTGACACCGATGAACGCGCGCGACAGCTGTTCTTTGACGGGGAAACGCCCAATTTCCAAGTCATTATTCCTGATTTTGGAATCGTTGAAGGGGCGTTTCAGGTGACCGGAATCGAGTACGCAGGCTCACATAATGGCGAGGCAACGTATGAGATGAGCTTGGCCAGCGCCGGCGCACTGGCATTCACGGCGCTGTAGTCGATGGCTAATCCATGGACGGGCGAGGTGGCATTGACCATCGATGGGGAGCGGAAGGTGCTCAAGCTGACGCTGGGCGCTTTGGCTGAATTGGAGCAGGCACTGGGTACGGGGTCTTTGGTGGACTTGGTCCAGCGGTTCGAAGGCGGGGTCTATTCCAGCGGTGACGTGCTGGCGTTGATCGTGGCCGGGCTGCGGGGCGGTGGGGCCAATATAGCCCAAGCCGACTTGCTGCGTGCCGAGATCGAAGGTGGGCCGATGGCTGGTGTACGGGCCGCGGCTGAGCTGCTGGCTCGCGCCTTCATGGCACCTGGTGGCGCATGAATGGGTTCGACTGGCCCGCCCTTATGCGGGCGGGTTTCGTTGGCTTGCGTCTGACGCCGGATCAATTCTGGCGTCTGACCCCGGCAGAGTTGAGGTTGATGTTAGGACAGGGCGCAGGGCTGCCAGCGATGAACCGGGCGGGTCTTGACGCGCTGCTTGCGGCTTACCCGGACAAAAAACAAGGAGACCGTGATGACGGATCGTGATGGTTTGGACGACCTGCAGGAACGGGGTGAGGCACTGGGTGACTCGCTTGGGGATGCGGCGTCGATGGCTGCGGCTTTTGACAGTCAAATGAAACGCATTGGCGCAGCATTTGAAGAGACAGGCAAAGACGTTGCAACACTTGAGCGCGGTATGTCCGGCGGATTGCGTAAGGCTTTTGATGGTGTGGTGCTGGATGGGATGAACCTGTCCGATGCGCTAGGCGTGCTAAAAAATTCGATGATTCAGACAGCATATGCGGCTGCAATTAAGCCCGTGACAGATCATTTTGGCGGCATGCTGGCCAATACGGTCGGCAGTTTCGTGCAAGGCGTCCTGCCTTTTGCAGATGGCGGCAGCTTTTCTCAGGGGCGGGTGATGCCCTTTGCCAATGGCGGCGTGATCAGTGGCCCAACGACATTTCCAATGCGCAGCGGCACCGGTCTGATGGGCGAGGCTGGACCAGAGGCCATCATGCCGCTGGCGCGCGGTCCCGACGGCAAACTGGGCGTGCGCACATCCGGTGCCGGCCGCGCAGTGAACGTGGTGATGAACATCACAACACCAGATGTGCAGAGCTTCCGGCGCAGCCAGGGGCAGATTGCCGCTCAGATGGGCCGCGCGCTTGGACGTGGCAATCGAAACAGGTAACACGAGAGAGCAGCCGATGAATTTCCATGAAGTAAGATTTCCCGCCAGTCTGAGCTTTGGTTCGGTTGGTGGTCCCGAGCGGCGAACCGATATCGTGACGCTTGCCAACGGGTTCGAAGAGCGCAACACGCCCTGGGCGCATTCGCGTCGTCGCTATGACGCCGGGCTTGGGATGCGATCGCTGGACGATATCGAAACGCTGGTTTCGTTCTTTGAGGCTCGTCAGGGGCAAATGTTTGGTTTTCGGTGGAAAGACTGGTCGGACTACAAGTCCGGTCCGGCAACCGCAGACGTAAGCCAAGGCGATCAGGTCATAGCACGAGGCGACGGAACCCGTACTGCGTTTCAGTTGGTGAAAACCTACAGTTCCGGTGGATTCACCTATGTCCGTCCCATCGTCAAACCCGTTTTGGGGACGGTCCGGATCGGCCTGGAACAAGATCAGATGCGCGAGGGGGTCGATTTTGAAATAGACCTTACAAATGGGCTTGTAACCTTTTTAGCGCCGCCACCCGAAGAGGTAGAGGTGACTGCCGGGTTTGAGTTCGACGTTCCGGTTCGTTTCGACACCGACAAAATCCAGACCAGTGTAGCCAGCTTTCAAGCGGGCGACGTACCCAATGTTCCAGTGGTCGAGGTGCGTGTCTGATGAGTAGTGATAAGCAAGGCCTCTACGCCCACCTACAAAGTGGGCTGACCACAACCTGTCGGTGTTGGGCTATCCGACGTAAGGACGGGCGAGAATACGGTTTTACGGACCACGACATGAAGCTGAGCTTTGAAGGGATTGAATTTAAGGCCAGTACCGGCCTGACTGCCTCGGTCATCGAGCAGGCCACCGGTCTGTCCATTGATAACTCTGAGGCAATGGGTGCCCTGTCTGATGCAGCCGTTGCTGAGCAGGACATCGAGGCGGGCCGTTTCGATGGTGCAGAGGTGCGCGCTTGGTTGGTCAACTGGGCAAAGCCCGAACAACGCGTGCTGCAGTTCAAGGGCTCGATCGGTGAAATGCGCCGTGCTGGCGGCGCGTTCCATGCAGAATTGCGCGGCCTGACGGATTTGCTGAACCGACCGTTGGGCCGGATTTATCAGAAACCGTGTACGGCGGTTCTGGGGGATGAGGCTTGCAAGTTTAATCTGAATACGCCCGGCTATCAGGGAGAGGCCGAAATTGTAAGCTTGGTTTCACACGCCGTTTTGCAAGTGAAAGGTGCCGAAGGGCCGGACACAGCGTGGTTTAAGCACGGCAGGGTGGACGTAGTCTCTGGACAAGCGCAAGGGCTGTGGGCCTCGATCAAGGAAGATGAACGGCTGGCGGGTGGACGAAACATCACGCTGTGGTCCGGTATCACGGGTGGTCTGGCAGTCGGCGATCGCGTCAGGCTGACCGCTGGCTGCGACAAAAGCATGGATGCGTGTCGCGAGAAATTCAATAATTTCATAAACTTTCAGGGGTTTCCTGATCTTCCTGGCGAGGATTGGATGATGGCTGTCCCAAAGCAGAGTAATCCAAATACCGGGGGCAGCAGACGATGAGTGCGCAAAGGCAGAGTGTAGCGGATCAGGCGCGCAGTTGGCTGGGCACACCCTATGTGCATCAGGCGTCGGTCAAGGGGGTCGGTACGGATTGCCTGGGCCTTTTGCGCGGTGTGTGGCGCGCTTTGCTTGGGAACGAACCCGAAGCTGTACCGACCTACAGCATGGATTGGTCCGAACCGCAGGGCGAAGAACGAATGTGGGCTGCTACACGCCGTCATCTGATCGAAAAGAAAGCCGACAATGTGATGACCGGCGATGTCCTGTTGTTTCGCATGCGCGACGGTCGCGTCGCCAAGCATGTAGGTATCGTCAGTGAAACAGAACCCGTGCCGCGCTTTGTCCACGCCTATTCCGGGTACGGAGTCGTCGAAAGCACGCTGAGCACCCCCTGGCGACGCCGGGTGGTTGCCTGTTTTGAATTTCCGCTGGAGGACAAGTGAATGGCAACAATAATTCTGTCTGCAGCCGGTGCTGCGGTCGGTGGCGCAATCGGCGGCACTGTTGCGGGGTTGTCCTCGGCCGTTGTTGGGCGTGCTGTTGGTGCGACACTGGGTCGGGTCATTGATCAGCGTTTGATGGGGCAGTCGGTTATGGGTGGCGGCAGCGAAGTCGTTGAGACGGGACGCCTGGACCGATTTCGCCTGACAGAGACCGGAGAAGGCGCCCCGGTTTCAACGATCTATGGGCGTATGCGTGTGGGTGGTCAGGTCATCTGGGCCTCGGATTTTCTTGAGACAAAAAGCACGAGCACGACCACCCAAGGTGGCGGTGGTGGCAAGGGTTCTCCTAAATCGCCAGAGGTCACGACAACCACACATAGCTACAGCTACTCGATCTCGCTGGCCATCGCAGTAGGTGGCGGCCAGATTTCGGACGTCTCACGTATTTGGGCGGACGGAGAAGAGTTAGAGCGTGCGGGTCTGAACATGCGGATTTATCCGGGCGACAATCATCAACTGCCGGATCCCCTGATTGAAGCCATCGAAGGGTCAGATAGTGTTCCAGCCTATCGCGGGACAGCCTACGTCGTTATCGAAGATCTTCAATTGGCACCTTTCGGAAACAGGGTGCCACAGTTTTCGTTTGAAGTCGTGCGACAAGAACAGCTGGATTTGCCGGACACATCTGATGCATTGTCGAAAACGGTCCGGGGCGTCGCATTGATGCCTGGTACCGGAGAATACGCCTTGGCCAGCGAACAGATCAACTACACCAAGGGACGGGGGCAAAGCTGGGCCGCGAATGTCAACTCTGCTTCGGGGCAGCCGGATCTGGTGACCTCGGTCCGGGCGCTGCAAGCCGAACTGCCAGCCTGTGATGCGGCTTCGCTAATCGTATCTTGGTTTGGGGGCGACCTGCGGTGTGGGCAATGTCAGATACAGCCAAAGGTTTTGCACAAGGATATTGAAGGGGAAAACATGCCCTGGTCCGTAGCCGGGGTAAACCGTCAAACCGCCGAGACTGTTCGGTATGCAGATGAACGTCCCGTTTACGGTGCGACTCCAGCGGACCCTTCCGTCATACAGGCGATTCAGCACATGAAAAGCATCGGAAAACGTGTGATGTTCTACCCGTTTATCCTGATGGACCAGCTGCAGGACAACGGTCTGCCCGATCCGTGGTCAAGTTCGGACAGCCAGCCACACTTGCCGTGGCGGGGGCGGATCACGCTAAGCATCGCTCCGGGGCGGGAAGGATCGCCTGATCAGACGGCAGCGGCGGATGCACAGGTAGCTTCTTTCTTCGGAGACGCGCGTGCCAGCGATTTTGAAATCGGCGATGGTGTCGTCGCCTACAATGGTCCGCAGGAATGGGGCTTTCGCCGGTTTATCCTGCACTATGCGGCGCTGTGCAAGGCCGCCGGTGGGGTGGATTCGTTCTGCATTGGCTCTGAGATGCGGGGGCTGACACAAATCCGTGGCCTTTCTGGTTTTCCGGCTGTTGCACAGTTGCGGGCGCTTGCCGCGGATGTGCGTGAGATATTGGGGCCGGACGCGAAAATCGGCTATGCGTCGGATTGGAGTGAGTATTTTGGCTATCAGCCCAGCGATGGAACAGGAGACAGGTATTTCCACCTCGATCCGCTTTGGGCCGACGAGAATATCGACTTTGTTGGCATCGACAATTACATGCCATTGTCCGATTGGCGGAACGGCGAGGATCACCTGGACCGACAGGCCGGGGCCGATGCGATCTATGATCTCAACTATCTTCGCGGAAATATCGAGGGCGGTGAAGGATACGACTGGTTCTATGCCTCACCCGAGGAAGCCGAAGCGCAGATTCGGACGCCAATAACGGATCATGAACACGATGAACCGTGGGTCTGGCGGTACAAGGATTTGCGAAACTGGTGGTCGAACCGCCACCATGAACGTATCGGCGGTGTCCGGCAAACGGACCCGACGGATTGGCTGCCTGGATCCAAGCCGATCTGGTTCACGGAACTGGGTTGCGCGGCGATCGACAAGGGAAGCAATCAACCAAACAAGTTTCTTGACCCCAAGTCGTCAGAATCCAGTATTCCACGCTATTCCAATGGTGCGCGCGACGACTTTATGCAGGTGCAGTACCTGAAGGCTATGCTTGGCTACTGGTCTGATCCCAACGCAAACCCCGTTTCCGATCAGTATGGCGGTCAGATGGTGGATATGTCGAACGCATACATATGGGCTTGGGATGCGCGTCCCTTTCCTGCTTTTCCTAACCTGCAAAGCCAGTGGAGCGATGGGGAAAACTATCCACGTGGTCACTGGCTGAACGGGCGATCGGGCACGCGGACTTTGGCCTCGGTCGTTGCGGAAATCTGCTGCGGCGCTGGTGTTACGGATATTGATGTTTCTCGCCTTTACGGGGTTGTTCGAGGGTATGTGGTCGAGGATGTCACAACTGCGCGGGCAGCTTTGCAGCCGTTGATGCTGCGCTATGGTTTCGATGCGATCGAAGGGGACGGTGTATTGCGGTTTCAGATGCGCGGCGGTCACGGGGCCAAAGAGCTTGCAAGCGACGTTCTGGCCGATAGTTCTGAAATCACTGGACGTGTCGAGTTTCGCCGCGAGGCAGAGGCCGAGATGACCGGCCGTGTGCGCATTAGCTTTGTTCAATCCGATGCGGATCATGACGTCGTTTCGGAAGAGGCCATCTTGCCGGACAATGAAACGCATTCAGTATCGGTGAACGAGTTTCCCCTGTCGATGACCCGTGCCGAAGGTCGCCAGACCGCCGAACGGTGGTTAAGTGAGGCGCGTACTGCGCGCGAGACAGCCAGATTTGCCTTGCCGCCGTCGATGCTACACTTGGGTGCAGGTGATATCGTCAGCCTGACTAATGAGGGGCAGAATGCGCGCTATCGCATCGACCGGTTGGAACAGTCTGAATTGCAGTTGGTCGAGGCGGTCCGGGTTGAGCCGGATGTCTATGCACCTTCGAATCTGCCGGACGACGCGGTTTCCGAAAAACCCTTCGTTGCACCTGTTCCTGTGTTGCCCGTGTTCCTGGACCTGCCGCTGATCACCGGGTCGGAAACACCGCATGCACCGTATCTGGCCGCGTCGGCAAATCCGTGGCCCGGCAGCGTTGCGGTCTATTCGGCATCAGGCGACGAAGGCTATGCATTGCAAGACGTCATTCCGGGGCAGGCAGTGATTGGTTTTACTGAAACGCCCCTCGAACGCGCAAGCTCAGGCATCTGGGATGAAGGGGCGGCGCTGCGGATCAGGCTTATCGACGGCTTGTTGGAGTCGCACACACAAGAGGCGCTGCTGAATGGCGCCAACCTGGCCGCAATTGGAGACGGAACACCCGGAAACTGGGAAGTCTTTCAATTCGCCGAGGCAAATTTGCAAGAGGCGGGCACGTACTCCTTGTCCAGCCGGTTGCGTGGTCAGCTTGGAACAGATGCAATCATTCCCGATGTCTGGCCCGAAGGTTCGATGTTCGTTTTGCTTGATCAACGCGTCTACCAAACCGGCCTGTTGCGATCCGAGCGGCGGGTGACCAAGCATTATCGTATCGGTCCCGCGGCACGTGGTTATGAAGACCCGTCTTTTGTACACTTGGTCGAGGCATTCAACGGAAACGGATTGCGCCCGTACTCGCCAGTACACCTATGCGCAAAGCACACGCCAGCCGGTGATCAATTGTCCTGGATTCGTCGGACCCGTCTGGATGGGGATGATTGGGCGGGTCTAGACGTGCCGCTTGCAGAGGAGAATGAATCCTACCTTGTTCAAATTAGCGTCAATGGCACTTTGGTGCGGGAACAGGTCGTAAATGAGCCAAACCTGTTCTACCCCACCGCGACCAAGGCGTCAGATGGTGTCAGCGGCGCGTACAGCTTTCGGGTTGCGCAAGTATCGGCCAGCTATGGGCCGGGCTTGTACGCCAACCTGACAGTTGGGTAGGCCAAACGATGCGTCCTGTATTACACGGGGACGTCAGCGCGGCGGCGCGGGCTTTGCTGGCCGCGCCGCTGGAAGATCGTGAAAGCTTGTGTGCTCGCATGTTCCGCGAAGCTCAACTGGCCTACAAACACGTTTCCCAGACAGGACAACTGCACCCCGAGTTCGGCAATGGCTCGTTGATGGCCGTCGCGCGCAACAGACGGCTAGCCGATGAGCCTTGCTTTGATGACATACAATATTGCCGGTGTTTTGAACTGGTCCTGCGCCACCTGCGCCTGTTTCAGGCAGCATGCCGTTAAAGCAAGGGAATTTGCCGTGATCATATGCAGATTTAGATGCAATTGTGGACCTTGCTGCCGGTTTATTCCGTTTCATATTTTTTCGTTACCATACCGATCACGGGTTTGCGTTTGGCGTTTTACCCACTAAATGGCATGCTAAGCGCAGCAAAGGAACAATAGTTATGTTGGAAAAGCGCAGTCATGTGACACCGGTTGATCCGGTCTGGACACGTATTACGAGCGAAGCCCAAGCGGCTGTCGAAAATGAGCCGTTGATGGGCGGGTTAGTTCATGCCTGCATATTGCACCATCGCAGCCTGGGTCGGGCTCTGTCCTATCGCATCTCGGCCAAGCTGTGTTCGAACGAAATGTCGATGATGGTCCTGCGCGAGGTCGTGGACGAAGCATATGCGGATGACCCAACGCTGATTGAGGCGGCGCGTGCAGACCTGATGGCCGTTTACGAACGTGATCCAGCCTGCCACCGCTTGTTGCAACCGATCCTGTATTTCAAAGGCTATCAGGCCATGCAGACCTACCGCGTTGCGCATTGGCTTTGGCGGAAAGGGCGCCATGATTTGGCGTATTTCTTCCAGATGCGTTCGTCCGAAATCTTCGGAACCGACATCCATCCCGCCGCAAAAATCGGCAAGGGTATCATGATCGACCACGCACATTCCATCGTCATTGGTGAAACGGCCGTGGTAGGGGACAATGTTTCGATGCTGCATTCCGTAACATTGGGCGGAACAGGTAAGGAAGAAGAAGACCGCCATCCAAAAATAGGAAATGGCGTGCTTATTGGTGCCGGGGCCAAAGTGCTTGGTAATATTTCGGTTGGCCGTTGTAGCCGTATCGCTGCGGGCTCCGTCGTTTTGCAAAACGTGCCGGCCTGCAAAACGGTTGCTGGCATTCCAGCCAAGATCGTTGGTGAGGCAGGCTGTGATCAGCCATCAATCTCGATGGATCACATGCTGGGCAAAGACAGGTAACGAGGCCCAGCCAAATAAGCGCGCCCCACCTGGCGTGCTTTTTCTGTCTCGCTTTGGTGTTTCAACACCGAGGATACGAAGTGTATCCTGCAAAAGTGTGACACCATCCGACGTTTCCGGACGGGGCAATCTATCAGTGCCGCAGGGCAAATCGAAAAGCCCAACCAATAAGGAGGGGCTTTTCGATTCATGCACGGTCCAGTTTTGTCCGGTTTTCAGGCCAGCATAACCATCGGGTTTTCGAGGTTATCGACGATAGCTTGTAGCAGTTGTGCGCCAAGCGCGCCGTCAATAACTCGGTGATCGACCGACATTGTAACTGACATCAGGGTGGCAACCGTCAACTCTCCATCATCGCCCACCACTGGTTTTTTGAGGCCGGTGCCGACTGCAAGAATACCGGCATGGGGTGGGTTCACGATTGCGTCGAAATTGTCGATGCCGAACATGCCCAGGTTCGAGACGGCAAAGGTCCCGCCCTGGTATTCATGCGGGGCCAGCTTGCGGTCGCGGGCACGGGCTGCAAGGTCCTTCATCTCAGTTGACAGAGCTGACAGAGATTTCGTGTCAGCATCCTGCAAGACCGGGGTGAACAGGCCGCCCTCAATAGCGACGGCAACGGCCACATCCGAAGGTTTCAGTTGCAATACGCGATCACCGGCCCAAACTGCGTTGCATTCAGGGACCTGCTGCAAAGCGTTAGCGACGGCTTTGATGATAAAGTCGTTAACGCTGAGCTTTACGCCACGGCCTTCCAGTTGTTTGTTCAACTGGCCGCGGAATTTCAGCAGCGCATCCAACTTGATGTCGCGACGCAGGTAGAAATGCGGGATGGTCTGTTTGGCTTCGGACAGGCGTGCGGCAATCGTCTTGCGCATACCATCGAGTTTGATTTCCTCGTACTCCCGACCTTCGTACATCTTGGCGACAGCATCCGCTGATGGTCCTGCCGGGGCGGCTGCGGGTGCAGGTGCTGCCTGAGCCGAGGCAGGTGCGGACGCCGGAGCAGTGGCGGTCGCAGTTTCAACGTCTGCTTTGACGATACGGCCATGCGGCCCGGACCCCTTGATCTGCGATAGGTTAAGACCTTTCTGAGCGGCAATCCTGCGAGCCAGCGGAGATGCGAAAATGCGACCGCCATCCGCTTTGACTGGAGCAGCCGGGGCAGGGGCAGGCGCCTCGGGCGCCACTGGAGCGGCGGCCTCGTTGCCTGCGGCGGCTTCTGGCGAAGCCTCCGGTGCTGCTGTGGGTGTGGCAGCGATATCATCGGCGCTTTCACCCTCTTCCAGCAGTACCGCAATGGCGGTGTTGACCTTTACCCCTTCAGAACCTTCGGGGACCAGGATTTTGCCAATGGTGCCTTCATCGACGGCCTCGAACTCCATCGTTGCCTTATCGGTTTCAATCTCGGCCAGCAGGTCGCCGGAGGACACGGTATCGCCTTCCTTGACCAACCATTTTGCAAGTGTGCCTTCCTCCATAGTCGGTGAAAGGGCGGGCATCAGAATTTCGGTGGGCATCTGTCTGTCGCTCCTTACCGGTAGGTCACTTGTTTGACGGCGGCGATCACCTCATCGGTGGTGATCAGGGCCAGCTTTTCAAGGTTTGCTGCATACGGCATCGGAACATCCTTACCGGTGCAGTTGATTACGGGCGCATCAAGGTAGTCGAACGCTTCCTGCATCACGATCGAGCTTATGTAGCTGCCGACGGAACCCTGCGGCCAACCTTCTTCGACGGTTACCAGGCGGTTGGTTTTCATCACCGAGTTGATGATTGCGCCCGTATCCATTGGACGAAGCGTGCGCAGGTCGAGCACCTCAGCGTTGATGCCTTCCTCGGCCAGTTTGTCGGCGGCTTCCAATGCGTATTGCATACCGATGCCAAAGCTGACGATGGTTACATCCGATCCCTCGCGCCAGATGCGGGCCTTGCCCAGAGGGATGGTCAGGTCATCGACTTGCGGCACATCGGACGAGCGACCGTATAAGATTTCGTTTTCCAGAAAGACCACCGGGTTGGGGTCACGGATTGCCGATTTCAACAGACCTTTTGCATCGGCCGCCGAATAGGGCATAACGACTTTAAGACCGGGGATTTGCATATACCACGCCGCGTAATCCTGGCTGTGCTGCGCGGCCACACGGGCGGCGGCACCGTTAGGACCTCGGAACACAATGGGACAGCCCATCTGACCGCCGGACATATACAGTGTTTTCGCGGCAGAGTTGATGATCTGGTCAATCGCCTGCATGGCGAAGTTGAAGGTCATAAATTCGACAATCGGCTTCAGCCCGCCAAAAGCGGAGCCAACGGCGATCCCGGCAAAGCCGTGCTCGGTGATTGGGGTGTCGATCACGCGCTTGCTGCCGAACTCGTCCAGAAGACCCTGAGAGACCTTGTAAGCGCCTTGGTACTCCGCGACCTCTTCGCCCATCAGGTAAACGTCTTCGTCGCTACGCATCTCTTCGGCCATCGCATCGCGCAGCGCTTCACGCACGGTTTGCTGCGCCATTTCCGCGTCGGCGGGCCAGTCAGGCGACAGATCGACCTTCGGAGCGGCAGGGGCTGATGATGCAGCAGGAGCGGGGGCCTCAACCGCCGCTGGGGCGGCCTCAGCCTCCGCTGCGGCTGCGGGCGCAGCCTCGGGCAGGGCGGAAGCGTCTTCGCCTTCTTCGACCAGGATCGCGATGGGGGTGTTGACCTTAACCCCCTCAGTGCCGTCTTCGATCAGGATTTTGCCAACGATACCTTCGTCGACTGCTTCGAATTCCATCGTTGCTTTGTCAGTTTCGATCTCGGCCATGATGTCGCCCGAGGAAACGGTGTCGCCTTCTTTTACCAGCCATTTGGCCAGCGTGCCCTCTTCCATCGTGGGTGAGAGCGCGGGCATGAGAATTTCGGTTGCCATGTCTTATTCGTCCTCTCAGGCGTAGATATCGGTCCAGAGCTCTTCGACGGAAGGCTCGGGGCTTTCTTTCGAGAATTCGGCTGCCTGGTTGACGATCTCTTTGATTTCCTTGTCGATCGCCTTCAGATCATCCTCGGTTGCGTGCTTGCCGGTCAGCAGCAGCTCGCGCACGTGCTCGATCGGGTCGCTTTGTTCGCGGACTTTCTGAACCTCTTCGCGGGTTCGGTACTTGGCCGGGTCGGACATCGAGTGGCCGCGATAGCGGTACGTCTTGATTTCGAGGATGTACGGACCTTTTCCGGCGCGACAGTGGGCAACGGCCTTTTCACCGGCGGCCTTCACGGCCAACACATCCATACCGTCGACGATTTCACCCGGAATGCCAAACGCCTCACCACGGTGGTAGATATCCTTGGTCGAAGTCGAACGGGCCTGAGAGGTTCCCATCGCATATTGGTTGTTCTCGATCACGAACACCACAGGCAGGCTCCAGATCGCGGCCATGTTGAACGTCTCATAGACCTGACCCTGGTTTGCGGCACCGTCCCCAAAATAGGTGAAGGTCACACCCCCGTTTTCCTTGTACTTGTCGGCAAAGGCCAGTCCCGCACCAAGCGGCACCTGCGCGGCGACGATACCGTGACCGCCGTAAAAGTGCTTTTCTTTCGAGAACATGTGCATCGAGCCGCCCTTACCTTTGGACAGCCCGCCGATGCGTCCGGTCAATTCGGCCATCACACCGCCTGGCTCCATCCCGCAGGCAAGCATGTGACCGTGATCCCGGTAGGACGTGATGCGCTTGTCGCCCTCTTTGGCAGCGGCCTCAAGGCCCACGACGACGGCTTCCTGCCCGATGTAGAGGTGGCAAAATCCACCGATCAGACCCATGCCATAAAGCTGACCAGCTTTTTCTTCGAATCGGCGGATCAACAGCATTTCGCGGTAATACGTTTTGAGTTCTTCCGCAGAAACGTTTGGTTTCTTTGTGGTTTTTCGCGCAGCCATTGTGGCGATCTCCCCCTTTCGGACAGATAGTTTAGCGTTAAACTATTTCATAAAGCATTTCCGGCAATCTGGCGAGGGTAAATGTGACGCGGCATCGGATCGCGCGCGTTCAGACCTTTGGCTTGCGGCCAGGCCAGCGGTTGAAACGAATTATCAGACCGAGTTCAGCGGATGACGATTTCGTCCGAGCGGATCATGCCGAGAACCGAACGCGCCTGTTGGTCCAGCAGATCAAGATCCAGATAGGTGTCGGACAAACGACGTGTCAGGTTTTCCATTTCCGCGATCTCGGCCTCAAGCTTGGCAAGATCGCGCGACAGGGCGTCCCGTTCTGCTGCAATTTCGACCCGTCTGAACAGGCCATAGTCGCCCTGCACGGCGGCAAAGGTGAAGTACACACCCAGCATAAATGCCACCATGAAGAAGACGACTGCGCCCAAGCCGGGTCGATGAGAACGGGACACTCTGTTTACCGCCGTATGAAGTTTGCCTCAATAACGTGCCCTTTTCGGGCATCTCGAAGCACTATGTCACAGGTGATTCGGGTTGTGAATCCCTTACTTGGTATTTTTTCATGTGTAGGTGGTTGATAATCACTGCCACGTTTTCAGCGCCTTGTTTCGCGCCAGCGTCTGTTCTTCCATGCAGCTCCAGTAGAACATCGCGTCTGCGCTGCCACCTGCCAATAATTCGGGTTCGCAGGTCGCATCCCGTGACTTCAACCACGCGCGCTGCTGCTCCAGCAGGGCTTGTCCGTCACCGCGCGCGTCTGCCAAAGGTTTGACTTCGCCCCAGGTGCGGTTGAGTTCACGGTCCGCGATCTCCCACTTTTCCTTGGCGCAAAAATTGGCATCGATCTGCGTTTGGCCATTGCAACTGGATTGCGCGACAGCAGACGGTGGAAGCAGGAAAGCTATCAGAAATGCAAGGCCTCTCATGGCAAAACCTCCGCTCAAAAGGCGATTTTACCATGAGCAGTGCCATTTGCCCAAAATTGACCAGATGATTAACCTTCCAGCGCGGCGACGCCCGGCAGGGTTTTGCCCTCCATCCACTCAAGAAATGCGCCACCTGCTGTTGAGATGTACGAGAAATCTGCTGCCGCACCGGACGCATTCAGCGCGGCCACGGTATCGCCCCCGCCTGCGACGGACACCAAATTGCCCGCGCGGGTAAGCTCCGCCGCCTTCAGCGCTGCGGCATCGGTCGCGGCGTTGAACGGTGCGATCTCAAAAGCTCCCAACGGGCCATTCCAGATCAGGGTCCTGCTTTTGGCAAAGATGTCCGAGATGGCCGCGACACTTTCGGGACCGGCATCAAGGATCATGCCGTCATCCGTGCATTGATTGGCAGGCAGAACTTCGTATGCCGCGTTGGCTGCAAATTCTTCGGCAACAACCACATCCGAAGGCAGAACAATCGTGCAGCCTGCGCTTTCGGCTTTGGCCAGAATTTCAGCTGCGGTGTCTTTCATCGCGGTTTCGGCCAGTGACTTTCCGACATTCAGCCCCTTAGCAACGAGGAAAGTGTTCGCCATACCGCCGCCGATCACCAGATAATCCACCTTGTTGATCAGGTTGCCCAGCAGTTCCAGCTTGGTCGACACTTTTGCCCCACCAACCACGGCAGTCACGGGCCGCTTGGGATCACCTAAAGCACCCTCCAGCGCCTCAAGCTCGGCCTGCATCAAGCGACCGGCGCAGGAGGGCAGCAGGCGGGCGATAGCCTCGGTTGAGCTGTGGGCGCGATGCGCGGCCGAGAAGGCATCGTTGCAGTAAACCTCACCAAGCTTGGCCATACCTGCGGCCAATTCGGCGTCATTCTTGGTTTCAGCTGCGTGGAAACGCGTGTTCTCCAGCAGCAGAACCTGACCCGATGGCAGCGCTTCCGCGGCCTGTTCAGCCTCGGCACCGACGCAATCGGGAGCGAAACGGACAGCGGCACCAAAGGCGGTTTCAAGTGCAGGAACCAGTTGTTGCAATGAAAGGTCCATTTTCCGTTCGCCCCCCGGACGACCGAAATGGGCCAGCAGGATTGGCTTGCCGCCAGCTGCAAGAACATCGCGAACGGTCGGCACGATGCGCTGGATGCGGGTATCGTCCGTCACCACCCCGTCAGCGACCGGCACGTTGATATCCACACGTATCAGCACGCGTTTGCCGTTCAGGTCCATATCGTCAAGAGTTTTCCAGCCCATCGCGCAATCCTTGGTATTTTGAAACAAGTTTAGGCGGTTCTTTTCCTGCATTTTGCCCTCAGGTCAATGCGTCACTTGGCATTCAGGCGCATGGCGAATAGGTAAATGCGCAAGACAAACGACAGGAGGGCCACATGGCCGAGATCAAGGATCCCGAAAACACCATCATCGTCGAACTGAAAGATGGCAAGGTCGTCATTGAACTGCTGCCCGACGTAGCACCGCAGCACAGTGCCCGGATGAAGGAACTGGCGCGCGGTGGCGAATATGACAACGTGGCCTTTCACCGTGTGATCGACGGTTTCATGGCGCAGACCGGCGACGTGCAGCACGGCGATATGGAAGACGGGTTTAACATTCGCATGGCGGGAACTGGCGGCTCGTCGCTGCCCAACGTTCCGGCAGAGTTCTCAAAGCTGCCGCATGATCGCGGAACTCTGGGTGCGGCGCGGTCGCAGAACCCTGACTCGGCAAACTCGCAATTCTTCATCAACTTCAAGGACAATCACTTCCTGAACGGCCAATACACCGTCTACGGCCGTGTAATCGACGGAATGGAGCATGTGGACGCTATCGTACGTGGTGAGCCGCCTGCGAACCCTGACCGCATGATCAGCGTCAAGGTGGCAGCAGATGTATAAACTGGCTGCAGCATTTGTACTGCTGGCCAGCCCCGCGCTGGCTACAGGCCTACAGATCGAGATCGAAGGTGAGGGGGCCAATGGGACGGTCACCGTTGACCTATTCGAAGATCTTGCCCCGAAGCATGTTGAACAGATCAGCACCCTCGCCGCCGAGGGCAAGTATGATGGCGTGGTGTTCCACCGCGTGATCGACGGTTTCATGGCGCAGACCGGGGATGTTGAGTTCGGTCGCATCGGTGGTGACATGCGCCGGGCGGGCACCGGTGGGTCGGATCGTCCCGATCTACCCGCCGAATTCTCGGACTTCAACTATGACCGCGGTGTGGTGGGCATGGCGCGGGCGCAGGACCCGGACAGTGCGAACTCGCAATTCTTCATCATGTTTGAACCGGGTCCATTCCTGAACGGCCAGTACACGGTTGTTGGGCAGGTCACTGATGGCATGGATGTGGTTGATATGATCAAGCGGGGCGACGGACCCAACGGTGCCGTGATTGGTCAGCCCGATGTGATGAAAACGGTTACCGTCACTGAATGAATAGAAAAGCCCCGGAGTTGATCGCTGCGGGGCTTTCCTCTTGCAAGTGTCTAGTCGTCGCCCATCGCTTGCCAGATCAGCGCGCCGATGGCAGCGCCGACTAGTGGGGCAACCCAGAACAGCCAAAGCTGCGCCAAAGCTGGTCCATCAGCAAACAGAGCCACACCAGTTGAACGCGCGGGATTTACTGATGTGTTCGTTACAGGGATGGAAATTAGGTGGATCAGCGTAAGGCACAGGCCAATGGCGATTGGAGCAAATCCTTCAGGTGCGAAATTGGATGTTGCGCCAAGAATGACCACGACGAAGAATGCGGTCATCACGATCTCGATCACCAGCGCCGAGGTCAGCGAATATCCCTCGGGTGAAGCCTCGCCGTATCCGTTTGTGGCAAAACTGCCAACGCCCTCAAAGCCTGGCGCGCCACTCACGATCAGGTATAGCACTGCGGCGGCAGCAATCGCGCCGATCACTTGTGCGATCCAATAGGGGATCAGTTCGCTTGCCGGGAACCTGCCGCCTATCATCAGGCCGAGGCTGACTGCCGGGTTGAAATGTCCGCCCGAGATATGCCCGACAGCATATGCCATCGTCAAAACGGTCAGTCCAAAGGCAAAGGAAACACCCAGCCATCCGATGCCAACATCTGCAACGCCTGCCGCCAATACTGCACTCCCGCAGCCGCCGAGTACCAACCAGAACGTACCGAAAAATTCGGCCATGAGTTTTGGCAACATGAAAAATCCTCCCGAAAACAACCGGTTTCACTATAATTCAATTACCGTTATTTGATAACCACTTGCAAAACTACACAGCTTGACCCGGCTTAACTCCATCTGACAGGGTCGAGCCGAAACAGTTTGGAAAGCTGTGCATAGACATCGGGCACAGCAGCTTTCAACTGTTTTGGTTGTTCAAAGAAGACCTCGACCGAAACGGCAAAAAATTCCTCGTGGCCTACCGCTCCGTAAGGGGCAATGACGGTATGCCTGCCATGCTCGACCGCGTTTACGTGGGCGTCATAGGCAGTCAGAAACACGCGCTCCCACTCTGCAAAGCTTTGCCCGTCGCTCAGGATCGGAACGCCATTGGTTCCGCCGGACATATCGTCGACCTGATGCGCAAACTCGTGCAAAACAACATTCTGGCCGTCATGGTCATTTGCTGCGCCTTTGCGGCTGTGCGACCAAGATAGGATCACTGGACCGCGATCCCAGCTTTCGCCGGTGCGAACGATTTCTTTTTCGCTCACGACATAGCCGTCCTGCCTGCGTTGCCGCGACTTAAACGCGTTTGGGTAGATCAGAATGGTGGTCAGATGATCGTACCATTGGTCACTGTTGACCAGCAGCAGGCTGGCTTGTGCGGCGATGGCTAGCTCCATCTCTTCGGTGACTTCAAGTCCATCACAGCCGAAGAAGTGGACCTGATCCAGAAACAGGTTCACCTTGCCATCAAGCTTGGCGCGCAGGTCTGCGGGCAGTCGGCGGATCAGCGGGACTTGCTGCTCGATAATCTTGAGCTGATGATCGGTCAGTGATGTCGCAAGCAGCCGTTGCCGCGCTTGGGATTTTGACCAATGGCGGTACAGGAAAAAACCGACAATCAGCAGCAGGACAGAGAAAAAGATCAGCATAGAGAGACATTATACCGACCTTTTCGTTCAGCAAGAGCAAAGAAAAACGCCGCAGGGCAACCCGCGGCGCTCACTCGTTCTTCTGCAGGTGCAGTGTTACTGTTTGACCTCAGCCGCGGGGTTCGCACCCGGTTTTGCACTGCGGCCTGGGTTCAGCGGATCGTCCTGACGCTGCACCGAGCCTTCGAAATGCGCGCCGCTTTCGATGGCAATGGTCTTGTGGATAATGTCGCCCTCGACCCGTGCAGTCGACGTAAGGCGTACTTTCAAGCCCCGCACACGGCCTACGATGCGGCCGTTAACGACGACGTCGTCTGCGGTGACTTCACCCTTGATGGTCGCCGTTTCGCCGATGGTCAGCAGGTGCGCGCGGATGTCGCCCTCTACGGTACCTTCGACCTGAATGTCGCCCGATGTCTTGAGGTTGCCGGTGATGTGCAGGTCCGACGACAGAACCGATGCCGGAGGCTTGGGCTTTGGCGCGGTACTGGCCTTGTTTTCTGCGGGTGCAGGTGCCGCCGGTTTCGCCGGTGCCGCGGGTTTCGTCGCCTCATGGGCGTTGGACGCGGGCTCGTTGATTTTGCTTTTAGAAAACATTTCTCGCAGCCTTGATGTAAGTCATTGGGTTAACAGGTTTTCCATTAACGCGCACTTCATAGTGTAGATGCGTTCCGGTAGACCGTCCAGTGCTACCCATATCAGCAATATGATCCCCGCGCGAGACCCTTTGACCAACCTTTACGCGGATCTTGGTATTATGAGCGTAAAGCGTCTCAATTCCAAAGGCGTGTTTGATTTTCACCAAGCGTCCAAAACCGGATTGCCAGCCTGCCTGGGTGACCACTCCGTCAGCCGTCGCAAAGATATCGGTGCCATGCGCGCCAGCGAAATCTGCGCCGTTATGCATGCGTCGACCACCTGTTTTGGGATCGCGGCGCTTTCCGAATCCGCTGGTGTAACGGACAGCTGCGTGCACAGGGCTGGCAAAGGGGGCTTTTTCGGCGGCAATGCGGTACAGGTTCAGCTGATCCATCTGTTGCAGAAGCACATTAGCGCGGATTTCGTCCGGCGTCAGTTCCCCGCCGCGGGTGCTGAACGAAATGGGGGTAAGAGGGCCGCCCATGCCGCTGTACCCGCGGCGGATCTCTTCGATGATGCGGTCCGTAGGCATGCCGGCCTGGCGGAACATCTTGTCCAGTGGCTCGACCGAAATCACCATCGCCTCTTCCAGCTGGCGGAAAATCTCGTCACTGCGTTCCTGCATCAGCTGGATTTCCAGCTCTAGTTCTTCACGCTGTTCCAACGCGTCTTGTGCATCCGACGCGATCTGATCGCGTTCTTGTGCCGTGCGTGACAGCGCCTCAGTCATAAAGGTCATCTGTTCGGGAGCGGCCAAGGCGGTCACGTACGTATCGCTCTCGCCAGCTTCGACCTGCAGGCTGGCCAGTTCAGCGCGAGCCTCTTCGCGCTGCTTCATTGTGGCGCGCAAGGTGGTCTGAATGACCTCGATGCCTGTTTCAAGCTCGCGGCGGCGGTTTTCCGACGCCAAAAGCTCGGATTGCATCGCCGATATCTGCTCAAGCGCTGCGTTGAACCGGTCATGCGCGGCAAGCGCCTCGATCGCGCGGGCGTCGCGTTCGGCGGACAGGACGTTCAGACGCTCTTGATAGGTTGCCTGATCCCGTTTGGCCTGCTCGCGGAAATTGCCTGACCCGATGCTGTCCATTAAAAGGATTGCAGTTGCAACGGCGGTCCAGCCTATGATTACGGACACCCCGGCAACAGCAGCCACCTGCGTTTCCGAGCTGAGCCGGATAAACCGCGTATCGTTATCAGATTTAAGAAAGACCCGGCGCTCCGGGAAATACCGTTCGAACAGTGAGTGTAGTTTTATTGCCAGACGGGTTCGCACGCGTCTTTACCTCTCAATCCCCATGATCGGGACCGGTCGTGAGCGTCCGCCGTCCCTTGGCGCATTGCATAAAGGGCGCGTTTGAATAGGGCAAGTTTGTTAACCTGTTCACCCTTGAAACCATCTTTTTCCCGCCAATTCTCGGCGGGAAATTGCCGAAAACACTGATTTGAGCAAACCTAATCCGCGCTGCCGGGCGCCGGCAGATCCTCGGTCAGTGGCCAGTAAAAGTCAGGCGGCAGCCCGGCTTCGGCGCGTTTCTCCTCATTGAAAGGAGGTTTGAGAACGCCGTGGAAATAACGCCGGACCAGTTGGTGAAACACATCTTTGGGATCCGCATTCTCACGCCCGCACAAGAAGTTAAACCATTTCGAGCCATAGGCCACATGCCCGACCTCTTCGGCATAGATCACTTCCAGCGCGGCGATGGCCTGTTCGTCCTTGGCCTTTCGGAAGATGTTGATCATGCCGGGTGTCACATCCAACCCGCGCGCCTCAAGCACCATGGGAACGACAGCCAATCGGCCCATCAGATCGTCGGCGGTGTCCTCTGCCGCGCGCCACATGCCGGCATGGGCGGGCAGGGCACCATAATGACTGCCCATGTTTTCAAGGCAGTCGCAGACCATCTCGAAATGGCGTGACTCTTCCTCGGCGCATTTGACCCAATCATCATAAAACCCGATCGGCATGGGCACGTGCCCGAACCGGGCGATGATGTCCCAGTGCAGGTCGACAGCGTTCAACTCGATATGCGCCACTGCGTGCAGCAAGGCGATGCGGCCAGCCTCAGAGCCGGGCTTGCGTTTGGGAACTTCGCGCGGAGACAGAAGCTCGGGCCGCTCGGGGCGGGCGGGCTGCAACGGAGGTGTCGCTGTGCCGATCTCAATTGCGGGTGACTCACCCTTGCGCGAGGCAAACCACGTTGCGGCATGGCGTTTGGAAAGGGCAGTTTTTTCCCGCCCATTCGCCGTGATCAGAACTTCGGTCGCCATCTGGGTCAACGTCTTGGACACCGGGTATCTCCACCTGTTGAGTTGCACGGGTCTTAGACCGGTTGGCGACTGCGGTCGAGAGCGTTCACATCGCGCGCACGGCTTCCAGCACCTCATCCACGTGGCCGGGTACTTTGACCTTGCGCCAAACCTTGGCGATCTTGCCTTCGGCGTCGATAATGAAGGTCGAACGCTCGATCCCCATAGACTTTTTGCCGTACATGTTTTTCTCGACCCAAACACCGTAGTCTTCACAAACGGTTGAGCCTTCATCTGACAGCAAGGGCGTGGTCAGATTGTGCTTGGCAACGAACTTGTCGTGCTTGGCAACGCTGTCCCGCGAAATCCCGAAAACGTGAGCGCCCGCATCAGCAAAGGCTTGAAGTTGTTCCGAGAAACCGATGGATTCCTTGGTGCAGCCCGGCGTATCATCGCGGGGATAGAAAAAGAGAACAACAACGCCGCCGCGCATGGCTGACAAGCTGACCTCATCGCCGCCGTCGCGGGGCAAAGTGAAATCCGGGGCGATGTCTGAAACGTCGGGCATTGGAAACTCCGTTAAAGTTTTCTAAGGGCTGCCCGTCATCATAGGGCGCTGCGAGCGGGTTGAAAGACGTGGATGGAAAATTGATGCAGCACGAAGACGAAAGTGCGCCGCAGTCGGAGACCCCTCCGCGCCGTCGGTCGCGCCGTCGTGTCGCTGTGCATTTTTCTGGTTGGACCGTGCTTTCGATTGGGGTTCTGGCTTTCGTCGGTTGGTACTTCCTGTTCGGCCAGAACCTTCACGCGCCTGAATGGGTGCGCGAAAAGGTCGAGCAGCGGTTGGAAGAAAGCCTTGGGGGGCTTCAGTTCCGGTTCGGCGACGCCAGTTTCGTCGTCAATGAGGAATGGCGGCCACGGCTGCGACTAACCGATGTCACGATCAGCGATGCGTCAGGCCAACAGATTGCGCAGATGTCGGACCTGCGGACCCGCCTTTCAATGCGCGGCTTGTTGAGGGGGCAAATCCGTCCGCGCCGCATCATTGTGCGGGATGCGCAAATCTCGCTGACCCGAGGGCAGGATGGGGCCTTGTCGCTGACCGTCGGCTCGGGAAGTACGCCGGTTCAGGAAGCTCCGGATCTGGCCCAGTTGATAGACCAATCCAATGATGTGTTCTTATCGCCAATCCTGTCTGGCATTCGGTCGGTGGAATTGGAGTCCTTGACGCTGGACTATCAGGACCTGCGCCTTGGCCGAGCTTGGGTGTTCGATGGCGGTCACGTCACAGTTACGCGCAACAAGGATGAGTTGCGTCTGGCGACCGGGTTCTCGGTTCTGACCGGGCGCGATTATGCCAGCACGATTGAGGCCAATTACTCAAGCGTTCTTGGGTCATCTCAGGCTGAGTTCGGCGTTTCGATCACCGACCTTCCGGCGGAAGACATCGCTAGCCAAAGTCTGGCCCTGTCATGGTTGCAGGTCCTCAAAGCACCGATTTCAGGCGCGTTGCGTGGCAGCATCGACGCAACCACGGCACTTGGGCCGCTCTATGCCACACTGAATCTTGGGGCAGGGGTGGTGCAACCGACACAAGAAACCAAGCCGATCCCGTTCGAGTCCGCCCGAACCTACTTCACTTATGAGCCCAAGCGGCAGGAACTGGACTTTAACGAGGTCTCAGTGGTTTCGGCGTGGGGCTCTTTTCAGGCTGAGGGCAAAGCGTATCTTGAGGGAATCGAGAATGGTACTCTGGACAGTCTGACCTCGCAGCTCAGCCTCAGCAATATCAACATCAATCCGGCCGACCTGTTTCCAGTACCGCTGTCATTGGCGCGCGCCGATCTGGACATGCAGATGAAGCTGGCTCCGTTCCGGTTGCGTTTGGGTCAGATCATGGTCGAAGACGCCAATTACCAGCTGCTCGGCTCGGGTAATTTGATTGGTGAAGCCAATGGCTGGGTGGCAGATTTGGACGCGCATCTGGACGGCATGAACGCAGGTGAACTTCTGAATTACTGGCCCGAACGATTGGCACCGAAGCCACGGACCTGGGTAGAGAAAAACCTGTATGAAGGCAGGGTTTCGGATGTTGATTTCGCGCTGCGTTCCCGGCCCGAAAGCAAGCCGGACATATATCTGGATTTTGGGTTCGAGGATGCAAAGATTCAGTTTGCAAAGACCCTGCCGCCGCTTGAACACGCGCAGGGCCAAGCCAGCCTGATCAATCGCCGCTTTACCGCGACGGCTGAGGCGGGCGTGGTCTTTGCAGATGAAGGGGGCGCAATCGATGCATCCGGCACGTCGTTCATCATCCCCGATACGGGTATCAAGAAAGACTCACCATCGATCACACGGATCACCGCAAAGGGCACTACGACAGCGGCCTTGTCTCTGCTTGACAGGCCACCGCTGGAATTGCTGACCAAGGCTAACCTGCCCGTGGACGTGGCTGAAGGGCAGGTGGGCCTGTCCGGGACGCTGTTCCTGCCGATGAAGAAAAAATTGCAGTTCGACGAAACGCAGTTCCACTTCCTCGGCGAAATAGATGATGTCCAAAGCGAAAAGCTGGTCCCGGGTTTTTCAGTCGGTGCCGACCGGCTTCAATTAAAGGGCAATGAGACCGAGATTGAAGTATCCGGCGACGGGGTGTTCGGTGACGTTCCGATCCAAGCCACTTGGCGGCAACCTATCGGTGGGACCGAACCACAACGCAGCGAGGTCACCGGCCAGATCGAACTGTCCCCCCGTCTGATGACTGAACTGAAAGCCGGTCTGCCGCAGGGAATGCTGACAGGGCGGGGCACTGCGGATATTGCGCTAGGGCTGGGTGCGGGTACGCCGCCACGGCTAACCGCGTCTTCTGATCTGGCAGGTGTTTCCCTAGCCATTCCCGAACTCGGCTGGCGCAAGGGGCCGGGCTCAACTGGAACCATGAAGGTTGAGGCCACGCTGGGCGAGAATCTACGCGTTGATGAACTGGTACTCGACGCCGCTGGATTGCGCACCTCGGCCTCCATTTCCTTCAATGACGGGGGTTTCGACCGTTTACAGTTCAGCTCGTTCGATCTGGGGGATTGGCTGGCGGTACCTGCCGAACTGGTCAACAGCGGCGGGGCAGTGCCCGATATCCGCGTTCTGGGCGGTGTGATGAACCTTGCGCGCGCGACCTTCGGCAGCGGTGGTGAAGGCGGTGGAGGCTCTGGCGCCGGTCCCCGGCTTGATGTGGCCTTGGATCGCCTTCAGGTCACTGAAACCGTTGCTTTGACCGGGTTTAACGGTGCGTTTCAGACCAGCGGGGGTGCTACCGGTGCCTTCACAGCCACCGTGAACGGTGGCGCACCGGTACGCGGACAGGTCACCCCGCGTGAGGGCCGCAGCGCGGTGACGCTGAAGTCGGGGGATGCCGGGGCGGTGTTGCGGTCGGCGGGAATGATCACGCAGGCGCGTGGGGGAGATTTGGATTTACAACTGGAACCGGTGGCGGGTCCGGGCAATTACGACGTGATCCTCAATATTTCTGACACGCGCATCAAGGACGCTCCGGCCATGGCTGCGCTGCTGAATGCAATCAGCCTTGTGGGCTTGCTGGATGAAATGGCGGGGCAAGGTATCTTTTTTGCCAGCATCGACAGCCGCATGCGGATTACGCCGACCGAAGTGAAAGTTCTAAGTGGCAGCGCCGTTGGCCCGTCAATGGGCCTGTCGTTCGACGGTACCATCGACACGGTGGCCGGAGTTCTGGATTTGCGGGGTGCGATCTCACCGATCTATCTGGTCAACGCAATTGGCAGCGTCTTCACCCGGAAAGGTGAGGGCGTCATAGGGTTCAACTATACTCTGACCGGGCCGTTGCGGCAGCCGAAGGTCTCGGTGAACCCGCTTTCCGGTCTGGCGCCACTATTCCTGCGCAATCTGCTACGTCCCCCGGCCCCAACAGTTTCCGATGGACCCAACGCACAGCCCATAAAGCCCGATGAGCCAAAACGAACTTTTGGATCATCGGCCGAGGAGCGTTGATTTGGATTGAAGGGCGCTGTATGGCGCGGCCATGAAACTCAGCGATTTTGATTTCCACCTTCCCGAAGACTTGATTGCAACGCGGCCCGCCAGCCCGCGCTCATCGGCGCGGATGCTTGTTGCGAGCAAGGATACGCTGTCGGATGCGCATGTGTTCGATCTTCCCGATTGGCTGCAACCCGGCGATCGGCTGGTTCTAAATGATACACGCGTCATCCCCGCGCGCCTGAATGGTCGCCGCCATCGTGACAGCGCTCAGGGACCAGTTTCAGCTGCAATTGAGGCAACCTTGTTGGACCCGCAGGCCGATGGCACATGGGCGGCACTGATCAAGCCGTTAAAAAAGGTTAGGCTAGGGGAAGACATCCAGTTTTCCGATGACCTCAACGCGACGCTTGAACGCGCGGAAGGTGGGCAGGCCTATCTGAGGTTTAACCTGACAGGGGATGATTTCGACGCGGCATTGGAACAGGCAGGTGCGATGCCTCTGCCACCGTATATCGCCGCCAAACGCCCGGCGGACGAGCAGGATAAGACAGATTACCAAACGATCTGGGCGCGAAACTCTGGCGCGGTTGCGGCTCCTACAGCCTCGCTTCATTTCGATGAGCCCCTGATGCAGGCGCTTGCAGTGCGCGGCGTCGAGCTTAGCCATGTGACGCTGCATGTGGGCGCTGGCACCTTTCTGCCGGTCAAGGTTGAAGACGTAACCACCCATAAAATGCATGCGGAATGGGGTCGGGTCAGCGCTGAGGCCGCAGAAGAAATCCGCGCCACGAAAGAGGCTGGCGGTCGGATCATCCCCGTCGGAACAACTGCCCTGCGCCTGATCGAAAGCGCAGGACGTTCTGGCCGGATTGAACCTTGGGAAGGTGAGACGGATATTTTCATCTACCCCGGGTTTAAATTCCATGTGGCAGACGCGTTGATGACCAATTTCCACCTGCCAAAATCCACACTTTTGATGCTGGTGTCGGCACTTATGGGGCAGGACAGAATGCGCGAAGTCTACGCCCATGCCATCGAGCAGGAATACCGATTCTTTTCCTATGGTGACGCGTCGCTTTTGATCCCGTAAGAGGCGCGTTGTCGGGATCATTTGCCCGCAATGTCGTAGACAAGCACGAACAGAGACGTTTTTCCTATACAAGCGATTCCACAGTTCAGGTCGAATTTTTTTCTTGGAGGCGCGAATGCTTCAGGTTCTTTCCAGCGCATGGGCGCTTCTTCTGGGGATGGGGCTTCTGATGGTCGGCAACGGCCTACAGGGCACGATTCTTGGTGTTCGCGGTGAAATCGAAGGGTTTTCGACCCTAGAGATGTCGTTTGTGATGTCGGCGTATTTCCTTGGCTTTCTTGGCGGCTCGCGCCTGGCACCCGAGATGATCAGACGCGTCGGCCATGTGCGCGTGTTCGCGGCACTGGCGTCGTTCATCTCGGCAGTGATGATTTTGTACCCGTTGATGACCAATCCCGTGGTCTGGATTCTGGGGCGCGTTCTGATCGGGTTCTGCTTTTCCGGCGTGTATGTCACGGCCGAGAGTTGGTTGAACAACGCCGCCAGCAACGAGAACCGCGGACAGGCCCTGTCGCTTTATATGATCTTTCAGATGGTAGGTATTATCAGCGCGCAAGGTTTGGTCCTTTTGGGCGACCCTGCTGGGTTCGATACGTTCGTGATCGCCTCGATCCTGGTTTCGGTTTCGTTTGCGCCGATCCTGTTGTCGATTTCACCTACGCCCGCATTTGACACCACCAAACCGATGACCCTACGCGAATTGTTTGGGTATTCACCGCTTGGCTGCGTCGGTATGTTCTTGCTTGGCGGAGTGTTCTCGGCTCAGTTCGGCATGGCGTCGGTTTACGGTGCGCGGGCAGGGCTTTCGCTGGTCGAAATCTCGACTTTTGTGGCCGCCTTTTATATCGGCGCGTTGGTGCTGCAATACCCACTGGGCTGGTTCTCGGACCGTATGGACCGCCGCGTCCTGATCATGGTGGTTGCGGTCACTGGTGCGTGCGGCGCGATTGCAGGAATGCTGTTTGGTTTGGCTTTCCCGATCCTGCTGGTTTCGGCCTTTGTGATCGGAGGGATGTCGAACCCGCTGTATTCCCTTCTCATCGCTCACGCGAACGACTTTTTGCAGCATGAGGATATGGCCGCCGCATCGGGTGGGTTGTTGTTCATTAACGGCCTTGGCGCTATTGCTGGCCCGCTGATTACGGGTTGGCTTATGGGGGATGCGGTGTTCGGCCCGCAAGGGTTTTTCCTGTTCATCGCCGCGCTTCTTGTTACCACGGCTGTTTACGCGCTGTACCGCATGACCCAGCGTGCCGCGATCCCGGTTGACGAGACAGGCACCATGTCCACGGTCTATGCGACAGCTTCGCCCGTTGCGGTCGAACTGGCGCAGGAGGTCGCTATAGAAGCCGCCGAAGCCGACGCTGAAACGCAAGATGTTGCCTGAAACACAAGATTATGTCGCAAGTGTTGCAAATTTTTACTGTAACAAATCTGTAAATAGGCATTTAATGTCCTTACGTCCCTGGGGAGGGCAACAAGACGGAGTTTAGGGCAATGGTTGGGCCTGAAGAAGTATTGAGTTTTTGGTTAGATAAGATTGGTCCCAAGGGTTGGTATCTACAAGACGACGCTTTGGACGCAGACATTCGCGAACGGTTTTTAACCACTTGGGAAGTCGCGAATGAAGGCAAGTTTTCTCTTTGGTTGACCTATCCCAATGGGTCGCTGGCCTACATCATCCTGATGGACCAGTTCCCGCGTAACATGTTCCGCGGCAGCGCCAAGGCATTCGCATCAGATCGCGCCGCCTTGTCGGCAGCCAAATGTGCGATAGACAAAGGCTGGGATCTGAAGATTGACGAACCCGCGCGGCAGTTCTTTTACCTGCCTTTGATGCATTCGGAAAACTTGTGCGATCAGGAACGCTGTGTCCGTCTGATGTGTCAAAATATGCCCAGCAGCGACCAAAGTAATCTGTTGCACGCACGTGCGCATCGTGAAGTGATCCGCAAGTTTGGGCGGTTTCCATACCGAAACGAAGCCCTGAAGCGTCCGATGACGGCACACGAAGCGGCCTATGTTGACATGGGCGGATATGGTGCAACGGTTCGCGAACTGCAGGCCGCCGGCTAGGACTGGGGCACGCAACCTCGAACAGCGATGATCCGGTCGGCGACCACGTCGGCCGATTTTTCTATGGCAGAGTTAATCAACGTCTGTGGTGACTCGGTAATCTCAGCAATGCGTGCCTGCGAATCCTGCATCCTGGCTTCCATGTTCTCCAGCGTTGCCAAAGCCGTTGAAATGCGCAGTTTCTCGGCAATATCCGTAACAGTTCCGCTGTCCTGAATATTTGTAAGATCGCTGCGCAGGGCTGCAATTTCGCCTCGGATACCGCGAATTTCGTCTTTTAACGGCGCGACAATCTGCACTTTTTCAGAAAATACAGTGGTGATGTCTTCTACGGCCGTTGCCAGCCGCCACCCCAGAAAGAGGCATAGCGCCACAAGGATAAGCGTGGCATTGAGCAGGGCAAGCAAAAGGTCTTTGAACGTTTTGGCCATGATAAGCCTCTCGAATAACTTGCGTTTAGGACTGAACGTCTAATTCGACACCTATGTTCTAGCCATTGAAACTCGTGCGGTATAGGCTGAAATCCGCATGAAGCGTTACATTTCGCCCGCGTCTGTTTTGTCGCGGGAAAGGTGTGTTGATGCGTTTCGGGATATAGTTTAATGGTAAACTAATTTGACAACCGACCTGCGCCGAGAGGGAAACATGGCTGCACAATCTTTTGATCTGATCGTAATCGGCGCTGGTCCGGGCGGCTATGTGGCTGCCATTCGCGCGGCACAGCTAGGCTTGAAAACGGCCGTGGTCGAGCGTGAGCACCTGGGCGGCATTTGCCTGAACTGGGGGTGCATCCCAACCAAGGCGATGCTGAGGTCCTCGGAAGTGTTTCACCTGATGGAGCGCGCCAAAGATTTTGGCCTGACCGCAGACAAGTTCGGCTATGATCTCGATGCTGTCGTCAAACGCTCTCGCGGAGTCGCGAAACAACTGACCAGCGGCGTTGGCCATCTTCTCAAGAAAAACAAGGTCACCGTGATTATGGGTGAGGCAACGATCCCGGCAAAAGGCAAGGTGAGCGTCAAGACCGACAAGGGCAGCGAAGAGCTGACCGCGAAGAACATCGTCCTTGCGACGGGTGCCCGGGCGCGTGAGCTGCCGGGGCTTGAGGCTGACGGCGATCTGGTTTGGACCTACAAACATGCCCTGATGCCGCCGCGCATGCCTAAGAAACTGCTGGTCATCGGCTCAGGCGCGATCGGCATCGAATTTGCCAGTTTTTACAATACCCTCGGCGCGGATACGACGGTGGTCGAGGTGATGGATCGGGTGCTACCGGTTGAAGATGCCGAGATCAGCGCCTTTGCCAAGAAGGCCTTCACCAAGCAAGGTATGACCATCATGGAAAAGGCGATGGTCAAGCAACTGGACCGCGCCAAGGGCAAAGTCACCGCGCATATCGAAGTGAAAGGAAAAGTCGAAAAGCACGAGTTTGACACCGTGATCTCGGCTGTGGGCATCGTCGGCAACGTTGAAAATCTCGGGCTTGAGGCGCTAGGTGTTAAAGTAGACCGAACCCATGTTGTGACTGATGAGTTCTGCCGCACCGGCGTCGATGGGCTTTATGCCATCGGCGACATCGCGGGCGCGCCCTGGCTGGCGCACAAGGCCAGCCATGAAGGCGTCATGGTGGCCGAGTTGATCGCAGGCAAACACGCGCATCCGGTCAAACCCGAAAGCATCGCAGGCTGCACCTATTGCCACCCGCAGGTTGCCTCGGTCGGATACACCGAAGCCAAGGCTAAAGAACTTGGCCATGATGTCAAAGTGGGCCGCTTTCCCTTTATCGGCAACGGCAAAGCCATCGCCTTGGGTGAGCCCGAGGGGATGATCAAAACCGTGTTTGACGCCAAGACAGGTGAGTTGTTGGGCGCGCACATGATCGGTGCGGAAGTGACCGAGTTGATTCAAGGCTATGTTGTAGGGCGACAGTTGGAAACAACGGAAGAAGACCTGATGAACACGGTGTTCCCGCACCCGACGCTGTCAGAAATGATGCATGAAAGCGTTCTGGACGCTTACGGTCAAGTCATTCACATGTAAGTTTGGCTTGAAACCAAGTTGAAGGCACCGCTGGGTAAGCGGTGCCTTTTTTCTTTAGCGGGTCAAGGCATCCAGGATGCGCGCCCAGGACCTGATGCCCTTGTGAAAGCTTTTCACGTCATACTTTTCATTCGGCGAGTGGATGGCATCGTCTTCATTCGCAAAACCGACCAACATCGAATCCAGCCCGAGTTCCGTGTTGAAATATCCGACAACCGGAATCGATCCGCCCATTCCGGTGAACACGGCCTCGCGGCCCCATTCATCTGACAAGGCACCACGGGCAGCTTCGAATTCCGGGCGATCCAAGTTCATGACCGAAGCAGGAGACCCCTCAAGATCGTTGTCCCACTCGATCTTTGCATCGGGTGACAGGCGGTCTTCGACATGTTTGCGAATTTTGTCACGCAGGTCGTCAGGGTCCATGTCGCCGACCAACCGACAAGTGATCTTACAATGCGCTTGCGACGGGATGACCGTTTTCGATCCGGCGCCGTTATATCCACCCCACAGGCCGTTAACCTCAAGCGTCGGGCGTGCCCATTGCTGTTCCAGCGTTGAGTATCCCTTTTCACCATGGGGTTGCGAGTATCCGACGGACTTTAGGTAGTCGTCCTCGTCAAAGCCGCAGATTTCCCATTGCTTCAACTGCTCGGCAGGCACTTCGTGGACACCTTCATAGAACCCTTCGACTGCGACGCGACCGGTTTCATCGTCATAGAATGAGGCGACGATTTTCGACACTTCTCGCAGTGGGTTCAATCCGGGGCCGCCGTAGTGGCCCGAATGCAGGTCGATCCGCGGGCCGATGATGGTGAATTCGTCCTTGAGCATCCCGCGCAACTGCGAGGCAATCGATGGCACGCCGCGCGAGACCATAGCGGTGTCGCACACCAGCGCCAAGTCAGCCTTCAATTCGGCCGCGTTTTCGCGAAGGAAGGGAACCAAGGAAGGAGAGCCAGATTCCTCTTCGCCCTCAAAGAAAAAGGTGATGCGGCAGGGCAGGGACCCATGCACCGCTTTCCACGCCCGGCAGGCCTCGACAAATGTCATCAACTGGCCCTTGTCGTCCGACGATCCACGCCCCCGGATGACGGGTCCGTTGTTGGTCTCTTCGATGGCTGGATCGAACGGGTCGCGCGTCCACAGGTTCAAGGGGTCCACCGGTTGCACATCGTAGTGCCCGTAAAACAGGACATGCGGCGCGTCGCCGTCTTCTCCGATATGGCCTACGACCATTGGATGACCAGTTGTTTTGCGCTTTTCTGCTGCGATGCCAATCGTTTGCAGATCAGCCACCAGCCAATCGGCAGCCTGATCCACCTGCGCGTCATAGGCCGGGTCTGTCGAAATTGACGGAATGCGCAGCAGTTCCATCAGACGATCGATAGAGGTTTGCAAATCGGCGTCGATGCGGTTCAAAACGTCGTCCAGCGACATGGGGGTCTCCTGCTTGTAAAACTTGGCGGGAACCTAACAGCGCCACCAGCGCCGTCCAGTCCGCTGTGGCTGGATGTGGTACAATATCGGAAACACTTGGAAACACCTGCGTCGTTTCCCCGCGTCTGGGGGCCGTAACTTTACTTGTCCATGCTGATGTGACGGGATATTTGATGCAAATCAAACATGTGATCCCAATGTCGTTTATACGTAATTGCTACAAGGGAACGCATAGGCGCGCGCTCGGCTTTGTCCGGTGATGGCGTCAGGAACATCGCCGGGCCGAATAAGTCTTGGGTCGGGCACGTAAGGAGACATCGGTGGACTATACTGCTCAGCTCGATACAGCGATTGCCAGGCTACATGATGAAGGACGTTACCGGACCTTCATCGATATCGAACGCCGAAACGGCCATTTCCCACATGCGGTGCGGACTCGCCCGGACGGGTCACAGCAGAATGTCACCGTTTGGTGTGGCAATGACTATCTGGGCATGGGGCAGAACCCTATTGTACTGAATGCCATGCACGAAGCTATTGAGTCAGCCGGGGCAGGCTCGGGTGGTACGCGCAATATCTCGGGCACCACGGTTTACCACAAACGTCTTGAGGCTGAACTGGCTGATCTGCATGGCAAAGAGGCTGCGCTTTTGTTCACCAGCGCGTATATTGCCAATGACGCCACGCTTAGCACCCTGCCGAAACTGTTTCCGGGCCTGATTATTTATTCTGATGCGCTGAACCATGCCTCGATGATCGAAGGCGTACGCCGTAATGGCGGTGCCAAGCGTATTTTCCGCCACAACGATGTTGCCCATCTGCGCGAACTGCTTGAAGCAGATGATCCTAATGCGCCCAAGTTGATCGCCTTCGAATCGATCTATTCGATGGACGGTGATTTTGGTCTGATCGAAGCGATCTGTGACCTGGCAGACGAATTCGGTGCCTTGACTTATATCGACGAAGTGCACGCTGTTGGTATGTATGGCCCGCGCGGCGGTGGTGTGACTGAGCGTGATCGCCTGGCGCATCGCATCGACATCATCAACGGAACGCTAGCCAAGGCGTTTGGCGTTATGGGGGGCTATATTGCAGCCAGCGAGAAAATGTGCGATGCCGTACGCTCTTACGCGCCGGGCTTCATCTTTACGACGTCTTTGCCGCCAGCGGTTGCGGCGGGCGCGGCAGCATCCGTCGCCCATTTGAAAACAGCTGTTGAACTGCGTGAGCAGCATCAAACGCAGGCCAAAATCCTGAAGCTGCGCCTCAAGGGGCTGGGTTTGCCGCTGATTGACCATGGAAGCCACATCGTTCCTGTGATCGTCGGCGACCCCGTGCATACCAAAATCCTCAGCGACCGGTTGCTTGATGACTTTGGAATCTACGTGCAGCCGATAAATTTCCCGACTGTTCCGCGCGGAACAGAGAGGCTGCGTTTTACCCCATCCCCAGTACACGGACCCAACGAAATGGACCGCTTGGTTCACGCCATGGACGAACTTTGGTCACATTGTGCGCTAAATCGCGCCGAACTTGCAGGTTAGCCTCACGGGAAAGTGTGCAACTGGTTTGTCGCGTGTTAGAGTTAAGTAACAAAATTAGCGGGCGAATCATTTACAAAGCGATTCTCCGTTAGCGTGAAACACGCGAAGGCAAAATGGGGCAGCAGGGATGATTGGGCGCAGATCTCAGCGCGAATCCGAACGCGATACTGACGTCAGGCCAAAGGGCTATGATGATTATGAAGTTCGGCTTGGCGACAGGATGCGGGGTGAGCGCGCAACAATGGGCAAGTCCCTTCTCGATGTTCAGCGGGAATTGCGCATCAAAGCCAACTACATTGCTGCGATCGAAGACGCGGACCCAGACGCGTTCGACACACCCGGCTTTATTGCCGGTTACGTGCGTTCTTATGCGCGATATCTCGGGATGAACCCAGACGATACATTTGCTGCATTCTGTGAAGAAAGCGGTTTTGAGGTCGCGCATGGTATGTCGGCCGAAGCGTCGGTTGTGCGAAAACCAAGTGGCGGTCTGCGTACGCAAGGCTCGATGGGCCGCGATCCGTTCATCTCTCCCAATACGCCGTACCTACCGGGTCGGGAATCGTTGGTCAGCCAGATTGAACCGCGGGCTATTGGATCGTCATTGGTGTTGATCGCGGTGATCTGCGGTATCGGCTATGGCGGCTGGTCGGTTCTGAACCGGATTCAGCAAGTGCAAGTCAGCCCGGTTGAGCAAGCGCCCGTCGTTCTGTCTGATCTTGATCCACTGGATGCCGCGCGCTCTGGTTCTGCGACCGAATCCAACGTTGCAGACAATCCCAGCACCGAGGCATTGGACCGCCTGTATCGTCCACAGGCTTTGGACGTGCCGGTTTTAGTGGCGCGTGATGCGCCGATCTCAACTCTGGACCCGCGCACAGTTGGAACCTTCCTGCCGCAGCAGTTGCCGCAGGTCGAGATTGCCGAGGTTCACACGGTTGAGCGCCCTGCGTTGCCGCAGGTGGTTGAACAGATTGATACGACGTTAAAGATCGTTGCAGTGAACCCATCATGGATGCGGGTAACGGCTGCGGATGGAAGCGTGATTTTCGAAGGCACCCTTGGCACAGTTGAACAGGGCAGTGTTTTTGAGGTTCCGCTGACCGAAGAACCACCATTGTTGCGTGCAGGTGCTTCGGGATCTGTGTTCTTTTCGATGAATGGCGAACACTACGGACCTGCGGGTGCGCCGGGTACAGTTGCCAAAGGTGTAGTGCTGTCCAAGGATGCCGTTGCTGAAAGCTATGCCGTTGCTGATCTTGAGGCAGAACAAAACAGCGCCCTCAAACAGTTGGTGGCCGAATTGCAGGCGCAAGCAGCCGAAGCCCCTGCTGAGTGATCTAGCCATTGCGATGCTCCGGTAGGCGGACTATTTAAAGACCTAATCTAGCCAGCCTTGGATTTGTCTTTATGTCGCTTAATCATGTTCGTCCGTGGCGCAATATCTATCGCCGCAAGTCCCGTCAGATCATGGTCGGTAATGTTCCCGTCGGCGGCGACGCGCCGATTGCTGTTCAGACGATGACCAACACGCTGACAACCGACGTGGCTGCGACCGTGGCCCAGGTGCAAGCCGCGGCTGAGGCGGGCGCGGATATCGTGCGGGTCTCGGTCCCGGATGAGGCATCGTCCAAGGCGCTGAAAGAGATTGTGCGTGAAAGCCCCGTGCCGATCGTTGCCGATATCCACTTCCACTACAAAAGAGGGATTGAATCTGCCGAGGCCGGCGCCGCCTGCTTGCGGATCAATCCGGGCAATATTGGTGATGAAACACGGGTGAAAGAAGTCATCAAAGCAGCCCGAGACCACAATTGCTCAATCCGGATCGGGGTGAATGCGGGCAGTCTGGAAAAGCACCTGCTTGAAAAGTACGCTGAGCCATGCCCCGAGGCGATGGTTGAAAGCGGGTTAGAGCATATCCGCATCCTTCAGGACAACGACTTTCACGAGTTCAAAATAAGCGTAAAGGCCAGCGACGTATTCCTGTCGGCCGCTGCGTATCAGGGTATCGCCGAGGCAACCGACGCACCGATACATCTGGGTATTACCGAGGCTGGGGGGCTGGTCTCAGGCACTATCAAATCGGCTATCGGGCTGGGTAATTTGCTGTGGATGGGAATCGGCGACACGATCCGCGTAAGCCTGTCCGCCGATCCGGTCGAAGAGGTCAAGGTTGGCTATGAAATCCTGAAATCTCTTGGTCTCCGCCATCGCGGCGTAAACATCATCTCGTGCCCGTCCTGCGCGCGGCAGGGGTTTGACGTGATAAAGACGGTTGAGGCGTTGGAGCACCGGCTGGAACATATCAAAACACCGATGAGCCTGTCGATCATCGGCTGTGTGGTAAACGGCCCGGGCGAGGCGCTGATGACCGATGTCGGCTTCACAGGCGGCGGTGCGGGGTCAGGTATGGTCTATCTTGCGGGCAAGGCCAGCCATAAGATGTCGAACGATCAGATGATTGATCACATCGTCGAACAGGTTGAGAAAAAGGCGGCTGAGTTAGACGCGGCGCAGGAAGCCGCCGAGTAAACCACCTCGGTGGGTAAGCGTGGATGATATCAAAGCCGCTGAAGGACAATTGCAAGTGGTAGACATCTGTCAGCCGTTGCAGCGTTGGGTATACCAGCTCTGTCTGGGGAAAACGTGTGCGTTTGGTCCGCGTTCTGTGCCAGACAAGCTATCAGTTTTACTTCGCAGATGAATGCTTTGCGTGCAGATCAAACCACCCGATGATCTGAGCAAAGAGGTTGTCAGGCGCGGTTTGAGTGGCTAGATTCAGCGCCTTTTGAATTTTCAAAGCGTCTTCGTAAGAAATCCATTTTCCGGGCAGATCTTCGCCAAATACGCCCGACGCGCTTGATTTGAACTTATGTTTAACGATCTTGCCGTGCGGCGAAAGGGGCGAAACCGTCTGGGTTTCAACATATTTTTGGTTCGAAAACTTGAACCCGTCATACCCGTTCTCATGCAGGATGTTGAGCATGTCCGAGCTGCCGTTCTCGACCGAAACATAACGTGGCAGGTTCGGAAGTTTCATGATTTGTGAAAGCGCAACACTATCATAACCTTCGATATCGATCTTAATATAAAGAATCTGCCCGGAAACCGAGCTTAGTTCACTGGACAAATCTACCGCCGGGACACTGATCTTTTCGGCCCCTTTGAGTCGGCTGCCGATTCTTTCGTCGACTGAGCTCCAGGCTGAAATATGCTTATTCACGTAAAACGCGACTTCGTCTGTGGTGTCGTCGGTTACAGCAAAATTTCGGATATCGACCCCATCGACGCCGAGATCTGCAAACTGTTTGGCCACTGTGGCGCACAAGTCCGGAATGGCCTCGACAGCAATGACATGAAACCCTCTTTTTCGGTAATAATGCGTGTCCTTACCATCGTTCATGCCGACATCGACAATGATACCCTGATCCGCCTTTGGATATTGGGGTGTGTCGTCTGAGGTCGTTTTTGAGACTTTCGGCCGATTAGCATCTGGATCAGAGGCTATTTTCTTTCCCCGAAGAACTCGTCCCGCATCACGAACACGCCGCGCGGCGCGGGAAAGTCCAGAGTTCTTGTTGTTACTCATGCGCACCCCGGCCTATAGGTCAATGACTTTGATATATTCAAAGATATCGTTCAAAACGCGGGTTGTGAACTTGAAATTTGCCGACACCCAAGGCAGGCGGTCATGAGTGACGTCTCAGCAGTTGCGAGGGGAGTTAATCCTGCCTGTGGTCCTTCCCGGCGCAGCTAAGAGAGTTGTGGCTGATCGGCGATGCAGCCCTTTTTGCAGCGTTTTGCGACTCGTGGGCAAATCGGAGCTTAATGAATGTGCAGTTTTTGCTCCGATGCTCCATCAATCTGGTAGGGGGCGGATTATCCGCCCCGATTGTTTAGCTACGACTTGCGCGTACACCGTCGGCGATTTGTTGCATTTGCTCGGCAGGCAGGAAGCCGCGGAGCATTTCGGTCCCCAAGACAAAAGAAGGCGTTCCCGAGATATTCATACGCTGGGCCAGCGCGCGGGTGCGGGAGATTTCGTCGGTCACCTGTTCACTGTCCATCGCCGCAATGATTGCGTCGCTGTCCAATCCCAAACCGTCAGAAATACGGCGCAAAGAGATTTCATTCGGTTCACCGTTGAATTCCATCAGGGCGTCATGGACCTGTTTATATGCGTCGTCACCGGCCACGTGTTTGGTAGCCACGGCAAAACGCGAGGACAGAACCGAAGCCTCACCCAGGATCGGAAATTCCTTTATTACAAACCGGATATTGCCGTCTTCGGTCAGCAGGCTGGCAACCTCGGACACTGCACGGCGGCAATAGCCGCAGCGATAATCCATGAACTCGACCAAGGTAATGTCGCCCTCGGGGTTGCCGCCGACCCAGCTATAGCCGTCGTTGAACAGCTCATCCGTATTTGCCTTGACCAATTCTTTGTCGGCCGCCACTTCCAGCGCGGCATTGCGCTGTTCCAGGATGTCGATCGCTTCAAGGATCACTTCGGGGTTTTCCAACAGGTATTCGCGCACCTGTGCGCCAAACTCTGCTTTTTCAGCATCGCTGAGCGCGTTCAGGTCCAACGCCAGGGCCGGGCCGGTCAAAAGAGAAAGCCCGACAAGGGCGGGTGCTGCACGTCTGAGGATCATTTCAGTTTCCTTTTCGCTTTCTTTGCGCGTTCCGAGGCAATCAACACGTCCTGTGCCCGTTGCCAACCTGGTGAGCCTTCGGGCAGTTGTCCCAAGGCCCGTTTTGCATGAATACCCGCGTCGGCCAACTGGCCTTGCAAAGCATATCGTTCTGCGGTCACGACCGAAGCCATTCCGTTGTTTCCAACCTTCGCATACGCCATTCCAAGGTCATGCATCAGGCGGGCATTCAGGTAGTCTCTTTGTCTTGCCTTTTCAAGCGCTTGTAGTGCTTTCTTCGTTTGACCGCTTGCTAAAAGGGCGCGTCCGTAGCCAGCAAGAATCAATGCGTTATTCGGGGCTTTGTCCACAGCATTGCTATAGGCAGTGACTGCGTCCTGCAACTGGCGGTTTTCCAGCAAGATCTGGCCCTTTAACTCATAATAGAACGGATCGTCCGGACGAATAGCCAATGCGCCATCTATCGCAGATCGGGCTGATGGCAGATCACGGTTTTGATGAAAGGCTGCTGCTTCGCGCATCAGTCGTATGTCCCGTGCGGTTTCTTCTTTCGCGCGCCGCATCGTCCACGTTGATGATCGAAGGAAGGCGGATAATTTACCTTTCACACGCGCGAACCAGTACTCGGCATTTGGGTCTGTCTTCGACCAGTCGCCGTATTGGTCCAGAAAGGCCTCGGCTGCGCGCAGACGTTCGCGGCTGGTGGGGTGCGAACGCATATAGGGGTCTTGATTGACCGGGTTCAGCAGTTCTTGACCTGCGAATTTGCGATGCAATGCAACCATACCAGCGGGCGAAATTCCCGCCGACCTGAGATAGCTGGCGGCGCTGCGATCGGCCGAGGCTTCTTCGGTGCGTGTGTGGCTCAGAAAACTGCGTAAAGCCGCGCTTTGGGTGCCCGCAGCGATACCTGCTGCGGCTTCGCCGCCGCCAGCAATTGCTGCAATCAGAGCCAGCGCAGTGCCAATTCCGGCGTTACGGTTCGCAGCCCCCAGGTTCTCAACGCGCCTGGCCAGATGACCATTGGCGATATGCGCGGCCTCATGCGCGATAACGGCCTGCAGCATTTCGGGGCTATCAACCGACAAAATCAGCCCGTAATTCAAATAGATCGCTCCATAGTCGATGACAAACGCGTTGAATGTGCCGTCATTGACAACCAGAACTCTAACCCGGTTGGTATTCAGGCCCGCGGCACGCAGTATCGGAAAGGCCAATTCCCGCAATCCGTGCTCTATATCAGGGTCCCGAATCAAACCTTGCGCGGATGCCGGAACAACGCCTGCCATCCATGTCACTGCTGCCAGCAACACGGCTGGGATTGACGCCACCCTGCATAAGCGTTCAAAAGCCATGGTCGCAACATGGGAGATGGGCATGAAAAACTCAACCCGGTCCGGGGTCGATCCTTTTATCGTGATGGATGTGATGGAGGCCGCACGCCGCGCCGAAGAAGCCGGGCGCCACATTATCCACATGGAGGTGGGCCAGCCTGGAACCGGCGCACCCACTGGGGCGACCAAGGCGCTGGCACAAGCAATGGAGCAGGGCCCGTTGGGGTACACAGTGGCTTTGGGTCTGCCCGCGCTGCGCCAGCGGATCGCGCGGCTTTACGGCGAGTGTTACAACCTCGATCTAAATCCGGATCGGGTGGTGATTACGCCGGGCTCGTCGGGCGGATTCCTTCTTGCGTTTACGGCGCTGTTCGACAGCGGGGACCGGGTAGGCATCGGCGCGCCGGGCTATCCATCTTACCGGCAGATCCTCAAGGCGCTGGGTTTGGTTCCGGTCGATCTGCCGACTGCGCCGGAAAATCGTTTGCAACCGGTGCCTGCTGATTTTGACGGTCTTGATCTGCAAGGTCTGATGGTTGCATCCCCGGCCAACCCAACTGGTACGATGTTGGACCATACCGCCATGGGTGCGCTGATCGAGGCGGCGCACGGGCAGGGGGCGTCCTTTATCAGTGATGAGATCTACCACGGTCTGGAATATGAGGCCAAAGCCGTAACCGCGCTGGAATTGACGGATGAGTGCTACGTCATCAACTCATTCTCAAAGTATTTTTCAATGACAGGCTGGCGGGTCGGATGGATGGTCGTGCCCGAAGATCAGGTGCGCGTGATTGAGCGTATTGCCCAGAACATGTTCATCTGCGCCCCACATGCCAGCCAGGTCGCGGCGCTGGCGGCTATGGATTGTGAAGACGAGCTTCAGGCCAACCTTGACGTATATCGCCGCAACCGTTCGCTGATGTTGGATGGGCTGCCAAAGGCCGGGTTTACCAACATTGCTCCACCTGACGGGGCATTTTACGTCTATGCTGATGTCTCAGACCTGACCGATGATAGCCGCGCCTTTGCTGCTGAAATTCTCGAAAAGGCCGGGGTGGCCGTTACACCGGGGTTGGATTTCGATCCGGTGAGGGGCCATCACACGCTGCGGTTCTCGTATGCCCGCGCGTCCGAAGATATCGAGGAAGGGCTGCTTCGCCTGCAGCGTTTCATGGCTCAACGTGCGGCGCGCACAACACCAGCGTAACCCGTTCACAAAGCAGCGCGGTTCGGTTAGGCTGTTGGTCAAACGATCTCGGGAAAACTTGAGGCCATGAGCAGGATTTTCTACACCATCGCCCTGATCTGGGCGCTGACGGGTGCTGCGCTTGCGCACGACTTCAGTGCGCTTGCACGCATTCTGCCCGATCAGAGCCGTATTGCGGATCACGGTCGCTCGGGTGTTCGTGTCGATCTTGGTTTAAGTCAGGGTGTGCCATACCGGGTTTTCACCCTTCGCGATCCCTATCGAATGGTTCTGGATTTCCAGGAAGTTGATTGGACGGGGCTTGAGGTTGAAAGTTTTTTGCAGACTGACCGGATCAGCGACGTGAAATTTGGTGCGTATGTTCCGGGTTGGTCGCGGATGGTGTTAGAGCTTGGTGCTCCGTTGGCCGTGGATACTGCGGACTTGCGCGTGGATCAGGTGACCGGAACAGCGCATCTTTCACTTGGGTTACGCGGCACTGATTTCGACAGTTTCACCACCAATGCCGGCGCGCCGCGCCAACTGGACTGGGACTTGCCGGAACCGGCAATCTGGCCTGCAAAGCCGGGACGCGATGGTACGCGCCCATTACTGGTTATGCTGGACCCCGGCCATGGTGGCATTGATCCTGGGGCCGAGGCCGGCGGGACAAATGAAAAAACCCTGATGCTGACCTTCGCACGCGAGTTACGCGAAACGCTGTTGCGTGCCGGTGGCTATCAGGTGGTGTTGACGCGTGTTGACGATCATTTCGTCAGCCTTGAACGCCGCATTGCCTTGGCACACCGGGCGGGCGCAGATGTTTTTATCTCGTTGCACGCAGATATCCTGTCGGAAGGACAAGCGCACGGAGCAGCTATTTACACGCTGTCCGACGATGCGTCGGACGTCGCCAGCCGCAAGTTGGCTGAACGTCATGACCGGGGCGACCTGATTTCGGGTATCGATCTAAGCGGGGCAGATGACCAAGTAGCCGATGTGCTGCTGGACATTGCCCGCCAGGAAACCAAGCCCCGCACCGACGCCCTGGCTCGGGCGCTTGCGGGCGGGATGGCGCAGCAGGGCGGGCCGATGAACAACCACCCGGTCCGCAGGGCGTCTTTCTCTGTTCTCAAGGCGGCTGACATTCCTTCCGTCTTGGTAGAACTTGGGTTTCTCTCCGACACCAGAGACCTGAAAAACATAAAGGACCCCGAATGGCGCAAAGCCATGGCGCTTGGAATTCTGCACGGGTTAGAGCAATGGCGCCGGGATGATCAGGTAAAAAGGTCCCTGATTGGCCAGTGACCCTGCGGCGCAAACCGGCTAATATAAGCCACCACGTTTTGACCTCGCAACGGGGCATCACTATATAGGCGGCAGCGCGAGTAAAAGGCAGTGACGTGATCCGTTTCATTCTTTCGTTTTTCGGGGCAATCTTCAGCCTCGTTACCTTGGGTATTTTCATGGCCGCGCTGGTGATCGGCGCGATCTTCTGGATGTATGGGCGCGACCTGCCCAGCCATGAATCGCTGGCGCAGTACAAACCGCCGACGATCAGCCGGATTTATTCGGGCAAGGGGCAACTGATTGACGAGTTCGCGCAGGAACGTCGCCTTTTTACTCCGTCGGAAGAGATACCTGATCTGGTGAAGCAGGCGTTTATCTCGGCCGAAGACAAGAATTTCTACACCCATCAGGGATATGACCCGCGCGGGATCATTGCCGCCGGGGTCGAGGCGGTGAAATCCAAGGGCGAAAACGTGCGCGGTGCCTCTACGATTACCCAGCAGGTTATGAAGAACTTTCTATTGTCTGGTGATCGACGCGCCGAGCGAAAGATCAAAGAGATCATCCTTGCCACCCGGCTTGAGGATACGCTGGATAAGGAACAGATCCTCGAACTCTATATGAACGAGATTTTTCTGGGTCAGAATTCCTATGGTGTGACCGCTGCGGCGCAGACCTATTTCAACAAAACACTGCAAGAGCTGGAACCGCACGAGGCCGCGACGCTGGCAGCGATGCCAAAGGCGCCGTCTGATTACCACCCTGTTCGGCAAAAGGATCGGTTGCTGGCGCGTCGGAACTATGTTCTGCGCGAGATGCAGCAGAACGGCTACATTGATCGGGCCACTTATGAAGACGAAGTCGCGCAACCGCTGCGCTCGGTTCAGAACGGCGATTTTGAAAGCTTCCGTACAGCCTTGCCGCCACGTGATTACTTCACTGACGAAATTCGCCGCCAACTGAGCGAGGATTTTGGCGAGGGGGAGTTCTTTACCGGTGGCTTTACCGTCCGCGCCTCGGTCGATGAGGAAATGCAGGTCGAGGCGGCCCGTGCGCTGCGTGAAGCTTTGCAGAAATACGACCGGTCGCGTGGCAGATGGCGCGGCACGGGTGAGGTCCTCCCCGAAGAAAAACTGGCCGATGAGACCCAGTGGCGTGAGGCGCTGGCGATCATGGAAATCCCACGCGACGTGGTGCTGCCAACACAGTGGTACCCGGCGGTGGTTTTGAACGTGGCCGAACAGTCGCTGACAGTGGGTATTGAGGATGGACCAGCAGACGGTGTTGTCCCGCGGTCTGATATCAAGTGGATGCAGGGCGATTTCGCGGCCAATTTTAAACGCGGCGATGTTATTTTGGTGATGGCTGGCGAGGAAGGCCAGTGGTCCGCTCGTCAGGTGCCCGAAGTGCAGGGCGGCTTTGTTGCGATGGATGTAAACTCGGGGCGTGTTCTGGCGATGCAAGGCGGGTTCTCGTATCAGGACTCGGTGTTCAACCGCGCCACGCAGGCACAGCGCCAGCCAGGTTCAAGCTTCAAACCCTTCGTGTATGCGGCAGCGCTGGATAGCGGCTATAGCCCGGCGACGATTGTTGTTGATGCTCCGATCGAGGTGAATACGCCACAGGGTTTGTGGCGTCCCAAGAACTCTACGAACAAATTCTACGGTCCCACGCCGCTGCGGACAGGGATTGAGCAATCGCGAAACTTGATGACGATCCGTCTGGCACAAGAGGTCACGATGCCTGTTGTCGCAGGTTATGCGGAACGCTTTGGCGTTTATGACCGGATGGGTGCATTCCTGGCGAATTCGCTGGGGGCCGAGGAAACGACGCTTTACAAAATGGTCGCCGCCTACGCGATGTTTGCAAATGGCGGTGAGCGGGTCGAGCCCACGCTGGTCGACCGTATTCAGGACCGCTTCGGCAAGACCATTTACCGCCACGATGACCGCCAGTGCGTAGACTGCGACTCTGGCTGGCTGGAGCCAGACGAGTCGCCCACCATAGTGACTGATCGTTGGCAGGTCATGGATGCGATTACCGCGTATCAGTTGACGTCGATGATGAAGGGCGTTGTCGATCGCGGTACGGCGTCGTCAGTTGTCAACCTGCCTGTGCCGACGGCCGGCAAGACAGGTACCACCAATGAATCCAAAGATGCGTGGTTCATCGGTTTCACCTCGAACATCGTGGCTGGCTGCTATATCGGCTATGACCGCCCGCGTCCGATGGGGCGGGGGGCTTATGGCGGCACGTTGTGCGGTCCGGTCTTCCAAAGCTTCATGGAAAAAGCGGTTGAGAAGTATGGGGGTGGACCGTTCGAGGTGCCACCGGGTGGTCAATTCATAAAAATCGACCGTTTCAGCGGAGCGCGGCTGCCGGAAGATGCCACCGGTGACTATGTGGTGGCAGAATATTTCCGCGACGGCGTCGATGGCTTTATCGACCGCGTCTATGACGGTGGGTTTGCGATGGGATCTGACTTGCCGCTGTTCGAAGAGGCAAGCTCGGGCCGTCAGGTCACCACGTCAACCGGCAGTACCGTCACCGTCGGACCCAATGCCAGCCAGGGTGATCTACAGGGCGGTGGCCTTTACTGACATCTGAAGTGTTTCGCGGCGCTGCTGTCTTGTGGTGCCCGTAACCTCTTGCTATCAGGCAGTCCTTATTGAGTGAGTTGGAACAAGACCATGCGCGCCGAAACCCAGAATATCGTGGCAGAGATTGAAAAGTCACTAGAGCTGCTGGCGCAGCGTATGGACTATGAAACCGCTCCACATCGACTTGAAGAGTTCAATGCGCGTGTCGAGGACCCCAATCTGTGGGATAACCCGGAAAACGCGCAGAAACTGATGCGTGACCGGCAGCTTTTGGTCGATGCAATTGAGACCTACGAATCCATCAAAACCGATCTGAGCGATAATATCGAACTGATCGAACTGGGCGAGATGGAAGAGGATGAAGAGGTCGTAACCGATGCCGAGCAGGCCATAAAGGGCCTGAAATCCAAAGCCGCCAAGAAAGAACTTGAGGCGTTGCTGGACGGCGAGGCCGACGGAAATGATACATTCCTCGAAATCAACTCGGGCGCGGGTGGCACCGAAAGTTGCGACTGGGCGTCGATGCTCGCGCGGATGTATGTGCGGTGGGCTGAAAAAAAGGGCTATACGGTCGAATTGCAGTCTGAGACCGCGGGCGAGGAGGCGGGGATAAAATCCGCCGCCTATAAGATATCGGGGCATAACGCCTATGGCTGGTTAAAGTCTGAAAGCGGCGTGCACCGTCTGGTCAGAATTTCACCTTATGACTCGGCAGCCAAGCGGCACACTTCGTTCAGTTCGGTCTGGGTTTATCCGGTGGTCGACGACAATATCGAGATTGAAGTTAACCCGTCCGATATCCGCATCGACACATACCGGTCTTCAGGTGCAGGTGGTCAGCACGTGAACACCACGGATTCGGCGGTGCGGATCACACATATTCCCACAGGTATCGTCGTAACCTCGTCCGAGAAATCTCAACACCAGAACCGGGACATCGCGATGAAGGCCCTGAAATCGCGTTTGTACCAGCAAGAGTTGGACCGTCGGAACGCGGACATCAACGCGGCTCATGAGGCTAAGGGTGATGCGGGTTGGGGCAACCAGATCAGATCCTACGTTTTGCAGCCCTATCAGATGGTCAAGGACCTGCGCACGAATTATGAAACTTCGGACACCAAGGGCGTTCTGGATGGTGATCTGGATGGGTTCATGGCAGCGACACTTGCGCTGAACGTGGCGGGCAAAAGCCGATCCGAGGCGCAGGGCGATTAAGCTATGCACGGGGTTTGCCCCCTGTCTTTCCTGTACCGATTGGTGAATTGAACTTGCCTCTCTCATGTCGTCTGCGCGGTGCCGCGGGTGCTGAAAAAGATACATTTAAACAAAGGGTTTAAATGAGGGTGTGCCCCCGCTAGGCTGACCTTGCACGAGGGATATCCCAGAATGAATCTTAGCCAAGCGACTGCACGCGATCTGTTGAGCGCGATGAACGCCGGACGGTTGTCGGCGCGTGAACTGATGCAAAAGACGCTGGACCGAATTGCAGCGGTGAACGGGTCGGCGAATGCGATTGTTGCCCTGCGTGACCCGGATGAGTTGATGGCTGAGGCGCGTGCGCTGGATGAGGGGGGAATTCAAGGCTCGCTCCACGGATTGCCGATTGCGGTTAAGGATCTGGTAAACGTCGCTGGGGTGGTGTCCTCTCAGGGCTCGCCGATTTTTCGGAACCATGTGCCAGAGAAAGACGACCTGATCGCCGCGCGTATGCGTGCTGCGGGGGCAATTCTGATTGGCAAGACCAATACGCCGGAATTCGGTTTGGGCTCTCATACGTTCAATCCGGTCTACGGGGCGACGCGCAATGCTTACGATCCGACGCGTTCATGCGGTGGGTCATCGGGGGGTGCTGCCGTGGCGCTTGCGACGGGAATGGTCGCATTGGCGGATGGATCGGACATGATGGGCAGTCTGCGCAACCCCGCCGCGTGGAACAATGTGTACGGGTTCCGACCCAGTTGGGGGCGGGTGCCGTCCGAACCTGTGGGCGACGGGTTCTTGCATCAGCTCTCGACCCTTGGCCCAATGGCACGGAGCCCCGAGGATCTGGGCCTGTTGTTGGACGTGATTTCGGGGCCTGATCCGCGGCAACCTCATGGATGCTCCGACGCGGCTGTGTCTCCGGTCCAGACGGCCAGTTTGCAAGGGCTAAGGATTGGGTGGCTGAAAGACTGGGGCGGGGCATTCCCGTTTGAGGATGGTATACTTGGTCTGTGCCGGGATGCTTTGACGGTATTCGAGCGACTCGGGGCCGACATAATCCCGGTTACGCCGCCTTTCGAGGCAGAGCGGCTGTGGGAGAGTTGGGTTACACTCCGCGCGTGGAGCGTGGCCGCAAGCCTTGCCTCGCTATCGGGGCAACGAGACGCGCTGAAAGAGACCGCGCAATGGGAATTGGACCGCGGTATGAGTCTGACCGCGATGCAGGTTCATGACGCCAGTGTCGTGCGATCCGAGTGGTTTCGCCGAGCCGCTCAATTGTTCGAGGAATATGATGCATTGATCCTGCCATCAGCGCAGGTCTGGCCATTCGATATTGAAACGCCGTACCCGACAGCCATCGCCGGGACACAGATGGACACCTATCACAGGTGGATGCAGGTTGTGGTGCCTGTCAGTCTGATTGGCTTGCCGTGCTTGTCGGTTCCTGTCGGTTTCGGCGCGCGGGGGCTTCCGATGGGAATGCAGGTCTTTGGCCCGCGTGGATCGGATGCCCGTATATTGTCAATGGGCGCTGCTTATCATGCGGCGACTGGCTGGCCACAGAAAAGACCGGCCTGATTTTGGAATGGAGGGGAGGAGGATTAACATGGACAAACCATTTGGTGTACCGGACATGGGTCCGGTGAGCATCGAGATGCTGCGTGAGGCTCTGCGCCGCGCCTGGGCTGATTATCGTCGGGCACCGCTGTTTGGGCTGCTGTTCGCGGGCTTCTACGTGCTTGCGGGCTGGGCAATGGCATGGATCACGATTCAGACCGGTACGTCCTATTGGTTGGTGCTGGCTGCCATCGGATTTCCGCTTCTCGGACCGTTTGTGGCGGTCGGGATGTATGAGGTCTCGCACCGGTTGGAGCAGGGCGAGAAGCTGGATTTTGGTGCGATATTCGGTGTTGTGGTGCAGCAGGGGCGCCGTCAATTGCCTTCGATCTGTGCGATCATCGTCGTGATGTTCCTGTTCTGGTTCTTTCTGGGACACATGATTTTTGCCCTGTTTATGGGCCTGTCAACGATGACCAACGTGTCGACCTCTGCCGAGGTTTATCTGACCCCGAACGGCCTGACGATGCTCGCAGTGGGCACCGCGGTCGGGGCCGTATTTGCCACCGTGCTGTACATGATCACTGTACTTTCGATCCCGATGCTTCTGGACCGAGAGCTGGATTTCGTGTCAGCCATGATCGCCAGCTTCAGCTATGTCCGCGACCACCTGATCATCATGCTGTCATGGGGTGCATTTATCGCGGTTTTGACCTTTGTGGCCATGATTCCGTGGTTTTTGGGCTTGTTGGTTGTGTTGCCGCTACTGGGGCACGCAAGCTGGCATTTGTACCGGTTGATCACACAGGCATCCGAGGCAAGCACCGCGTGATGTCTATTTCGTCCCTTGCTGGAAGGTCCGCTCGGCCCGCTGGGCGGTTCGCGCTGCGGCCAGTACGGATGACGTATCATTTCCTAGATGGCGTAAAAGAATACGTCGGGTCGTCGCAACATTAGCTGTGGTTTTCGACAGACAGATTGCCACCCCGCGCCAGTGGTCAGAATTTTCATCTGACCCGCGCGTTACCAAGTAGATCCGACTGTTTTGCGCCGCACGGCTGGACATAAGGATATATATTTGTCGCCCGGCACTGGCTGCGATGCCCTGCACTTCGCGCTCGTTCGGGGTAGCGCCGGGCATGCTGGCCCTGGGCTCAAACCCGCGCACCAGCGTGCATTGCGGTAACCGGCGAACGTAATACAGCCTGTGACGCGAGGGTTGATGTTCATCCACCTCGGTTTCCGTCGCATAGTAAAACCCTGCCGGAAGCAGGTTCTCGGTCAGTGTTTTTGGGCCTGACCCTAAGAATTCGGTCAAGGCGGCTGCGGCAGGGTGCGGCGGTGATCTGTCGATTTCGTCCAGTGGTTGCAGCAATATGCGGGCGTCGACCTCAAAAAAACGACAAATTCGGTCTAGAACATCGGGCCGCGGAAAGCTTTCACCGCCAAGATATCTGTTGAATTGGGTTCGGTTGACGCCCAAGTGTCGGCAAAGTTCTGAAATGGAACTGTATTGCTTGGCAAGCTGCCTAAGATTCGCGCCGAACATCCTACGTAGTTCGTCCGGGTTACGAAAATCTTTGGTCATAAGCGTCTCAGGTTCCAGCGACTTGACTAGCGTACATCGCGGCTTTGACCCGGTGGCCGAAACAACGCATAAGCACGCAAATACTACACGGTCGGGCGCATCCCTACGCCACGACAGTCCCTGAGGCTAACGTTCAATACTACAAACGCAATAGGCTTTATCCTATTTTGTGTGATCTTTTTAGCTCTATTTCACGAATAAACGCCGCATTTTCGAAAAGTGGCAAATGTATGGCGGTCAAACGACGCAATACCCCACCCTTAGCGTGAAATTCGAAAGGGTGGGGTGCGGGTTATTCTCCGCGAAGCAGTGCAGCGACACCGGTGCGCGCCACCTCAACCAGACCCAGCGGGCGCATCAGGTCGGCAAACGCATCGATTTTGTCCGGTGCGCCGGTGATCTCAAAGATGAAGGAGCCCAGCGTACTGTCGACGACGTTGGCGCGAAAAATATCAGCCAGCCGCAGCGCTTCAACCCGTTTGTCGCCAGCACCCACAACCTTGATGATGGCCAGCTCACGTTCGACTGCATCGCCTTCAACAGTCAGGTCATGCACCTCATGCACTGGAACGATCCGGCCCAGCTGCGCCTTGATCTGCTCAATAACTTGCGGTGTGCCGACAGTCACGATGGTGATACGGCTGAGATGCCCGGTATGGTCCACCTCTGCCACGGTCAGGCTTTCAATGTTGTAGCCACGGCCCGAGAACAGCCCGATCACGCGTGCCAGGACACCGGGTTCATTCTCGACCAAAAGCGCAATCGTGTGGCGTTCCTGCAGGTCGGAAAATGTTGGGCGTAGGTTATAGGCAGAATGGCGTGTGGCGCCTTTTTTGATATGTAGGGCAGACATTTATGTCCCTTTCATCATCCTTGTGGTGTCGGGCGCAAGGACGCCCGACAAAATTCGTCGCATGCTTTAAACCAGAACCGAGCCCTTGCTATCGATCACGCCCTGCGTTTCGGCCTCGCCCAGCAGCATCTCGTTATGCGCCTTGCCTGATGGGATCATGGGGAAGCAGTTTTCGTGCTTTTCAACCAGGCAGTCAAAGATCACCGGGCCGTCATAGTTGATCATTTCCATGATCGCATCATCCAGATCGGCAGGGTCCGAGCACAAGATGCCCTTGGCCCCAAACGCTTCGGCGAGTTTGACGAAATCGGGCAGGGCCTCGGACCAGGAATGCGAATACCGCTCGCCATGCAGCAGTTCCTGCCACTGCCGCACCATGCCAAGGCGTTCGTTGTTCAGGATGAACTGTTTAACGGGCAGGCGGTATTGAACGGCTGTGCCCATCTCTTGCATGTTCATCAGCCACGATGCTTCGCCCGCCACGTTGATGACCAGCGCGTCCGGATGGGCCATTTGCACGCCAATGGAGGCCGGAAAGCCGTAACCCATCGTCCCTAATCCGCCAGATGTCATCCAGCGGTTAGGATTCTCGAAACCCAAATACTGGGCCGCCCACATCTGATGCTGGCCAACCTCAGTCGCGATGTAGCGATCGTGGTTTTTGCTCAGTTCTTCAAGGCGTTGCAGCGCGTATTGTGGTTTGATCGACTTTTCGCTGTTGGTATAGGCAAGGCAATTCACCTTGCGCCATTCGCTGATCTGCGCCTGCCATTTCTTGACAGCGGCTGCATTGGTCTTGCGCCCGCGCGCCTTCCAGACCTTCAGGATGTCCTCGAGCACATGAGCGACGTCGCCGACAATCGGTATGTCCACGCGGATAACCTTGTTGATCGACGATGGATCAATGTCGATATGCGCCTTTTTTGACTTTGGCGAGAACGCATCAATCCGTCCGGTGATCCGGTCATCGAACCGCGCGCCAATGTTGATCATCAGGTCGCAGTCATGCATCGCGAGGTTAGCCTCGTACAGACCGTGCATGCCCAGCATGCCCAACCAGTTTTCGCCGGACGCCGGATACGCGCCAAGACCCATAAGGGTCGAGGTGATAGGAAAGCCCGTCGCGTCAACAAGTTCGCGCAGCAATTGGCTGGCCGCAGGACCCGAGTTGATGACACCCCCACCGGTATAAAAGACGGGCTTTTTCGCCGTCTCCATCGCGGCAACCAGCTCTGTGATCTCTTCAAGATCGCCTTTCAGAACCGGCTGGTAATGCGAGGTTGATGGTTTCGGCGGGCTGTATTTCCCGGACGCAAACTGAACGTCCTTGGGAATGTCGATCAATACCGGCCCCGGGCGACCCGAGGTGGCGACATGAAACGCCTCGTGCACGGTTTCGGCCAGCGTGTCCGTTTCCTTGACGAGCCAGTTGTGCTTGGTGCAAGGGCGGGTGATGCCTACAGTGTCAGCCTCTTGAAACGCGTCCGACCCGATCATGAAGGTCGGCACCTGACCGGTCAGAACCACAATCGGGATCGAGTCCATCAATGCATCCGTCAGGCCGGTCACCGCGTTGGTGGCACCGGGACCCGAGGTCACAAGCGCAACGCCCGGCTTGCCGGTCGAGCGGGCATACCCCTCGGCGGCGTGTACCGCACCCTGTTCATGGCGCACCAGAATGTGACGAATGTCGTTTTGCAGAAAGATCTCATCATAGATCGGTAGGACGGCGCCACCAGGGTATCCGAATACCGTGTCCACGCCCTGATCCTTGAGGGCTTGAACCACCATCTTTGCGCCGGTCATCTCACGTGTCATCTGCTTTGCTCCGTTCGCGACATGTGTCTTGCGTTTCGCATAAAAAAAGCCCCCGAGATTTTTCGGAGGCGCATGGGTTCGATTATGGTTTACCGTTACCGGCCCATGCGCGTTGTTCCTACGATTACGACTAGCGTTTTCATCGCCAGAGGCTCCTTTTCAGCTTGGAGGGACATTATGGGCGGGCGCTGAGGTCGTCAACAGGCAATCGTACCAATTTTGTAACCTCAGTTGCTGATTTTGCGACATTTTATTGCGCAGATTGCCGCAGGCAGGGAATTTTCGAGAATTTCATCCTGATTGAAGGGCGCCGAGGGGATTTTGGCAGGTCAAAAAGCGTCAGCGCGATGTCAGAAACAGACATGAGCGGCGCGTTTCTCTGTTTCACGCTTATAGCAGGCGGACAGTTCAGGGAGGCGAATGATGCTACACGACTTGGTTGATCTTGGACGGTATCCAATCGATCGGCAGGGGTCTCGGGCTTATGATCAGATGATCACCGATTTGAGGCGCGCGCTGGACCAGGATGGCTGTGCAGTACTTCCCGGATTTGTGCACAAGGACGGGCTGAACCTTTTGGTGCGCGAGGCTGACAAGGTTGCCCCGAAAGCCCATCGGTCCTTTAACCGGACAAATGCCTATTTCACCAAAGATGATCCCAGCCTTGGCATTGGTCATCCGTTACGCCGATTTTATGATCGTTCAAACGCATTTGTGCCGGCTGATAATTTCCCTGCGTCTGGCCCTCTGCGCCGGATATACGAGTACGCGTGGTTTATGCCGTTTATCCGGGACGCGCTGAATGAGCCCGAAGACCAGTTCTTTCGCTACGATGACCCACTGGCGGACGTCATCGTAAACGTGGTCGAAGAAGGGCAGGGCTTTCCATGGCATTTCGATACCAACAATTACACTGTCACCCTCGCTATTCAGAATGGAGAGGCCGGTGGCGCATTTGAATACGTGCCCAATCTGAGAACGCCGGAGAATGAAAACTTCGCGGCTGTGGCCTCGATCCTCGATGGGGACAGAACACAGGTGCGCGAACTGGAGTTAAAGCCGGGTGATCTGCAGATTTTCAAAGGGCGCTATGCGTTGCACAGGGTCGCGCCGGTATCCGGTGAACGCAGCCGATACGTTGGCATTTTTTCATTTGTCGAAGCCCAGGGGATGTGTGGTGGGGTTGAGCGCACGCGGCAGCTTTACGGGCGAGTATTGCCTCATCATCATGAACGGGAAGGGATGAGAAACGACCAACTACTGGACTAAGCTGTGTCAGGCTGATGTTAGACAAACCAGAGGCTCGGATACCTAAGATTTTGCAGCTTACGCCGTTTGTTTTGTGCGCGCCCTTGCAAAGCAGATTGGTTTCTATTGTGACCGCGTGGGGTTTTTCTGCAGCTTCCGAAAAGATTGCCAAGCGTTTTGTCATTGGTGGATTTGCCCGAGGGGCGTGTGCGTCCGCCTTTCGACCAGCCGTATCAACAGCGCGAGTTTCACGTTATCGACGAAGATGGAACGCTGGTGTTTTTTGGTCAGGATATTCGGCCAAGATCGTAAATCTCTGGCCATGAACACTCCCGCCCGTTGTCGATGCGCCGGGGGCGCATGTCCGCCGGTTGGGCCGGGCAGCGCTGCGCGCTGCGGTGGCGTCTAGAAGCCCGGGCTGGTGCCCTGAAGCACGCCGTGCTCCATCGCGTATCGGGTCAGGCCAGCGGTTGAAGAAATGCCGAGCTTGCGCTTGATATTCTTGCGATGCGTCTCAACCGTGCGAACCGATATGTCGAGGACCAGCGCAACTTCCTTGTTGGATTTGCCCTGCGCCAGTTCGAGCAGAATTGTCTGTTCACGCCCCGTCAGTGCATCACGCGTGCCGTCCAGTTTGGGTTGCAGCGAGCCGCTGGCGCCGGTGCACAGGTACCGCTCACCCCGCATCACTGCGTCGATAGCCTGTTTAATCTCGTCCGTAGGGACGTCCTTCAGCACGTAGCCCTTTGCGCCATGACTGAGCGCGGTTGAGATATATTCCGGGCTGTCATGCATCGACAGGATCAGGATGCGCGTATCCGGCAGGCGTTCGAGAATGATCTCGGTGGCACCCAGCCCGCCAAGGCCGGGCATGTTTAAATCCATCAGGATGACATCAGGGGCCAGATCAGCGGCCTGATCGACGGCCTCTTGCCCGGTTCCGAGCGTGCCGACGACTTCGATCTCGGGATAGCTTTCAAGGATCGACTGAATCCCTTCGGCCACCATCGGGTGGTCATCGACTATCAGAACTCTAATCATCATGTGCCGGCCTTTCGGTTCGGTGTGGCTTCTTCCTGTGGCGGCAGCAGATGGCTGAGGGGTAGGGTGACTTCGATCACGGTGCCGCCTTGCGGGCCGCGTGATGACAGAATCCGCAGGGAGCCGTCAAGCTGTTCGATCCGCTCTTGCATATTGCGCAACCCGATGCCCGAGCTTGCATGACCCGGCTCGCGCGGAAGACCGCGGCCATTATCCGTGATCCGCATCGTTGCACCTTTCTTGTGGCCGCGCAGGTCAATGGTAACGCGGGTCGCATCTGCGTGACGCTCGATATTGGTGAGGGCTTCCTGCGCTATCCTGTAAAGCGCGATCTTGGCCTCTTGATCCAGCCGGTTGCGGAAAACTACAGTTGAGAATTCTGTTTCGATGCCGGTACGCTCACTAAAATCATCTGTCAGCGCCTGTAACGCAGGACCGAGGCCCAGATCGTCCAAGACACCAGGGCGCAGATCGCGGCTGATGCGGCGGACCTCGATGATGGCAGTGCCCAGATTTTCTATGCCTTTATAGAGAGGGTCGCGGGCGGCCTCGTCGTCCCCGCGCTCAAGCCGACGACGAGCGTTGTCCAATGCATAGCGCACGCCAACCAACATCTGACTGATACCGTCATGCAGTTCCCGCGCGACGCGACCGCGTTCTTCCTCTTGCGTGTCGAGCACCCGCTGCGTCAACTCTTTCAGCTTGGCGTCCGCCAGTCGCCGCTCGCGAAAATTCAGGAACATACCTGAGGCAAAAACAATCAGGACTGCGGCCAGCGTGATCCCGCCAATATAGTAGAATGTCCGCTGCACGCGGGCCTCGACCTCGGCTCGGGCTGCGGCGATCGAGGCGACGACATCGTCTATGAAAACACCGGTGCCGACCGCCCATTGCCAATTGGGAAAACTGGTCACGTAGGTGATCATCTGCGCCTCTTCCCCGGTTGAGGGTTTCGGCCAAAGATAGGTGTGATACCCAGCACCCTGCCTGGCGACACGAATCAATTCGTCCACAATCGGCGTGCCTTCGCTATCGGTCAGGCCGCTCCAGTTCTTGTTGATGAACTCGGTCTGGCGTGGGCTGACAAGATTGTTACCATCATAGTCATAGACAAAGAAAAACCCGTCATCGCCATAGATCATGGCCGACAGGATCTGCGTCACCTGATCCTTTGCCTCTTGATCATCGGGTTGAGCAGAACCGTAGACGAAATAGAATCCGTTGCGGGCTTGGGTCACGTAGTTACGCAATTCTGCCTTCTTGGCTTCGATAAGCTGTGCCTCAAGCTGAACAATTTCGCCTTCGGCGAGTTTGCGGGATTGGTCCGCCACAAGGATCGCAATCGCGGCCACCGCAACGATGAGCGGCAACGTGGCCAGCAGTGACAGCTTCTGCGCATAGTTTGGTCGAAAGACGTTCCGGAATCTCCCCATACCCCTGCGATATGCAAATTTTGCGCAAAAAGCAAAGTCCAGCCGTCCGAGGACACGGAGGTGGGGCCAAAACCGAAATAATCAGGGGCAAATCCAACGGTTTGGCCCAAAGAAAGGCGGTTTCTACGTAGTAATAGGTATTTTCTTCACTGGTCGCAGCGATATGATGCCCGACACTGAAAACGATCAACTGCCCCAACGGGCAGACCACGACTTTGGGAGGACTGACTAAATGGATCGTCGTTCATTTTTGAAAACCACCGCACTGGGCAGCAGCGCGGCGGCAGCGACGGCGCTGGCCGCACCTGCCTATGCTCAGGGTAAGCGGACCCTGACAATGGTGACATCCTGGCCGCGCGGCTTTGCCGTTCTGGATGACGCCGCCACCTATATGGAGCAGATGGTCGGCGAGATGTCCGACGGTCAGTTGACCATTGAAAAGAAAGCACCGGGCGAACTGGTGGGCGCGCTGGAAGTTTTCGACGCCGTTTCATCGGGTCAGGCTGATATGTATCACTCGGCCGACTACTACTTTATCGGTCAGCACCCCGGTTACGCCTATTTCACCGCTGTTCCGTTTGGCGGAACCGCACAGGAACTGACCAACTGGTACTATCACGGCGGCGGTGAAGAGCTGCATGACGAGCTGGGCCAGATATTTAACCTCAAAGGCTTGCTGGCAGGTAACTCGGGTTCGCAGTCCGGTGGCTGGTTCCGCAACGAGATCAACTCGGCCGCGGATTTCAACGGATTGAAGTTCCGTATGCCCGGTCTGGGCGGTAAGGTTTTGGGTAAACTGGGCGCATCCGTTCAGAACATTCCCGGTGGTGAACTGTATCAGGCGCTGTCTTCGGGTGCGCTGGATGGTTTGGAGTGGGTTGGCCCGATGGCCGACGAACGCGCCGGGTTCCAGGAAGTTGCCAAGGTCTACTACACCGCTGGCTTCCATGAGCCGGGCTCGGGTCTGTCGTCGTCCGTTAACCTGGACGTCTGGAACGAGCTGACCCCTGCGCAACAGGCAATCATGCGTTACGCGTCGATGGCCACGACCCACTATCAGCTGGCAGAAACGCTGGCCAACAACGGTGCCGCGCTGGCACGCCTGCAGTCGCAGGGCGTCAAGACGCTGCAATTCTCGGATGATGTCTGGGATGCGTTCGGAAAAGCATCTGCCGAAGTCATGGACGAGAACATGGGTGACGAACTGTTCGCCAAAATCCGCGGTTCGTTCGAGGAATCGCTGGCAACATCGGCGTCGTGGATCAACAAATCCGACGGCTACTATGTCCAACAACGTGTTCGCGTTCTGGGTGGCTAAGTAACAGCCTGAAATCCTTGAGGCCTCACGCATGTGGGGCCTCTTTTCAATAGATATTCTCTGAATCTGGGGACCCCTGCTAAAGTAGAGGCCACGGACATTCAGATGAGTGAGGGACATCATGGACGATAGCAGCTCGGTTGGTTTGACCGACGCTCTTGCCGCAATCGGCGGCGGGATAGTCTGGGTTCTGCAAAATCTGGCGCAAGCCTTTTACAATATCGGCTACGCGGTGACCCATCCGGGCCTTTGGCTGGATTGGTCCGACAAAGAAGCTGTCATGCGCTTCGTCTACTATGGCGGGTCGGTTGAGTTCTTCTTTGCCGTTTTTGCAATTCTTCTGGTCATCACGGTCATCGGTATAATTCGCAACCCCTTCATGTGGGGCTGTGTCAGGGTGCTTGAAGGATTCACAAATACCCTTGGCAGGTTCTTTGCATGGGCCGGTCTGCTGATGGTGCTGCAACAGATCATCATCGTGATCATGCAGCGCATTTTCACAAGGCCCGACATTGTGATCGCGTTTGGTATTCCGGTGCAATTTGACATCAGCTGGTATGCAGAAATGCTGAAGTTTTACAACGCGTTGGTGGTGTCCTTTTGTGTGGGTTACACGTTTGTCCAAGGCGGACACGTGCGCGTTGACCTGCTGTATGCGCCAGCGCGGTTCGGCACCAAAAAGGTGGTCGACATGCTGGGCTCTGTCTTCTTCATGATGCCACTAGCGGTTTTGGTCTGGATGTATGGCTGGTATTTCATGTGGCGGCATTTGATCGTGCCGAAACCATCGGCCAGCGACACACTGGATCGTCTTTTGATGAAGGCCAGGGCAATGCGATGGAATGTCGAGACCATCGGCTTCAGCCCCAACGGATTCACCGCGTACTTCCTGTTCAAGATCATGCTGGTGGCGTTTGCCGGGCTGGTGTTTCTGCAGGCAGTCGCATTCTTGTACCGGTCGTATCTTGAATATGTCGAAGGGCCGGAGAGTGATGGAAAATACCTTGACAAGGACAGCCTTGGCGAGGGCGAAGAAGCCTACGAAGGCGCTCATTAAGGACGGAGACCAAGACAATGCTATTCGGACTTGATGGCGTCGAAATAGGCCTCATTATCGTATTTTTCTGCCTTTTCGGAGGTATCCTTTCCGGGTTCCCGGTGGCTTTTGCCATCGGTGGGGCCGGTATCATCTCATTCGGGATCATCGCGGCATTGGACAGCGCCGGGTTGTTGATACACCAAGCGATCGACACAGGCACGCAAGCCTATCGGGATCTGGTGAACTCGGGGGTAAAACCCGAGTCGATATCCATATTCCGATTCCCGGAATTACCAAGGATAGGCGAGCCGGTCTTCCCCTCGGGTTGGGAATTCGCGCTGGATCGTAACGTGTCCTTTATCGTCAACCGTATCAACGAACGCGTCTTGGCGGGGCAAGCGATCGAGACACTGCTGGCCGTCCTGATGTTCGTCCTGATGGGGATCACGCTGGAGCGGTCGAAGATCGCCAATGATCTGCTGACCACAATGGCGCGCGTCTTCGGTCCTTTGCCGGGCGGTCTGGCCGTTTCGATCGTTGTCGTTGGCGCGTTTCTGGCAGCATCGACCGGGATCGTGGGCGCGACCGTTGTGACGATGGGCCTTCTGGCGCTGCCGACCATGTTGCGGAACAACTATGCGCCGGAACTGGCGACAGGTGTTATCGCGGCGTCGGGAACGCTTGGGCAGATCATCCCGCCGTCAATCGTGATTGTTCTGTTGGGGACTTTGGCGGGCGATCTCTATTCAACTGCACAGGAAACCCGCGCGGTTGAAGCCGGGTGTACGGACGCACTGACTTACCTGGGTGAGCCTGCGGTTGTTTCGGTAGGGACATTGTTCCAGGCGGCTTTGCTTCCGGGTATCATGCTTGCGTTGCTATATGCGCTCTATGCCTTTGGCTACGCGCTACTGAACCCCGAGAAAGCCCCGGCGGTTGAGCTTGGCGGCGGCGGTGGTGAGCCGATTACCCGCAGCGAAGGTCTGACCTGGCTTTTGGGTGCGCCTGTTGCTCTGATTGTTGGCGTCCTGTTGTTGGGCAATATGGGTATCATTGGTAGCCAGAACATCACTGTCTCGGCGTTTTCGGATATTGGTGAGGGCGCTTCGCTGCGTACAAACGTATCGGAAGAATGTAAGGCCTCGATGATCGAACTTCACGGTCAATCCGCCTGGGATCAGGCCGTGACCGAGCAACAGGCGCTGGACGAAGCCGGTGGCGTCACGCAGGCACAACGCCTGTCCGAGGAAGAACTGGCCGCCGCACAGGATGCCAAGATTGCTGCGGCAGCTCCGATTGGTACTGGTGTTGCGGTCATCGTCGTACTGCTGGGTCTGACTTTGCTGATGGGCCGCGGCATTGCCCCTTCACAATCGACGCAGCCGCTGATCGTGGGGGCCATTGGACTTCTGCTGATGCTGCTGGTTGACCTTGTGGCGATCTCTCCGACAACGTCGTCCGGAACCACTTTCCTTCTCTTGGCGGTGCCATTTGCGCTGGCAATCTATGGCTGCAAATTCGCGGCCGAACGCTGCGCCACCAATGATCTGATCCGGGTGGTGTTCCCGCCGCTGGTTCTGATCATCGCGGTGCTTGGCTCGATCCTGGGTGGTATCACCAACCCAACTCCTGCCGCAGCGCTGGGTGCGGGTGGTGCGATCATGCTGGCGGCCTATCGCAAGCTTCAGGATCAGGGCCTGACGGGCAAGGTGATCATCTGGTCAACTCTTGCCATCATCATTTGCATGCTGATGGGGATCAACTTTGACCTGCGGATCAATCAGGATGGTGTGTCAGTTGAAAGCTGGATCGCCTTCTTCATTGCCTACGCAGCGTATCTCTACGCGCTGTTCGGTCTGATTTTTGCGTGCTGGGTGCTGTATTCAGGCGGTGTTCTGACCCCAATCGTGCGTGAGACGGCCAAGGTGACCTCGATGGTTTTCACCATCCTTATTGGGTCACAGCTTTTGAACCTGGTTGTGATCTCCTTCGGTGGTGAGCACTATATCCAGCAGTTCCTGCGCAGTTTCGACAATGAGTTCACTGTCTTCCTGATCGTGATGCTCGTGCTGTTCATCCTGGGTTTCGTGCTGGATTTCCTTGAGATCATTTACATCGTGATCCCAATCGTGGGCCCGGTGATTTATGGCGGCTCGTTTGACCCGAAATGGGTGACGATCATGGTGGCCGTGAACTTGCAGACCTCGTTCCTAACGCCACCGTTCGGGTTTGCCTTGTTCTATCTGCGAGGCGTCGCGCCGAAAGAGGTGACAACCGGTCATATCTATCGAGGGATCATACCGTTCGTGATTATCCAGGTGGTTGGGATTGGTATTCTGTGGAGCTTCCCGTCGATTGTCACGATCATTCCGGATCTGATCCCGAATTGATCCGTTCGGAATAAAAGAACACAGCCGGGGGCCTTCGGGTCTCCGGCTTTTTTTGTTGCTGCGATTTGGTTAGGTTCGGTCAGCAGGCTGAGACACCAGATTCGTCACGCCCGATAGTTTAGGCGACAACGCAAACCCGCTCCAGCTTGGGTAAGGGGAGCGGCTCACTCAGAGAATTGGAGCAAATCCCATCGGTTGCCAAATGGATCGCGCCAGACAGCCACCGTGCCATAGGGTTCATGGCGTGGCTCTTCTTCGAAATGGACGCCGTTGGCCAACATCGCCGCGTGATCGCGTTCAAAATTATCTGTTTGCAGGAAAAAGCCGACGCGACCTCCGGTCTGGTTTCCGACGGCGGCGACCTGATCAGGGCCTTGTGCACGCGCCAACAGCAATGAGCCTGAGTCGGCTCCCGGAGGCGTCACCAGCACCCAACGTTTGCCGCCGCCAAGGTCGATGTCCTTCGTTAACGTGAAATTGAGCGTCTGGGTATAGAAGGCAATAGCGGCATCGTAGTCCGGCACCACAAGGGTGACGGCATGAAGCGTTTGATGCATGTGTGATTAGCCTTTGGTGGGGTGACGATCAGGTAATTGGATACCCGCAACCTGTTCGGCAATGGGGGCTGTGGACAGCGGGTGATGGGTGGATTCGTTCAAATCGTCAGGGTTTTTGATACGGCGCCATTCACCCTGCATGTAAGCCTCAAGACCAGCGAACCGCGCCTTGTAACCCATCTTGGGGCTGCCCGGAACCCAATAACCCAAATAGACATAAGGCAGGCCAGCCTCGCGCGCGATATCAATGTGATCCAGAATCATGTATGTCCCCAATGAGCTTTGCGGCTGCTCGGGGTCATAGAACGAATAAACCATGCTCAGACCGTCATCCAGAACATCCGTAAGGCTAACCGCGATCAGTTCTTTGGTGTCGGGATCGGCATACTCGACGACGCGGCTGCGGATCGGGGTTTCCTCGATCATCGCTGCGAACTCGAACACATCCATATCGGCCATGCCGCCATCGGCATGGCGCGTGTCAAGATAACGACGAAACAACTCGTATTGCTCGTCTGTCGCCCACGGAGAATTTGCCCGGCGCTGCAGGTAAGAATTGCGCTTGGCCGTGCGTTTCTGGCTCTTGCTGGGGCGGAAGGCCGAGACGTCGATCCTCGCCGACAAACAGGCGGCGCAATCGGTGCATGATGGGCGATAAAGCACGTTTTGCGACCGGCGAAACCCTTGTTGCGACAGGGAATTGTTCAACTGATCAGCGCCTTCCCCCTGAAGGGCTGTGAACAACTTACGCTCCATCCTGCCCTCAAGGTAAGGGCAGGGTTGGGGTGCGGTTACATAGAATTGCGGCGCAATTGGCAGCGTGTGTCGCATGAAGGTCCCGTCTCTCCTGAAACGGGATGATAGCAACGGTTCCTTGAGCCGCCAAGTGATTCACTTGATTGAATTTATGCCCGTTGGTTGATCATGACTGTTCCAAGGAACGAGTCCGTCAAACCCTGGCAACGTGCGTTCGTTAGCATCATGATGACCGAGATGATTTGCACCACAAAAAACGCCATGCTGACAAAGTATCCGGCCGTATGGGCCACGGCCTTGCCCATATCCAGGCGCGATCCGAACGCATCGCGCAACTCGATGCCCATAAAGCGCATGCCCAACGTGGCGGATCCGTTTGCGATCGTAACCACGCGATAGATAAAGCTGAGGACAGCGTAGATCAGCGGTAGAAAGAAAAGTCCAAAGCCGAGCGTCAGGAAGACCGGCACGATGCACAGCAGTGAGACAAAAGCGATATCAAAAAGCCACGCTACAAAGCGTTTGGTCACCACCGACTGATAGAATTCGGGCTGGCTGTCTGGATCGGGTAGGTGGGTCATTCAGTTTTTCCGAATAGTTGTGCGGGAATACCCTGTCCCTAAATCCGGGACAGGGCAAGATCGGATCAGGCGCGTTCGCCGTTGTCGCCTTCATCGCGATTTTCGCGGGCGCGCTCGTCCATGAACTGGTCGAATTCAGCCTTGTCTTTGGCTTCGCGCAGGCGATGCAGGAAAGCTTCGAAATCTTGCTGTTCCCGTTCTAACCGGGCGAGTGTATCCGACTTGTAGGCGTCAAAGGCGCTGTTACCCGACGGTTTCATGGCGCTCATGTGACTCTGCCACGACTTGCGGCGGTTGCAGGATTTGCTGAACATGCGTTTGCTCCAGATCATATAGGCCAGAAGGGCAAGGCCAACAGGCCAAAAAAAGATGAAACCCAGCACCATGGCGGCGATCCAGGCGCCTTTGCCCTTGTCATCCATCCAGGCCTCGGCACGGTAAAGCCATCCCGGGTTTGCAGGGACGGCGTGGTCGGACAGTGCGGTCATTTCGTATCTCCGGGGTTGATGTAAATCGTCTTCACATTCTAAAGATGGGATGTACAAGGCCAGTTGCAAGGGGTCTATGTGAAAAAGATTTACATTGACAGATCAAGAGCGGTCTCTGGTTGACCTTCGCCGTTATCGGGCGCAGGTTTCGGACATGCAAATCAATGAAGATAAGCCCACTCCTGCGCTTGACGATATACTTTCACTGGAAAAGCAGGTTTGGAACGCGCTGGTCGATGGCAATGCGTCGGCTGATCGTGCACTGTTGAGTGTGGATTTTCTGGGAGTGTACCCCACCGGGTTTGCAAATCGGGATGATCACGTCAGTCAGTTTGCCGATGCGCCAACAATGGCCCGGTACGAATTGAGCCAAGCTAAGCTTCGGGTTTTGACCCCGGACATGGTGTTACTGAGCTACCGCGCCGACTACCAGCGCACAGGACTTGATGTGCAAGAGGCGATGTTGATCTCATCCCTGTGGGAGCGCCGCAATGACGTTTGGGTCAACAGCTTCAGTCAGGACACCCCGTTGGAGTTCCGATGACTGCGCCGCTGACAATTCACCGCGTACCGCGCGCCTTCGATGCCTCGCTTGGCGAGGAAGCCTTGCGCGCCGTGGCGGACGTTACGCCGGAACAGTGCGAATTGATCACAGGCGCAGCGGGTAGCAGCCCTTATCTAAAAGGGTTGATTGAGAGAGAGCGTGATTGGCTGCCCGGTGCCTTGCTGCACCCCGACCAGGCATTGGCTGATTTGATGGACGCCGCGCGCCGTCTTCCGCCGGACCAGCTCAAACCCGGATTGCGACAGGCCAAACGGCGGCTGGCGCTGCTGACCGCGCTGGCCGATCTGGCGGGCGCATGGCCGCTGGAAAAGGTGACTGGGGCGTTGACGGAGTTTGGGGCGCTGGCTGCGGATGTGGCCGCAAAGGCCGAAATCGCAGCACTCATCCGTCGTGGCAAACTGCCAGGGATGGGGCCGGACGACGTGGAAACAGCCGCTGGGATGATCATCCTGGCTATGGGCAAGATGGGCGCGTTTGAGTTGAACTACAGCTCGGACATCGACCTGATTGTGCTGTTTGACGAAACTCGGTTTGACCCGGATGATTTCTACGAGGCGCGGCACGGTATGGTGCGTGCTACGCGTAATTTCTGCGCCACGCTCAGCGATAAAACCGCAGGTGGCTATGTGTTCCGCACCGACCTGCGCCTGCGCCCTGATCCAGCGGTAACACCGGTCTGCATGGCGGCTGAAGCGGCTGAACGTTATTACGAAAGTCTGGGCCGCACGTGGGAGCGGGCAGCCTACATCAAGGCACGCCCCTGCGCGGGTGACATCGCTGCCGGGCAGCGATTCCTTGATACGCTGCGCCCGTTTGTCTGGCGTCGCCATCTGGACTTTGCGGCCATTCAGGACGCCCATGACATGCGCCTGCGCATTCGCGAGAACAAAGGAACCGGTGGCGCACTGACCATACCGGGCCACGACATGAAACTGGGGCAGGGCGGTATCCGGGAGATCGAGTTCTTCACTCAGACCCGTCAGTTGATCGCCGGGGGGCGCGACCCCGACCTGCGGGTGCGCGGCACCGTGCCCGGTCTGTCTGCGCTGGCTGAAAAAAACTGGATCCCTCAGGCCGCAGCGGAAAAACTGACCGATCACTACCGCGCGCATCGTCAGGTCGAACACCGCATTCAGATGGTCCATGATGCGCAGACCCACAAGGTCCCGCAGTCTGCAGACGGGATTGAGCGGGTGGCCTGTCTGATGGGGATTGACGGCGCAGAGCTGTCTGCCGATCTAACCCGTCGTCTGACCGAGGTACATGAGCTGACCGAAGGGTTCTTTGCCCCCGGCTCATCGACGCCTGCACCGGCCAGAGAGGCCGATTTCGACCAAGGTGTTCTGGCCCGCTGGACCACGTATCCAGCGCTCCGCTCGCAACGCGGGCGGCGGATATTCGAACGGTTGAAGCCCGAGCTTCTTACGCGTCTTTCGAAAACGGCGAAACCGGATGAGGCGTTGCTGGCGCTGGACGGGTTCTTGTCAGGTCTGCCTGCTGGCGTGCAACTGTTTTCCCTATTCGAAGCAAACCCGCATTTGATCGATCTACTGGTTGATATTGTGGGTACTTCACACACGCTGGCGGCGCATCTGTCGCGCAACGCATCGGTTTTTGATGCGGTGATCGGTGGCAGCTTCTTTGCCGCTTGGCCCGGGCGATCAGTCTTGCAGGCCGAGTTGGAACAGGCGCTTGAGCAAGAGCATGACTATGAAACGAAACTGGATTTTGCGCGCCGCTGGTGCAAGGAGTGGCATTTCCGTATCGGTGTTCACCACCTGCGCGGGTTGATCGACGGCGTAAAGGCCGGGCAATACTATGCCGAACTGGCCAGCGCCGTAATCGCAGCGATCCTGCCTTGCGTTACCGAACAATTCGCAAAGAAACACGGGCCTGCGCCGGGACGCGGGGCCGCGGTTCTGGGTATGGGATCGTTGGGGGCAGGGCGGATCAATTCGCAATCCGATCTGGACATGATCGTGATTTATGACCCGCTGGATCAGGAGATGTCTGACGGACCGCGCCCGATTGCTACACGCACATACTATGCCCGGTTCACGCAGGCGTTGATCACAGCACTGTCAGCGCCGATGTCGCAGGGGCGGCTGTACGAGGTCGATATGCGCCTGCGCCCCTCGGGCAATCAGGGGCCAGTGGCGACCAGCTTGGCCAGTTTCATCAGCTACCAGCAAAACAAGGCCTGGGTGTGGGAGCATCTGGCCCTGACCCGTGCCCGCGTGGTTGCCGGTGATTCAGGGTTGGCGCAGAATATTGAGACTTTCCGCGCCGCCTTTCTGTCTGAGCCCGTAGATCGCCATAAGGTTCTGCGCGAAGTGGCCGAGATGCGGGCGCGTCTGGCGGCAGCCAAGTCTCCTGCGGGCATCTGGGATGTCAAGAATGGTGCAGGGCGAATGATGGATATCGAGTTGGTGGCGGAAACCGGCGCCCTGCTATCCGGTGTTGCGCAGCGTGATGTCTCCAGCGGGTTGGACGGTGCTGTCGCAGCCGGATTACTGGACGTCGCTCAGGCGCAAAATCTCAAGGCGTGCTATGATCTATGCTGGTCCGTGCAATGCGCTGCCCGGTTGTTGTCTGGCAAAGTTATTGAGGCTGACAAGATCGGCGAGGGCGGCACGGCCTTCCTGTGCCGGGCCACTGGCTTTGAGCAGGTCGAACAGTTGCAGGCAGCGCTGCAAGAGAGTTATACCGCCGCCGCCGATATCATCGGCCGCGTGATCGAGGAGGGGCAGGATGCCGCGCAATAATGATCCAAACGATCACAAGGGTCTGATCCGCGAAGCCTATCGTATCGAAGGGATCACGCTGCCCGAATGCCGCAGTATCTTTCTGGACTGGGCACTTAGCCTGCCTGCTGATCGGGATCAATCGCAAGCGCTGAACGATCTTCACGCCGCCTATGCCGCGCAAGAGGCAGATCATCCTATGACGCAGGTTCTGGCCGAGGGGTTGCAATCGGCCAAGGTACCGAAACGGCGCGGCGGGTGGCGGTCTAGGCCCCGCTAGGGCTTTTCCCCGGAGGCGTTCGCCACTAAGAGGGCGCCATGAGCCAAACCACCGACCGCCCCCGTATTCGACTGAAACCCAAAGCCAACGCGCGCGGCCTGCGCCATGGTTTCCCGTGGGTCTACGCCAATGACATCGTGACCGACCGCCGGACACGCAAAATCCCCTCGGGCGCTTTGGCGGTGCTCGAAGACGACAAACGCACCCCAATCGCGTTGGTCGCCGTGAACCCAGATTCGAAGATTATGTGCCGTGTGCTGGACCGCGATCTGGATGCGCAACTGGATGCCGATTGGTTCGAAACCCGCCTGCGCCGCGCGCTCGAGATGCGCGAACGCCTATTCGACGCGCCGTACTACCGCCTGATCCATGCCGAGGCGGATGGCTTTCCCGGTGTGATTATCGACCGCTTTGGTGAGGCTTGCGTGATTCAGCCCAACGCCGCCTGGGCCGAGGTGCATCTGGAAACCCTGACCAACGCGCTGGTTGCTGTGACAGGTGTGACCACTGTTCTGAAAAACGCCTCGGGTCGCACACGCGGGCTTGAAGGGTTAGATGACGTAAACCAGGTTTTGCGAGGAACGGCACCTGACGCGCCGCTTTCTGTGCCGATGAATGGGGCGATCTACATGGCGGACCTGACCGGTGGCCAGAAAACCGGCTTGTTTTACGACCAGCGCCCAAACCATGCCTTCGCCGCACGGTTGGTGCAGCCGAGTGCAAAAGTGCTTGACGTGTTCAGCCATGTGGGGGGCTTCGGTTTGGCCATGCTGGCCGGAGGGGCCGAACACGCCTTGTGCGTTGATGGTTCGGTTGCGGCGCTTGAGCTGGCCACGGAAGGCGCGCGGGCCTCGGGCTTTGCAGATCGTTTGCAGACTCGCCAAGGCGATGCCTTCGACGTGCTGACGCAACTGGGTGAGGAGGGCGCGCAATTCGACGTGGTCATCTGCGACCCACCCGCCTTTGCGCCGTCGAAACAGGCGTTGGATGCAGGGTTGCGCGCCTATGAACGCATCGCGCGCCTTGCTGCGCCACTGGTGGCGCCCGGTGGCTATCTGGGTCTCTGTTCATGCTCGCATGCGGCTGATCTGGGCCGGTTCCGCGATGCGTCCTCACGTGGGATTGGTCGGGCAGGGCGACAGGCTCAACTGATCCATACGGGTTTCGCTGGCCCTGACCATCCGCAACTGCCGCAACTGGCTGAAAGTGGCTACCTCAAGGCCGTGTTCTATCGGCTATGAAGGCAGTTCTTGATACCTGCGTCATCTATCCCACGGTGATGCGAGAGATGCTGCTGGGCGCCGCCAGGCTGGGCCATTTTACGCCGGTGTGGTCTGCACGAATCCTCGAAGAATGGGCTCGCGCAGCCCGCAAACTGGGACCGGAAGGTGAGGTTCAGGCCCGTGCCGAGATCGCCTTGACCCAATCACAATGGCCAGAGGCCGAACGCAACGCGAATCCGGGGCTTGAACAGCGGCTGTGGCTGCCTGACAGCGCCGATATTCACGTTCTTGCAACGGCAGTGGGGGCATCGGCGGACGTTATCGTAACCGTCAATGCAAAGGATTTTCCAAGGAACATTCTGTCGGAAGAAGGTCTTGACCGCCGCGACCCTGACGGCTTGTTACTCGGGTTCTGGCGAATTGACCCCGCCGGAATGGGGGATGTTGCCGCGCGTGTGCTGTCAGAGGCTAATCGATTGTCCGGCGACCAATGGGCCATGCGGGCGTTGATGAAAAAGGCGCGCTTGCCGCGTTTGGGGAAGGCGTTGGCCAGCTAAAGGCCTATCCCGAGGCAAGCGAATTGCCGCGCCTGTCTAGGCTTCTGTGCCCCAACGTTGCTCAAGCGCCTCAAGCGCGGCGATGCGTTCGTCGGTTTTGGGGTGGCTCATCAGCCAAGCAGGAACGACACCGGCCCGCTGCTGGGTCAGGTCTTCCAGCTTGTGAAACAGGGACTTCTGCGGCCCGATCCCGATCCCTGCCTTTGTCAGCAGGGCGGCGGCATATTCATCGGCCTCATATTCATCCCCGCGTGACAGACGCGACGCGAGAAGATGGGTCAGAGCATTGGCAATCCACACCCCGATGAAGGGGATGAAACGGTTCAGAAGCATCATCAACGCCGCCCGCATCGCGTTTTGGCCCGAAAAATCAATCATGCGTCGACGCGCGTGACCCAAGGCCACATGCCCCAACTCGTGTGCGATCACGCTTGCCATTTCCTCGGCCGAGACCTCTCCGCTGCGAAACTTGCGATAAAAGCCACGCGTGATGAAAATTCGACCATCAGGCGCAGCAAGGCCATTCACGGGGTCGATTTCGTAGATATAGACGGGAACGCGTTCGATCTCCAACGCCGCTGCCAGCCGATCGGTCATGCGTTTCAGCGCCGGATCTGCCAGTTCGGTTGATTTTGCATCCAGCTCGCGATGCGTGCGCCAGACGGAAACCCGATACATCACAAGGGCATAGGCGATTGCCAGCAGGATGGGGGTAAATCGAAACATGCCTAAGATATGGGTGCGTCTGGCGACAAGGGCAATCAAAAAGTCGTAAGTTCTACTTGGGCACGGTTGGCGTGTCCTACGACGCCTAGGTTATTCGAATATGGATCCACCCAGAAAATCCTGAGGCCACTCAAATCAACATGGAAAACCATGAAGCATAAATTTGCATGTGCGATATCGCATCTGTCATCGCAAGCAATGAAGGCAAGGCAATCGTTGGGTGCGCCATTCGTGCCCACGAACAGCAGTTGCTGAGTGGCCCTGTCACTTAACAATCAGATGCCGTCGATTAACGTGTCAGCTCACGCATTCCCTGCTCAAGCCCGGCCAATGTCATAGGCACCATTCTGTCCTCGAAGATGTCCTGAATCATGCCGATGGAGTGGGTGTAATTCCAGTGTTTTTCCGGCACCGGATTGATCCACAGGTTTGACGGCCACTGCTCGCGCGCGCGCTGCAGCCAGATCTGACCGGACTCCTGGTTCCAGTGCTCGTTCGCACCGCCCGGATAGGCAATTTCATAGGGGCTCATTGAGGCATCGCCGACAAAGATGCACTTGTAATCCGAGCCATACGTCCGCAACACCTCATACGTGGGTATTTGTTGATCCCAGCGTCGGCGGTTGTCACGCCAGACACCCTCATACAGGCAGTTGTGGAAATAATAATATTCCAGATGCTTGAACTCGGTCCGGGCGGCCGAGAACAATTCCTCGACCACCTTGACATGCGGGTCCATCGAACCGCCCACATCCAGGAACAGCAGAACCTTTACCGCGTTGTGTCGTTCGGGTCGTGTTTTGACATCCAGATAGCCATGTTCGGCGGTGGCGCGGATCGTACCATCAAGGTCAAGCTCTTCCGCCGCGCCTTCGCGCACCCAGCGGCGCAGGCGTTTCAGCGCGACCTTGATGTTGCGGGTGCCCAGTTCAACCGTGTCGTCCAGGTTCTTGAACTCCCGCTTGTCCCAGACTTTGACCGCACGCTTATGGCGGCTTTCTTTCTGGCCGATGCGGACACCTTCGGGATTATACCCATACGCGCCGAACGGAGAGGTTCCGGCCGTCCCGATCCACTTGTTGCCGCCCTGATGACGGCCTTGCTGCTCGCTTAGCCGGTCGCGCAGCGTTTCCATCAGCTTGTCAAAACCACCAAGGGCTTCGATCTCGGCTTTTTCTTCATCGGAGAGGTGCTTTTCAGCCATCTTGGCCAACCAGTCAGAAGGGATGTCGACCGCCTCTAGCACCTGTTCGAAGCTTATCGCATCCAAGCCTTCGAAACTGGCGGCAAAGGCGCGATCGAACTTGTCGATGTTGCGTTCGTCTTTCACCATCGAGACACGCGCGAGGTAGTAGAACGCCTCAACATCATAGGTCGCCAGACCCTTTTTCATGCCCTCCAGAAAGGTCAGGTATTCGCGCAATGAAACGGGAACGCCGGATTTCCTGAGGTTTTCGAAGAAGGGCAGAAACATCGGTCAGGCCACAAACCGCACTAGGAGTAGCGACAAAACCAACCCCAGCAGAGCAAAGGCGATACCGTAGCCAGCGGCATATTGTGCGATGTCTGCACCGCTGCCCTTGCGTTTGCGCGCTGTTATCGCCCCAAGGATTGCCCCCAGTAACGCCATTCCCAGAACTACGACCATGCGCTATCCGCCCCTGCTGTTGGCGGGTCCTTCGGCAACGTTTTGCATCAACGACCGGACCACTGTTTCCGAGCCGAACCCGTAGCGCGCCCACCCAAGACTGTCCAGCCTGACGGAACGTGCCTGAGCGGAACGCCCGGCCTGATTGAGCGCTTCGGATTTCAACAGCAGCAACGTCGCCAGTTGCGAGGCGTTCTCGGCCCGTGTCATGACACCGATGGCTTTGTCCAGTTCCGGCAGAAACTCCGGTCCTTTGCCACGTGCAAGGGCAAAGGCAGCAGTTTGGGTCGTAACATATGCCTGATGCACCTCGGTGCCGGGTGCGGCGCGCAGGTATTGCAGGGCAAGCTGATAGTTCTGCAAAGCCTTCTGCGGGTTGTCGAACTGCGCCATGCGTCCCATCACGTAATACGGATAGGCGCGACGGTGGTCGGTCCAGCCTTGTTCCTGTCCGATTTGCGCGGCCCTCTGCGCGGCCCGCATGCGCCGCTGGGTGCTCACTTGCGGGCGCAGTGATTTTTGAATCGCATTGATCCATTCTCTCGGCGTGTCGGAAAGCGGCTGTGCCGGCAGGGTATTTCCGCGCGGGTTCAGACGGTTCAGCACGCCCGGCAGGACGGCTTCAACCTGTTCGCGCGTCATGCCGCTGCGCAACTCGGGCGCATAAGCGGTGCGTAGTATCAGCATGTCAAACCCCGTCAGAACGGTGTGGATGTTATCATCGTTGAACACCGAGTCCGGCAGGTGATAGAGATCGTTCAGCGGCCCCAGCGCCTGCGCAACCTCTTCATGCAAGCAATCGCGTTTTTCCTGCGGACTGACGTCATACGGGACAAAAATACCCAGGCGCTCGCGGCTGTTCAGGCGGCTCCAACTGCTTTTCTGTTTGCGGCGGTCGCGGCGATATTCTTCGAAACTTGAAGAATTGGGCACCACGAAACAGGCGGCCTGCGGCAGAATTTCGTGGATTTGATCCTGGCTGACGGCCTCGATCGTGATGTTGGCGGTGCCGTCCGAGATTTGGAGGATGTCGATCCCGGCCTCGCGCCGCAGCCGGTTCAGCAACAGAGTTAGGTCCCGCTGCATCGAGGGCGTGGGCAAGCCGGTGAGACGTACGGTGATAGACGTTTCAAACCGCGTGAAAACCGGCAATTGCGCGCCACCTTCCAGCGCAAAATGCAACGACACGAAATCCGACGCGATATTCGCGTTTGACCGGACCGGAGGCGTTGGCGACGCGCGCGCGAAGGTCTTTGCCGGTGGCAACGTCTCTTCAATCGCCTTGACGCGGGTGGGAACTCCGACCGGTTCAACCGTTGCGCAGCCAGCCAGCACCGCTGCTGAAAGAAGAGCAGCCCAACGTATCATGAGCGCTGGTACCGGATGAACGGCGTTTGCTTGCCGATGCGGTCATAAAGCTTGCGGGCGGTGTGGTTGAATTCCTGCGTCAGCCAATAGACCGAAGGGGCACCCCGGCGGTCAGCCTCGTCATACACGGCCTGAATAAGCGCGCGCCCAACACCCGTGCCACGCGCCTCGGGGCGGGCGAAAAGGTCTTGCAGATAGCAGACGTCTTCGATTTTCCACGCGTGACGATGAAACAGATAATGCGTCAGACCCAGCAATTGACCGTCGCGTTCCGCAACAAAGCATGAAAAATCATGTGGGTCGTCGCCAAGCAGTCGCGCGAATGTGGTGGCATACACCTCGTCCGAGACGGTGGTCTCGTAGAAGGCCAGATAGTCGCGCCACATCTCGGACCACTGTGGTCGGTCTTCGGGCCGCAGCGCGCGGATGGTCAAAGTGTCAGCCAATCACAGTGTCCCGTTCTGTCCCGATCCAACCTGGTCCGGTTCGACCGGACCGCCACCTGCAATGCTGACAGCCAGACCCGTCCAACGCAAGCGGCGATCTGAATATGGTCTGTTGTTTAGCGTTTGCTGCGTGCCATAAAGGCAAGCCTTTCGAACAAGTGCACGTCCTGCTCATTCTTCAGCAACGCACCGTGCAGCTTGGGAAGGGCATTGACGCCATCGCGTTTCAGGTCCTCTGCGCTCAGGTCTTCCGCCAACAACAACTTCAACCAATCCAGTACCTCAGAGGTAGACGGTTTTTTCTTCAGCCCCTGCGTGTCGCGAAGCTCATAGAACTGTGTCAGTGCGGTGGTCAAAAGCGCGTCTTTGATACCCGGATGGTGAACCTCGACGATCCGACGCATGGTCGCCTCGTCCGGGAAGCGGATGTAATGAAAGAAACAGCGGCGCAGGAAGGCGTCGGGCAGTTCTTTTTCGTTGTTCGACGTGATGATGACGATGGGGCGGTGCTTGGCGCGGATCGTCTCACCTGTCTCATAGACGTGGAACTCCATCTTATCGAGCTCCTGTAACAGGTCATTGGGAAACTCGATATCGGCCTTGTCGATCTCATCGATCAGAAGAACGACTTTTTCATCTGCCTCGAACGCCTGCCACAGTTTCCCCTTGCGGATATAGTTCGACACATCATGCACACGTTCTTCGCCAAGCTGGCTGTCGCGCAACCGGCTGACCGCATCGTATTCGTACAAACCCTGCTGCGCGCGGGTTGTCGATTTGACGTTCCATTCGATCATCTTCAGGTTCAGTGCTCCGGCTACCTGCCTGGCCAACTCGGTCTTGCCGGTGCCAGGCTCACCTTTCACAAGCAAGGGCCGCTCGAGCGTTACGGCAGCATTTACCGCGATAGTCAGATCATCTGTGGCGACATATTCTGCTGTGCCTTGAAAGCGTGCGGTCATGGGCCCCTCGTGTGGTTTGGCGCAAACTGTGCTGTTCGGGTTACAGAGGGGCGATGATTTTGACAAGCGGGCCGCGACGTCCCGTGATCGGAAATTCACAGTGAGTCCACCTTTTTCTGGCGATCACAGCATTCTGACGTGCCATGACGGTCTTGTGCCGCCCAAATTTTGCCCGATATTTTCCATAGAAAAACAAGGTTTTGGTGTTCTGTGTCTCAATAAATAACAGGTCTGAGCCATAAAGTATCACGTTGACGTTTGTGTAGTGACATTCGCACGCGCGTCGGATACACGCTCCGCAGAAGGGGGTGCCAAATGTCAGGTGAAACATCAGCAACCGACGTCACTGGCTATACCGAGGGAGCAAAGATGAAGCAGGAAGTTTTTCTGCCGGAAGATTATCGCCCGGCCGAAGATGAACCTTTCATGAATGACCGCCAGCTTGAGTATTTCCGCCGCAAGCTGCTGGATTGGAAGAACGAACTTTTGGCTGGTAGCCGCGATACGATCGAAGGGCTACAGGACAACACACGCAACATTCCGGACGTTGCAGACCGGGCGAGCGAGGAAACAGACCGCGCGCTGGAACTGCGGACCAGGGACCGTCAGCGTAAACTGGTTGCCAAGATCGATTCGGCCCTGCGCCGCATCGAAGAAGGTGAGTACGGCTATTGCGAGATGACCGGCGATCCGATTTCGCTGAAACGTCTCGACGCGCGTCCGATCGCAACCATGACGCTTGAGGCGCAGGAACGGCACGAGCGCCGCGAGAAGGTGCACCGCGACGATTGATCGCTGCACAATTCTGGAAAACACGAACGCCAGGGCCTGTTGCTCTGGCGTTTTTGCGTTAAATCCACACTATGAAACTTAAAGGCTTAAAGTTTAACGTCATTGGTGGTGGAATAGGGGGGCTGGCGTCGGCTTTGGCGCTGCAGCAACGCGGGGCGCAGGTCACGGTGCTGGAACAAGCCCCGGCCTTGAGCGAAGTCGGGGCGGGGTTACAGATAAGCGCCAATGGGTTTGCGGTTCTGCGCGCGCTAGGTGTCGTGGAAGACGTGCCGGAAGATGCGCAGATTTCCCATGGGACGATCATACGGGATTATCGCGAGTGTCGCGTCATCAGCCGCATCCCTGCGCCCGACGCTGGACCGACCTACTACTATCACCGTGCGGACCTTCTTGACCTGCTGCATCGGGCGGCAACAGAGGCTGGCGTAGAAATTCGCCTTGGTGCGCGTGTGGTGCAGGTTCACGAGCATCCGACCGAAGCCGAATTGGTTTTAGACACGGGCGAGTCTCTGCGCTGTGACTGCGCGATTGCGGCTGACGGGGGCCGCAGCGCCATACGCCCTATCCTGAACGGAGCGGAGACACCGCAGTTTACCAATCAAGTCGCATGGCGCGCGGTTATTCCTTGGGCGATCAGCGAACTGATGCCGTGCGCCTCGCTAACGATGGGGCCGGGACGTCATGTGGTGACCTATCCTCTGCGCGATCAACAGTTGATGAACGTGGTCGCGATCGAAGAACGTTCGGACTGGCAAGAGGAAGGCTGGCGTCTGCAGGGTGACCCCGACGAACTGCGCGCGCGTTTTGCAGATTTCGGAGGGAGCGTGCGAGATATCCTGTCGGATGTGACCGAGACACACCTCTGGGCTTTGTTTCTGCGTCCCGTGGCGAAAAACTGGCAGAACGGGCAGTTGGCCCTGCTTGGCGATGCCGCGCATCCAACGCTGCCCTTCATGGCGCAAGGGGCTTGTCTGGCACTCGAGGACGCCTGGGTGCTGGCGCAATCCTTTGAAGAGCAATCCGGAGCAGCACAGGCGCTGGCCGCTTATGAATCCCGCCGTCTTACAAGAACAAAAAAGGTGGTTGCCACCGCAGGGTCAAACGCGCGGAATTTTCACCTGCGCGGTCCAATGCGTCTGGCGGCACAATTGGCGCTGAAGGCCATCGGCCCCCGGCTTTCCAAGAGATACGAGTGGATCTACGCCTACGACGCGACGGCCTGACGCCTTAAACGTCAAGATCGACCCAGACCGGAACGTGATCCGACGGTTTCTCGTGTCCGCGCACTGCGGCATCAATCTGGCAATCGCGCATTAGGTCTGCGGCTTGCGGTGTCAGCAAAAAGTGATCAATCCGGATACCGTCATTCTTGTTCCAGGCACCTGCCTGATAATCCCAGAATGAGTAGTGGCCAAGACCCTGAACGCGTGCCCGGAATGCTTCGGTAAACCCAAGGTTCAGGATTTTACGAAAAGCCGCGCGGCTTTCAAGGCGAAACAAGGCATCCTCGCGCCAGGCGTCTGGGCGGGCGGCGTCTTCAGCTTGTGGAATGATGTTATAGTCACCGGCCATCAGCGCCAGCTCTTCGCTGGTCAGAAGATCAGCTGCGCGATGATAAAGCCGCTCCATCCAAGCTAGTTTATAGTCGTATTTCGGGCCCGGTACGGGGTTACCATTGGGTAGGTACAACCCGCAAATGCGCAAGGCGCTTTTGCCAATTACCGTGGCTTCGATCCAGCGCGCCTGCTCGTCCTCGTTATCTCCGGGCAGCCCGCGCGTCACATCCTCGAGCGGCAGCTTCGACAGGATCGCAACGCCGTTAAAGCTTTTCTGGCCGTGGGTTTCGACATTGTACCCGCGTTCCTCGAACATCTCACGCGGGAAGTTCTCATCAACCGATTTGATTTCCTGCAATAAAACGACATCGGGCTGCGCCTCGTCCAGCCACCGCGGCAGAGTCTCGGCCCGCGCTTTGATGCCGTTAATGTTGAACGTGGCGATTTTCATGCGCGATCCTCCGAAGCCTTATGGCAACCTATCGCGCAGAACCGCCCTAACGGCAAGTCGAAGAGAGGGTTTGCGAGGCTCTGCCTCGCGCTCCGGGATATTTTTGGCCAAATGAAGTAACGGATCCTTAACTGTTTTGAGCAATAAAAGTTCTGCGGTACAGGCGGGGACGCCGATGACCGCGCCAGGTGAAGCTCTCCGGCGAAAGGGTCGGAGAGCGGACCCCTGCTTCATCTGGCTGGAAATATCCTGGGGGTGTGGGGGCAAAGCCCCCGCTGGCGATTACATAGAAAAGGACGTGCCGCAGCCACAGGAAGAGGTCGCATTCGGATTTTCAATGACAAACCGTGCACCAATCAGTTCCTGGGTAAAGTCAATAACGGCATTTTCAAGAAATGGCAGGGAAACCGAGTCGACAATGACCTTTTGCCCTTTGCCTTCTAATACAAGGTCGTCCTCCTTCGGTTTGTCCAGCGCGATTTCGTACTGAAAACCGGAGCAACCGCCGCCTTCAACTGCGATCCGCAGGGCCTGACCCTGATCCGCGGCGCCAATTTCGGCTAACCGTTCAAAAGCGCGTTCTGTGACTGTTGGGGGCAGATTCATGCCGGACTCCAAAGGTTTATTTCTCGACCACGCTACAATATATGAAACCTTAGGACAGGCGACAAGGATAAGACCTTTGGAAAGAGCGGGATTTGCCTCGGACCCGGGCCGCGCGAAGGGGCGGCTTGTGCCCGAGGAAGAAAGCAGTTTCCGATCATGTTTCCAGCGTGACAGGGACCGGATCATTCATGCCAGCGCGTTTCGGAGGCTCAAACACAAGACGCAGGTTTTTGTTGAGCATGAAGGGGACAGTTACCGAACCCGTCTGACCCATTCCATTGAGGTCGCCCAGGTGGCCCGCACGATTGCCGGTGCTTTGGGTCTCAACCCCGAGCTGACTGAAGCTGTCGCTTTGGCACATGATCTTGGACACACGCCTTTCGGTCATACCGGAGAAGATGCGCTGCACGCGCTGATGGAGCCCTATGGAGGATTTGACCACAACGCTCAGGCCATTCGTATCGTTACCAAGCTGGAACGCCATTACGCCGAGTTCGATGGCTGTAACCTGACGTGGGAGTGCTTGGAGGGAATTGCCAAGCATAACGGCCCTGTAGTCGGTGCGCTGCCTTGGGCTTTGGCCGAATGTAACAGCAGCTTTGATCTGGAACTGCACACGCATGCTAGCGCCGAGGCGCAGGTGGCGGCGCTGTCTGATGACATTGCTTACAATAACCACGATCTGCTGGATGGGTTGCGCGCCAATCTGTTCACCGATGAAGAAATCCGGGAATTGCCCATCGTGGGTGATTGTTACGCCGAAGTAGACCGAAAATACCCCGGGCTTGACCCATACCGCCGCAGGCACGAGGCGTTGCGTCGTGTTTTTGGTGTCATGGTTTCAGACGTGATTGACACGTCGCACAGCCTTATCGCCACATCAGGCGCGCAACGTGTCGAGGATATTCGGCACCTGAGCTATCCCGTGATTCAGTTCTCAGTCGGCCTGTGGTCGCAGCTTAAAGAGATCCGGACGTTTTTGTTTTCGCGCATGTATCGCGCCCCCAGTGTGATGAAAGTTAGGGCCGAGGTCAGCAAAGTTGTTGAGGAGCTCTTTCCGATCTACCTTGCTGATCCCAAACAGATGCCAACACGGTGGCACGGTGATATCGAGGCTGCCCAAGATGAAACTGCGTTGGCCCGGATTGTGTCGGACTATATTGCAGGAATGACTGACCGCTTTGCCCTTCAGGACCACAAAAAGTTGACGGGCCGCTAGCTGTCCGAGCGCACCTAGACGTGCCTGCACACGACCTGCCTTGCTGTTGTTGACTGGTTATCGGGTCGGAAACTGACTGCTTCCATTGACCTTGCTGCATCGCGTGTTAAACCGCCCGACAAGCAAAAGGACATCCGAAATGAACCTGTTTTCCGAGATCCGCGGCCTTGTGCTGGACGCGCTGGCGCAGATGCAGTCCGAAGGTACATTGCCTGAGGGGCTGAATTTTGACAACGTGGCGGTCGAACCGCCGCGCGACGCGGCGCATGGCGACATGGCGACGAACGCAGCAATGGTGCTGGCAAAACCCGCCAAGATGAAGCCGCGCGACATTGCTGATGTGCTGGCCGGGAAGCTGGCAGCGGATGACCGGATCATCAGTGCCGAGGTGGCCGGGCCGGGGTTCCTGAACCTGCGACTTGCACCGACGGTGTGGCAGGGCGTTCTGGCGGCAGTGTTGGAAAAGGGCACCGACTATGGCCGCTCGACCATGGGCCATGGGCAGAAGGTCAACGTGGAATATGTTTCGGCCAACCCAACCGGACCGCTGCATGTGGGTCACACGCGGGGGGCGGTGTTCGGGGACGCGCTAGCGAGCTTGCTGGCGTATTCCGGCCATGACGTGACGCGTGAATACTACATCAATGACGGTGGCGCGCAGGTGGATGTCCTGGCGCGCTCGGCTTATGAACGCTACCGTGAGGCGAACGGTCTAAGCCCTGAGATTGCCGAAGGGCTCTATCCCGGCGACTATCTGATCCCGATTGGTGAAGCCCTGAAAGAGAAATACGGCGACAGCCTGATCGACAAACCGGAAAGCGAGTGGTTGGAAGAGCTGCGCAACTTTGCCACCGACGCGATGATGGATCTGATCCGCGATGACCTGAAGGCGCTGGGCGTTGAGATGGATGTGTTCTTCTCAGAAAAATCGCTCTACGGCACTGGCAAGATCGAAGCCGCGCTGAAATCGCTATCCGACAAAGGCCTGATCTACGAAGGCGTTCTGGAGCCGCCCAAGGGCAAAAAGCCCGAAGATTGGGAACCGCGCGAGCAGACGCTGTTCAAATCCACTGAACATGGCGACGACGTAGATCGCCCGGTCAAGAAGTCGGATGGCAGCTGGACCTATTTCGCCCCAGATATCGCTTATCACTATGACAAGGTCACCCGTGGTTTTGACGCGCTGATCGACGTATTCGGTGCAGACCATGGTGGCTATGTCAAACGGATGAAAGCAGCCGTGTCAGCGTTGTCGGACGGCAAGGTGCCGCTGGATATCAAGCTGACCCAGCTGGTGAAGTTGTGGAAGAATGGCGAGCCTTTCAAGATGTCCAAGCGGGCAGGGAACTTTGTCACCCTGCGCGACGTGGTGGATCAGGTCGGCCCGGATGTGACGCGCTTTGTCATGCTGACCCGCAAGAACGACGCGTCGCTTGACTTCGATTTTGACAAGGTGCTTGAGCAGAGCCGTGAAAATCCCGTGTTTTATGTTCAATACGCGCATGCCCGCGTCATGAGCGTGCTGCGCCGTGCTGCCGAAGCCGGTATCGCCGCCGATGACGCCACCCTTGCCAGCGCGGACCTGAGCAAGAATGACCACGCCTCTGAACTGACGGTTGCCAAGAAGCTTGCAGAATGGCCGCGTCTGGTCGAAATCGCGGCGCGCACAAACGAGCCGCATCGCGTTGCATTTTACCTGTACGAGCTTGCAGGCGATTTCCACGCGCTGTGGAACAAGGGCAACGATGAAACCCAACTGCGCTTCATTCAAGATGGCGATGTTGCCACAAGCCAGTCGAAAATCGCATTGGCCCGGGCTGTTTCTGTTGTGATTTCAGCAGGCTTGGGTATTCTTGGTGTCACTCCGGCGCAGGAGATGCGGTAACAAACTCCGCCCGACGCGCCGGTTTGAGGTAGGCAAGAAATGACCCGCGCGCCTTATTTTCCGGCGCGAAACGGGCGGTGAGGCGGACATGGCACGTTACGATTACGCGGGGCAGGCGCGCCCCGAGCATATGCATTATACGAATCAACCGTATCCGCAGGATGGGTATGAGTACCCCGAGGATTTGCCGGACTATGATGAGGCACCGCGTGTTGCGGGGCTGGGTCGTATCCTGAATGCTATGGGAGCGGTTGCATCGCTTGCGTTGGTCGCCGGGATCGGTGTCTGGGGCTACAAGCTTGTCATGCGGGACGTCAGCGGCGTGCCGGTGGTGCGAGCCATCGAAGGACCGATGCGAATTCAGCCTGAAAACCCGGGCGGAACGCCTGCGGATCACCAAGGGCTTGCTGTGAATACTGTGGCTGCAGTCGGGACTGCAGCGCCTCCGGCGGATAGGTTGATCCTTGCGCCCCGCCCGGTTTCTTTGGCGGATGAGGATATTCCGGTTGAACCCTTGAGTGCCACTCCGGCCGTGCATGTCGTGCAGGAAGAGATTTCCGATCAGGAAGCTGCGCGGTTGCGCCAAGGCAACGTGGATGCTCTGGTCGCTGAACTGGCAGGCGAGGCGGCAAAAATCGACAACACGACCGAAGATGGAGTGCAGCTTGCAGCACTGGTAACACCCGAAGAAGAGCCCGCAATTGATCCCGCCGATTTGGCGGCGCTTCTGCCCGATCCAGAACTGGCAGCCCTGCCGGGTGTTCGCCGGTCGCTGCGGCCGATTACCCGCCCGGCGCGTTCCAGACCGAGTGGGTTTTCGACCAGCAAGAGCACTGAGGATGCGATCAACGCTGCCGTAAAGGCGGCGGTGGGTCTGGATGTGGACCCAAACACGTTGACCAAGGGCACAAGAATGGCCCAGCTGGGGGCGTATGAAAGCCCTGATGTTGCATCGGCTGAATGGGGTAGATTGAATGGTCGATTTGGAGAATATATGGTTGGCAAGCAGAGGGTTATCCAGAAGACTTCACGTGGCGGGCGGACATTTTACCGCCTGCGCGTTGTCGGTTTTGACGACCTGAGCGACTCGCGCCAGTTCTGTGCGGCGCTTGAGGCGCAGGGCGCTGATTGTATTCCGGTCGCCGCTCGGTGACGTTCGGCGCGGCGATCAGCGATGCGGAAGGTTTTCGCCTGACGCCCGAAGAAAAAAGCCTGTTTCGTGAAATGAACCCCTTTGGGTTCATTCTGTTCGCCCGAAACATTGATACCGCGGATCAGGTGCGTGCTCTCTGCGATGACTTCCGCAACGCTGTTGGCCGCAACTGCCTTATCACGATCGATCAGGAGGGCGGCCGGGTTCAACGCTTGCGCGCCCCGTTGGCACGGGACTGGAAGCCACCGCTTGATCACGTCCAGCGTGCCGGGGATCATGCCGAACGGGCCATGTATCTACGCTATCGCCTGATTGCCCACGAACTTTTTGCGCTTGGAATTGACAGCAACTGCGCCCCGATGGTCGATCTGGCGCGCCAGGACACCCACGCGTTCCTGAAAAACCGATGCTATGGCTCTGATCCGTTAGTGGTTTCCAGAATCGGAAGCGCAGTCGCACAAGGGCATCTGGACGGGGGTGTTTTGCCAGTCCTCAAGCATATGCCTGGGCATGGCTTTTCGACCTTGGACAGCCACCACGATCTGCCGCATGTGAGCCTGACGCAAGAAGCGCTGGAACAAGCGGATTTTGCGCCGTTTCGCGCCCTCAACGCCTTGCCGATGGGGATGACCGCGCATTTGGTCTATGACGCTATCGACCCGCAACCAGCCACGATTTCATCCGCCATGATCAGCTTGATCCGCAACAAGATCGGTTTTGATGGGTTGATCATGACGGACGATATCTCGATGAAAGCCCTCAGCGGCGCGCCCGAGGATATTGCGCGCAAGGCGCTGAGCGCCGGGTGCGACGTCGTATTGCATTGCAACGGATCGTTCGCCGCCCGCCAAAAGGTTCTGATTGCGGCCGGAGAAATGACTGCACAGGCACAGAAACGCGCAGAAAGGGCGCTGGCTATGCGTCAAAAGCCTGTGGAACTTGACATCCAAGCTGCCGAAGCGGAACTATCTGCCCTAATGGGCGGGCAGGTGTATGAACGATAACCTTTTCAGCGAAGACCCGGTCTCGGTCGCGGATCGCCTTGCGGCCGAAGCGCTGATCGTTGATGTCGACGGGTTCGAAGGCCCGTTGGACGTATTGCTCACCTTGTCCCGCACACAAAAAGTCGACCTGCGGAAAATCTCGGTCTTGGCACTGGCGCATCAATATCTTGCCTTTGTGGAGAAAGCGCGTGCGCTGCGCATCGAACTGGCCGCAGATTATCTGGTGATGGCGGCTTGGCTGGCCTTTCTGAAGTCTCGCCTGCTGTTGCCCCCTGATCCCGATGACGATGGACCATCTGGTGAAGAGCTGGCCGCGCATCTGGCGTTTCAGCTTGAACGCCTTCAGGCCATGCGTGACGCCGCCGCGCGTCTGATGGCGCGGGACCAACTGGGGCGCGATTTCTTCAAACGCGGGCAGGGTGAGGATGTCACTCGCATCCGCACGGTGACGTATTCGGCCACTTTGCTGGACCTCATGCAGGGATATGCGCGTATTCGAACACGTGACGAATTCCGCCCCTTTGTCATGGATCGCGATGCGGTGTTTACCATGGAACAGGCGCTGGAACGGATGCGCCCTTTGATCGGGTTTGCAGGTACGTGGACGGATATGGAGACTTATCTGCCTCAAGGCTGGGATGCTGACCCAGTGCGTCGCAGGTCAGCCACCGCGGCGACGTTCGCGGCCTCGCTGGAATTGGTGAAAGAAGGACATATGGAGATCAAGCAGGCCGAAACCTTTGCCCCAATCCAACTGCGCAAGAGGACTGACAACCGTGACTGAAGCCCCCGAAGACGAAGGCACCGGCACCCTGTTCGAAGCGCCCCCAATGGCAGAGCAGGAACGCATGGTCGAAGCCGTGTTGTTCGCCAGCGCCGAACCGGTGACGATCGCCGATCTTGAGGCCCGTATGCCGCATGGTAGCGACGCAGCGCAAGCCGTTGAAATGCTTCAGAAACGCTATGAGGGTCGCGGTGTTCGGGTTACCCGTGTTGGCGAAGCCTGGGCCATTCGAACGGCCCCGGATTTGGGTTTTCTGATGCAAAAAGAAACGGTTGAGACCCGCAAGTTGAGCCGTGCCGCGATCGAGACGCTGGCCATCGTGGCATACCACCAACCCTGCACCCGGGCCGAGATCGAGGAAATACGCGGCGTTTCGGTTTCGCGCGGGACCATCGATCAATTGCTTGAGATGGAGTGGATCAGGCTGGGTCGCCGCCGCATGACGCCGGGCCGACCGGTGACGTTTGTGGTGACGCCGCAGTTCCTTGACCATTTCGGGCTTGAAAACGCCCGCGACCTGCCTGGGCTCAAAGAACTGCGTGCAGCGGGGTTGCTGGAAAACCGCCCACCGCCCGGCACTATTCCCTTAGGCGAGGGAGGGGAAAACGAAGAAGACGAAGATCAGACGGAGCTGTTCGAGGAAGAGTGATCAGCGGGGCCTTTTGTTGCCACACTGATCGCTTATGTTAGGGTTCAGGAAATGGAGTTGAACTATGAACGCCAATCGGATCATTGACATGATCGTCCGTCAGGTCATGCGTCGCCTCATCAACAAAGGCGTCGACAAGGGCTTTGACGTGGCAAGCCGAATGGGTGGCGGGTCGGAGCAAGGCGCCGATGCACCCAAGCGCGGCAACACCACAGGACCACGCCCGTCACAACAACTGGGACAGGCACAGAAAGTAACGCGTCAGATGCGTCGGTTTATGAAATTCTGATCAGTCAACTTTGAAGTGTTTGGAAAGCTTCAAGCCTTGACCTTGATAGTTTGACGCGATGCCCGAGCCATAAAGCTGCGTGGGCATCTCGGCCATTTTTTCGTAGACCAGTCGACCAACGACCTGACCGTGTTCCAGAACAAACGGTGCTTCGTGGCAGCGTACTTCCAGCACACCGCGTGATCCCGCACCACCTGCTGCGGCGTGGCCAAAGCCGGGGTCGAAGAAACCGGCATAATGCACCCGAAACTCACCAACCATGGCAAGATAGGGGGCCATCTCTGCGGCATACATGGGCGGGATGTGCACCGCCTCACGACTGACCAGTATATAGAATGCGCCGGGGTCCAGAATGATGCGGCCATCCGTTGTCCGCACCTCTTCCCAGTATTCCTGCGGATCGTACTCTCCGATCCGGTCAAGATCGATCACGCCTGTATGTGGCTTGGCACGATAGCCGACGAGATCAGTGTCGGGCAGTTGCAGGTCGACCGAAAAGCCCAGCCCGTCCTGAATCACCGCCGGCCCGTCAACTAATGGCGAGTCACGGTGCAACGCGGTCAGTTCTGCGTCGCTCAGCACGGCCTGCCCTTGGCGGAACCGAATCTGGTTCAGCCGCATTCCCGGCCGGACCAGCACCGAGAAGGAACGGGGGCAGATTTCGGCGTACAAAGGGCCAGCATAGCCCGCAGGCACGCGGTCGAACTCTGTTCCGCCATCGGTGATTGCACGGGTTAACAGGTCCAGCCGCCCGGTCGAGCTTTTGGCGTTGGCGACTGCAGTTACGCTTTTGGGCAGCGCCAGCGACTCCATCAAAGGCACCAGATAGACGCACCCTTTTTCAAGAACCGCCCCGTTCGAGATATCGATTCGGTGCATCTCAAACTCGGCCAGCCGATCTACGACCGAGCGTCCTTCGCCTGCCAGAAACGACGCACGGATCCGGTAAGCGACTGTTCCCAAACGCAAATCAAGGCTCGCGGGTTGAACTTGTGCAGAGATCACCTCGGGGGTGGCGGTGATCTCACCACGCGCGATCATCGCTTCGATCTGCTGGTTCGGGCATACACCTGTCATTCCGATCCCCCCTGATGCCAGAGCGGGATCTGGCCTGTCTGCCATAAACGTCGGTGTGATTTGGTCGGGCTAGCAGGACTCGAACCTGCGACCTTCCGTCCCCCAGACGGACGCGCTACCAGGCTGCGCCATAGCCCGACGTTGAGGTGTTCATAAAGACTTTCCCGGCAGGGGCAAGAGGAAATCATCGCCTTTTTTTCTTATCCCGCCGTTCGGTTTTCCATACGCTCCAGAATGGCGCGCAGGTCCTTTGCCATAGGAGCAATCTGCTTCAAAAGCTGGTCATCGAAATCCATTCGGGTCCAAGCTTGCGTTGCAATACCGCGCTTCTGAGGTGCCTTATCCTGACCGTCCGGTCTGGTGGGCTCGGGTCTTGTCTCAGGTTCGGGCGATGCAGCTTTTGCCCGCGCTGCGGGTGCAACTGTTCCAATGGCGGGTTCACTCTCGCCCAAGTCCATTTTGACCTGTTCGCCCGTCTGTACAGGTTTCGAAGTGAACGGTACAACAACATTTTCGTCTGCTGCGGTGTCCGCCTCTCCCACGTCGTCCAAGCTTGGGGAAAGTGCGGCGACATATGCCACACCCTTTTCGCGCAAGATACGTTGCACACCTTTGATGGTGATCCCATCCTCATGCAGCAATTTCTTGATGCCACCCAGAAGACGCATATCGTTAGGCCGGTAATAGCGCCGCCCGCCGGCGCGCTTGACCGGTTTGACCTGACTGAAACGGCTTTCCCAGAATCGCAATACATGAGCCTGAACGTCCAGCCAGACCGCAACCTCACTGATGGTGCGAAACGCGTCGGGGGACTTGCTCATGACCGTGCCGCCCCGATCTTACTTTCGATTCCCTGCGGCGACGCGATCCTTCATCAGGTGCGACGGTCGAAAGGTCAGAACGCGGCGCGGTTGAATCGGAACTTCTTCACCGGTTTTGGGATTGCGGCCGATGCGGGCGGTCTTGTCCCGAACGCTGAACGTGCCGAAAGACGAGATTTTCACTTGTTCACCACGCACCAGTGCGTCGGACATATGATTCAAAACGCTTTCAACGAGTTGCGCGCTTTCGTTGCGTGACAGGCCAACCTCACGAAAGACAGCCTCGCTCAGATCCATTCGGGTCAGTGTTTTATCGCCCATACCTTTTCCCCTGTTGCTTACCGAGAATATGGCGAGGGGAAATTCGCTGTCAATATCAATGAATTGCGCGCCTGTGTGTAAGCTGATTTGCGCCGGTTACCAGCGCAGAACCACCGCGCCCCAGGCCAAGCCGCCGCCAATGGCCTCGGTCACGACAAGATCGCCTTGTTTGATCTGGCCACGCTGTTTGCCCACGGACAGGGCAAGCGGGATAGACGCAGCCGATGTATTACCGTGATCTTGCACGGTGACGACCACGTTATCCATCGACAGACCCATTTTCTTGGCAGTGCCCTGAATAATCCGGATATTGGCCTGATGGGGCACGATCCAGTCAACATCAGCACTGCTGAGGCCAGCGGAATCCAAGGCGGTTTCAGCCGTTTTTGCAAGTTTTTCAACGGCATGGCGGAAGACCTGATTGCCTTGCATACGCAAATGACCTGTCGACTGGGTGGACACGCCGCCATCGACATAAAGCAGATCCTTGTATCGTCCGTCCGAGTTAAGGTCGATCGCAAGAATGCCCCGATCCTGTGCGGTTCCTTCGCCCTCTTGCAGTTCCAACACCAAGGCGCCCGCACCATCGCCAAACAGCACGCAGGTCGACCGGTCTGTCCAGTCCATGATTCGTGAAAAGGTTTCGGCCCCTATGACAAGCACGCGCTTGGCCTGTCCTGACAAGATCAGGGCGTTGGCATTGCTGAGCGCAAAGACAAATCCGGCGCATACCGCCTGAACATCAAAAGCGAACCCTTTGGTCATGCCCAACTGCGCCTGAACCATGGTGGCAGCAGAGGGAAAGGTCAGGTCGGCTGTCGAAGTGGCCAGAACAATCGCATCGATATCGTCAGCGGTCAGACCAGCATCGTCCAACGCGGCTTTGGCTGCTTTTGCGGCCAGATCCGACGTCTTTTCATCATCTGCGGCAAAATGCCGACGTTCGATCCCCGAGCGGGTTCTGATCCACTCATCCGTTGTATCAAGCGTCTTTTCAAACTCGGAATTCGGAACGATGCGCTCTGGCAAATAATGTCCGACACCTACGACAACTGAACGGCCTGCCATTCGGGGGTACTGCCTTTTTTGTTATTCGCCGGCCTTTGACGGCGTGTGGGCGGCATCTTGTGCAAGCTCGGCTGTCGATGCAACCCGTGCCGCCAATTTTTCGGCGAAACCAGACTGTGCCAGGGTATAGGCCAGTTTGACTGCTGCCGAGACTCCGGTGGCATCAGCGCCACCATGTGATTTTACCACTGTTCCATTGAGGCCCAGGAAGACCCCACCATTCACGCGGCGCGGATCAATGCGCTTTTTTAGACGATTGAGTGACGTGATGGCCAGCACCGAGGCCAGACGGGATAGTGGAGAGTACTTAAAAGCCTGGCGCAGGAGCTCGCCGATCAGGCTTGCCGTACCTTCACCGGTCTTGATTGCGACGTTGCCCGTAAATCCATCGGTTACAACGACATCTGCTTTGTCACCGGGAATATCGCTGCCCTCGACAAAGCCCACGAAGTCAAAATTTGCTTGCTCAGCAAACTCTGCGATCAAGGCGTGCGCCTCTTTCAGTTCAGCGCGGCCTTTGTGTTCTTCGGTACCCACATTCAGCAGGCCGATCCGAGGGCGTTCAAGTGCCATCCCGTTTCGAGCGTAAGACGCACCCATCAGCGCATATTGCAGCAGATCTTTGGCGTCGGCACGCACATCCGCGCCTACGTCCAGCATAACGTTGAACCCCTGCGGGTTGCGGGATGGCCACAGAATCGCAATTGCCGGGCGGTTCACACCCGGTAATTTACGCAGCCGTATCATCGACAGGGCCATCAACGCGCCCGTGTTGCCGCAGGAAACGGCGCCGTGCGCCTCTTTCTGTCGCACAGACTCGAGCGCCGACCACATCGACGTCTGCTTGCTACTGCGGACCACCTGACTGGGCTTGTCTTCCATCGTGACCACATCGGGGCAATCACGAAAAACGACGCGACCCTCAAGGACACGCCGTTTTGCGACAAGTTTGCGCAACGTCTGCTCAGGCCCGTGCAGGATGAACGCGATGTCGGGGTTTTTATTCGCCGATTTGGTAATGCCCGCAACCACGGTTGCGGGCCCCGAATCTCCGCCCATAGCGTCAACCGAGATGGTAATCCGTCCGGCGTGCGAGGGCTGTTCAGTCATGCCTTGCCTGCTGTTTTAAAGGCTTAGGCCGCGTCTTCGTCCAGATCGATTTCGTCGGCCTGTGCGACGACTTCGCGGTCATCGTAGTGGCCGCAGGCTGCACAAACATGGTGCGGGCGCTTCAGCTCGCCACAGTTCGGGCATTCGTTCGGGTTTGCAGCAACCAGAGCGTCGTGTGCGCGGCGATTGTTGCGACGCGACTTGGAAACTTTGTTCTGTTGGACGGCCATGGTCTCAACCTTTGTATAACTATGGGCCAACAGATTCGCTGAGGGCCGGGTTTCATTCTTCGTTTTTTTCGTGGTTCGACGCGCGTTTAGGACACAAGCCCCACGTTGTCCAACCCAAATTCTGTTGAGCGCGCGAAAATACTGCGATTCTCGTCATGTTCAAGCGATTTTTCTGAGGGCTTGCTATGACAGGAAAACCAGCCTGTGTCACTCGTCTTTTTTCAGCGCGTCACGCAAACCAGCCAGACCTGCAAACGGTTTGACATCTTCGTCCGTCATCGCCTGCTTGCCGGGCTCGGTAAAGTCAGCCTGACCTAGTTCAGCACCGTCTTTGCGCGGATATTGGGGCAGGGCCAGCGACAATGCCTCGACCATGACAAGTGTTGGGTCGATCTCGGTTTCAAGCTGTTCGGTGTCGTCGCCTTCGGGAATTTCAAACTCAGCTTCCGTGGGATCGACCCAATTAGCCACAAAGATTCGGGTCACCGGGATGTCGATCCGGGTTGTCACCGGTTCAAGTGTGACGACGCAAGGCTGAATCACCGTGGCACCCAGTTTGCCGTTCAGGGCCCAGTCCCGCTTGCCTTGTACCCTCACATCACCTACGAAACTGAGCTTGCGTAGACCAAGCAGGCCAAGATCGTCTTTAATAGTCTCTAGTGCCTTGGCGTCAGGGCGCAAGTCAAACGGTGTTGGTGCGTTTTGGGGCAGGTCGGCCACCCGCAGAGATGTCTGGTTGCTCATTCGTGACCCTTTCCTGTGTTGAACCGGGGCTGCGGTTTCTGTAATCGGATAGGGTCCGTACGGGGCCAAGGCAAGAGGGTGTAAATGTTGAAGCTTGTGAACAGGTTGAAACCGGCGTCGAAAACGCTTGTCTTTGTGGCCTGTCTGGCGGCGGCCAGTGCGTGTACGCCCGTGTTCAAGAATCATGGATATATCCCGCCCCCCGAGGACCTGGCCGAGATCACGGTGGGCGTGGACACCCGCGAAAGTGTGGCCGAAGCGGTTGGTGCCCCAAGCTCATCAGGTGTGGTTCGGGATTCGGGCTATTACTACGTGCGGTCCCGTGTTCGGCACTACGGCCCGAAAAAGCCCGAGGTGGTCTCGCGCGAGCTGGTGGCGATCAGCTTTGATGACAGCGGAGTTGTTCGGAACATCGAACGGTTCGGGCTTGAAGACGGTATCGTTGTCCAATTGGACCGCCGCGTGACCGAATCCACAATTCAGGGGCAGGGTTTCATTCGTCAGTTGCTGGGTAACATCGGCAACTTCAACCCGGCCAACATTCCGGGTGCATCGCAGGAGTAACAGCCACATCTCGCGATAGTCATACGACAGTCATGCAGTCTGTGGTAAGGACGCGGCAAGAGGAAACCGGTCAGCAACCGTGGAGGTGCGACCATGGCATTATTGCTCTGGAAAGGGCGGTACCGCGCCCTTCTTGCGCAGTCGCAACACGATCTGGCGTTGGCGCAGCGGCTTCGGACGTTGGCCTTCGGTACGGAACAGACTGACGAGGATCAGTTCGATCCGATCTGCGCTCATATCCTCGTTGAAGATATGCGGGAGGGCGGGCAGATAGTCTGCTGCTTCCGCATGTTGACCATGGAAGATGGGTCCGAGATTGGCCAAAGCTATTCGGCGCAATTCTATGACCTGTCTGCTCTGGAAGGGTTCCAAGGCCGGATGGTCGAAATGGGGCGGTTCTGCATCCATCCTGACTGGACCGACCCGGACATCCTGCGCGTCGCTTGGGGGGCGATGACCGCCTATGTCGATCAAAACGGGGTTGAGATGCTGTTTGGCTGTTCCTCTTTCGCAGGGACCGAGACCAAAGAGTATCTGGACGCCTTCGCCATGCTGAAACATCGCCATCTTGCGCCAAAACGCTGGTTGCCGCGGGTGAAGGCCCCAGATGTCTTTCGGTTCGCCGCGCGTCTGCGCCGCAGACCGGACGTAAAAAAGGCGATGCTGCGGATGCCGCCTTTGCTACGCACCTATTTGATGATGGGCGGTTGGGTCAGCGATCACGCGGTGGTAGATCGCCACATGAACACGCTGCATGTCTTCACCGGGCTTGAGATTGACGCGATTCCCCCGGCGCGGAAACGTCTGCTGCGGGCTGTGGTCGGGTAATCGCCGTTGACGCTTTGGCCTTACCGGTTTAGCTGGCGGGCATGGCGAGAATTCCTTTGTTGCAGATGTCCGGTATTTCCCTGACTTTCGGGGGTGATCCGGTGTTTTCCGAACTTGATTTGGTGGTTCAGCCTGGTGATCGCGTAGCACTGGTTGGGCGGAACGGTTCGGGAAAATCCACCCTGATGAAAGTCATGGCCGGGTTGGTTGAGGCTGACCACGGTGACATCGTGGTGCCGCCTGGAAAATCCGTCGGATACATGGAGCAGGATCCGGGCATGGAGGGGTTCGCCACGCTGGGTGATTATGCCTCCAGCGGGTTAGAGCCGGGCGAATTGTATAAGGTTGAGCGCGCCGGAGAAGGGTTGAAGTTCGATCCCGCACGCGCGGTTGAAACTGCCTCGGGTGGTGAGCGTCGGCGGGCGGCGCTGGCCAAGCTGATGGCCGAAGCGCCCGATCTGATGTTGTTGGACGAACCAACCAACCATCTGGACATCGAAGCCATCACATGGCTCGAACGCGAGTTGGGATCGACCCGGGCGGCTTTTGTGTTGATCTCGCACGACCGCGCATTCCTGCGTGCCCTGACTCGCGCAACCTTGTGGATCGACCGTGGAATGGTGCGGCGGCAGGAACAGGGATTCGAAGCGTTCGAAGCATGGCGTGACAAGGTCTGGGAAGAAGAGGACCAGCAGCGCCACAAGCTGAATCGCCTAATCAAGTCTGAGGCCAAATGGGCCGTCGAGGGCATCAGCGCGCGGCGAAAACGCAACCAGGGTCGGGTGCGCGCCTTACAAGCCCTTCGCGCCGAAAAGGCGGCTCAGATCAAGCGTCAGGGTGCGGCTGCTATGGCGCTGGAGGCGGGGCCAAAATCCGGTAGAAAAGTGATCGAAGCCAAGGGCGTGTCGAAGTCTTTTGGCGAAACGCAGATTGTACGGAGCCTGGACCTGTTGGTGCAACGCAGCGACCGGGTGGCCTTTGTCGGGCCAAACGGAGTGGGCAAGACGACGCTCCTGAAAATACTGTTGGGTCAGGAACAGCCGGATGAGGGCTCCGTAACCCTGGGCACCAACCTCGAGATCGCCGTGTTCGACCAAACCCGCGCGCAACTGGACCCGGAAATGACCCTTTGGGACAGTCTGACCGGTGACCCGGAAATGCGGGTATCTGGCAAGGCTGACCAGGTCATGGTCGGAGGTCAACCTAAGCACGTGGTCGGTTACCTCAAGGAGTTTTTGTTCGATGAAGCGCAGGCAAGGGCGGCTGTTAAGTCTTTGTCAGGTGGTGAGAAAGCGCGTTTACTTCTGGCGAAGCTGATGGCGAAACCTTCGAACCTGCTGGTGCTGGACGAACCAACCAATGATCTGGATGTCGAAACACTGGATCTGCTGCAAGAACTGCTGGACGATTATGACGGCACTGTTCTGCTGGTCAGTCACGACCGGGATTTTCTGGATCGGGTCGCCACAACGACAATAGCTATGGAAGGCAATGGCCGTGCAACCGTTTACGCGGGCGGCTGGTCCGACTACATCGCCCAACGGGGTGATGTTGTCGAGAAGAAGACTGAAAAAACAAAGTCTTCCGCTCCGAAGGTGAAGTCGGAAAGCCAGCCGAAATCAGGCTTGTCATTCTCGGAAAAACACCGGCTTGAAAAACTGCCCGCCGAGATTGCCCGGCTTGAGGCCGAGATCGGCAAGCTGGAAGAGCTCATGTCTGATCCCGAACTCTTTACTCGCGAGCCGGTCAAGTTCCAAAAAGCCACCGAAGCTTTGGTCGAGCGGCAAGAGAAACTGGCCGCGGCTGAGGATGAGTGGCTAACGCTCGAAGAAAAGGCCGAGGGTGCCTAGGGGCGCCGAAGCGGTCGGGCGGGATTACCCACAACTGTATCTCCGGCGGCAACGTCTTTGGTTACGATGCTACCCGCGCCGATCGTCGCATTATCGCCAATAGTTATGCCGGGCATCAGAATAGCCCCACCGCCGACCCAGACGTTTCGGCCAATCGTTACGGGCAGCCCGATTTCCAGCCCTTGCGCGCGCTCATCGGCGTCTTTGGCATGTTGGGCGCAATAGATTTGAACATGTGGGCCGAACATCGAGTCATCTCCGACCCGCACGGGTGCAGTATCCAGAATCACGCAACCCGCATTGAAGAACACCCGCGCGCCAAGGTGTATGTTGATCCCGTACGCGCAGTGAAACGGAGCTTCGAAAAAGCAATCCGATCCAACGCTTGCGAACAGCGCCAGTAACTCCGGGGCCATCGCTCCCCGCGCATCCGGGGCGCAGGTGTTGTGGGCGTGTACTGCGCGTCGGGCATGGGCGCGCAAGTCGTCAAGCTCGGGGTCCAGACAGCAATACCATTGCCCGGCCTGCATCTTTTCTCTTTCGGTCATGAGGCAGCCCTATCGCATGCGCAGTGCGCCGTCGATACGGATAACTTCACCGTTCAGATACCCCATCTCGACGATGAAACCGGCCAGCTTGCCGTATTCACGCGGATCACCCAGTCGCGCAGGGTTGGGAACATCGGCGGCCAGTTGTTGTTGTACCTCTTCGGGCAGCCCGGCAAGCATGGGGGTCATGAATATGCCCGGTGCGATGGCCATAACCCGGATACCGGTCGAGGCCAGATCGCGCGCCATGGGCAGTGTCATTCCTACGACACCGCCTTTCGAGGCCGCATAAGCCGCCTGACCCTTTTGCCCATCAAAAGCCGCGATTGAAGCGGTATTGATGATCACGCCACGCGCGCCGTCCGGTTCGGGTTCGTTCTTTGCCATTTCGGCCGCAGCCAGGCGCGAGACGTTGAAGGTTCCGACCAGGTTGATGTCAATGGTGCGTTGGAAGGCGTCTAAAGGGTGGGGGCCGTCCTTACCAACGGTCTTGATCCCAAACGCGACCCCCGCGCAGTTCACCGTGGCCGTGATTCGCCCCATTTTGTCCATCGCCTGCGCAATGGCCGCGGCAACCGATCCTTCGTCAGTTACGTCTGTTTGCACGAAATAGCCGCCAATTTCGGATGCAACCCTTTCGCCCCGCTCGGAATCGCGGTCAAGAATCGTAACTTGCGCGCCCTGTTCAGCAAAATACCGGGCGGTAGCTTCGCCAAGCCCCGAAGCGCCACCAGTGATGACCGCGGATGTGGAAGACAATTGCATGGCGGATCCTTTCCTTCGGGATATGAACGTATGTTCATTTAATGCAAGGGTTCGGGTTCTGTCCACGGTTTTGATGCTTCGGAGGCAGTTTTCAAAGCGTTTCTCAAGGCAATCTCAGGCAATCTTTAACCGCGCTTAATACGCGAGTCTCACATCGATATCGAATGCAATGAGGCGTGGCACGAACGCCAAGCAAGGAGACAAGCAATATGTTCAGGAGTTCAAGGGTCAGCGTTCCCGCGCTGATAGCAGCACCTTTTCTGACCGTGACGGCAGCAGGCAGCGTCGCAGCGGCACCAGAGGTCTGCAATTGGAAAACTGCGCGGGATGCTGCAAACCGATGTGATTACAGGACGTTATGCGAGTGTCAGCAGGTTACGCCCAGCTTCTTGGAGCGCCTACGATCGCGGTCGGATTTTGCAACAACACTACAAAACACGTCTGCGCAATGCCCTGGGTTAGCAGCTTTGTTAACGGACTTGCCTACCGCATCAATCACTGCGTCAGGTAATTTAGGCGAGTCCCGCGGAGGTGAAGAGTTTGCATCGTCGGGCGTGGACTACGGAGGCGACTCTGACGGAGGAAGTGGCCCCGGTAATGGAGGAGGAAGCGGTCCGGGTGAGGGTGGCGGAGGCGACCCCGGTGATGGCGGTGGTTCCGGCAACGGCAACGGCGGCAATAACGGCGGCGGTGGTGGCAACCACGGCAACGGCAATGGTGGAAACAACGGCGGCGGTAAAGGCGGCAAGCGATAATCGCGCCCTTGCTTACGTCCAACAAAAACGGCCACCCAATCAGGTGGCCGTTTTTTTCTTATTTGACGTTTAGTTTAGCCCAACTGAACCAGAGCGTGCCGCTTTTTCCCAGCGCTCAGCTTGATCGGGGAGGACAGCGCGCCAGCGTCAATCATAAGTCCCGCATCAGTCAGTGGTGCGTCATCCAGCTTGGCGCCGTTTTCGGCAATCAGACGCTTGGCCTCTTTGCCCGATTTTGCCAGCCCTGATTTAACGATGATCTGCACGATGGACATGCCAGCACCCAGTTCATCCGCGCTGAGGGTCAGCGTGGGAAGATCCCCGCCCACACCACCTTTTTCAAATACCTCGCGTGCGGTGGCCTCGGCGGTCTCAGCAGCCTGGGCTCCGTGTGCCAGAGTTGTCACTTCATTGGCAAGGCGAATCTTGGCCTCGTTGATCTCGGACCCTTGCAGCGCACCCAGACGGTCACACTCATCCACGGGCAGTTCGGTGTATAGCTTCAGGAACCTTCCCACATCCGCATCGGTGGTATTGCGCCAGAACTGCCAGAACTCGTAGGGGGAGCGCATGTCGGCGTTCAGCCAGACCGCGCCATCCTGAGATTTGCCCATCTTCTTGCCGTCGCTAGTCGTCAGCAGTGGCGAGGTCAGACCGTAGATTTCATGGTCCAGCACGCGTCGGGTCAGGTCGATTCCGTTGATGATATTGCCCCACTGGTCACTACCGCCCATCTGCAGAACGCAGCCATACCGGCGGTTCAATTCCAGAAAGTCATAGGCCTGCAGGATCATGTAGTTGAATTCAAGGAAACTCAGCGATTGCTCACGGTCCAGCCGCGATTTCACGGACTCGAACGAAAGCATCCGGTTGACCGAGAAATGCCGCCCGATATCCCTAAGGAAATCAAGGTAGTTCAGGCCGTCGAGCCACTCGGCATTGTTCAGCATCAGCGCTTTGTTTTCGGCGTCGCTGTCATAGTCGATATAGGCCGCGAACACCTTCTTGATGCCTGCGATGTTTTCGTCGATCTGTTCCGGGCCCAACAGGGGGCGTTCATCCGCACGAAAAGACGGGTCGCCCACCTTGGTGGTACCGCCCCCCATCAGGGTGATCGGCTGGTGGCCGGTTTTCTGGAACCAGCGCAGCATCATGATCTGAATCAGGCTGCCCACATGCAACGACTTGGCTGTTGCGTCAAAGCCGATATAGGCCGGTTTGCACCCACTGATCAGCGCTTCGTCAAGGCCCTGATAATCGGTGCAGTCGGCGAGAAAGCCGCGCTCGATCATCGTGGCGATGAAATCCGATTTGGGGTGGTAGGTCATATCGTGCCCTTTGGGTTTATGTTGCGGGGCACTGTATAGGCGGCGTGTCAGGCAAGGAAAAGGCACCTTTTCCACGAAAACGTGGGCTGGTGACCGCGATCGTTACCCGTTCCACGATTTCGTTCCGAGTTTTTGTGGTTTCCGGCGCGCATGCAATTCCAAATTACTCGGTTTGCGTTCGATGTCACTTGCCTTACCGGTCGTTTGACGGGCAGGTTGTGCGTCACATAACAAGAAAAACGAGGTGAGTGTGAACCGGGCCATCAGGAAACATGGGCCGATCAGGGCCTTAGGGGCGATGTCGGGTACATCGCTGGATGGTGTGGACGCCGCGGTTGTTGAAACTGACGGGCACCAGATTTTCGGGTTCGGTCCAAGCGGGTATCGCGCCTACTCCAAAGTCGAACGAGCTGATCTGCGCGCCGCACTGGGCCATTGGCACGGGCCGATGGTGGATAAGGCGGCTGAGTTGGTGACGATTGCTCATGCCGAAGCGCTCTCGGAATTCGATGCGGTTGACCTGATCGGATTCCACGGACAGACCCTGGCGCACGAGCCGCGGGGGCGGGGTACCCTGCAGGTGGGCGATGGCAAAGGGCTGGCGCAGGCGCTGGGCGTGCCGGTTGTATGGGATTTCCGAAGTGATGATATCGCGATGGGTGGTGAGGGTGCGCCTCTGGCGCCTTTCTTTCACTTCGCTTGCGCCAAATGGATCGGCGCGACTCAGCCGCTGTGTTTCCTGAATTTGGGCGGCGTGGGGAACCTTACCTATGTAGACCCCAGCTTTGACGCGCCAGAGAGGCCCGGAGCCTTGTTGGCATTTGACACCGGTCCAGCCAACGCTCCGGTGGATGACCTCATGCAAGCGCGTTTCGGCCTGCCGATGGATCGCGATGGAGCAATGGCCAAAGGCGGCACGGTTGAGACCGGCGCGCTCGAATTATTTCTGGCTGAGGCGTATTTTAACCGAATGCCGCCCAAGTCTCTGGACCGAAACGATTTTGCCGAGATGATCAAGCTGGTGAAGGAACTGGACGATGCCGATGCCGTAGCCACGTTGACCGCCATGTGTGCGGCAGGCGTGGCGCAGGGGATGGAGCATTGCCCGAAACCGCCTGCGCGCGTCTTGGTAACCGGGGGTGGCCGGCACAACCCGGTGCTGATGGAAATGCTGCGTGTCTCACTTGACTGTCCGGTCGAACCGGTCGAGGCGGTGGGTCTGGACGGTGACATGCTTGAGGCGCAAGCCTTTGCCTATCTGGCCGTCCGCGTTGCGCGCGGCCTGCCAACCTCGTGCCTCGGAACAACAGGGGTCAAAGCGCTTGTTGGCGGCGGGGTCGTGAGCATGGTTCCGGGGCGAAACCAGACGATTGCCAAAGCTTGAAAACCGGGATCGACGGTATTGAACGCGCAACAGATTACCTTTCAACCGCGCGGTATATCAAATCCCGGCTCGGCCAACACGAAGCCCTCAAACTCGAAACCCGGCGAAACGGTGCAACTGACCAGAGTATAGTCGCCGGTCGTGCGCGCAGACTGCCAGTGGTTCTTGGGCACGATCACTTGCGGCGCGCCTTTGGTCAGGTCAGGGGTTAGCACGTGGTCGGTTGCTGGGCCATCATCCGTAGGGCTGAGGGTTAGGGTCAGCGGCGCACCAGAGTGGAACAACCATATTTCGGTTGCGTCAACGCGGTGCCAGTGGCTGCGTTCACCTGCTTGCAAAAGAAAATAGATGCAGGTGCCTGTAGCGCGACCGGCGTTGTCGGCCCGCCAGGTTTCGCGGAACCAGCCGCCTTCGGGGTGGGGTTGGAGGCGCAGGTGGTCGATGATCTGTTGCGCGGTCATGGTGTCCTCGGGGGTGTTGGGGTTAATATGCATGCGGGTGTGCGATCCGCTATGGTATTTGGGCGTTTCGACAATATGTTTGCGGCATGACCTTGAATATCCCTTTTGACAACAGCTACGCCCGGCTGCCGAACACCTTCTTCGCCCGGCAGGCGCCGGTTCCCGTGCGCGCGCCGCGCCTTGTCGCATTCAATGAGGGCTTGGCGCAAATCCTGCGTGTAACCCCCGGCGAAGTTGAAGACATGGCCCAGACTTTTGCGGGGAATGTTGTTCCTGAAGGTGCCGAACCGATTGCGCAGCTGTATTCGGGGCATCAGTTCGGGAACTACAACCCTCAGCTTGGAGATGGACGTGCCGTGCTTCTGGGTGAGACTATTGGTACAGATGGCGTGCGCCGTGACATTCAGTTGAAGGGATCGGGCCAGACCCCGTTCAGCCGCCGGGGCGATGGTCGTGCGTGGCTGGGCCCGGTACTGCGCGAATATGTAGTGTCTGAGGCGATGCACGCGCTGGGCATTCCCACGACCCGAGCGCTGGCCGCGGTTGAAACCGGTGAGGTTGTTCTGCGCGAAGGTCCGATGCCCGGGGCGGTTCTGACACGCATCGCACAAAGTCATCTACGTGTGGGAACGTTTCAGGTTTTTGCCGGACGGGGACAGATTGACAGCCTGAAGCGGCTGACCGACTACGCCATCGCCCGACACTATCCAAACGCATCGGGGCCGATGGACCTGTTGCGCGCGGTGCGCGACGCTCAGGCTCGGCTGATTGCACTTTGGATGAGTGTGGGCTTTATCCACGGGGTGATGAACACCGACAACTTCTCAATCGCCGGAGAGACGATTGATTATGGTCCCTGCGCTTTTATGGATAGCTACCACCCCAATACGGTTTACAGCTCGATTGATCGGATGGGGCGCTATGCGTATTCCAATCAACCCGACATTGCCGTGTGGAACCTGGCGCAGCTTGCCACGGCTTTGATCCAGCAATTCGAGGACCCCGAGCGCGCCGTAGAAGAGGCGACCGAGATCGTGCATGCGATGCCCGGTCTGATACAGCAGGAATGGCTGGCCGAGTTCCGCGCCAAGATCGGCCTGTCATTGGAAGACAAAGGCGATGAGACGCTGATCGCTGACCTGCTGACCCGGATGGCGCAGAACTCGGCCGATTTCACCAATACCTTCCGGGCGTTAAGCAGTGGGAAGGCTCGCGAACAGTTCCTTGCCCCCGACGCATTCGATGACTGGGCAAAGGGATGGCGGGAACGGCTGAAGCGAGAGGAGAACCCTCAGGCGTTGATGAATGCTGCCAACCCCGCTTTTATCCCGCGCAATCACAGAGTCGAGCAGATGATCCAGGCGGCTGTTCAAGGGGACTATGCCCCGTTCCACCGGCTCAACGCTGTGCTTGCACACCCCTTTGAGGATCAGCCCGATGCGAGTGATTTAGCGCGGCCTCCGACCGAAAGGGAAGTGGTCCACGCGACATTCTGCGGGACGTAAGGATGCCGTAGGGTTGATCTGAACTCTTTCAGGCTCGGTCGGTAGAAAGATGGCATTTCATCCCGCAAAATCTTTAAAATCGCGGCACCGACGATAAGGGCGGTGCCTAACGCTTTGCACAGGAAAACCGGTCCATCCGACAGCAACGCGGCAGAGGCGAGGCGCAGCACCATGCGAGGGTCACGGCTTGCGACGTCAGGGCAGAAATCATCCGGCAAGCTTGAGGTCACAAAAGCAACACACCGGTATCCAATACAATCCCCACATCATGCCGCCGGGTATTCTTGTCGATGTTGCATAGAGCGTCGACGGGGCGACGACCAAGATTGGCCGTCTTTTTCAGCCCATTTATTGGGCAGGGTATCGGGGTTCGCCCCGCGCGACGGGACTCAGGGGGTTGCACCCGGCGTAAAGCGTGGCACTTTATCCTTAACCGTTTTATCAGAGCTCTATGAAACACCAGTCGACGCTGCGCATTGCCAGCTACAATATTCAGAAATGCGTCGGCCTTGATTTCCGACGGCAGCCCCAGCGCATCATGCAGGTTATCGACAGCATGAAAGCAGATATCGTGGTGCTGCAAGAGGCCGATAAACGGCTGCCGCCGCGCCCTGCTGCCTTACCGCATTTCATGCTGGATGAGGCAGGGTGGCAGATTGTTGATCTGGGCGGGGCAGGCAGCCTGGGTTGGCATGGCAATGCCGTGATTTGGCGCGGAGACGCGATCCGCGTACGCCAAAAAGGCCACCACGACCTGCCGGGGCTAGAACCGCGAGGTATGGTTCAGGTCGAGTTCGACACGCATATCGGGCCGTTGCGTGTGATTGGCATGCATTTGGGTCTGTTGCCTGCATCCAGACGGCAGCAGATCACCCATATCCGCCGATTTGACAAGAAGCTGAACGATATACCGACCGTCTGGGCCGGGGATTTCAACGAATGGTCACGTCAGCCGGTACTGGATCATCTGGCCCCTGATATGCGATTTCTGCCGCCGGTTCCCAGTTTTCCGGCTGCTCAACCGCTGGGCGCGCTGGATCGGATCGCGCTGGGCGGGGGGCTAGAGGCTGTGTTGCACGGCGTGCATGATGCTCGACCGGCGCATATCGCCTCGGATCACTTGCCGATCTGGGCTGACCTGCGCCGTGTGACCCAAGATGCAAATCCCCTGTGGCACCATCCGCACAGACGTATTAAGACATAAGCCCGAATTACTCTGAGGGTCACACATGACCGATACGATTATCGCCCGATGCGAAGCAAAAGGACTGCGTATGACGGGCCAGCGCCGCACAATTGCCCAGGTGCTGCAACAAAGCGACGATCACCCCGATGTCGAGGAGCTTTATGCCCGCGCGTCCAAGGTGGATTCGGGTATCTCGATCGCTACGGTCTATCGTACCGTCAAACTGTTCGAAGAGGCGGGGATTCTCGACCGGCTGGAGTTCGGAGACGGACGGGCGCGTTATGAAGATGCCGAACGTGATCACCACGACCACCTGATCGACATGCAGTCAGGCGAAGTGATCGAATTCGTCGACCCTGAAATAGAGGTTTTGCAGGAAAAGATCGCCGCCAAGCTGGGTTACAAGCTGAAAGGCCACCGGCTGGAACTGTACGGCGTTCCGCTCAAACAGGACTGAACCATCACGGTTCGCGAACGGCAGGCGCACGGGAATTCATGCTTTTCCAGCACGATACCGCTTGCCCGTAAGGCTTGGTTGCGCTTTTGGTGAACAATGCGGCCGTGAGTCGGGCCGCAGGTTTCAACGGACATGATCATGAACAACGTAAACGGCATATTGCTGGTCGTCGGTGCGATGGCGGCCTTCACTCTTGAGGACATGTTCATCAAACACCTGTCGTCCACAGTGCCGACCGGCCAAATCATGCTTGTTCTAGGCTTGGTCTGCGGGCTGGTTTTTGCCGTGATGTCGGTGGTCACGCGAAAACGTATCTTTGATCCGTTTGCATGGCGTCCACTTCCCTTGGTACGTGCCGGTGCCGAAGCGGTTGGCGCGCTGACTTTTGTAACCGCGCTGTCCTTGGTGGAGCTGTCCACCGTGGCCGCCGTGTTTCAGGCAATGCCGCTGGCTGTCACTATGGGAGCTGCCCTGTTTCTGGGCGAGCATGTTGGCTGGCGACGTTGGAGCGCGATTGGCGTGGGTTTCATCGGTGTCTTGATGATTATCCGCCCGGGACTTCAGGGTTTTCAGCCCGAGTCGCTCTTTGTTGTGGCCACTGTTATCGCGATTGCCGCGCGCGACCTGATCACGCGTAAGCTGGATGTCAGGGTGGCCTCTTCCGTTGTGGCGCTTCAGGCCTATCTTGCAATTGCGCTTGCCGGCCTCGTTTTAAAGGTTTTTACCGCGCAACCCGTGGTGCCACTACAAACGGCCCAAATCGGTCCGTATTTGGGTGCCATTTTGTTTGGTGTCGTCGCTTACTATGGGATCGTCACCGCCATGCGGATTGGTGAGGCTTCGGCGCTGACCCCGTTTCGCTACACGCGGTTGGTCTTTTCGATTGCGGCGGGGATGCTGATGTTTGGCGAGCGTCCTGATCTGATGACACTGGCCGGTGCCACGTTGATCATGGGGTCGGGCATGTACACCTTCATGAGAGAGCGCAAGTTGGCCCGTGAGCTTGCGACCGTGGTCTGATGGATCGCCACAGGCAGACAAAAACGATAAACTGTTAGCCCTAAACCCTCGTATTTATCTGTGTTAGCGGTAACATATCCGGTTTACATTTTGCCGGGTGATGGTATGAGGCGTGCAAGTTATTTTAGCGACAGGAATGCGCCTCATGAGCACCATCATCGACATCCACGCACGCGAAATACTGGACAGCCGGGGCAATCCGACCGTTGAGGTGGACGTGATTCTGGAAGACGGCACCATGGGCCGCGCTGCTGTGCCTTCGGGTGCGTCCACCGGAGCCTATGAGGCGGTGGAAAAGCGTGACGGCGACAAGTCGCGGTATATGGGTAAGGGCGTGCTAGAGGCCGTCGCGGCGGTCAACGGTGAAATTGCCGAGGAACTGGTTGGTTTTGACGCGACCGAGCAGGTCGCCATCGACCAAGCCATGATCGAACTGGACGGGACCGAGAACAAAGGCCGTCTGGGGGCAAATGCCATTCTGGGCGTTTCACTGGCGACTGCGAAGGCGGCGGCAGATTTCACCACTCAGCCCTTGTACCGTTATGTTGGCGGCACGTCGGCCCGCATTTTGCCAGTACCGATGATGAATATCATCAACGGGGGCGAGCATGCAGATAACCCGATCGACATCCAGGAATTCATGATCATGCCCGTTTCGGCCGCGAACATCCGCGAAGCGGTTCGCATGGGCTCCGAAGTGTTCCACACACTGAAAAAAGAACTATCAGCGGCGGGGCTGGCCACAGGTGTCGGTGATGAAGGCGGTTTTGCACCCAACATCGCCTCCACCCGCGAAGCGCTGGATTTCATTCTGAAGTCCATCGAAAAGGCGGGCTACAAACCGGGCGAAGAGATTCACCTGGCGCTCGATTGTGCGGCGACCGAATACTACAAGGGCGGCAAATACGTTCTGTCGGGTGAGGGCAAGAGCCTGACCTCAGAAGAGAATGCGGAGTACCTTGCGGCTCTGGTCAACGACTATCCGATCATTTCGATCGAAGATGGCATGTCCGAGGATGACTGGGACGGCTGGAAGGCCCTGACCGACGCCATCGGCGACAGGGTGCAACTGGTGGGTGACGACCTGTTCGTGACCAACCCCGCGCGTCTGGCCGAAGGGATCGAACGCGGTTGCGCGAACTCGATGCTGGTCAAAGTGAACCAGATCGGATCACTGACCGAAACCCTGCGCGCCGTCGATATGGCCCACCGTGCGCGCTATACCAACGTCATGTCGCACCGCTCGGGTGAAACCGAAGATGCCACAATTGCCGATCTTGCCGTTGCAACCAACTGCGGTCAGATCAAGACCGGCTCGCTGGCACGGTCGGACCGGTTGGCCAAGTATAACCAATTGATCCGCATCGAGGAATCTCTGGGTGAAGTGGCAGAATATGCCGGGGCTTCGATCCTTAAGCGCTGAATGCTACGCTGATCCGTGAGTTGAACGAGGATCAGCCTGTGCTTCGCATTACAGAACCCACAACGCCGGACCAAGTCGAAGCGGTCCGGCGTTTGTGCTGGGACTATCGTGATTAATTGCTAACGCTGGATGCGCATTCACAGAAAATAGTTCGAACCTTCTATCCGCGCAAAAAATACGCGCGGATACTTTCGTCTATAGAAACTGAACACTGCCCGCCAAACGGTGGTATGCGTCTTGCTTTGAAAGATGATCAGCCCGTCGGGTGCGGGATTTTCCACACCATCGCCCCGCGCGTGGCCGAGGTAAAACGCGTTTTCGTGGCAGATAGCGTGCCGGGCGCAGGTGTGGGTTTTGCGATAATGCAATCCCTTATCGAAAAGTGCCGCGAGCGCGGATTTGACTACATCCGTATGGACACAGGCAAACCGATGCAGAAGGCTTCGCGTTTATACTTGTCGATGGGGTTCTCTTTGCGGGATGCTTATTCAGAGATTCTAGAAATCGCGAAGGGTCATCTGCTGTTTTTTGAGATGGATCTGCGCGCGAACAACTCTGCCTGAAGAACGTGTAGTTTATTTACGCTTGGTTTTCTAATTGAAAACGCAGGGGAATCCCTCGCGCCAAAAATAAATCATCAAATATATCATTATGTGTGAACTTTTTCATACTTGTGCCGGATCGAGTTGAGGTATTCTGAACAAATTACAGAAAGGAGCACACCATGACTGGTTCGAAATTCCTTCTCGTAGCTTCAGTGATCAGCACCATATTCTTGTCGGCCTGTGCGGGCCCGGGGACGTACCCAATCACGGGTGAAGCTGTGTCATCCGGCGACCCGGTTCAAGACATGGATATGCCAATGTTCATCTTCCGCGGCGAGTCGCGTTAAAGAACCTTGCTCATCAGCATGTAGTTGTCGCGCGGTTTGAACCCAGTGCGCAGGTAAAGCTTCTGCGCGGTCTCGTTCGCACGATCGACTTCAAGGTGCAGGGCGGTCAATCCTGCATGGGACAGTGCCTTAGGCAGATCGTGCAGCACCTCTGTGGCGATGCCGCGTCTTCGGATGGCAGGACGAATGTAGATTTCATCGACGAAGCCGTCCATACCGCCAAATTCGACCGACCAGCCGAAGGTCAGGATGATGTAGCCCAACGGTGCGCGACCCGGACCAATCAGGTAAATGCATCCGTGCGGGATGCCCTCCAGCAATGGCAATAGGGCGTCACGCCTTTGATCCGCGTCCTGTTCAATGCCTTCTTCCGCATGAAAAGCCGTGACCAAGCTCATGAGGCGGTCCAGATCATCGGGGCGGGCGAGCTTAAGTGCGGCGCTCATAACCGGGCCAGCCTTTCTGTCAGCAGATCGAAGAAGCCATCGGCGTCAATATCCCCGATGAACAACGCATTGGGCAGGTGGTCCGTGACACCCCACCAGTCGGCGACGGTCATGCCCATGGTCAATTCAGACTGTGTTTCAATCTGAACGTTTATGTGACGGCCCGAAAACAGCTCTGGCTGGATCAGATAGGCCGTAACGCAAGGGTCGTGCAATGGCGCACCTTCCGAGCCGTATTTCTCCTTGTCGAAGCGCTCGAAGAAATCCGTCATTTCGGCCACAGCGTGACCAACTTTTGTGTCAAGCGCGCGGAAGGCATCGTTGCGGTGTTTCGTAACCAGCGCCTTGTGCGTTACGTCCAGCGGCATGACGACAATTGTAACGCCAGATGTGAACACAATATCAGCGGCTTCAGGATCGACATAGATGTTGAATTCAGCGGTTGGTGTGATGTTTCCAACCTCGAAATACGCTCCGCCCATCAAAACAATTTCCTGCACCCGGTCAATGATGTCAGGGGCTTTCTGAAAAGCGGTGGCAATGTTCGTCAGCGGCCCCAGCGGGCACAACGTGACAGTTCCGGGCTCGTGCTTGCGTAGCGTGTCTATGATGAAATCCACCGCGTGCCCGTCGGTCAAAGCCATTTCAGGGTCAGGCAGAACAGGGCCATCAAGCCCGGTTTTGCCATGCACATGCTCTGCCGTGACCAAAGGGCGTTTCAGGGGGCGGTCGCAACCGGCGTATACTGGAATATGCGTTTTCCCCGCCAATTCGCGGACAATGCGCGCGTTCCTGGCGGTCAACACTAGCGGCACGTTCCCGGCGACGGCGGTAATCCCCAACACGTCGATCTCTTCCGGGCTGGCCAGCGCCAGCAGGATGGCCACAGCGTCGTCCTGACCAGGATCGGTGTCTATGATGATTTTGCGCGGTGCCATGAGTTACCTCCGGGGTCTTGAAGCGCGGACACTCGCAAGTGTCACCGAGCTTGTCCAGCGGTTTCAGGCGTTGCTCGTTACATCCACAGGCGGGAGTTTGCCATTGGCGCGATGCTCTTCGGTTTTCACCTCATCCCAGAGCGCATCCATCTCGGCCAGGTCGCTTTGTGATGGGGTCTTGCCACGGGCGGCCAGGCGTGCCTCAACCTGTTCAAAGCGACGGGTGAACTTGGCGTTGGTGCGGCGCAGGGCGGCCTCGGGTTCGATACCCAGATGACGGCCCAGATTGACCATCACGAACAGCAGATCACCGAACTCATCTTCAAGCGCGTCTGGGTCCATCCGGTTGCGAGCCTCTTCCAACTCGGCGGCTTCTTCGGTGATCTTGGCCAGCACGTGGCTCGCATCAGGCCAGTCGAACCCTACACGCGCGGCGCGTTTCTGCAACTTGTGGGCGCGCAGCAGGGCGGGCAGGTTTGCTGCAAGACCGTCCAGCGTTCCTTTTTGTTCTTTGCCAGCGCGTTCTGCTGCTTTGATCGTCTCCCAATCCAGCGTCTGCTGCTCCGCAGACTTCTCACGGGATTCGTCTCCGAACACATGCGGATGGCGGGTGACCATCTTGTCCGACATGGTGCGGACCACGTCCTGAAAGGTAAAATACCCGGCTTCTTCGGCCATTTGTGCGTGAAAGACGGATTGGAACAGCAGATCACCCAGCTCGCCCTTCAGCTCGTCAAACGCTTCGCGTTCGATCGCGTCAGCAACCTCATAGGCTTCTTCGATCGTATAGGGGGCGATGGTTGCGAAATCCTGTTCGATATCCCACGGGCAGCCTGTTTCAGGGTCGCGCAGGCGGCGCATGATTTCCAGCAGACGCTCGATCCCGGCGTCGCTGTCGTGGATCAGAGGATTTTCGGCCATTGCGAACCCTTTCGTTCCGGTGTCAGATGCATGCATTCCGCACTCAAGATCAGGAGTCCACCCCAGATGCCGGTCGTCAACCGAATTGCTAATTTCTCTTCCGATATGGCCACGTGGCGCCGACATCTGCATTCCATTCCTGAACTTGCCTTCGACTGCCATGAAACGGCGGCGTTTGTAGCGGACCGGTTGCGAGGGTTCGGCGTGGATGAGCTGCACGAAGGAATCGCCACAACGGGGATTGTCGCGATCATCAATGGGCAGGGCGATGGCCCGACAATTGGCCTGCGGGCAGATATGGACGCGCTACCGATTCCTGAGGATACGGGTGTCGGATATGCTTCGAAGCATCCCGGCAAAATGCATGCCTGTGGTCATGACGGCCACACCACGATGCTGTTGGGGGCCGCGCGATACCTGGCCGAGACGCGGAATTTTCGTGGTCGAGTGGCGCTGATCTTTCAACCCGCCGAAGAAGAGGGCGGCGGTGCCGGTGTTATGGTCGAAGAAGGCATCATGGATCGGTTCGACATTGCTCAGGTCTATGCGCTTCACAACGCGCCGGGCCTGCCCGAGGGGGCCTTTCATACGACACCGGGCGCGATCATGGCGGCGGTGGATACGTTCCATGTGTATATACAGGGCGTCGGTGGTCATGGCGCCATGCCGCACGAAACCCGCGATCCGGTCATGGCCGCCTGTGGTATCGCGCAGGCGCTTCAGACCATCGTCAGTCGAAATCACCACGCGCTTGACGATCTTGTCGTTTCCGTCACGCAGATTCACACAGGTACGGTGAATAACGTCGTCCCCGATACAGCCTATATCAACGGCACGGTGCGCACGTTCGATCCAGCAGTCCAACAGATGGTGATTGAGCGGATGGAGCAGATCGTGCAGGGGCAGGCGGCCTCGTACGGGGTCGAGGTGCGGCTGGACTACGAGGTGGACTATCCCGCCACGATTAACGATGCCGAAAGCACCCGCTTCGCGTCTGACGTCGCGCGCGAAATCTCGGGGCCCGAACAGGTTGTCGACAATATGACCCGCAACATGGGGGCCGAGGATTTTTCATACATGCTGCAGGCCCGTCCGGGCGCCTACCTGTTTCTGGGTCAGGGCGAGGGGGCCGGGCTGCACCATCCGCAATACAATTTCAATGACGAGATCGCGCCGGTGGGCGCCTCGTTCCTTGCGCGGATCGTCGAAAAGGCGCAGCCGTTGGGGTGAAAAGGAAATGACATGGCACTGGAAGACGCAAAAACTCAGGTAGACGAAGCCTTTACCAACCCAGACCTCAAGGGGCTGTCTTTTGAAAATACGTTTGGCGGGGCAATCTCGTTCCTGCGGCGGCTTTACACCAAGAACCTGACCGGTGTGGATATCGCCGTCACTGGCGTGCCGTTCGATCAGGCCGTAACCAACCGACCCGGTACTCGACTGGGTCCCCGCGCGATCCGCGAGGCCAGCGCGTTGCAATCCCCTGACGCGCCCTATGGCTGGCCGTTTGATGCGCTGAGTGAGCTGGCAATCATCGACTACGGCGACGTGGCCTATGACTATGCCAATATTCCGGCCTTCCCCGATCTGCTGACCGATCATATCCGAACGATCCTGGCGGCTGATGTAGCCTCGGTTTCGCTTGGCGGGGATCACTATATCAGCTTTCCGATCCTGAAAGCCTATGCCGAGAAATATGGGCCCATGTCGCTGCTGCAATTTGATGCGCATACAGATACATGGGCGGATGACGATATGTCCCGCGTTGATCACGGGACGATGTTCTACAAGGCAGTGAAGTCGGGGATCGTGGACCCGAAGCGCTCGGTTCAGGTGGGAATTCGCACCACCAACGAAGATACGCTGGGCGTCAATATTATCGACGCACGCGAGGTTTATGAAGCCGGACCCGCTGCAGTGGCGGAAAAGATCAAGGGCATTCTTGGCGACAGCCCGGTTTACCTGAGCTTTGATATTGACGGTCTGGACCCCGCGTTTGCCCCCGGCACGGGTACGCCGGTCTGGGGCGGGCTAAGCTCCATTCAGGCGCAAATCATCCTGCGCGATATCGCGGGCATCAACATCAAAGGTGGGGACGTGGTCGAGGTCTCTCCGCCCTATGACACATCGGGTGCGACAGCGATTGCAGGGGCGCATGTGGCAACGCAGATCATCTGCCTGTTGGGGTGGAGAAAGTTGGAGCAGGGTTAACCATTGGTTAGCCATCTTTCCGCTATCTGGCTCACCAAACGGCCAGACGGGAGAAATTCAAGAATGACTGATTTTAACCAACCCATCAGCGGCAATGACCTTGCGCGGTTCTCGGGTCCAAATACGTTCATGCGTCTGCCGCAATCGGATAAACTGGCCGGGCTGGATGTGGCTGTTTTGGGCATTCCAATGGATATCGGGACATCGTGGCGGTCTGGCACTCGATTCGGGCCCAAGCAAATTCGCAGCGAAAGTGCGATGATCCGGCCCTACAACATGGCAAACTCTGCCGCGCCCTTTGACAGTTTGCAGATCGCAGATATTGGCGATCTGGCGATCAACACTTTTTCGCTGGCCGACAGTTTGAAGATCATCAAGGAAAGCTTCGATGTAATCGTGGCCAACGGAGTGACGCCTGTTGCCATGGGCGGCGACCATTCGATCACATTGCCGATCCTGCGAGCGATCGCAGCCAAGCGCGGGCCGGTTGCGTTGGTCCACGTGGACGCGCATGCAGATGTAAACGATGAGATGTTTGGCGAGAAAGAGACGCATGGCACCGTCTTCCGCCGCGCTTACGAAGAAGGGCTGATCATTCCTGACAAGACTTTTCAGATCGGCATTCGCGGCTCGGGCTACGCAGCATCGGATTTTTCCGAAGCTGCGGGCTGGGGCTTCCGCCAGTTCCCCGCGTGGGAGTTGTGGCAGCAGAACCTTACGGAAATCGGGTCCCAGATCCGCAAGACGGTCGGGGATCACCCGGTTTACCTGTCGTTTGACATCGACAGCCTGGACCCGTCCTTCGCACCCGGAACGGGTACGCCTGAGATCGGGGGGCTTACGACTCCGCAGGCGCTGCAATTGATCCATGCGCTTGGCGGAATCAATCTGGTGGGCTGCGATCTGGTTGAAGTCTCACCGCCCTACGACCCATCGGGCAGTACAGCGCTTACGGCAGCAAACCTGCTGTTCGAGATGCTTTGCATCCTGCCCGGAGTGTTGTCGCGGTAGAAATTCTACCACGCACTCTATTTCAAAGGTCAGAGAACTACTCTGCAATGTAAAAGGTTCGGGATGAAACGAGTGTTAATTCTTGGGCTGCTGGCCGTGTTGATCGCATTGACCGTGTTTCGTTTCGCTCCAACTGATCCTGATCGTTGGCACGTTGCCCTTGCCGGTGACGCCGATCGGGACATGCCCGGCGGTGTGTTCCGCATTGTCGAAGATCTACCCAATGGCCTAGAGCGTCTGCATTTCATTGCCACGCAAGCGCCCCGTACTGAAGTGTTGGCGGGATCCGTGTCAGAGGGAATGGTAACCTACGTAACGCGCAGCAGGGTCTTTGGTTTTCCGGATTACACAACTGTGCAGCAGGACGGCGACACCCTGCGCATACACGGGCGTCTAAGATTTGGGCAGGGCGATTTCGGAGTAAATCGGGACCGAGTTGATGGATGGCTGGATGCTCTGGAGGTTTGAAGACAAGCACCCCTCCTGCACTTCGCGCCACATCGGCACGTTCAGCGACATCTGGCACTGGGCCGTGAACATACGCCCGTCAACTTGTAGGCAGATCAACTCGCCCAACTCGATGCGTGTGCCGGATTTGTCGGTGCAATAGCAGTCCTGAACCTTGCCACCAGGGCCGACCACATCGGCCAGGGCAGGGGCCGCGCACAATAGAAAAACAAGCGCCAAACCTTTCATGAACCGCAGCTTAGCACACGGTCGGGCCTTGACCAAAGCCTAGGATTAAGAGACACCGCGTGGATGATCCCAGAAGAACGCCTTGTGCAGATAACCCAGCGATTCCAGTACCTCGAAGCGGCCATGGCCGATGGCGCCTCGGGCGGAGATATCGCGGCGCTGGCGAAGGAGTATTCCGACCTAAAGCCGGTCGTTGATCAGATCATGTCGTGGCGTCAGCTTGTCGCTGATCTGGCTGAGGCCAGAGAGATGCTGTCTGATCCGGATATGAAGGAATTGGCCGAAGAGGAGATTCCAGCGCTGCAAGCCCGTATCCCCGAAGCCGAACATGCGCTGCAACTGGCACTGTTGCCGCGCGACAAGGCAGACGCGCGGCCTGCGATGCTGGAAATCCGACCGGGCACAGGTGGGGATGAGGCCGCATTGTTCGCGGGTGACCTCCTGCGGATGTATCAGCGCTATGCAGAAAACCGCGGTTGGCAATTTGAAATCATTGAGGAACAGACCTCGGACCTTGGCGGCATCAAAGAGGTGGTCGCCCATATCAAAGGCGAAAATGTCTTTGCCCGGATGAAATACGAATCCGGTGTGCACCGGGTTCAGCGTGTACCGGAAACCGAAAGCGGCGGGCGCATCCATACGTCGGCTGCAACGGTCGCGGTTCTACCCGAAGCCGAAGATGTCGATATTCAGATTGACGCCAATGACATTCGTATCGACACGATGCGCAGCTCGGGGGCCGGGGGGCAGCATGTGAACACAACCGACTCTGCGGTGCGGATCACACACCTTCCGACGGGTTTGGTGGTGACAAGCTCGGAAAAGTCGCAGCATCGCAACCGAGAGATCGCGATGCAGGTGCTGAAAACACGCCTCTTTGATCTTGAACGGCAGCGGATCGACAGTGAACGTTCGGCGGATCGAGCCAGCCAGGTTGGCTCGGGCGATCGATCCGAACGTATCCGGACGTACAATTTTCCGCAGGGCCGCATGACGGATCATCGGATTAACCTGACATTGTATAAGCTGGATCAGGTCATGCAAGGCGACTTGGATGAGGTAATCGACGCGTTGACAGCTGATGACCAGGCGCGGCTATTGGCGGAGATGGCGCAATGATCGCTGCGCTGACGGCAGCGCAGGCCATGGTCGCAGCCACCGCACGCCTGCGGGCCGCGGGTGTGGATGATCCGGCTCGTGATGCACGGGTATTGTTGGCCCACGCCGCGCGGATCGAGGCCAGCCGGGTCACACTGATTGCACCTGAAGAACTGTCACCCGAAATCGCGGAACGCTATGACCAATTGATCTCATTGCGGGCCATTCGGGTGCCGGTATCGCATCTTCTGGGCGAGCGGGAATTCTACGGCCGACGGTTTCGTGTCAGCCGTGATGTTCTGGACCCGCGCCCCGAAACTGAAACGCTGATTGAGGCCGCGCTGAGCGAACCGTTTGACCATGTATTGGATTTGGGCACCGGTTCCGGCTGTATCCTGATCACGCTGTTGCTTGAGCGGGCGAGTGCGACGGGTGTCGGCGCAGATCTGAGCGAGGCCGCCTGCCTACAGGCCAGCGCAAATGCGGTCTCTCATAAGATACAAGGGCGTGCCGAAGTTGTATGCTCTGACTGGTTTGAGAACATTCAAGGCCAGTTCGATCTAATTGTTTCCAATCCGCCTTATATCGCGCTGAGCGAGCTACAGGACCTTTCGCCCGAAGTGCGAGAGCACGAGCCGCGTATGGCCTTGACGGACGAGGGTGACGGCCTTGGCGCATACCGCCATATCGCTGCCTCGGCACCGGACTTCCTGATGGCCGGAGGGCGTATCCTCGTTGAAATTGGACCAACTCAGGGAAAATGCGTTGTGTCGTTGTTTGAAACAGCGGGGCTGACGGGAACGCGGATCATTCCCGATCTGGACGGTCGTGATCGTGTTGTTATGGCCAGAATGCCATAGTTGCAGCCCAAGGTGAGGCTAAAAAGTGCCGATAATTGTAAAAAAGCTGCGAATTTTTGGACAAACCTCTTGTCTGCACGCGCTGGACATGCTTACTCAGAGTTAGTCTGCGAGGCTGACGCTGTTTCAGCGGGCCCCTGACGCCAAGCCCAAAAAAGTCGACATCGCGTGACGGCTAAAGCCATTGAGCAGTGCAGGGCGCGACGTGATCGGCACCGAATGACAAGGCTGACGTAAATTAAGATGAGATCTTCCAAATCCCGCTCGCGGGCCAAGAATAACCGCAATCGCCCTTCTGGTGGCAACGTTGTGAACCGGGTTTTTGACAGCTCGGGTCCTGAAGGCAAGGTGCGCGGTACGCCCCAACAAATCATTGACAAATATAACCAGTTGGCGCGTGATGCCCAGCTTTCTAATGACCGTGTAGCTGCGGAAAATTTTCAGCAGCATGCCGAGCATTACCTGCGTTTGCTGAGCGAAGCGCAGCGCGAAATCGAAGCACGCCGGGAAGAGCAGGAGCGCCAGAATCGCGAACGCCAGGCCGAGCGTGACCGCGAACGTGCCGAGCGGCAGGAGCGTGAAGCCGCTCGCCAAGCCGACTTGGCCGAATCGCCGCAGCCCGATGTAATGGATTTCGCAAGCGAAGGGTCAGCCCCGGAATCCGGCCTGGTCGAGACGCCAGAAAGTCAGACTGCGGCTCCGGCGGTAGACGTGCCCGAGAAGAAAGAAAAGCCGGCGCGTCGGCCGCGCACGCGGAAGCCCAAGGCTGCGCCAGCGGACGAAGCGCCGAATACAGATGGCGACGCACCCGAAGCTGCGGAATAGGCGCAAACAGCAGTTTTAAAAAAAGCCTCGGGTCATTCCGGGGCTTTTCGTTTCTGCCTAGCCTTTATGAATTTCACGGGCCAATGCGCAGAAAGCTTCAAGTGGGACCTGCTCGGCGCGCTGTGTCGGCTTGATTCCCGCAGCCAGAAGCCGGTCTTCGATATCAGGCGCAACGCCTTTCAGCGAGGCTCGCAGCATTTTGCGCCGCTGATTAAAGGCGGCTGCAACGACACGTGACAATGTGGCCGCGTCTGCGGGAAAGCGCGGCTCGGGCAGTGCGGTCAGGTGAACAACGGCGCTGGATACCTTGGGTGGCGGGGTAAACGCGCCGGGGGGCAGAGACATGGCAATCCGTGCCTCGGCCCGCCACTGAGCAAGGATGGCAAGGCGGCCATAGGCTTTGCTGCCGGGTTGGGCGACGATACGTTCAGCGACCTCACGCTGGAACATCAGCGTCAGGCTCTGCCAAAAAGGTGGCCATTGCGGTGGGGTCAACCAGCGGACCAGCAACTCGGTCCCTACGTTGTAAGGCAGGTTGGCCGCGACGCGGATTGGTTGGGTCAGGTGATTAAGAGGGTCGATTTCCAGAGCGTCGCCGTTGATCACTTCAAGCCGCCCGGGATAGGCTGCTGCAATGTCGTTTAGGGCCGCGATACAGCGCGTATCCTTTTCCACTGCAACGACCTTTCGGGCGCCCTCAGAAAGCAGCCCGCGTGTCAAACCACCAGGGCCGGGACCGATTTCCAAGACGTCGCACGCGCTGAGATCTCCTGCTTGGCGCGCGATTTTGGCGGTCAGGTTCAGGTCCAGCAGAAAGTTTTGGCCCAGCGATTTGCGTGCCGAAAGCTGGTGTTTTGCGATGACCTCGCGCAGTGGGGGAAGATTGTCGATTGCGCTCATGACTTGGATGCCGACGTACTGAGTATTGAGCTGTGCGCCATCCGCTGTGCAAGCTTAAGAGCCTCGATCAGACTGGTGGGGGTAGCAATACCCTGTCCGGCGATATCAAGTGCGGTGCCATGGTCGGGTGAGGTGCGGATAAAAGGTAAACCAAGCGTCACGTTCACGCCCTTGTCGAAATCCAGCGTTTTGATAGGGATGAGCGCCTGATCATGATACATCGCTATCGCTGCGTCATGGCGGGCGCGGGCGGCGGCATGAAACATCGTATCCGCCGGGTGTGGGCCGGTGACGGTAAAATCCTTCGTAGGCAGATCAGTGATTAGGTTTGCGATCCAGTCCACTTCCTCGGACCCTATTTTACCACCTTCGCCCGCATGCGGGTTGAGCCCGGCAACGGCAATCCGGGGGTGTGCGATGCCAAAATTGCGTCGTAGTCCCTCAGCGGTAATCAAGATGGTTTCGGTCAGCAACTCGGGGGTCAGCGCCGAGGGCACTTCGGACAGTGGGATGTGGATGGTTGCTGGCACCACACGCAACTGATCGCTGGCCAGCATCATGACAACACGGTCCCGGCCTGCAAGTGCGGCCAGAAACTCGGTATGTCCGGGATAGCCAAAACCAGCGCCGTCAATCAGGGCTTTCTTGTGAATCGGCGCCGTACAAAGCGCCGACGCAGCACCCGCTTGTACCAGTGACACGCCCTGCTCAATCGCGGCAACCACCGATGGCGCGTTCGCTGGGTCGGGTTCCCCGGACACATTGGGCGCGGGAAAGTCCAGTTGAAGAACCGGCAGGGCGGTGGCGCAGATATCTTTCGCCTCGGACGGGTGTGAAATGCGCGCAACTCGTGTCGCAGGCGGCAAATGCTCTGCATCACCGATGTAAAAGAAGGGGCAGCTGTCGCGCAAAGTCGACCACGCCCTTGCTGCTATTTCCGGCCCAATTCCCGCTGGTTCCCCGCAGCTGAGCGCAATCGGCGCTGTCATTGTTCGACGATGTTTGCTTCTGCACGCAGCTGGGCTAGCAGGCTTTCTGCAAAAGCCGCAAGCCGCTGTTGAGTCAGTGCGTTGGCGACGTCGGTGCGCGACGTGTCCTCGCCCAGTTCGCGGGTGCGGGTACAGAGCATCAGGAACAATAGCGTTTGACCATTATTGCGTGTCAGCGCGGTCGAGACCTCGTTCAGATCGAGCTTTGCAAGCTCAAGCGCTATGTCACGCGGAATTTCGCTGGGGCTGGCCTGGATGCGTTGTAGAACTTCGGGCGGCTGACCCTGCGCGACGCCGTAGAGGTCGTCGCATGTGTCAATGTCCTCGCGGAGCCTTGCAGCCCTTGCCAGAGTTTCGGCGCTGCGGCCACCGGGCAAATTGTAAATCGCGTAGTCGATCTCGGAAAAACGGGTCGTCCCGGCGGCCACTTCGCGGATGCCGCGCATCTGGAACAGGGCGATGGCGTTGGGCAGTGACAATGGCTGCGTAATATCGCCGTCTTTCAGCCCCAGCACGACTGGCTGCAGCGCAGGAGGAAGGTCAGACAGGTTCAACCAATCCAGACGCCCGCCGTTGTCCCGCGTGGCCGCCGCCGAATACTGCGTTGCCGCCGATGAAAACGTATCAAAACCCTGCAACTGGGAAATTTCCTGCGCCAAAAGCTCGGCCTGCGCTACGGTTTGCGGATTAACCGGGATGATGATTTCGGACAGCAGTACTTGCAAACCGCCGCCACCAGCTTCACCAAGGGCGCGGTTGATCTCTTCCTCGCTTGGGCGCGCTTGTGACAGGAAACGCGCGCTGACATAGTCGCGCCAGGAAAGCTGATCTGCAACAAAATCACGTACAGTTTCGCGATCGACCCCTTCATCAGCCAGCAATTGCAGGAACTGGTCGGTCGATAACTGTCCCCGCGCGGCGAATTCGTCGATGCCAAGCTCGATGTCTTCGGGGGCGGCTTCAATACCGGCCTCGCGCATGACTTGGCGGCGTAACCTGTCGTCGATCAGGGCGTCGCGCACTTCATCCTCGGTCGCGCCCGGGGCGCCAAGTGCAATCAACATCTGCTGCCGCTGTGTCAGCTCATACCAGGTGATAATGTCCTGGTTGACCTTGATTGCCGGCGAAAACGGGCTTTGTGCGTTCACCTGCGGTGATGCCAAAGCAAGCATTGCCCCGACAAGGGCAGGGGCGACCGGACGAAGCCAACCGGAGCGGAGGAAACTGGTGAAACCTGAAATCAACTGCATCTTCTCTTGTATTGTTGGCCGCCACTTTTGACGGAGTAACCCGTCAAGGCTACGGTAAACCCGAATTCGGTCGAAGGCTCAATACTTGACGACGAAGTAAATCGCCTGCTGACGTTCATGTTAACCTGCACACATTCGTTCCGATACGTCACACCAAGCCCATAACGGATCGGTTCGGATTCGCTAAGGTCATACTGCGCCGAGGCCCGTGTGTTCCAGTTCTGATCTACCCTGTAACGCCCCGTCAGCCGGATTTCAGAGATCTCGTCGTCCACATTTTCGTCCGGGTCGGGCTCTTGCCAGACATAGCTGCCTGTGGCGCCCACAGTCTGTTGTTGCCAGCCCGCACGCAGTTCAGCCTTGGCAAAGCTGAAATCCCCATTCAAAAGGCCGCGGCCGGCAAAGGTCCAGCCATTGGCCGTGCTAAGCTGTCCCGCCAACAGCAGGTCCGAGGACGTGCCCTGCAAACCCGATGTCAGGTTGAAATTCGGGTCGGCATCTGCGCGAAACACCTGACCGATCGTGACCAGCGCGCGCCAGTTCCCGGCTGTATAGCGCGACCAATTTACGCCGAATACACCTGTAAGCCCGTCCTCGCGCCGATCCGGGGCGGGAAATCGGGACAGGGACAAAAGATTGCCCTGATCAAATTCTTGAAAAGTGCTTTCGTCGTTTGGAATATCTTCGTCGGACACATGGGTCCAGCCGATCTGGGCAATCGGTTCCAGGACTTGCGTCGCGCCCGAGCTCTCTTGCTTGCGAAGCGGATAGCGCAGTGTCAGTGCAGCGCGCGGCGTAGTTCGGGTGACGTTGTTGGGGAACTCGCTGTCATTGCGAATATCGAACCTATCAATTGATGCGCCCAGGCGCGCTTCGACCCGCAGACCGGTCGTGAACGTCCAGTTGCGCAGCCATTCGGCATCAACGGTGGCACGGGCGACGTCACGCCCGATAATATCCTCGTCACTGGTCCGCTCATGAGTGTGGGCAATAAAGCCCAGCCGCACCTCGCCGCCGACAGAGGTCGGGAACAAGCGCTTTTGGTAGTAGAGATCAAACACTCGCGACGGGATTTCATCCTGATCTTCGCTGTCACGCAGTGTTTTGTAGTGGATAAAGCTGGTGCGAAATGCAGTGTCGCGTTTGATCCGCTCCAGCGCGATCTCACTGCGCAGGCGGTCAAGGTCGGGCAGGCCGTAGTCAGCCAGATAAGCGTCGTCTGACGTGGTCTTGATGTTGAAAAGGAAACGGTATCCGTTCAGGACATTGAACCAACCGTTGGCAAACAGGTATCCGCGATCCTCGTCCGGTTGCAGATCGTCACGTGTATAGGCGCCTTCAAGCTGAATGCGACCTTTCTTGAAAGCCTGACGGTAGCGCAGCCCCAGGGTTTTAGTCTTGGATGAAACATACGGGGTTAGCGTAAGGTCCCTGTGATCACCCAGTTTAATGAAATACGGCACCTGCAGGCCCGTTCCCAGTTGCGAGGTGGTGCGCACCGAGGGCACCAAAAACCCTGTCGCGCGCTCCAACGTCGGGTCAGGCAGTCGCAGATAGGGAAAATAGAACACTGGCAGGTCCAAAACACGGAATTGCGCGCCTTCAAAGTACAGTTGCCGTTCCAGTTGATCATGCGTCACTTTCCGGGCTCGGATCTGCCAAATTGGCGGTCGCCCGTTGGCGCAGACGTGACATGAGGTGGCCGATACCTTGCTGAATTGCGTATACCGGCCCCCAGCACGGGCCGCCTGAACTGACGCGATCTGAACCTGCTGGTCGAACACCATTCGCGCGCCAATCAGCAGACCGTTCTGAATACCGTCATCCAATTCACCCGAATCCGCCAGCAGCGTTGTCTCTCCGGCCTCGTCGATACGGATCGGTCCCTCCAGTTTAAGCGCACCGCTTTCTCGGTCATAGGTGATGCGTTCAGCAGTGATTTTGACGTCACCCTGAAAGGCTTCGACGTTTCCTTCAGCCACCAAAACACGATCCGGCGTGATGAAAACCTTGTCCGCCACAAGCAGGGCGGGCTGGTCTTCCTGCTGTGTATCCTGCGCCAGGTTGGCTGATGACTGGGTTTGTGCGGCGGTCACTGCTGGCAGGGCCAGAGCGACGGCACCGGACAGCAAAAGGCTGGATATGAGCCGCATCAGCCGTCCTCCGCATGAAGCAGAAGACCGAGAGACAGAAGTATGGCTGCAAAGGGCGGTGCCCAGGCTGCGACTAAGATTGGCAATTGACCGTTTTCCCCGAGTATTTGGGCAAAATTGCGAACAAAGTAGATGGCAAAACCCAGCAGAACGGCAGACAACACCGCAATCCCCGTGCCGCCAAAGCGAACATGGCGCATGGTAAAGGCTGCGCCGATCATGACCATTGCCATCAGAAACAGAGGCCGCGCAAGTTCGACCTGTAGCCAAACCTCGTATTGTTTGGTGGAAAACCCGGCCTCTTTGAGGTCGCGGATAAGCTGGGGCAGATCATATATCGAAATCAGACCCTGTTGGCTTAGCGTGTCCAGAATTCGCTGTCGGGTGAGTGTGGTGGGGATTTCGATCTGCTCGTGTACTTCGGCGGCGCCCTCAGGATTTACGTCATCTGCCAACGACCAGATCTTTGCGTTTGACAGAACCCACGAGTCGCTCGACAAGCGTGCTTTGTCGGCAATGATTTGTTGCGTCGGTTTTCCATCCGGCGAGAAGGTGATGATTGTGACCCGGGTGAGTTCAAGCGCGTCCGAAGCAGTCGTGCCGCGCGCGTGGATGACGGACTGCCCTTTTGCCGACCCCTGACGCAACCACACGCCTTCTCGGGTGATGGAAAGGGCGGAGTCGTCCTTGTTCTTGTAGGCTCCAGAAAGACGCCAGTATTCTTCGGAGGTGGCGGCTGAGATTGGGTTCAGCAGCGCGACAGCCATTGCGCCGATGATCAGCGCCAGCGCCACCGGGGCAAACAAAGCACGGATACCTGACCGCCCAATGGCACGTGTCACCACTAGTTCCGAGCTGCGCGCCATACCAATAAAAAGCGCGATTGTAGCCAGAATAACCAGCAGCGGCAGCATCTCGTTAATGGCTGCTGGTGTATTCAGAAGTGTTAGATGCAGCAGTTTGCCGAACGACAGATTCTCAGAATTGAACCGACGGGCTTGCTCGACCAGGTCGATCAGAATCATCAGCGTAAGAAAAATACCGCCGATAACCAGAAAGCTTTGTAAGAAACGGCGAGCGAAATAACGATCGAGGATCACGGCCGAGCCTCCCACCCGCGAAGGTCGATGTGGGAACAGAGGCATATGTGGCTATAGCCGCAATCGCCTACGCAGATGCGCTTCGGCATATGCCTGCCCTGTTTCGCCAATTCACTGTTCCTCGATCCGGTCGGTTTTTTTCCGGACTGTAATGCAATTGGCGGGCGGGGAAAACTGCTATCTGGTCAAGATGCTTAGCGCGGGCTAGGTCTTGGTGAACAGAATCTGAGGAGCTTGCGATGAGCAGTCTTGTACCGATCCGGTTTCAACCTTTCGACGCGGACCTAATGACACAGGCCGAGGGCAGGGTCGCCATTATCATTCCGGCCGATGGCAAGATGAGCCCCGCAGTGCGCCGTGCTAACCGCCTGACTCGTGGCGCGGTGGCGCGACTGGTTGAAAGCGACCGGTTTGAAAAGGTCAAGACTGGCGACGTGATCTCGCTGGCTTGGCCCGGCGGCATGGCTGCCGAAGCGCTGGATATCGTGGTCTTGCCGCGCCGCCCCGACGCGGACGAGGCGCGAAAGGCCGGTGCGGCGTTGGCAAAGCTGGCAGGCGGCAAGGACATCCTTGTGATGGCAGGCAACCAGGTTCGAGCGGAAGAGCTTGCTATGGGGATCGCGCTTCGCAGCTATGCGTTTGATGCGCATAAGACCAAGGACACGGACGAAGGCGGCTCTGTCATGATCAGCCACCAGAAGTCTGACGAAGTCGAAGCCGCCTTTGCTCCGCTCTACGCCGTGGCCGATGGTGTACGGATGACGCGTGATCTGACCAACGAACCGGCCAACGTTCTGACCACCACCGAATTCGCTGCGCGTTTGGTTGAGATGAAAGAGCTGGGGCTTGAGGTCGAGGTTCTGGAAGAGGACAAGCTGGCTGAGCTTGGTATGCGCACGCTCCTAAGCGTCGGGCAGGGATCGGTCAGCCCATCGAAGGTTGTTGTGATGCAGTGGAACGGTGGCGACAAGGATGATGCGCCGCTGGCCTTGGTCGGAAAAGGCGTTGTCTTTGACACCGGTGGTATCTCGCTGAAGCCAGCGGGCGGCATGGAAGATATGACGATGGATATGGGCGGTGCCGGGGTCGTTGCTGGCGCCATGCGGGCGCTGGCCAAACGCAAGGCCAAGGCCAATGTCGTGGGTCTGGTCGGTCTGGTCGAGAATATGCCATCCGGCAATGCCACGCGCCCCGGTGACGTGGTCAAGTCGATGAAGGGCGACACGGTCGAGATCATCAACACCGACGCTGAAGGTCGTTTGGTTCTGTGCGACGTGATGTGGTACGCTCAAGAGCGATTCAAGCCTGTGGGCATGATCGACCTTGCCACCCTGACCGGCGCGATCATCATCGGTTTGGGGCATGAGAATGCGGGTGTCTTCTCGAACAACGATACGTTCTGCGATGCCTTCCTGAAATCGGCCAAGGCCGAGGATGAAGGCGCGTGGCGGATGCCCCTAGGCGATGCCTATGACAAACAGTTGAAATCGCGCATCGCTGATATGAAGAACGTCGGTGGGCGCCCGGCAGGCTCGATCACTGCAGCGCAGTTCCTGCAGCGTTTCGTAAAAGAGGAAACGCCGTGGATTCATCTGGATATCGCGGGTGTGGCCTCGGTATCGTCAGAAACGTCCTACGCACCCAAAGGGGCAACCGGTTGGGGTGTTCGCGCGCTCAGCCGCCTTGTGGAGGATCACTTCGAGTAAACAGATGGGCGCCGTCTATTTCTACCACCTGACACGACAGCCTTTGGAAGCAACACTGCCGGTGTTGCTGGACAAGGCACGTCAGGCCGGATGGAAGATTGCCGTGCGGGGTACTGATCCCGCGCGGATGGACTGGTTGGATGAAAAGCTGTGGCTGGGACCGGAAGATGGGTTCTTGCCACATGGCCGCGCGGGTGGTCCGCATGATGCGGCGCAGCCCATATTGCTGACGACTGAACCAGAGGCCGCGAATGATCCGGCTTGTGTGATGGCAGTAGACGGCGCGCTTGTGGATGCGGATGAAGTATCCGCGTTGGAACGGGTTTGCATCCTGTTCGATGGCAATGATGATCACGCCGTTCAGCATGCGCGCGGTCAGTGGAAAGCGCTGACAGCCGCAGGCTGCGCGGCGCAATACTGGTCCGAGGAAACGGGCCGTTGGGAAAAAAAGGCCGAAGCATAACGCTCTGGCACCGAAAGACTTCTCAGGAGAGAGACAGATGGAAATGAAGCCTTTGGGCCGCACGGGAATCATGGTGTCAGACCTGTGCCTGGGTACGATGACATTCGGCACGCAGACATCCGAGGCAGATGGGCATACCCAGATCGAACTGGCGCTTGACGCCGGGATCAATTTCGTGGACGCGGCTGAGATGTATCCGGTGAACCCGATCTCGAAAGAAACCGTGGGCCGGACCGAAGAGATTCTGGGCAATTGGAATGCGGCAAACCCGTCGCGCCGGGGGAATTACATTCTGGCGACCAAGCATTCTGGAGCGGGGTTTGCCCACGCCCGCGACGGTGCGCCCATTTCCGGGCAGACGATCCCCGAGGCAATCGAGGGCTCTCTGCGGCGGCTACAGACAGACTGCATTGATCTGTACCAGTTTCACTGGCCCAACCGGGGCAGCTATATGTTCCGGCAAAACTGGAACTATGCCCCGTCGGGACACAATACGAATGAAGTTCTGGACAACATGCAAGAATGCCTTGAGGCGTTGCAGGCGCAGGTTGACAAGGGCAACATCCGTGCCTTTGGGTTGTCCAACGAAAGCGCGTGGGGCACTGCGCAATGGCTGCGGATTGCCGAGCAGATGGGCGCTCCGCGGGTCGCCTCGGTACAGAACGAGTATTCGCTGCTTTGCCGTCATTTCGATACGGATATGGCCGAGCTGAGCGTGCATGAGGATGTCGGTCTGCTGGCCTTTTCACCACTGGGCGCGGGCTTTTTGACCGGCAAGTATCAGGGTGGGGCGGTGCCTGACGGCTCACGCATGTCCCTGGTGGCTGAGATGGGCGGACGTAACAGCCCACGCGTGTTTCAGGCCGTAGCCGCGTATCTGGAGATCGCCGAGCGCCACAAGTTGGACCCGATCCACATGGCCCTGGCCTGGTGCCGCACACGGCCTTTCATGATGTCCGCGATTTTTGGCGCGACGTCAGTGGCGCAGTTGGAGCATATTCTGGCAGGCAAGGATCTTCGGCTATCTGCTGAGGTGATGGCCGAGATCGGTCAGGCCCATCGCGCGCATCCAATGCCATTCTAGCGGCGTTGCCCGCCAAGCCCCGCCCGACCGTCTCATTGAATTTGGCTGGGCGGGCAGAGCCAGATCAGTGGTGGGGTGCTTGCGTTCTTTCCTGCCTCAGGTCACGGGCCGACAGGCCGTGGGCTGTGCGGAAGGCCCGTGCAAAGCTGGATTGTGAGGCAAAGCCCGTTGCCAGCGCCACGTCCATCAAAGGCATGTCTGTGTCGGTAACCAGACGGCGGGCTTCGGCCAGGCGCAGTTGCAAATAGTGATCTTGCGGCGTGGTATTAAGGCGCAGGCGGAACTGTTGCTGCAAAGTGCGGGGACTGGTGGCAAGCGCCTCGGCGATATCGACCAGTGGGAGAGGTTCATCGAGAGAGGCCTCCATGAGTGCATTCGCCTTAGCTGTCAGCGCCGTATGACGGTGCGGCGCACCGGTGCGGCTTTGCGGTTTCGTCGGTTCGGGCGCACCGTCATAGAGGAAGAGGCCGGAAACACGTGCGGCAAAACCCGCGCCGTGGCGCGCGGCAATAATGTGCAGCATCATCTCAACCGCTGGGATCGCACCGCCCGAGGTCAGGCGATTAGCCGAGACCGTGAACCGGTCGGGTCGTACGTCAACCTCAGGGAAGCGGGCGGCAAAATTTGCCAGGTCTTCCCAATGCGTGGTCGCGGCGTGGCCGTCCAAAAGCCCCGCCTCGGCCAGCAGCCAGGGGCCACCGTCGATCCCCGCCATCGTTGCCCCGGTTTTTGCGATTCGGCGCAGGCCAGCCAGCAAACTGGGCGTCGCGTGACGGGCCAGTTGGAACCCGGCCAGAACGATCATCAGGTCGCAACCCTGCAGCCGTGCCAAAGGGATGCCCGGCACGCTCAGCGCGCTGGTCAGCATGGCCGGTTCCGCCTTGGCGGTCACATAGTCCCAGTCGAAGGCCGGGCGATCTGCCAGTCGGTTGGCTGCACGCATCGGGTCTACTGCCGACGCAAAACTCAGCGTGTTGCATTCATCCAGCACCAGCACCGCTGTTTTCAGGGCGCGATGTTCGGGCTGCAATATGTTTTTCGCGGATTTCATCAAGTTCGATTCGCATTCTGGCAAGTGTTTTCCCAAGGCTGCGTCAAAGTCGGGGGCGAACGCAAATCGGAATCCGGGGAGAAGCCTGGGGAAAACTCAGGGCAAAACCGGGTATAAACTGGGGAGAACACAATGCCTCTGGAAATGAACCGCGACGTCTTTATCACTTGCGCCGTGACAGGCTCGGGCGGAACGCAGGATCGCAGCCCGCATGTACCACGTTCACCGAAGCAAATCGCCGAAAGCGCGATCGCCGCGGCAAAAGCCGGGGCGGCGGTGGTCCATTGCCACGTGCGCGACCCCGAGACCGGCGCGCCCAGCCGCCGGTTGGACTTGTACCGCGAAGTCACGGAACGAATTCGTGAGGCCGAGGTCGACGTCGTTCTCAACCTGACCGCAGGGATGGGCGGAGACATGGTGTTTGGCCCGACCGAGCAGCCCTTGCCCCTGCGCGAAGACGGGACGGATATGATTGGCGCGGCAGCACGGGTTGAGCACGTGGCGCAGTGCCTGCCCGAGATCTGCACGCTGGACTGCGGCACCATGAACTTTGCTGAGGCAGACTACGTCATGACCAACACGCCGGGCATGTTGCAGGCGATGGGGCGTATGATGACGCATCTGGGCGTAAAGCCTGAGATCGAGGCCTTTGACACCGGTCATCTGTGGTATGCAAAGCAACTGGTAAAAGATGGCGTGCTGGACAGCCCGGCGCTTGTTCAGCTTTGCATGGGAGTGCCGTGGGGCGCGCCAGACGACCTGAACACCTTTATGGCAATGGTCAACAACGTGCCGGATGATTGGACGTTCAGCGCGTTTGCTCTGGGCCGCAACCAGATGGCCTATGTCGCGGCGGCGGTTCTGGCAGGCGGCAACGTCCGCGTTGGTCTCGAAGATAACCTTTGGCTCGACAAGGGCGTGCTGGCCGAGAACTGGCAGTTGGTCGAACGCGCTGGAACTATCATTGAGAATATGGGCGCGCGCGTGATCGGGCCGCAAGACGTGCGTGAGAAGCTGGGGCTGACCAAGCGGGCACCAGTTTAGATAGCAGGCTGAATCTCGCCCAAGGAATGGAATAAAGACATGACAAAAACAGCAGCAATCATCGGTGGCGGCGTAATCGGCGGCGGATGGGCCGCGCGCTTTCTGCTGAACGGGTGGGACGTGCGGGTCTTTGATCCGGACACTGAGGCCGAGCGCAAGATTGGCGAGGTTCTGGACAACGCGCGACGGTCCCTGCCGGGGTTAAGCGACGTACCGCTGCCCTCCGAAGGCGCACTGACCTTCCATGATGAAATGGCTGAGGCGGTACAGGGGGCTACTTGGATACAGGAAAGTGTGCCAGAGCGGCTGGACCTTAAGTTAAGGGTTTACAAAGACTTACAGGAGGCTTGTGATCCTGGTGCGATCATCGGATCCTCGACCAGCGGGTTCAGACCGTCCGAGCTTCAAGAAGGCGCGCTGCGGCCTGAGCAGATTGTCGTGACGCACCCGTTCAACCCGGTCTACCTTCTACCCCTCATTGAGCTGGTGCCCACGGAAAAGAACCCGCGCGAATTGGTAGAACGTGCACAGGATTTGTTGAAATCGGTGGGGTTCTTCCCGCTGCACATCAGGAAAGAAATTGATGCGCATATCGCTGACCGCTTCCTTGAAGCGGTCTGGCGTGAGGCGTTGTGGCTGGTCAAAGACGGTATCGCCACGACTGAAGAGGTGGACGAGGCGATCCGTATGGGCTTTGGCATTCGCTGGGCGCAGATGGGTCTGTTCGAAACCTATCGCGTGGCGGGTGGCGAGGCCGGGATGCGGCATTTCATGGCGCAGTTCGGCCCGGCGCTGAAATGGCCCTGGACCAAGCTGATGGATGTGCCCGAATTCACCGATGAATTGGTCGACTTGATTGCCGAACAATCCGATGCGCAATCAGGCATGCACTCGATCCGTGAGTTGGAGCGCATTCGCGACAACAACCTTGTCAGCATGATGCGCGCGCTGAAGGTGCAAAACTATGGTGCGGGGGCTGTGTTGAACCAACACGATGCGCGGCTCAAACCCGGTGCTTTGCCAACGCTTGAACAAGCCGACTTGACCCAGCCGATCCTGACCCTATCCCGTGCGGTGCCGTTGGATTGGACCGACTACAACGGCCATATGAACGAGGCGAAGTATCTTGAGGCGTTCGCCGCCGCGACGGACCGTTTCATGGAGATTATCGGGTGCGATATGGACTATATCGCATCGGGCGGCAGCTACTTTACGGCCGAAAACCACATCCGATATATCGACGAAGTGCAAGCAGGGGCCAGGATTCAAATACGCACCCAGATGTTGCTGGGGCAGGGCAAGAAACTGCACGTTTTTCACAGAATGTATGAGGGCGAAAAGCTGCTGGCAACGGGCGAAAGCTTTTTGCTGCATGTCAGTCTGGAAACACGTCGCCCCAGTGCGCCTTCGCCCGAGATCGAAGCCGCAATGGCGCAGATTGCTGAGGCGCAGGCCGGACTCCCGTACCCCGAGGGAGCGGGGGCCGCGATCCGTAAACCGGCATGAGTCGGCGTGTTCTTATCACGGCTGGCGCTTCGGGCGTCGGTCGCGCCATGGCCGAGGCGTTTGATGCGGCGGGATACGATGTCTGGATCACAGACATAGATGCAGCCGCGCTGCAATCCGTGCCCGAACACTGGACGGCGCGTAGAGCTGATGCTTCGAATGAAACCGACATGAGTGCAGTCTTTCAGTCCATTGGTGCCAAGGGCGGATTAGATGCTTTGTGCGCTAATGCCGGAATTGCCGGACCAACCGCTGCCGTCGAGGATGTTGACTTGAGCGATTGGCGATCCTGCATCTCGGTCAATCTGGACGGCGCTTTTCTGGCGGCAAAATACGCCGCGCCTTTGATGAAGGCGACACAAACGGGCAGCGTTATCCTTACGTCCTCAACTGCTGGTCAGTATGGCTATCCATACCGCTCGCCCTATGCTGCAGCGAAATGGGCCGTGATTGGGTTGATGAAGACCTTGGCAATGGAACTTGGCCCGCACGGCATCCGCGCCAATGCGATCTGTCCCGGCGCGGTGGAAGGGCCGCGGATGGAAGGTGTTCTGCAACGTGAGGCCGCTGCCAAGGGCATGACCCGCGACCAGGTGTATGCAGGGTATGCCGCGGGCACGTCGATGGGCAGATTTGTCGAGGGCCGCGACATTGCCAATATGGCTGTTTTCCTCGCCTCAGATTCGGCGCGGCTGATATCGGGTCAGGTCATCGCCGTGGACGGCCATACTGTGAATCCCGACCCGAAAATCTAGGTGGCGTCAGCCCTGGTTGGGACCGCGAAACTGGCGAATGGTCTGGCGGACCGCCTGCCAGTCTTTTGCTTCTTGTACATTCCCGGCGGCTTCGCATTCGCGCATTCTTTGCGCGGCTTCCGCCTCGGCCTGGTCACCATGAGCAGTATATAGGGCCCGTGCGTATTGTGCGGTTTGTAGTGCGTCCATTCCTGTCGTCCTCCGTCTGTGATCGGATTACCCGAAGACTCGCGCCGATGGACGATAGCATAGGTTTCGCGTTGACGCATCTTTAAGGGTCAGAAATTGCGGAACGGAGACGCCTCAGGTGCTCTGGGAAGTCGCGCGCCGTCAGATCAGCTTCGCGCACCAAGCGGTCGAAATGGCGAGTAAAAGTTTCAATCCGGTCGCGGTCACGAAAAGCCATATAGTGGCTGCCAGCATAAAATACGCATAGAAGCGGACCAAAAATCGTAACCGGTGCAGAGTAAAGCCGTTTCGCATCAAACAGATAAATTCGTAGCCGCGGATAGAGCTGCTCACAGATATCAAGCAGGTGGTCAATCTGGTCCCGCCGGATTTTGGGGCACAATCCCTCATAATACCCGGTGGCGTCTACAAAGCTGTCGATTTCATAGAGGGGCATCGCGATTTCATAATCCGACTGAGCACTACGCATCCATGTCAGGCGATCGGCTGAAGCTCCGATCGCTTGATTGGCAGTTCGGCCCAGGTGTGGTGCGTATTCCCACTCTAACACGGCGCGCGTTTTTAACATGTCCGGCAAAGTTGCTGGAACATAACGAATTTTGTAGCCCGCGGCCTCTTGGTGCCATTCGAAGATGCGTTCGTCCACCAGCGCCCGAGGGGCCTCGGTCATGGTTAGCGAACTAGCTAAAAGTTCCGCCGCGCTTTCCGGTCGGTCTGATAGACTCAAAAGCCAGTCCGCGGAAACCCCAAGGGCCGAGGCGCAGCTTCCAACCACATGGGCGTTCGGAAGTCGCGCGCCCTCATCCGTCAATAATTGTGAGACGGTCGAACGATCCACGCCGATTTGACGGGCAACGGCGCTTTGGCTCACTTGACGCTCTTCCATTGCGCGGGCGAGGCGCTGTCGGAACTGTGCCGCACGGTATCGTTTGTCTATTTTACTCTGCATACGCTTCAAAATATCACAATTGATGAATTTTGTTAATCATATTCAGAATTTTCAACGTATGTGGTGTTCCGTTATTTTGGAGACATAACAACAATATGGGTGACGGAATGGAAACACGACGAAGATCTGTCGTGAAAGCTGTCCTGTGGAATGCCATGGGATTGGTCGTGATGACGCTGGTGGGGCTTGTCGCCACCGGCTCGGCGGTTGTCGGGGGAGCGCTGGCGGTTGTGAATACTGCAATTGGCCTGACACTCTACGTTATTTATGAGCGTGTCTGGGCCGGGATTACGTGGGGCCGCAATGTCTAGGCCCGCATCGCCTGAATGGGGCACCCTTGGCCTGATCTTTGCGTGCTATGGCGCTTGGTTGGCTGTGATCTTCCTTCTGCCAGTATGGGCGGCGATCCCTGCGATGGCGCTGGTCGCAGCGCTACACTCTTCACTGACGCATGAGGCACTGCACGGCCACCCGTTCCGCAGCAGATGGTTGAACGAGGCGTTGATGGCGCTGCCGCTAACGCTTTTCATCCCATACCAAAGATTCCGCGATCTACACTTGGCGCATCATCGCGACGAAACCTTGACCGACCCCTATGACGACCCAGAATCGAACTATCTGGACCCCAAAGTCTGGATATCATTGCGGCCTTGGCAAAAGCGGATGCTAAGCGTGAACAACACGCTGTTGGGCCGCATTGTGTTGGGCCCAGCGATCGGACAGGTCATGTTTGTACGGGATGAGGGGCGAAGAGTACTGCGCGGAGACAGTAAAATCCTGCGGGCCTGGGCGGTTCACTTGTTTGGTGTTTCGGCGGTTCTTTGGGTTGTGTCGCAGTCATTAATGCCTATTTGGGCCTATCTACTCTCGGCCTATTTTGGCCTCGGCCTTGTGAAAATCCGCACCTTTTTGGAACACCGCGCGCATGAGGATACAAGCGCTCGTACGGTGATTATAGAAGACCGCGGACTTCTGGCTTTTCTGTTCTTGAACAATAACCTGCACGTCGTTCATCACATGAATCCCCGCGCGCCATGGTATCGGCTTCCTGCGTTGTACCGTGCAGATAAAGATCGGTATCTGACCAGTAACCAAGCCTATGTCTATCGGTCGTATTCCGAGATTATCAGGACATACCTTTGGCGGGCGAAGGACCCGGTGGCGCATCCGCTCTGGTCAAAAGAGTGATTTAGCGACACAAGGAGCCCTATGAGTTTATGGGTTCCCGTCACCATCGCTGCCGCCTCGTTTCAAACAGTGCGGTTCATGCTTCAGAAATCGCTGAGCACCGTAAAGCTGACGGCGGCCGGGGCGACATTCGCCAGATTTGCGTATTCTTTACCGCTTGCGGTTATGGCGCTGACCATTGCACTGCTTGTAACCGGGTACAGCCTGCCACCGTTGACCGCTTGGTTCTGGCTGTACGCAATGGTCGGTGGCACCGCGCAAATCCTGGCGACGATCTGCGTAGTTGCCCTGTTCAAGCAGCGTAACTTTGCCGTGGGAATCACCTTCAAGAAAACTGAAGTGATTCAAACCGCAATTGTTGGGTTTTTGGTGTTAGGCGACCAAATCTCGAACGGGGCGCTTTTGGCGATCATACTGGGGCTCGCCGCAGTGTTGCTGTTGTCGAAAAGCCCCGAAGGCGGTGGGGCCTGGTGGAAACACCTATCCAACCGCGCATCCCGCTTGGGGTTGGGATCAGGGGTCTTGTTTGCATTTTCTTCGGTCGGCTATCGCGGCGCATCGCTGGAGTTGGGGGACATCGATGCTTGGTTCCGCGCCTTGATCACCTTGGCGTTCGTCGTCACGTTCCAGTTTATCAGCATGGGGCTTTGGCTTTTGTGGCGCGACCGGGCCGAACTTATCGCTGTGTGGCAGACACGAAGCACGGGCGTGTTTGTTGGCCTGACCAGCCTGTGCGGGTCGTTCTGCTGGTTCTTCGCCTTCACGCTGCAAAACGCGGCCTACGTCAAGGCATTAGGGCAGGTCGAGCTTATCTTCAGCTTGCTCGCCTCGATCCTGTTTTTTCATGAGACGATCACCCGGCGCGAGATCGCCGGGATGACGTTGCTTGGTGTCTCTATTCTGGCGCTGGTGCTGGCGATCTAGCCCGTGCGGCGCTCATCAAAGCTGAGGGCGATGAAACTCGGCAGATGATCGCCCATGCCCACGACGCTCGAGCCATTGTCGTCACGCCGGCCACGCCCTCTGGGCTCTTTGTCCTTTTTGCGGTCGGTCTTTTTGCTTTCGCTCTTTTTAACGTCCGAAGATTTGCTTTTTCTCTCTGGCTTCTCGGCCGGCTTCGGTTCGTCCTTGACTGGATTGTCGAGCCGCGGGATGTCCTTTTGGATCAGCTTTTCAATTGCATCCAAAGCCTTTTCATCGCGGCCCGTGCAGATCGTGATCGCTTTGCCATCGCGTCCGGCGCGGCCGGTACGGCCGATACGGTGGACGTAATCCTCGGCATGGCTGGGAACGTCGAAGTTGAACACGTGGCTTACCGAAGGGACATCCAGCCCGCGCGCGGCGACGTCTGATGCCACCAATAGGCGTAGCGACCCGTCACGGAACCCATCCAGTGTCTTCGTTCGCTGCGATTGATCTAGGTCACCATGAATCGCGGCGGCGTCATAGCCATATTTCTTCAGCGATTTCGCGCAAATATCCACATCTGTCTTGCGATTGCAAAAGATGATCGCATTTGTGCACTTGTCGCCTTCGGCATCGATCAGAGCACGCAAAACCTTGCGCTTAGCACTGGCCTCACGGTCGCGTCGTCCGCCCTTGAACATCACCACGCCTTGCTCAATCGTTTCCGAGGCCGTGGCCTGACGCGCAACTTCGACCCGGGCGGGGGCGGACAGGAAAGTGTCAGTGATCCGCTCAATCTCTGAGGCCATGGTGGCCGAGAAGAACAGGGTCTGGCGGGTGAACGGTGTCAGCGAGAAGATGCGTTCGATATCAGGGATAAACCCCATATCCAGCATCCTGTCGGCCTCGTCCACCACCATGATTTGAACGCCGGTCAGCAACAGCTTACCGCGCTCAAAATGGTCCAGCAGTCGGCCCGGGGTTGCGATCAGGACATCAACACCGCGATCAATTAGGGCGTCTTGTTCCTTGAAGCTGACACCACCGATCAGCAGCGCCTTGGTCAGTTTAAGATGTTTTGAATATGTATCGAAATTCTCGGCCACCTGTGCGGCCAACTCGCGAGTCGGGCACAGCACCAGCGACCGAGGCATCCGCGCGCGCGCACGACCGCGCGCCAGCAAGGTGATCATTGGCAGAGTGAAACTGGCAGTTTTGCCGGTCCCGGTCTGGGCGATACCCAGCACATCGCGCCCCTCCAAAGCAGGCGGTATCGCGCCTTCCTGAATCGGGGTGGGGGTTTCGTATCCAGCTTCCTCAATGGCTTTGAGGACCTTGGGGTTCAGGTTCAGTTCGTTAAACTTTGTCATGTATGTCCGGTTTTTGCGGACACTAGACCTGGCCCGCGCGTCAAAGGTGTGCCGGGCCCGGAAGGCCATACGCAACATCGCGCATTTCGGCTTGGAGCGGGACATAACAAAATCGTAGGTCGGGGTCAAATGAAGTCCCCCGAAGATGTTTCTGCGTCCTGCAGATGGGGGTTTACCGCAACAATTCAGGCACTTCCGGGAAAGTGTTTCGCAAGCTTGGCGTTCAAATTTAGGGGTCGATGCCGGAGCATGCCAAATTTCTCAAGCCGCGCATGCACCTCGGGGTCTGCGCCGCTGATCTCATCGAAAAAACTGCGCAGCCCGTCGATACCGTTTTCGGCGTCGATACGGGTTAGCAATTCGTTCATGTTCATCCCGCCATCGGCACGCGGCACGTTTGGGGACATTCCGGGGCGATAAGAGCCACACTCAAGCCGGAATGGAAGGTGAGCTAGCCAGCAGTCCCAATCCGGTGCGTGGCGGTGGCAAAGGTCGACGCCGGGTAGCTCGGCTTTGCAGGGCAAGGGCTCGCCGTTCTGAAGCAGATTGTGGATACGAAAACTGATCTTTGGCAAACCGGTGCGGGCGAATATCTTACCCTGCAAATGACTTAAAAAACCGCCCCGAACAAATGCACCGAAGCTTGGGTAAATTGTTTGAACGAGTTTTTCGCGCCGCGGGCCTTTGGGGATAAACGCCTTGTACTCATCCTCACAGCCGGCCAGTGCTTCGATCGGTCGGACCCGGACACCGGGAAGGTCGTCAGAGACCCCTGCAAGACACTGAGAAATGGGGCGGTCCGGCCATAAAAACTCATCCATGTCGATATGGGTCAGCCAATCCACGTCAGTGTTGCGATAGGTGAAGGATGCATTCGCCGTCTGGCGAGTCTGGTGCGCTTGGGGCCGGTCGCGTTTCCGGCTTGCCCAGAACCTGTGATCGCACGTATGGACGTCGATCTTTTTGTGCTCAGCCAGTGCGCCAAAGGCTACCGAGTTGGGTTCGTCCAGAAAGATGTACATCCGGTCGACACCCAAGTCGAGGTGATAGGCCACAAAGCGCAGTATGTCCGGGGTCGGGCCCCGAACGGTCGAAACAATGCCCCAGCTCGGGTTACCGGTCATAAACAGCGTTTTGGCCGATCACGTCATCATTTCCTTGGTCGCCGTGAGGTTCAGTGCCGGATAGTCACGCACAACTCGGTCAATGTCCCACTGCAGTCTGGTCAGGTACACGATGTCACCATCATGGTCATGGGCGATGTGCTGTTTGTTGGCGTTGACAAACTTTTCAACGTCGGCCTTGTCGCCGCTGACCCAACGGGCTGACGTGAACTGAGACGCTTCGAACCGGACGGGCAGGCCATATTCCATCTCGATCCGGCTGGCCAGTACTTCGAACTGCAGCGCGCCGACAACGCCGACGATAAAGCCCGAGCCGATTGAGGGTTTGAACACTTTGGCCGCGCCTTCCTCGGCGAATTGCATCAGGGCTTTTTCCAGATGCTTGGCCTTCATCGGATCGCCCGGACGGACGGTCTGCAGCAGTTCCGGCGCGAAAGACGGGATGCCGGTCACGCGGATCGCTTCGCCTTCGGTCAGCGTGTCACCGATGCGCAGCTGGCCGTGGTTGGGGATGCCGATGATGTCACCGGCCCAGGCTTCTTCGGCCAGTTCTCGGTCGGATGCCAGAAACAGCACTGGGTTCGAGATCGCCATCGGCTTTTTCGACCGCACATGGGTCAGCTTCATGCCGCGTTTGAAATGCCCCGAGGCCATGCGCACAAAGGCCACCCGGTCACGATGCTTGGGGTCCATATTGGCCTGCACCTTGAAGACAAACCCGGCGACTTTCTTTTCGTCCGGGGAGATCTGACGGGGTTCAGCCGATTGGATCTGCGGCTGAGGACCATAAGCACCGATGCCCTCCATCAATTCTTTCACGCCGAAGGAGTTGATGGCGGAGCCAAACCAGATTGGCGTCATATGCCCTTCCAGCACCGCCTGTGGGTCGAGTTGGGGCAACAGTTCGCGCGCCATTTCAACCTCTTCCAGCAGCTTCTCCAACAGATGCTCGGGCACGTGCTCAGCCAGTTTGGGATCATCCAAACCGTCGATCTGGATGCTTTCGGCCACCTTGTTGCGGTCGGCACGGTCCATCAGCTCCAGCCGGTCGCGCAGCATGTCGTAGCACCCGATGAAGTCGCGACCCACGCCGATGGGCCATGCGGCGGGCGTGACATCAATGGCCAGCATTTCCTGAATTTCGTCGATGATTTCGAACGTATCGCGGCTTTCGCGGTCCATCTTGTTACAGAAGGTCAGGATCGGCAGATCGCGCAGGCGGCAGACCTCAAACAATTTCTGCGTCTGGCTTTCCACACCCTTCGCGCCGTCGATGACCATCACGGCGGCATCCACTGCAGTCAGCGTGCGATAGGTATCTTCCGAGAAGTCCGAGTGACCGGGCGTATCCACCAGATTGAACCGGTAATCGCCATAGTCAAACGACATGGCCGAGGCGGAAACCGAAATGCCTCGATCCTTTTCCATCTGCATGAAATCCGAACGCGTGCGCCGCGCCTCACCCTTGGCGCGCACTTGGCCGGCCATCTGGATCGCGCCCCCGTACAATAGGAACTTTTCAGTCAGCGTCGTCTTGCCCGCATCTGGGTGCGAGATGATGGCAAATGTCCGGCGACGGGCGATCTCGGGCGGCAGTACGGGTTGGTTCGAGGTATCAAGCATAAGCGCGCGTATAGGCGGGGAAACCGGCCGAGGCAAGATAAAGGGGATGTTCAGAATCGTGTTGCTGTGGCAATAAGAACATAAAGAGAACAAATAGAGGGGAAGACCAATGAACTTAAAAGAGATTGCAGAAGAACTGGTTGCGGGATGTCGTGAGGATCGCGCCAAGGAAAACCTGCCTAAGCTTTATGCGGCAGACGCGGTTTCGGTTGAAGCACAGGACATGGACGGCTCTGGCCGGGAAACGCATGGTGTGGACGGAATCCGCGGCAAACACGAATGGTGGGAAGGGGCGCACGAAGTGTCAAGCGCCACGGTCAGTGATCCGTACCTGCACGGCGATGACCGTTTTGCCGTGATCTTCGAGGTGCAGGGTAAGGTGAAGGAAAGTGGCGAGAGTTTCGATATGCGCGAAGTTGGCGTCTATCACGTTGCCGATGGTAAGATCGTGCGGGAAGAATTCTTCTATTAAGCCGGTGTTGCCAATCTGGTCTTTCCTGTCTGGCCGGTGCTAGACATGCGGCCAATGAAAGGCAGGGAGGATCAGATGAATCTGGGTATTCGTGGAAAAAGAGCGCTGGTTTGCGCCAGCAGCAAGGGATTGGGCTTGGGCTGTGCCGAGGCATTGGCCGAGGCAGGTGTTGATCTGGTGATGAATGCGCGCGGGGCTGAAACGCTTGAGCGCGAAGCCGATCGTCTGAGGTCCCAGCACGGCGTTTCGGTGCAGACCGTTGCCTGCGATGTGACCTCCCCCGATGGTCAGGCGCAGGTCATTGAAGCCGCGCAAGACATTGACATTCTTGTGACAAATGCTGGTGGTCCACCGCCCGGTATGTGGTCGGATTGGGAGCGTGACGATTTCATCAAGGCGCTGGATGCAAATATGTTGACGCCGATTGCGTTTATGACAGCACTGTTGCCGGGAATGATGGACAAGGGTTGGGGCCGGGTGGTGAATATCACCTCGCAATCCGTGCGGGCACCGATTGCCGTTCTGGGTCTGTCAAATGCTGCGCGGACCGGATTGACCGGATATGTCGCAGGCACGTCGCGGCAGGTGGCACCGTATGGCGTGACGATCAACAATCTGCTGCCGGGTATCCACGCCACCGACCGCGCGGATGCGCTGGATAGCGGTGTGGCAGAGCAAAAGGGTATCTCAATGGATGACGCTCGGGCCGAGCGTGCTGCGACGATTCCTGCACGCCGCTATGGCACGCGGCAGGAATTCGGTGCTACCTGCGCGTTTCTGTGTTCCCAACAGGCGGGCTTTATCGTGGGGCAGAACATCCTGCTGGATGGTGGTGCCACAAACTTGACGATGTAGGGATGTCACAAGGATTCTCGCTGAAAGATCAGCTGTATAACCAAGAAAAGACCCGCTATCTGGCGGGTTTGTTCGCCGGGGCTGCGCCGACTTTTAATGCCCAAGCCTTTGAGGGTCAGGTGATGTCCCGCTTGCTGGACCTTGAGCTGAAAGAGCGCATAGCCTGGATTGCCGAGTGCCTGAAAAATGCGTTTCCGGGGGCGCTGCCGGATGTCGCGCCGACCCTTCTGCGGGCGCTGCCGCCACCGCTTGATCCAACCAAAACGGATGACGATTTCGGCGACTTCATCTTTGCCCCTCTGGGCGAATGGATCGCGTCCGTGGGATTGGATCATCCTGATCTGGCGCTTGATGTGCTGGAAGAAGTGACGCAGCGCTTTTCGATGGAATGGGCCATCCGTCCGTTCCTGAACACTCATCCACAGCTGGTGCTGGATCGGATGCAACATTGGTGTGATCATGACAGCTATCACGTGCGCCGGTTGGTAAGCGAAGGTACACGACCCAGACTGCCTTGGGGGCAAGCGGTCGGACTGGACTTGAAAGATCCGTTACACTTGCTGGACAGACTGCATAAAGATCCGACGCGCTATGTCACGCGGTCGGTGGCGAACCATCTGAACGACATCACCAAGAAGAACCCTGATCTGGTTCTGGATCGGTTACGCGCGTGGGAAGCAAAAGGTCAGCAAGATCAGGGCGAACTGCGTTGGATGACATCTCATACCCTCCGCGGGCTGGTCAAAACAGGTCATCCGGGAGCCATGACACTGCTGGGATATGATCCTGAGGCCGATGTTACCGTTGAATTGCAAATAAGGGGTGAGGCGCGGATTGACGGGCTGTTGGAATTCGATGTCTTGCTAGGCGGACAAAATAACCAACCTGTCCTAGTCGATTATATCGTGCACTTTCAAAGGCCTGGAGGGAAAACCTCAGTTAAGATTCACAAGCTGAAACAGGCAAGGCTGCGGGATGGTGGGCTGAGCCTTAGTAAGTCGCACAAGCTAAAGGGAAACGCGTCCACATACACTTTGGTTCCTGGTGCGCATAGGCTTGAAATTCAGGTCAATGGACGGGTGCGTACGGGTGCGGACTTCGAATTACTCGCATAAACCCTCACGCTTTCGTCAGATTTTGCCTCAACGGATTGCACCAACGACAGGGCTGAATTACCTGATTTCCAGCCATCGGGAAAAGGAAACCTGTGATGAATCATGAGTCCGTGCAGAATTACTATGGTGAAGTGCTGCAAAGCAGTTCGGATTTGCAGACCAACGCGTGCTGTACCCCGGACGCCATGCCGGATCATCTGAAGCAGGTTCTGTCCAAAGTTCATGATGAGGTGCTGACCCGTTACTACGGCTGTGGCCTGATCGCGCCGCTGGATCTGACGGGGATGAACATCCTTGATCTGGGTTGCGGGGCAGGCCGCGATGTTTATGCTCTGTCTGCGATGGTGGGCGAAACGGGCCGGGTCGTCGGCGTCGATATGACGCTCGAGCAGCTGGAGGTTGCGCGTGCTCATCAGGATTACCACGCCAGTGCATTTGGCTACGCGGCCAGCAATGTGGAATTCCACCACGGATACATCGAAAGGCTTGATGAACTGGACCTTGAGCCGGGATCTTTCGACATCATTGTCTCAAATTGTGTGATCAACCTAGCCACGGACAAAGGGGCGGTTCTACGCGGTGCGCACCGTCTGCTGAAGGATGGTGGCGAGATGTATTTCTCGGACGTTTACGCCGACCGTCGGGTGCCAAAAACCATGGCTGAGGATGACGTTCTGTACGGCGAATGCCTTTCCGGAGCGTTGTATTTGAATGATTTCCTGTCAATTGCCCGCAAGGCCGGGTTTGGCGATCCGCGCCGCGTCACGCATCGCCCGCTAACCATCGAAAATCCGTTGCTCGAGGCACGAGTAGCTCCGCTGAAATTCCAGTCGGCCACCTACCGCCTGTTTAAACTGCCAGGGTTGGAACCGGCCTGCGAGGACTATGGGCAGGCGGTGGTCTACAAGGGCACTATCCCCAACGCGCCGCATCTGTTTGAACTGGATGACCATCACGCGATCGAAACAGGCAAGGTTTTCCCGGTCTGCGGCAACACCTGGCTGATGCTGAAAAGCACACGTTTTGCGCAGCATTTTGAGTTCATTGGCGATTTCTCCACTCATTTCGGCATATTTGAAGATTGCGGTGGAGAAAACGCATTTGAAACGCCGGGCGAGGTCGCGTCGGGCGGATGCTGCTGATGTCTTGCACCTGACGGGCGGGGTTGCTATCCCCGCCTAAGCCCGATGAATTTGATCGGGAAAAGACAGCGGGGCCCATCGGTGACAGTAGACTCAACTCCTCCTCGTCTGGAAATTCGAAATTTGATCGCGCGGTACGAGGGGCGGGTTGTTGTTGACAACGTATCCCTGTCTGTCGACGCGGGGAAGGTGACTTGCCTTCTGGGGCCATCGGGCTGCGGCAAGTCGACGACCTTGCGCATGATTGCCGGGGTCGAGATGCAGGAATCCGGTGAAATCTATGTAGACGGCAAGTTGATTTGCGACACCGTGTTCCGAATCCCGCCAGAACGCCGAGAGATCGGTCTGATGTTTCAGGACTTCGCGCTGTTCCCGCATCTTAACGTGGCCGACAATGTGGCTTTTGGTTTGAAAGGCCACAAGGACGAAAAGCGTGCCCGGGTTGAGGAACTTTTGCGCAAGGTCGATTTGATTCACTTCATTGACAAATACCCTCACCACTTGTCGGGGGGAGAACAGCAGCGCGTGGCGCTGGCCCGTGCGCTTGCGCCGCGTCCGCGCATCATGCTGATGGATGAGCCATTCTCGGGCCTTGATAACAGGCTGCGTGATGGAATCCGGGATGAGACGCTGGCCATTCTCAAGGAAGAGGATGCTGCTGTTGTTCTCGTCACACACGAGCCTGAGGAAGCGATGCGTATGGCGGACGAGATCGCCTTGATGCGGCGCGGCAAGATCGTGCAGCAAGGTGCGCCGTACAATGTATACACACGTCCAGTCGACAAGGCTGCGATGGCCTTTTTTAGCGATATCAATATTTTAAAGACCAATGTTAAAGGCGCTTTGGCTGAAACGCCGTTCGGGCAATTCCTGGCTCCGGGCGTTCCGGACGGGACAAATGTCGAGATCGTGTTCAGGCCACAACACGTTCGGTTGGACTTTGACCGCAATGGCAAAGGGCCGTTGCCTACTGCAACCGATGGCAAGGCTGCGCGTGGTGTTGTGGAACGCGCGCGTTTTTTGGGCAATGAAAGCCTTGTCGAGTTTCGGATGGACTATGACGGATCGATCTTGAAGACGACAGTGCCAAACGTGTTTGTACCAAATCCTGGGCGGGTCATGTGGTTAACGGTTCGCCGCAGTCATTGCTTCGTTTTCCACGCTTAGGGTTCAGACGCGCAGTTTTGACCCAAGTGGTGCGCGAAAGCCTCAGATTGCACGCCTGCTTTGCTTGCCGCCACGCGAGGGCGGGTCTATCAAGGTTCAAACACTGCGGCGGATGGGGCTTATGCGTATTCTTCTTACTAATGATGACGGCATTAACGCGCCGGGTCTGATCGCGTTGGAAGCCATCGCAGCCGATCTGGCCGGACCCCAGGGCGAGGTTTGGGTGGTCGCGCCCGCGTTCGAGCAATCGGGGGTTGGGCATTGTATCAGCTACACGCACCCGATGATGGTCGCCGAACTGGGCGAGCGCCGGTTTGCGGCAGAGGGCTCTCCTGCGGATTGCGTGTTGGCTGGATTGCACGACGTGATGAAGGATGCGCACCCCGATCTGGTGCTGTCCGGGGTCAACCGGGGGAATAACTCGGCAGAGAACACGCTTTATTCCGGCACTGTCGGCGGCGCGATGGAGGCCGCTTTGCAGGGCATTCCGGCAATTGCCCTGTCGCAGTACTTCGGACCGCGGAATCTGGGGCTTGACGATCCGTTTGAAACGGCGGCCCGGTTCGGCGCTGGTCTCGTGCGAAAGATCCTGGATGCTGCGCCGGAAAATCAGGGCGATTACCACTTGTTCTACAACGTAAATTTCCCACCTGTGCCTGCAGATGAAGTGCTGGGCACGCGGATCGCTCCGCAAGGATTTCGTCGTGACACGCATTTTTCGGTCGAGCCGCACAGCTCGCCCTCGGGACGGCGGTTCCTTTGGATAAAAGGCGGCTATCAGCACAACCCAACCGCGCCGGGCACGGATGCGGCGGTTAATCTGGCGGGCTACATCTCGGTCACGCCGATGCGTGCGGATCTGACGGCACATGATGCCCTTGAGGCATTGAAGACAATCGAATGACCGGACCGGACCCCGAAACAACCATGCAGTTTTTGTTTGCCCTGCGCTCGCGTGGGGTGACGGATGCGCGTGTGCTGGCAGCGATGGAACAGATCGACCGGGGCCAATTCGTCAAGGGCTTGTTTGCCGATCGCGCTTATGAGGATACACCACTGCCGATTGCGTGCGGGCAGACGATAAGCCAGCCTTCGGTGGTGGGGCTGATGACGCAGGCGTTAGATGTGCACCCGCGCGACAAAGTGTTAGAGGTTGGCACCGGATCTGGCTATCAGGCTGCGATCCTGTCCAAGTTGGCGCGCCGGGTCTATACGGTTGAGCGCCACAAGCGGCTGGTGCGGGAAACCGGGCAGTTATTCCGCGACCTCGGCCTGACCAATGTAACCGCAATGTTGACGGACGGATCTTTTGGTTTGCCCGAGCAGGCCCCATTTGACCGTATCATTGTAACTGCGGCGGCAGAGGATCCGCCCGGGCCGCTCTTGGCGCAGCTTAAAATCGGCGGTATCATGGTTTTGCCGGTGGGACAGTCGGATGCGGTTCAGACGCTGATCCGTGTCAGGCGGACCGAGACCGGCTTGGACTATGATGAGTTGTTGCCCGTTCGTTTTGTGCCCTTGTTAGAGGGTCTTGGTAAGGACGGGGTGTAAGGATTGTTAGGCAACACGCGACGGAACCCCGGAGAACACGGGCAGGCGTTGAGGACAGTATGATGAGAGCAGTTTCCAAGTCAGCGATACTCCGCTGCGCCACCGGCGCGACAGCTTTGGTGATCCTTGCGGGGTGCGAAGGTCCGCTGGATTATGATCTTCGTGGAAATGTGGGGGGATTTTCGACCTCTGATGCCGCGCAAGCCGCGACAGCCAATCGTCCGACCCCAGATGCCCGAGGCGTCATATCCTATCCAACATACCAGGTGGTTGTCGCGCGCCGCGGTGATACGGTTGCAGATGTTGCCGCGCGGGTTGGATTGCCCGAGGGCGAGTTGGCAAGTTTCAATGGCTTGAAACCCACTGATAAGTTGCGTGACGGTGAAGTGATCGCTCTGCCGCGCCCGGTCGGTGGTGCCAGTACCGTCGATATCGCCACCATAGCCGGAACCGCGATTGACGAGGCGCCGACAGATGGGTCGGTCCGGACGTCGACGCTGGAGCCCGCGCAGCCTGCGGCGACGGCACCCGATCCGACCCCTGCGCCATCTGGGCCAGAGCCGATCCGGCACAAGGTCAAACGCGGTGAGACGGCTTACACCATCGCGCGGCTCTACGATGTGCCAGTGGATGCGCTGGCCGAATGGAATGGATTGGGTCCGGACTTTACCGTGCGCGAGGATCAGTTCCTGCTGATCCCGATCAAGAACCAACCCGCACCACAACAGGCTCCTGTAGCCGCCACCAACGTGACGCAGCCGGGGCAGGGTTCGCCAACGCCGACCCCGCCCAGTGCAACGCAACCACTGCCGGACGAGGTGATCGCCCCGGCCGAGCCAGCACCGGACGTGACCGCCGAAGCACCGACCAACCAAAGCAGCGCAGCCCTTGGGCTGCCGGTGACAGGCACGATCATTCGGACCTATGAGAAGGGCAAGAACGAGGGGATCGACATCGCCGCCGCTCCGGGCGCGGCTGTAAAGGCAGCCGAAGCGGGCACCGTGGCTGCGATTACCGCAGATGCAGATCAGGTACCTATCATTGTAGTCAAACACAGCAACGATCTTCTGACGGTCTATGCGAATGTCGACAAGATAACGGTGAAAAAGGGCGATCGCGTGCGCCGGGGTGAGCAGATCGCCTCACTGAGGGGCGGAGACAATTCTTACGTGCATTTCGAAGTGCGCAAAGGATTCGAAGCTGTCGATCCCGAGCCCTATTTACAGTAAATGCACTGGCTGGATTCGACCCGCCTTTGGTTGGGCGACCTAGTTATAGGGGTCGTAGTCGCTGAGCCGTTTTCCCGGTTCATCGGCAAAAATCTCGGGCAGGGGTGAAACGGCTTCGATCAAGTCGATGCGAAACACCCGGAAACCGTCCCGCAACTCGCACCACGCGGTCAGGGTCCAGACACGACCCCAATACTCCATGTGCAACGGGCGAATCGTGCGCTCGGTCAGCACACCATCAATGCGACGATAGGACAAATGCAGTTTCTGGCGGGATTTGATCGCAGCACGGATCGGGGCCATGTGGGCCAATCCACGCGCTGCATCCGCAAAGGGATACACCGCGAATTTCCATGTATCTGCCTCGGCCACGACTTGGGTCGGCAAAACTGCGTCGATCTTTTCAGCCAGTGTTTCGGCTGCCGCTTTAAGATCAGCGTCTGCCGCCTCGGCCACGATAGCCATGCCAAGGTTCAAGGCTTCCAATTCTATCGGGGTCAGGGTTAAGGGGGGCAGGGTGATCTGTTCGCGCACCATGTAGCCGACGCCGCGCTCGCCCTCCACAGGCACGCCCGAGGCGACAAGAGTGTCCATGTCGCGGTAAATCGTGCGGACCGAGACCTCAAGCCGGTCCGCGATGTCCTGCGCGCGGTGCAGTTTGCCGTCGCGCAGGATCTGGATGATGTCGAACAGACGGTCAGTGCGGCGCATGACACGCCGTTCCGGCTGCTTTTATGCGGTCATTTTCCATAGCACATTCTCATGGCGTATCTGGATGCTTTCGGGATTGATCGCAGCCATCATGCCAGCAGCACATTCCTGCTGAGGAAGCTGAGCGGCTGCGTCTTGTGCAGCTTTCAAATCCGTCCAGATGACATAGTCGGTCCAACGTCCATCCTCACCTTGGCTCAGCTGACGGTGGACGAATCCGGGGGCTGAGCGGACAAACGCCTCGGACGCCTGGCTGAGCTTCACGTATTCCTCCGGCGATGTGCCGTCAGTGAGGGTGAAGGTGACGATTTCTGCAACATGGGTCATATGTATCTCCGTTGATCAAGTTTCGATAACCGTGTCCTAACCCTGTGCAACTGACATAAACCTGTCAGTTGGAAATAACCAGTCTACAAAAAATGTGTGATGCCGCCAGATTTGAGCGTCGAACGCCGTTCCGCCACTTTTCCCACGGGCCTGGCAGGCGTAGACACGAGCCAGATCATATTCCCGACGCTTGGCGTCGACGTACAAGGAGAAGAGACATGCTCAATAATATCGGCCTTCCCGGCCTGCTGTTGATCGCCGTTGTGGTACTGGTACTGTTTGGCCGCGGCAAGATTAGTTCGTTGATGGGCGAAGTGGGCAAGGGCATCACATCGTTCAAGAAAGGTGTGAAAGAAGGCACCGACGAGATAGAGCAAGACGCCGCCGAAGTGGCAAAAGACGTTACGCCTGAGTCTAAAAAAGATAAGGTCTAAACGAAGATGTTTGATCTGGGCTGGACCGAGCTTTTGGTCATCGGCATTGTTGCCCTGATCGTTGTGGGGCCAAAGGACCTGCCGGTGCTGTTCCGCAATGTTGGTCGTTGGGTTGGCAAGGCCCGTGGCATGGCGCGCGAATTCAGCAGTGCCATGAACGAAGCGGCCGACCAAGCGGGTGTCAACGAAATCAAAAAAGGTCTGAATGCGGCAGCCAACCCGGTCAGCAGCGCCATGGACGGTGTGAAAGAAGCCGCACAGGACATGGCCCGCAGCATTGACCCGACCAAGTTCGACCCTGATAGCGAGACGGGCAAACTGGCCGCTGAACGTGCCGAGCAGGCCAAGAAGATTCAGGCCACGACCGCCCGCGCAGCTGCCGAACGCAAGGCCAAGGAAGCCGCAGATGCTCTTGCCAAGGCCGAAGAGGCCGAGGCCGCGCTAAAAACTGAAAGCAAGACATGACCAACACTGACGAGATCGAAGACAGCTCGGCCCCACTGATCGAGCATCTTGCAGAGCTGCGCACAAGGTTGATTCACTGTGTCGTTGCGTTTCTGGTCGGCATGATCATCTGTTTTACGGTTGCTACGCCGATCTTTAACTTCCTCACCCGTCCCCTGTGCGACGTGCTGGCCGAAAGGGGACAGGATTGCGGGCTGATCTTTATCTCTCCGCAGGAAGGTTTTTTTGTCGCCATCAAAGTCTCGCTTCTGGGTGGGTTCATGCTGGCGTTTCCGTATATTGGAATGCAGATGTGGCGGTTCGTGGCACCGGGTCTTTACAAGTCGGAAAAGAACGCATTTCTGCCTTTCATGGTGGCTTCTCCCTTTATGTTCCTACTGGGGGCAAGCTTTGCGTTCTACGTGGTCACGCCGCTGGCCTATGACTTTTTCCTAGGGTTCCAGCAGTTTGGCGCAGAAGGCGAAGCTGTTGTCGAAGGCACGGCTTCCGCTCCGCTCAGCGTGGTGTTTCAAGGGTCAGCACAAGAGTATCTGAATCTGACAATCAAGTTCATTGTTGCGTTTGGGCTGTGCTTCCAACTGCCCGTTTTGCTTACGCTGATGGGGAAAGCGGGTCTTGTCAGCGCCGAAGGGCTGGGCAGCGTGCGCAAGTATGCCGTGGTCGCCATTCTGGTTCTGGCCGCGCTTGTGACCCCGCCAGACGTAATTACTCAGATCATTCTCTTTGTCGTGGTCTACGGGTTGTATGAAGTGTCGATCTTCCTTGTTGCCCGCGTTGAAAAGAAGCGCGAAGAGCAACTGCGCGCAGACGGTTATTATGACGACGAAGAAGAGGCGGATGACGAGATCATCCGTGAAGAAGACGGCAAGTAAATCTGCTGTTGGCTAAAGATCAGGCGCGCCCATTGTTGGCGCGCCTTTTTCATCTGGGACTCTTGTTGCTCGGGTCGGAACGTGGTTTGAACCCGCCAAGTCACGACCGGAGGCCCGAATGGATGACCAAGCCCTGAACCGAATTGCCGATGCACTGGAACGCATGGCACCGGCCCCTTTGGCCGCGCCGGATTTCGGTGCCGCACCCGCCTTTGTCTGGCATATCGAACCCGATAGGCTTGAACCGGTCATACAAGTCAACCGCGTCGATCTGGAACTATTGATTGGCATCAACCGGTCCCGAGATACGCTACTGGACAACACGCGCCGCTTTGCGGCCGGTTTCAAGGCCAATAATGCATTGTTGTGGGGTGCGCGTGGAATGGGGAAATCCAGCCTCGTTAAGGCCGTTCATGGGTCACTGCAGGCCGATTACCCGGACCTGAAACTGGTCGAACTGCAGCGTGAAGACATGGGCTCGGTCGCACGCCTGCTGAATCACCTGCGGATTGCACCGCACAGGTTCATCCTGTTCTGCGATGACTTGTCGTTCAGTCACGACGACCAGCACTATAAGTCGCTGAAGGCCGTGCTGGACGGAGGCATCGAAGGTCGCCCCGAGAACGTTGTCTTCTACGCGACGTCCAATCGCCGCCATCTGATGCCGCGGGACATGATCGAGAATGAACGCTCCAGCGCCATCAACCCGTCAGAGGCGGTCGAAGAAAAGGTATCGCTATCGGATCGGTTCGGTCTTTGGCTGGGCTTCCATCCCTGCGATCAGGACGAATATCTTGCGATGATCGACCGCTATTGCGCTGCCTACGGCGTGTCAGTCGACGCCGAAACCTTGCGTGCCGAAGCCATCGAATGGCAGGCAACACGCGGCGGGCGTTCGGGCCGCGTTGCATGGCAATTCTTCGTTGATCTGGCTGGGCGCAACGGTGTGCATATCGCATAACCTGTACGCTTCATCTGGCTGAAAATATCCCCGCCGGAGGCGTGGCCCAAAGGGCCATACACTAAAGCAGCGACAAAATCCGTGCGGCTTCGTCTGCCGTTCCGGTCAATGCATCGCGATCTTCTCCGGGATGGAACCTTGCGCGCACGGCGGTGGGCATCGGTGACGGCTCGACAATTGAAACCCGCGGACCGGTGCGTTCTGTCTCAAGCGCCCAACTGCGTGCCAGCGCCAACTGAGCGGCCTTGGTCGCGCCATAGATGCCATAGAATTTTTGGCCTGCCTTCGGGTCATCAAAGAAAACAGCATGGCCAGTCTCACCCAACAAAGGCGCGATGTAGGGGATCAGCACAGACGTGGCAGTTGCATTGATGCTAACCGCCTTTGTCCATTCTTTCGGGTCGATGAAATGTGCCGGCGTCAGGGCCGAGGCATGGACGGCTGTGTGCAGCCACAAGTCCACTTTCCCCCAACGGTCGTGAATGCCACGGCACAAGGTCGCCATAGCGTTCGGATCAGCAATATCCATCGGCGCCAGCGTGGCCGCGCCACCTTTGGCCTGAATGCGGTCATCCAGTTCTTCCAGGCCGCCCGTCGTGCGGGCAACGGCGACGATGTGATATTCGGGCGCGAGCGCCTCGGCCAGGGCAGCGCCCAAGCCACGAGAAGCTCCGGTAACGAGTGCAATTTTGGTCTGATCGGTCATGACAGCGGTTTGGACCCATGGGCGCAGGGCGTCAAGACAGGATTAGCCGCCCGGAATGGCGATCCGTTTAGTCTGGCCGCTTTGTCGCAGCATAATGCCCTCGGGATCGATCGCCATGACGGTCCCCGACGACACGCGACTGCCAGGTTTGATTTCTTTGATGCGTCCAGAAGACAATCGAATAAGCGCGCGCATATCCTGCGGGGAACCAAAAACACCAAGTACAGAAATAGAGTTTTTCTTCAGCGCACCCTTTTGCGTAGCTGCGCTTTCGACAGTTGAATTCGACATGAAGTTCGGCCCCGCCGCTTTGGCACGGCCCCTTGTTGTGAGTGGTTGGCAAACGGCGGATTAGCAAACAGATAGGCCAAGAAAAAGCCTCACTGACGTCGCATCAAGGCAATGCGGTTAGCTTTGACGGCGAAGCCATTGGGATTGCGATTTCTTCAGCGAAGGGTTGTGCGCAAAAATCCACTCATCCCATCCTGAGACCCAAAAATAAAGGCCCGCATCACCTTTGTGACACGGGCCGATCAAAATATTGATTCGCGAAAAGGCTTATCCTGATGCCAGCTCCGCCCGGTTCCACGAGCCACCCGGCATCTGCATGTCTTCTTTTTTCTTGCTCGCGCGACTGCTGTTTTCGAGGCTGTTCAAATAGTCATTGCTGACACTGCCGGTGATGTAATCGCCGTCAAAGCACGAGCAGTCGAAAGACTCGATCTCGGGGTTGCCTTCTTTGGCGGCCCAGATCAGATCCTCAAGGTTCTGATAGAACAGGGCGTCCGCGCCCAGTTCCTGACGGATCTCTTCAATCTCTTTGCCGTTGGCGATCAACTCGTGCTTTGTAGGCATGTCGATGCCGTAGACATTCGGGAACTTCACAGGCGGAGAGGCGCTGGCGACGTAGACTTTCTTGGCACCGGCCTCTCGGCACATCTGAACGATCTTCTTGATCGTGTTCCCGCGCACGATCGAATCGTCGATCAGCAAAACGTTTTGGTCTTTGAACTCAAGCGGAACGGCGTTCAGCTTACGGCGCACGGACTTCTGACGCTCTTCCTGTCCGGGCATGATAAAGGTTCTGCCGACATAACGGTTTTTGACCAGTCCTTCGCGATAGGGGATGCCCGTGGCCTTGGCGACTTCCAGCGCGACCGGGCGGGCACTGTCCGGTACGGGGATGATCCGGTCGATTTCCAGACCCGCTTCCTCAATCTGGTGGGCGAGCGTTTGGCCCATACGCATCTGGGTTTTGTAAACCGACACACCGTCCAGTAATGAATCCGGGCGCGCCAGATAAACATACTCAAAAATACAGGGGGTCAACCGGCCGTCGACGGCCTGGAAAGTGTGCATGTTGCCTTCCAGATCAATAAGAATCGCCTCACCTGCCTCAAGGTCCCGCAGTTTTTTGAACCCGTTGATCCCAAAAGCCACGTCTTCCGAGGCAAAAGCATAATCGTCTCCGGCACCATCCACTTCGCGCTTAGCAACCGACAGAGGGCGAATTCCAAACGGATCGCGGAACGCCAGCATACCAACTCCGGCAACCAGGCAGATTACCGAATAGGCTCCCTGAACACGTTCCATAGTCATTTTTACACCGGCAAAGATGTTGCGGATTGGCTCGGCATTACCGTTGACCTTGATTGCGTCGGCCACTTTATCCGCCAGCACGTTCAGCAGAATTTCGGAATCCGATGTGGTCCGCAGATGGCGGCTGTACTTGGCGGTCACTTTCTCGCGCTGTTCAGCCGTGTTGGTGATGTTGCCATTGTGGACCAGATAAATGCCATAGGGCGCGTTGACAAAAAAAGGCTGAGCCTCTGCCGCGCTTAGTGATCCTGCGGTCGGATAGCGGACATGGCCCAACCCGATTCTGCCCAACAGAGTTTCAGCGTCTTGCGCGTTAAACACATCCTTGACCAGACCATTGGCCTTTTTTTCGCGGAAGAATTCACCATTGTAAGTGACGATGCCCGAGGCGTCCTGACCCCGGTGCTGCAGCATAAGCAGCCCGTCATAGATTTCCGCAAAGACATCATGCGTCTTGCTTGCGATCCCCAAAATCCCACACATGTACGGGCTCCAATTTCTACGACGTTTTCACTAGCGGTGATGAATTGAACATCTGCATGGCTGGTTTTGCACCCGGCGGTGCCGCCGTGACAGATGACGTAGACGCGTCATCGTCCTGCGGGCAGGCGCGAGGTAAAAACGGGTACAGCAAGATCGGTAGCTCCGATTCCATGTCAGTTCGGCATCCACATAATGCCTAACGGGACCTGTGTCATCAAAGGATCACAATTGTGATTTCCTGCACAAGGTTTTTCCGGTCACGGCATCAAAAGGTGACACCGGGCCAGCCTTGTGTTGTCATATCAAGATTAAAGAGTATCAAAATGCGTCTAGTGTCGATTGGGGCTTGGTTATGTGGGAACACAAGCAAGGACAAAAAAAGGAAGAGCATACAAACCGCCGGTGCCATCGTTGCCGCGGCATGGGGCGTGCGCCGTGTCCCATCTGCAATGGAGCGGGAGAAGTTGTCAAAAGTCGGGATATTCATGGTAAGCCGGTTTTTGGGCGCTGTGATGGGTGTTTTGGCGTTAAAACCATGAGATGTACGGTCTGCGCGGGCGAGGGGTTTGTTTAGCTCGCCCATTTCGTCGCTACGGAAAAAAAAGCCCGGTAGAAACCGGGCATTTTCTCATTCAGTGGTAGCGGGTGCTGTTTCGTCTGCGGCGGGGGCCGCTGGCTCTTGCGTGGTTTGAGTGTCAGCGCCACAGCTTGCCACGAGTTCCTCATATTGCTGTGTAACCCAGCCCAGAGCCTGTTCCGGGTTCTGCTCTTCGATCCGGTCGCTGAATTGTTCGAAAACTTTGGCAGAGCGGCTTTCGTCTACAATCGTGTAGGATTGGCCGGTCATGATTGTGTCGTAGACAAAGAAGGCGATGGCAACCAGGAGGATACCGCGTGCGATGCCAAAGAAAAAGCCAAGCGCCTGGTCCAACCCGCCAATGGCTGAACGTTGCACGATCGACGAAAATAGCGGTGTGAAGATACTGACCACGATTAACGCAATGGCAAAAACTGCGGCAAAGCCCGTTATCACCGATAGTTCGCAACTGTCGCGCAGGAAATCCCCAACCACCGGGATTTCTTTCACCAATGGGACAGCCTGAGGCGCAAAGATAAAGGCCAGAACGGCGGCCGCGACCCAGCCCGCGATGGCCAGAACCTCGCGCAGGAACCCTCGTGAGTAGGCCAGCAAGCCCGACACGACGATGATCAGGGCAACCACCCCGTCGATAATTGTAAAACCTTCCATGGCCCTCGCCTGTATTTTTTTCAGCCCCTTAAGGTGCTATCTTAACCTGCTCCGAAGGTTTCGCCAACAAACCCCACCAAATCAGAGGGTCGGGTGAGTGTCAGACCTGCCACAGTACCAGTTTTGCCACCCGCCGGAGCAATGGCCGATTTGAAACCAAGTTTTTGCGCCTCTTTCAACCTGTTTTCGGTTTGTGGGGCCGGTCTAAGTGCCCCTGATAGAGAGATTTCTCCGAAAACAACGGTGTCAGCGGGCAGGGCCGTGTCTTCGCGGGCGCTCAGCAGGGCGGCGGCGACCGCAAGGTCTGCGGCGGGTTCGCTGACTTTCAGCCCTCCGGCCACATTCAGATAGACATCAAGCCCAGCGAAAGGCACGCCGCAGCGCGCTTCGAGCACGGCAAGGATCATGGCCAGCCGCCCGCTGTCCCATCCAACGACGGTCCGGCGGGATTGAGAATGGGGCGAAGGGGCCACAAGTGCCTGCAACTCAACCAGGACGGGGCGTGTGCCCTCTATACCAGCGAAAACGGCAGATCCGGGGCTGGGGGTGCCACGCTCCGACAGGAACAAGGCCGAAGGATTGGTGACCTGAGCCAGCCCTCTGCCGGTCATCTCGAATACGCCGATCTCGTCAGCGGGGCCAAACCGGTTTTTAACGGCACGCAGAATACGGAATTGGTGACCACGCTCACCTTCAAAATAAAGCACGGTATCAACCATGTGTTCGACAACGCGCGGGCCTGCGATCTGACCCTCTTTGGTGACATGGCCGACCATGATGATCGATACACCGTGTCGTTTCGCAAACGTGGTCAATTCATGCGCAGCAGCCCGGACTTGTGATACTGAACCAGGCGCGCTGTCCACATTGTCTGCCCACATCGTCTGAATCGAGTCGATAATGGCAAGGCCGGGCTTTTCTGCCTCGAGCGTCGTCAGGATGTTGCGCAGGTTGGTTTCGGCGGCCAGTTGAACCGGTGCGTCCTCAAGTCCAAGACGCCGTGCACGCATGCGAACCTGCGCGCTGGCTTCCTCGCCCGAAACATAGATGGTCTTGACGCCCGCGCGGGAAAACCGCGCTGCGGCCTGAAGCAAAAGGGTGGATTTGCCAATGCCGGGGTCTCCGCCGACCAACAGCGCCGAAGCGGGAACCAGGCCACCGCCAAGCACGCGGTCCAGTTCCTCAACCCCGCAGAGCGTGCGGGGTGGGGGCGTTTCCTCGGTGGACAGATCCGTGAGGGTTATAGATTGACCGCGCTTGCCACCGAGTGACTTTTTCGCGGGTCCAGCCGAAAGGGGCACGTCTTGCGTGATCGTGTTCCATTCACCGCATGCATCGCAACGCCCGGACCAGCGCGAATGCGACGCGCCGCAGGCCGAGCAGGAGAAAGTCGTTTTTGCCATGCGGCCTTGGTGCCCGAGGTTGGGCCGTTCTTCAAGCCCTTACGGGCTTTCCTTTCCGCCGATGGCGCGCCGCGTCCTCAGGCCCCTTGGGCCATCGTCCGCGGCGGGCGCATACGCGCCTACTCAGCCGCGCGGGGGGGTGGCGACATAGCGACAACGCTGGATGAAGCAGGTGCGCCATCCTGCGACTGTGCCTGCAGCTGAACCGACAATTCCGGTAGCAATTCAAACAGTTCGTCCCGGAGGCGCGTCAATTGCGATCGGGCAATTGTTTCTTCCATTTCAACGTCGCGCGTCCACTGGCGCAGTTCATTCTGGATGACTTGCGCTTCTTCCAAACGGTGCTGGAACATTTCGATTTCTTCCTGCCGTTGTTGCAGGAAGGTTCGTGCCCGGTTGACCTGAGCATCGCCATAGGTTTCAGCAAGTTCGTGGCTGATGTGGCTCATTTGCGCCGCCAGTTCCAGTATCTCGGGTTCGAGAGATTGCAGTTGCGGGTGCTGGCGCAAGAAGGCCATCCGCTCTTTGACTGCGTCGAACTCGGAAGACATGACGAACAGACCGCCACGATCCGCAGCGTGCGCCAACTGATAGGCTTCGGACACATCGTGCATGTTCAAAGCAAACTTACGGTGGCTGTTTTCTAAGGCCATCATCCGCGCATTTGCCGGCAAGTAAAAAGCCAGCATGAGGACCAGCATGGTCAGGCCAATCTGGATATACATTCCGGCGTCCATAGCTGATCCTCCCGCGAGACCGGCTTGCATGGACAGCCAGGGAAGCACCCCCAATGCTGACAAAAACGTTACGGAAACGGCGAAAAGGGCTGCTGCACATATGAGTGCAAAAGTTAGTCTCAAAAAGACATTCTGAAATTGCAAAGTAATATTATGGAGGGCAGTCATGGTCGACGAACTCCTTCTAAAACCGGTACACAACCAGACCCAAGCGGAGAAATCCAAAACACACAGATTGATCCGCTGCGGACCTGAAAACGACAATTTTTTGCTGCTCGAAATAAGATAATGATACTCAGATGAGTGTTTTCAATCAATTAGCTCAGAGTATTTCGTGAACTGCGTGTCATTTCCGTAATGTGACCCAGTGCGATCGAGGCCAGAATGCAGGCCGTGAACAGGTAAAGACCCCACGCTGTTTCAATGGTCGCGTAAGAGATTCCCTTGGCCAGCGTGATGTAAAGCGCGATCAGGAAAATGTCGGCCATCGCCAGTTTGCCGAGGATATTCAGCGCGGGTTGGACACGTGCATCCAGCAGGTCCCATTGGATCAGCGCGGTGCCGATGGTTTTGATGTAAGGTGCGAAGAGGGCAAAGATCGTGACGATCAGTGCCAGGAAGACGTCTGATTTCCACAAGGACTGGAGCCCGGTTATGACGCTTATTTCCGACAAGCCGAAGATCGGGAGCAGGCCCGCTCGCATCAACGGAGCGAACCACGCGATGGGGTAGAGGATCAGGAGCGAGAGGGTGGCGAGGCGGAGGGTCATAAAGGACACCTAGTTAAGCTATTAATTCGCATCAAGTGTCACTCAACTCTGCCGCGAGACTCGTCAGAGCATAGCCAGCTCAGATATACGCATTTCCATGGAAGTGTAAGATCGCTGACAAGTTAGCATTCAAAGTTGGATGGTTTAAGCAATGCCAAGTGTGTCGCAAATAGTTTTTTTCAAAGAAGTTCCTGAAAGCCGAGGAATTTATAAGGTTCTCTTAATCGTTATTTTTACAGAAATTGTGCTGATTTACTATGTTGTTTACGAACCTGAATTCTATCTAGAGAGCCGGTCTGTTCACCTTGTTCCATACATAGTTTGGTTGTTTCCGTTAATAATACCTTGGACGGTATTGCTACTGCTGAAAAGGGTCTCAGACCATTCTCGCGAGCGCGAAGGTTCAAAAACAAAATAGAGTAGGTTTCTCCATTCGACGGTCGGATAAACCTGCTACCGCACCGCCTCAATCGGCCCTTCCGCACTACCGCTGATGAACTGCTCAAGATACGGATCGCCCGAGGAGTCCATCTGGCTCACCGGACCAGTCCACTGGATCACGCCGTCATGCAGCATTGCCACGTTGTCGGCAATCGCGCGGACCGAGCTCATGTCGTGGGTGATGGTCATCGCGGTGGCGCCCATCTCGGTCACGATCTCGCGAATCAGGTCGTTGATGACGCCGGACATGATCGGGTCCAGACCGGTGGTGGGTTCGTCAAAGAAAATGATTTCGGGCTCGGCGGCGATTGCGCGGGCAAGGCCGACGCGTTTCTGCATGCCGCCCGAAAGTTCCGAAGGGTAGAGGTCGGCCACGTTGGAACGCAGTCCGACGCGGCGCAACTTGTCGATAGCGATTTCGCGCGCATAGTCGGCAGGCTGCTTCATTGGGCCGCGCAGCAAACGAAACGCGACGTTTTGCCAAACGGGCAGGGAATCGAACAGGGCACCCCCCTGAAACAACATGCCGAACCGGGCCAAGAACGCGTCGCGGTCGCCCGTGCTTGCGTCTTTGCCATCAACATAAATCATACCGCTGTCGGGCTTAATCAGGCCAAGGATGCATTTCAGAGCCACCGACTTTCCGGTGCCCGAGCCGCCAATGATGACCATTGAGGTGCCCTTCGCAATCTCAAGGTTCATACCTTGCAGAACCTGGTTGGACCCAAACGCTTTTTGTACATTCTCCATCCGGATCATAGCGAGAAGAACACCCCTGTCAGAATGAAGTTGGCGGCGAGAATCATGATAGCGGCGGATTCAACCGAGGATTTGGTGGCCCGGCCCACGCCCTGCGCGCCACGCCCCGAATTCATGCCATAGTAGCATCCCATGACGGCTGCGATTACGCCGAAGGCGGCCCCTTTGACAAGCGAGGAAACGATATCCCTCGTTTCAAGGAAATTGACGGTGTTCAACAGGTAGGTCGCGGGGTTGAAGCCAAGGTTCTGTGTCGCAACCACATAGCCACCTGCGATACCGATGATGTCACCGATACCGACCAGCAGCGGAACGGTGATCAGCGCGGCCAGAACGCGGGGGGCCGTCAGGTATTTCATCGGATGGGTCGACAACGTGACCAGCGCGTCGATCTGCTCGGTAACTTTCATGGTGGCGATCTCGGCCGCGATGGATGAGGTGACGCGCGCGGCGATCATCAGGCCCACAAGGACAGGGCCAAGTTCCCGCACCATACCGATGGCGACGATCTGCGGCACCACGGCCTCGGCGTTGAAACGGGCGCCACCGGCATAGATTTGCAGAGCCAGCGCACCGCCAGTGAAGATAGCGGTCAGGCCGACAACCGGCAGGGACAGCCAGCCGATATTCATCAGCGCAACGGCAAACTCACGCGGGTAATAGGGCGGGCGGAAAATATGTGAGACCGCATGAAACGCGAACAGCCCCACCCGGCCAAAAGTGGCGAAAAGAGCCAGAACCGCCCGGCCCAACCCGCCCAGCAAAAAGAGAGGATTCATTCTACGTAACCCCGAGAGTAGCGCGCGCCAAGCGAGGTGAGGATTTCATACCCAATCGTGCCTGCGGCTTCGGCCAGGTCATCGACGGTTTGATGCCCGTTCAGAATGCGCAGACGCTCGGGGTCTTGGGGCAGATCGGTGACGTCGACCGTGATCAAATCCATCGAGATGCGGCCAACCACCGGGCAGGGCTGATCACCGGCGAATGTGTCGATGCCACCTCCGATTGCCCGGTGCAGGCCGTCCGCATAGCCAGCCGCAACGGTTGCGATGCGCGAAGGACGACGGGCGACCCAGGTGTTGCCGTAGCCAACGGTCTCTCCGACCTCGACCGCGCGAACCTGAATAACGGGTAAATCGACTGTAACAACCGGTTTGGTCTCGGCGAACGGCATACCGCCATAAAGACCGACACCCGGGCGGCAGAAGTCAAAATGGAATTCCGGCCCCAACAGTATACCCCCGGTGGCCGCTAAGGACCGAGGGGCCGCAACGCCGTCGGTCATCGCGCGGAAGGTTTTCAATTGCTGTTGGTTCATTGGGTGATCGGGTTCATCCGCACAGGCCAGATGAGACATAACCACCACCGGCTTTAAAGGCTCAGCTTTGGGGCGCAGTTCGGCCCAATCTGTCGGCTCTAGCCCGAGGCGATTCATGCCACTGTCCAACTGAATGCCAAAGGCGTGATCGGGCATCGCTTGTTGGTGGCGCACAAATTGCTCGGGTGAGTTGATCAGCGGCGTCAGATCATGATCCCGAAGCAGATCTGTGTCACCCTCCATATGGCCGGAGAACACGGCGATCATCGGCCCGGGACCAATGGCCTTGCGCACGGCGGCACCTTCTTCGGCGACGGCGACAAAAAACTTACGAACACCTTCTTCGGCCAGCGTTGCTGACACCGGCCCGGCGCCAAGGCCATAGGCGTCGGCTTTGACCACGGCGCCGGTCTCGACATCCGTCTTGGCGTTGAGCGCGCGCCAGTTGCTGGCCAGCGCATGTAGGTTGATCGTTAGTCGTGCGGTACTCATGGTGCTGTTCATGACATTGGATCGCGGTAGGTCAAGGGGGAATGCGGTAATTCCTGTACATATATCCTTGATACTGCGCGACTTCTGGCCCGTATACTTGCCCCTCGGCAAAAAAATGGCGGTCGTGTTGTTTGACGTATCTCGCCATTGTGTCCAAGACGTGATCAACTGTGGGCAATACGTGGGACCGTGCATGCAACTTTATGGAGGCAAAATGCTGAACCTGACCGCCGAATACCAAGCATGGTCGGACGAACTGCCCGAGCTGTTTCGCGACGTCTTTACCGCCTCGGAAGGCGAGGCCGAGGGGCTTGCGGTCAGTTCTCTGTCGTCTGACCTTTTGCACTCAACACCCAAGGATGATTTGGTGGCGGTGTTGGCCTTGGATGAAAGGTTGCTTTGTGGATGCATTTTGTTTTCGCGGCTTCACTATGATCAGGACCCGCGACAGGTATTCCTGATGTCTCCGGTGGCTGTGCGAACCGATCGCCAGAAAACGGGTATTGGCCAAAAACTGATCAGCTTTGGGCTTGGGCACCTACGCCAGCAAGGGGTGGACTTTGTCGTTACCTACGGTGATCCGGCTTACTACGGTAAGTCCGGGTTTCATCCGATCACTGAAACGGATGCGCAATCGCCCATGCCGCTGAGCATGCCGCACGGATGGTTGGGGCAATCCCTGAGGCAATCGAACATGCCGATCAAAGGGCCATCGCGCTGTGTCAGCGCATTCAACAAACCTGAACTTTGGTAGATCAGTAGCCTTCGATCTGACCGTCTTGCTGCCAGGGTTTGACAAGGTTGCCGAAGCGCGTGAACTGAGCCTCAAAGGACAGCTCGACCGTTCCGATGGGGCCGTGCCGCTGCTTGCCGACGATGACTTCGGCCTTGCCGTGCAGGCGTTCCATGGCCTGCTTCCACTCTTCCATCTTGTCCAACTCGTGATCGCCGGGTTTTTCACGCTCTTTGTAATATTCCTCGCGGAAGACGAACATAACGACGTCGGCGTCTTGTTCAATCGAGCCTGATTCCCGCAGGTCAGACAACTGGGGGCGTTTGTCATCCCGGTTTTCCACCTGACGGCTTAGCTGCGACAGCGCGATAACAGGGATGTTCAGCTCTTTGGCGATGGCTTTCATGCCCATCGAAATCTCGGCAATTTCGTTGACACGGTTGTCGGCCATGCCGCGGCAGAGTTGAAGGTAGTCAATCACCAGCAGGTCCAGACCATGCGTCCGCTTCAACCGCCGCGCACGGGCCGCAAGTTGCGAAATCGGCAAGGCCGGGGTGTCGTCAATGAACAGCGGGCAAGCTTCCAGTTCCTTGGCCGCGTCGACAAAGCGCCGGAATTCGGCCTCGGTCATGTCACCCTGACGGATTTTATGCGATGAAATCTCGGACGCTTCGGCCAGAACACGGCCCGCGAGCTGCTCGGCACTCATCTCTAACGAAAAGAACCCGACCACGCCACCGTCAATCGCGCCTTCACTTCCATCGGGTTTGATGCCGCGTTTGTACGCCTTGGCAACGTTAAACGCGACGTTGGTTGCCAGTGACGTTTTACCCATCGACGGACGACCCGCCAGAATGATCAGGTCGGACGGGTGCAAGCCACCCAATTGTTTGTCGAGGTCGGCCAGACCGGTGGAAATCCCTGCCATGCCGCCACCGCGCTGATACGCTTCGTTTGTGACGTTGACGGCTTCTGTGACCGCCTTGAGGAAGGATTTGAAACCCTGTTCGGTCTGGCCCTGCTCGGAAAGCTGATAAAGCTGTTGCTCGGCCTCTATGATCTGCTCTTTTGGTTCGCTGCTGATCTCGACCCGCGCCGCCTTGTCCGAGATATCGCGGCCCAGCCGGATCAACTCGCGCCGGATAGCAAGGTCATAGATCATCTGGGCGTAGTCATGCACAGCAAACGCGCTGATCGACGCGCCAGCCAGTTTGACAAGATAAGCCGGGCCGCCCAGTTCCTTCAGCCCTTCGTCTTCGGCCATGAAGGATTTCAGCGTCACGGGTGAGGCCAGCGCATTCTTGGCGATGCGTGCGGCGGCTACCTCGTAAATCCGGGCGTGGACCGGATCATAGAAATGCTCGGCCCCGATGATCGAAGCCACCCGGTCATACAGATCGTTATTGGTTAGAATCGCGCCCAGAAGCTGCTGCTCTGCCTCAATGGAGTGCGGCATGGTTTCGGCATTCTGAATCTGAGCTGCTGCCTGCTCGATACTGCTAATCTCGTTCATTTTGTCCCCGCTGCCCTGTGGCAGTTCTAATCAATCAGACCCTGCTAGGGCCATCTGTAAATTTCTGAAGATAAGTCGCGTATAACTTGGCTTCAGCTTGGGATAACTTTGGACAACTCTGCCAAAAAACGCTGTGTCACGCAACATTTTGTGCAGGGGTCAAGCGGCCACACAAGATGCAAGCACCCTCGGGGCGATTCTATTTTGACTTACCCCCAGCTTATACACAGAGGGTTCAGGTTGTTTTTTGCGCATCCTGCCAGCCGCGCGGGTCGTTAAGGAAGGCCTCGACACCCTCAAGTGTCTCTTGATCAAAGGCTTTCTGCGCTTTGGCTTCGGCCAGAACATCCCACCACGTGCACAGATGATGCAGTTGAACGCCGTGATCGCCGAGCGTTTTCTCAGTTTCGGGAAAGATGCCGTAGTAGAAGATCACTGCTGTATGTCCGCAGGTCGCGCCCGTTTCGCGGATGGCGTCGACAAAGGACAATTTTGAACCGCCATCGGTTGTCAGGTCCTCAACCAGTAAGACACGCTCACCTTCGGTCATCGCGCCTTCGATACGGGCATTGCGTCCGTAACCTTTGGGCTTTTTTCGAACATATGTCATCGGTAGGGCCATCCGCTCGGCCACCAACGCGGCAAAGGGGATGCCCGCAGTTTCACCACCAGCGATGTTGTCGAACGCTTCAAAACCCGCGTCCCGCATCACGGTGACGGTCAGGAAATCCATCAGGGTCGAGCGGATGCGCGGGTATGAGATCAGCTTGCGGCAGTCGATATAGGTCGGGCTGGGCAGGCCAGAGGCCAGTGTGAACGGTTCGCGTGCATTGAAGTGGACGGCCTTGATCTCCAGCAGCATCCGCGCGGTCAGTCGGGCGATTTCGGTGCTATCGGGAAAGGAACTGGGGATCATGGTGCAACCTCGGTACGGAATGATGTTGCGGGCTGATAGCCCGAGCACCGTCCCAGAGTCGAGAGGATTGCGCGCAAAAGAAAAGCGGACCCTGAACAGGTCCGCTTAACGCCCTTGCGGGCAGAGCCTGCCAAGGTGGGCTTAGCTGCTCATGTCATAGGCCCGTTCGCCGTGTACCGACAGATCCAGACCGTTTGTCTCGGTCTCGGCGTCTACGCGAAGCGGGGTGATAAGCGCAACCACCTTGATCAACACAAAAGTGACAACTGTCGTGAAGGCACCTACGATCACCAGCCCTCCCAGTTGGGCCGTCCACGACCCCAAACCAAAGGCGGCAATCATGAATACGTCATGAATACGTTGAGCACGTTGCGGGCGCGGACAAGCCCACCATAAAACAAGGCCAGGCAGTTTTATGAATAGGACCGGGGCGGTTGTTATAACGATCCGGGTGGGGCCACTGAAGGAGCGGATACCTTACTTTTGTGCGAGCGTCACGAGGCCCTGCGAAAGCAAATACAGCGCGTGATCCCTTGCGGCGCAGCGAACGTTGCTGCGCCCTTGTGCGCCGAATTCCACTGTTTCCGTGTGAGTTGAACCACCTTTGGCGGCCAGCCCAAAGCAAACCCGGCCCTCGGGCTTGAATTCCGAACCACCCGGACCCGCGATACCTGTAACCGAGACTGCAAGCTGTGCGTCGGAATGTTTCAACGCGCCCTCAGCCATTTCCCCTGCGACCTGTTCCGAGACCGCGCCATGCGTGGCCAGCGTTTCGGCTTGAACGCCAAGCATCTGCTGCTTGGCCAGGTTGGTGTAGGTCACGAACCCACGGTCCATCACTGCCGAACTGCCGGGAATATCGGTAAGAGCTGCCGCGACCATACCGCCCGTGCAGCTTTCCGCGGTGCAGATCATCACGCCTTGCGCCTTGGCTTGGTCGAGAAGCTCGGCAACGGTCATAGGCCCAGTACTCCGTGTGTTATGCCAGCAAGGATCAGAACACCGATCCCGGCAAGAATGCCTGCAATCACATCGTCCAACATTACGCCCATCGCGTCATTGCGCCGGTCGGCCCAACCCACAGGGCCGGGTTTGGTGATGTCGAACAGGCGGAACAGCAGGAACCCGGCGACCCAGCCGGGCCAAAGCGCTGTAATCTCGATCCCATGCGCCCAGGACGGGTAGGAAATAGCCCAAAGCGCAATAAACTGCCCGACGACTTCGTCTATGACGATCTCGGAAGGATCGTGATCTTCCGCCCCCGCAGTCATGGCGCGCGTCGCCCAGAGCCCGCCGATAAAAACGGCGACCGTCGCGATTGCCAACAATGGGAACCCGCCCAACGTGTGCAGGACCCAAACCAAGGGCAGGGCGGCCAGCGATCCCCATGTTCCCGGCGCGGGACGCAGATAGCCAACACCGCAAACGGTTCCGATCAGACGCGCGGCAGTCATGATTTCACCAGACATGCGGTGGCCAGCGCGGCAATTCCTTCGCTACGCCCGGTGAAACCCAGACGCTCAGACGTTGTTGCCTTGACCGAGACCTGATCGGCGCGCAGCCCCATGATCCGGGCCATCTCGTCCCGCATGGAGGGCGTATGGGGGCCGATTTTTGGGTATTCGCAGACCAGCGTGCAATCGACATTCGAAATCCGATAGCCCATCTTCCCGGCCAGTTCGACCGCATGATGCAGGAAGATCTTGCTGGCGGCGCCTTTCCATTGTGGGTCTGACGGGGGGAAGTGCTGGCCAATATCGCCCTGCGCCAGCGCGCCGTAAATTGCATCGGTAACGGCGTGCATGCCAACATCCGCGTCAGAATGGCCTTGCAAGCCACGGTCATGCGGCACCTTTATACCGCACAGGATCACGTGATCCCCGTCGCCAAACCGATGCACGTCGTACCCGTTGCCCAGCCTTACATCCATAGCTTTTCCCAATATACGTTCCGCCCGGACAAAATCCTCGGGTCGTGTGATTTTGATGTTATCCGCGTCACCGGGCACGATGGCCGTATCCAGCCCCGCAGCTCGGGCCACTTCGACATCATCTGCGGCGCCTCCGGGGTGGGCCGCGTGTGCTGCGACGATTGCGTCATAGTGAAACCCCTGCGGTGTCTGCGCGGCAAACAGGCCAGTTCGGTCCTGCGTGCCGGTCACAAGGACTCCATTGCCTGTCCAGAGCGCATCCGTGACCGCCAATCCTGGGGCCGCAGCCGAATGGGTGTCCAGTGCCGTCAAAACCAGCTGAATAGTCTGCTTATGAACGCAGGGCCGCGCAACGTCGTGGATCAAAACCCGCTGTACCCCCAACGACCTGAGCGCTGAAAGACCGCTGCGGACAGACCCCGCACGATCATGGCCGCCTTTGGCCAGGATCAGGTCAGAGCCTTCGAATTCCGCCCAGGCATTCTGATCCTCTTCAGATAACACAAGCACAATATGGTCCACTTGGCCGCGAAATTGGTCGATGGTCCAATCCGCAACGCGACGACCTGCAAGGGCGCGCCACTGTTTGGGAATTTCCCCGCCGGCACGTTGCCCGCGTCCTGCGGCGACAATGATTGCGGCGGTGGTCATGGGGGCGCGATCTCCGTTTGGTTCGAGGGTGATGTTTAGGCTGTGGTGAATGCAGAGGCAATCACCCGCGTTAATCTGCCTAAAAAATAGGCAAGTGATGATTTTGCGGGCTTGCCGGGGGTCGATTTGTTGTTCATATGCGCTCAATTCTATATCAAACCTACAACTGCCTAAGGATTAAGCACCTTGAACGTTCAACTTGCTGACAAAGCCCTGAACCCGCCGGTCATGCTGGCGCCGATGGCCGGAATCACGGACCGGCCTTTTCGTGATCTGGTGATGCGTTTTGGCGCGGGCATGGTCGTGAGTGAGATGGTCGCCAGCCAGGAAATGGTTCAGGCTAAACCCGGTGTGCGGGAACGGGCCGAACTGTCTGCGGATGTAGAAAACACCGCCGTTCAGCTGGCGGGGCGTGAGGCGTACTGGATGGCCGAGGCCGCGCGTCAGGTGGCTGACCGCGGAGCGCGCGTAATAGACATCAACATGGGCTGTCCGGCTAAGAAAGTCACAAGCGGGTATTCCGGCTCGGCGCTGCTGAAAACGCCCGATCACGCTTTGACTTTGATCGAAGCAGTGGTTGGAGCAGTCAATCTGCCGGTTACGTTGAAAACACGGCTGGGCTGGGATGATGCCTTGTTGAACGCCCCTGAAATCGCACGACGTGCGCAGGATGCGGGTATCTGCATGGTTACAATCCATGGCCGCACCCGGTGTCAATTCTACAAGGGCCAAGCTAATTGGCAGGCTATTCGAGCGGTTAAAGAGGCTGTCTCGATCCCCGTCATCGCGAACGGTGATATCGTAGACACGGCGACCGCGCGTATCGCGCTGGATAAATCCGGTGCAGACGGAGTGATGATCGGCAGGGGCGCGCAGGGCAAGCCGTGGCTTTTGGCGCAGGTATGTCATGACCTCTACGGTACAGACGCTCCGGAAATTCCCACGGGTGACAGTTTGGTCAATATGGTGTGCACGCATTATCAGACCATGTTGGAGTTTTACGGGCCGGAGCTTGGCCTGCGCGTCGCCCGCAAACATCTGGGTTGGTACATGGATGAGGCCGGTACACCCGCGCCGCTGCGCCGCGCCATTCTGACCTCGCGCGATACAGAAGAGGTGATGCGCCTGCTGGGCGATGCGCTCTGCGCGGATGCGGAGGCGGCTGCGTGAACTCAGACAAAAGCATTTGGGCGTCCCTGCCTGTTCCGGCGTTCATCATCGACGTCGAGGATCGGATCACCGATGTGAATTCGGCGGGTGAGGGGTTTCTGAATGCCTCGCAGAAGTCCGTGCTAGGGCATCCCGTCTGGGATCAGATCGCCGTGGACGCTCCGCTTGAAGAAGCCTTTGAACGTGCGCGTAAGCAGGGCACACCGCTTTTTGTAAATGACGTGGATGTAGGGTCAGGAAACCGTGCGCCACTGCAATGTGCCTTACAAATCGCGCCGCTGATCGGGCATCAAGGGTCAATGATCATGATCATCACCCCGCGCGAACTGGCTGGGCGCATGACGCGGGGCAACACGGTTAAATCCGCCGCACAGTCGGCCATCGGTATGGCTGAGATGCTGGCGCATGAGATCAAGAACCCACTGGCTGGCATCACGGGTGCAGCGCAGTTGCTCAGCATGAATATCTCATCGCAAGACATGGAACTTACAGACCTAATTGTGACTGAAAGCCGCCGCATCGTTAAGCTTCTGGAGCAGGTCGAACAGTTCGGAAACCTGTCGCAGCCTGATTTCAAGCCGGTGAACATACATGATGTCCTAGATCGCGCGCGTCGCTCGGCCTTGCTTGGGTTTGGCGCGCATATGCGGATTATCGAGGATTATGACCCTTCGCTACCGTTAGCCTACGGCGATCCGGATCAGTTTTTGCAGGTTGTTCTTAATCTTCTCAAGAACGCTTCAGAAGCTGCTGATCCCAAGGGCGGAACCATAAGGTTACGTACCTATTACGAACATTCCTTTCGGCTTCGTCGCAGCGATGGTTCGGGGCATATGCTGCCCTTGCAAATAGAGATCATAGATGACGGGCCAGGTTTGCCCGAGAAGATCCGCGGCGACATTTTTGATCCTTTCGTATCGGGCAAGGAAAATGGCACCGGCCTTGGGCTGGCGCTGGTAAGCAAAATCATTTCGGACCACGACGGCTGGATTTCAGCCGAGTCGGTGCCGGGCCGCACGGTGTTTCGCATCTCTTTGAGGCGGGCACCGAAAGAGGCAACCGAAATCATAGCGGAAAAGAACGCAGAGTAAGGAGAGCACCTGATGGATGGCACTGTACTGGTCGCAGATGACGACCGCACGATCCGCACTGTTCTGACGCAGGCCCTGACCCGGGCGGGGTGCAAAGTTCACGCGACCTCATCGCTTACCACGCTGATGCGGTGGGTTGGTGAGGGCAAGGGGGATGTGGTGATCTCGGACGTGGTCATGCCGGATGGAAACGGGTTGGAAATGCTGCCCAAGATCGCTGAGGATCGACCGGGCCTGCCGGTCATTGTTATTTCGGCCCAGAACACGATTATGACCGCGATCCAGGCCGCCGAGGCGGACGCATACGACTATCTACCCAAACCGTTTGATCTTCCCGATCTGATGAAACGCACTGCACGGGCGTTGGAGCAGAAACAGCGGGTTCAGACGGACGTAGCGGAGCCTTCCGAGGATCGCCCCGAGGAATTGCCCCTGATTGGGCGTACGCCCGTCATGCAGGCGCTGTACCGGTTGGTGGCGCGGGTCATGAACACGGACTTGTCAGTCATGATTTCCGGTGAAAGTGGCACTGGTAAGTCTCTGATTGCGCGTGCTATTCATGATTTTTCGGATCGGCGTACATTGCCTTTCGTGACGGTGACTGCGTCGGATTTGCGTGACCTGGAAGGGCCAGCAAGGGTGATGGCCCGGGTGCGCGGCGGTACGCTGCTGATCGATGAAATCGCAGATATTGAGGACGAGTTACAGGCCCGGATCGTTCGGATGATGGATACACCCGGCGACCATGTACCGCGTTTTATGGCCACCAGCCAGTCGGACCTGACCGAAGCGATGGAGAGCGGCCGGGTGCGCCAGGACCTTTACTACCGTCTTTGCGGCGCAACCGTTCATGTGCCGGCCCTGCGCGAGCGTGTTGACGACATCCCATTGCTGGCCGAGCACTTTTTGGCGCGGGAGGAACGTGAGCACGGCGCCAAGCGCTGGCTGAGCCCCGAGGCGGTAGAACTGGTCCGACGCTATTCGTGGCCGGGCAATGTGCGGCAGCTTGAAAACGCAATTCGCCGCCTCAGCCTGACTAGCCGAGCCGACGAGATCACAAAGGCCGAGGTAGAGATGGTGTTGGGCACGCAGCCCGAAGCGGAACCAGTTTTGGGCGATGGTGCGCGCGAAAAACTGTCGGCTTCGGTGGCGCGCCACTTGCGTCGTTACTTCGACCTGCACGGCAATATTTTGCCACCTCCGGGTCTGTATCAGCGCATCCTGCGCGAGGTCGAAGCCCCGCTGATCGAGCTGGCTTTGGACGCCACCGGTGGAAATCAGGCGAAATGTGCAGATCTATTGGGGATTAACCGAAATACGCTGCGCAAAAAAATAACGGACCTCGATATTCAGGTGACACGACGCCGTAAACTGATGTAATATCGCCACACAAGGCGTGGCATCCGGGTCAGCATCCGGCAAGGACCACGACATATGGCGGTTCGTCGCGCAAGCGGCACATTAGAATGAGGGCAGACGGTGGCAACCCGGGCACAGAGCGGGCCTATTCCAGCGATCAATCGGTGGCGGAAATCCCGAAAACTGCGCAATTTCGGCACCTTGGGATTGGTTCTTTTAGGGCCGGCGCTGGCGTTGGCCACGTATCTTGTCATCGGTCCATTTGACCTTGGAACAACCGCGCCGACATTGCGCCTGATCCTGCTGGCTGACCTTGTCTATGTGCTGGTCGTCGCCGCGTTGGTTCTGGGTCAGGTTTTCAGTCTGATCGCAGCGCGCCGCGAGAAATCGGCTGGCTCCCGGCTACATCTAAGGCTGATCGGCGCTTTTACGCTGCTGGCATTGGTGCCGACGGTCACTGTCGCGATCTTTGCAGGGTTAACGGTGAATATCGGTCTGGAAGGCTGGTTTTCCGACCGTGTACGGCAGGTGGTAGGCTCATCCCTTACAGCAGCCGAAGCCTATGAACTAGAACATCGGCAGGGACTAACGCAGGACGCTGCGGTGTTGGCGCGGTATCTCGACAACGCCAGAAATCTGGACTTCTACATTTCCGACGCCGAACTGCGTGAGGTTCTGGCACAGGGTCAGGCACAAATCCAGCGCGGCCTGCGCGAGGCGTATGTCATTGATGGCAGCGGTGAAATCCGCTCACGCGGGGATCGGTCTTATCTGTTCGATTACGAAGCGCCCACGCCGGAACACTTTGTTGAATCCTCGGACAATGGTGTTTTGATCATCGCTGACTGGGAAAACAATGAGTTCCGCGCGTTGGTTCCGTTGCGGGCTTATCTTGACCGATATCTGTATGTCAGCCGCGAGGTCGACGGGCAGTTGTTGACGCTGTTGGATGACACCAAGGAAACGGCGCAGTTCTACCAACAGCTTGAAAGTGAGCGGGGCAGGGTGCTTTTTGAGTTTGGCCTGCTTTACCTTGGCTTTGCTGTGATCCTGATCCTGGCAGCTATGTCGCTGGGCATGTGGTTTGCGGAACGTCTTTCACGTCCTGTGGGTCGATTGACGACAGCTGCACAGCGCGTTGGGGCCGGGGACCTGAGTGTGCAGGTGATCGAAGAGGCCAGCGATGATGAGATCGCGATGTTGGGCCGGTATTTCAACCAGATGACCCGGCAACTTAAAGGCCAGCGCGACACATTGCTTGAGAATACCCGCCAGATCGAACGCCGTCGGCGGCTGTTTGATTCTGTTCTCAGCTCGGTGACATCTGGCGTGGTGGGTGTTGATCCGGATGGATGCGTGACTTTTGTAAACCGCTCTGCGGAACGGTTGCTGGACTGGACGCGCTTGGATGAAAAACTCTCGATCGGGATCGCGGTCCCGGAGTTTCTGCCGCTGTTTGAAAGCCTCAAAGAAAGCGGACAAGAGGCGGTTCAGGGTGAGATCAAGGTGACCCGTAAGGGGCAGCTGGAAAACCTGCTTGTCCGCATGGCGACCCGCCGGGGTGAAGATGGCAGGCTTGAAGGTTACGTGGTGGCCTTCGATGACGTGACCGATCTTGTCAGTGCGCAGCGAATGGCCGCGTGGGGCGATGTTGCGCGGCGGATCGCGCATGAGATCAAAAACCCGCTGACCCCAATTCAGCTCAGCGCTGAACGCATCAAACGCAAATTCTCGCGCAAATTGGAAGAAGAGGATTGCGATAGCCTTGAATCCATGACCAGCGTGATCGTGCGTCAAACCAACGATCTACGACGCATTGTCGATGAGTTTTCGAAATTCGCGCGCATGCCGCAACCGGATCGACGCGAAGAAGACGTAGTTGGTTTGGTGCGCGAGGCCGTGTTGCTGCAGCAAGCCGGACAACCGGACGTACAAATTGATGCCACGTTGCCGGATCAGCAAATCCTCGCGGATGTGGATGCAACGATGCTGTCTCAGGCGTTGACAAATCTTATCAAGAACGCAGGTGAGGCGATTGAAACGCTCAAGCAAAAGGAACCGCCGGAAGACCTGAAACCTCAGATCAAGGTGGACGTGACCCGAGATGATGCGGGCACGGTGATTACGATTGCTGACAATGGCATCGGATTGCCCGAAGACCGCGCGCGTTTGTTCGAGCCTTATGTGACCACACGGGACGAAGGAACAGGCTTGGGCCTGCCCATCGTCAAAAAGATTATCGAAGAACACGGCGGGGCGCTGACGCTGGAAGATGCCCCCAAATTTGACGGACAGGACCATTTCGGTGCGATGGCCGTGATCCGATTACCGGGGGGCAATTTCTCTCCGACGACAGCGCCACAAAAGCAGGCAATTCATATTAACAAACTGAAAGCAGGCCAAAGATGAGTGACATTCTGATCGTAGATGACGAACGCGATATTCGCGAGCTGGTGTCCGACATTCTGGAGGACGAAGGCTATTCAACCCGGCTGGCTGGCAACTCGGATGAGTGCATGGCTGAGATCAACTCCGAACCGCCGGGGCTGTTGATTCTGGATATCTGGCTGAAAGACAGCCGCATGGACGGAATCGACATACTCAAGGCGGTAAAGCGCGACAATCCGGATGTGCCGGTGGTGATTATTTCAGGCCACGGAAACATCGAAATCGCCGTGGCAGCGATCAAGCAGGGTGCGTATGATTTTATCGAAAAACCCTTTAATATTGACCAGTTGATGGTGGTGATCCGCCGCGCGATGGAAACCTCTCGCCTGCGCCGCGAGAACGCATCGCTTAAACGTAAAGAGGTCACGAACTCGGACATGATCGGCAAGTCCGCTGCGTTCCGTGCGATGCAAAGCCAGTTGGACAAAGTGACCAAATCAAATGGCCGGGTAATGCTGAGTGGTCCGGCCGGATCAGGCAAAGAGATCGCAGCCCGATATATCCATGCGCATTCCAACCGCGCCAATGCCCCCTTTGTGACCGTGAACTGCGCCGGGATCGAACCTGAACGGGTCGAAGAGGTTTTGTTCGGTCGTGAAACGCCTGAGCGCGGCATTGAGTCTGGCCTGCTGGAAGAGGCGCATGGTGGCGTGGTGTATTTCGACGAAGTGGCCGATATGCCAAAGGGCACGCAGTCCAAGATTTTGCGCGTGCTTGTCGACCAGCAATTCCAGCGCGTTGGTGGATCAGACAAAGTACGCGTTGATCTGCGGGTGATCTCGTCGACCAATCGTGATCTTGAGGTGGAAATTGCCGCTGACCGCTTCCGAGAAGAGCTGTATCACCGCCTGAACGTGGTGCCGATTGCGGTTCCGTCACTGGAAGAACGCCGCGAGGATATTCCGGTTTTGGCCCAGCATTTCATTGAGATGTGCAACGAATCTCAGGGTCTGGCGATACGTGAAATCTCGGAAGAGGCGGTGGCGCTGTTGCAAACGATGACGTGGCCCGGCAACGTCCGGCAACTCAAGAACCTGATTGAGCGTGTCCTTATCCTTGGCGAAGGGTCTGGTCCGATCGAGGCTAAGGAATTGCCGACCGAAGAGGAAAAGACCGACGATTCAGGGCGTGTTGTCCTGTCGGGCGCTTTGGCGACCTTGCCATTGCGCGAGGCACGCGAAGCGTTCGAGCGGGAATATCTGTTAACTCAGATCAATCGTTTCGGTGGCAATATAAGCCGCACCGCCAGCTTTGTCGGGATGGAACGCAGCGCATTGCACCGCAAGCTGAAATCGCTGGGCGTTGTGACATCGAACAAATCGGGCGCGCGGGTGGCGCAGCTGGATGAACCGGAACCGGCGGAGTAATTCGCCGGGGCGTTACCCTGCCTGACCGGGCGTGATGATCTGGAACGAACCGCCCTCTATTTTTACAAAACACGATTGCGCGCTTAACGGTGGCAGCGTTGTGGTGCGCGTTCTCGGCACCTGTGACTTTACGCCCTGTTTGCAGGGTGGAAGGCTGACCGGGCGATACCCTTTCTGGGCCATGCATTGCGCCTCGACCTGATTGCGTAGCGTTTTGTTGACGTCGACCGTGTAGACTTGGCCGGGCTGCCACCAGCCGGCCGAGCGATAACAGCGGCCCCGACCATCACAATACGTGCGGCCGGGCCAATAGGTGGGCGGGCTTTGCCTTACCTGGTTTGCCACCGGCACATCCTGCAACGCTTCGACCTGGCATTTTTGGGTTTCGGCTTGCATGCGAGACACGGTCTCGCCTTCGCGGTAATATAGCGAAAGCGGACTGCAAGACGACAGGATTACAACAGTAAGTAGCAAACGAAGCACTGTTTTCATGCACTTATCTTGCCGCAGCTTCACCCCGATGACAAATGAATTGACCGCTCTGGGGGCATCTGTCATTCAAGCAATTCAGGCAGAAAGGCCAGGAACATGAAGGTCATTATTTGCGGCGCCGGTCAGGTGGGTTGGCAGATTGCACGGCACCTGTCAGGCGAACTGAATGACGTGACAGTGGTGGACAACAACCCCGATCTGGTCCGCCGCGCGACTGAGACACTGGATGTGCAGGGGATTGCGGGCTTTGCCAGCTACCCCGATGTGCTGGACCGTGCCGGAGCGCGCGACGCCGACATGATCATTGCCGCGACCCATTCGGACGAGGTGAATATGGTCACCTGTCAAATGGCGCACTCTGTATTCTCAATCCAACGCAAAATCGCGCGTCTGCGGTCGAAATCCTATCTTGCGGCGATCCATTCGGACCTTTTTCGCCGGGATCACCTGCCCATTGACGTGGTCATCAGCCCGGAACGTGAGGTCGCCGCCGCCGCCATGCGCCGCCTATCGGCCCCCTCGGCCTTCGATACCGAAATGTTCATGGACGGAAAAGCGCAGTTGTTGGGCATCCGGATCGACGACGACTGTCCGATCGTGAATACGCCGCTACGGCAGCTGACGGACCTTTTTTCGACCCTCAGCTCGATCGTTGTGGGTGTACGACGCGAAGGCAGCCTTTTCGCCCCGGAGGCCGAAGATCAACTGTTTGTTGGTGATGAATGTTATGTCTTCACCAGCGTCCAGGACGTGGACCGCACGATTGAGGTCTTTGGCAAGACCCAGAAGAAACAAGACCGCGTAGTGATCGTTGGTGGCGGCAATGTGGGCCTTGAGGTCGCGCGTTCATTGGAAGAACGCGAAAGCCGGGTTCGCGCCAAGATCATCGAACGCGACCGTCATTGCGCCGAACTGGCTGCCGAAGCGTTGGAAAGGACGATTGTTCTGAATGGAGACGGTTTGGACGCCGCCTTGCTGCGTGAGGCCGGGATCGAACGAGCCGACGCCATGTTGGCGGTGACTGATGATGACCGGGCGAACATGCTGGCTGCTGTCCGGGCCAAGGCCGAAGGGTGCGCCTTGGCGATTGCGTTGATCAACGACCCGAGCATGGTGGCGCTGATGGGGCCGCTGGGGATCGATGCCTATATCAACCCGCGCGCCACGACTGTCAGCTCAATCCTGCGCCACATTCGCCACGGGCGCGTGCGGCAGGTCTATTCCGTTGGCGATGCCGAGGCCGAGGTTATCGAGGCCGAGGTTCTGTCAACCTCGCCGCTTGCGGGGCAGAGGTTGCGCGACATTGATTTCCCCGAGGGCGTTTTGGTTGGAGCCGTACAAAAGGGAGATCAGGTGCTGCGCCCTTCGGGCAGTCTGCGGATCGAAGAAAAGGATGTTGTGGCGATCTTTGCCTTGGCCAAGGATGTGCCCGAGGTTGAACGGTTGCTGCAAGTTTCAATCGACTTTTTCTGATGCAGCGCGCGGGAACACAACAGATTGGGCTGCTGCGGCGATTGCCGCTGTTTCTGCTGATCTGGGGTGTGTTTTCACTGTCGATGTGGGCTCCTGCAATCTATGCATTGGCACTGGATGACCATGATGTGTCGCGGTCGTTCTTCTACTCGGGGCTGCTGGGCATTTTTGTCGTTGCGATCATTTCGCTGGCGTCCATGAATCGCGTTCCACGGCGCGGGACGCTGGGGCAGCTTGCGGTGTTGCTTGGCTGCTTTATCGTGCTGCCACTATTCCTGGCCATCCCCCTTCATGATGCGCTGGGAAACACCACCTTTCTCAACGCCTATTTCGATATGGTCAGTGCACTGACAACCACAGGTGCGGATATTTTCCCAGACCCCGATCGCTTGACCGCCCCGATGCATCTGTGGCGCGCGCTGGTGGGCTGGATGGGCGGTTTGCTGATGTGGATTTCAGCCGCCGCGATTCTGGCACCGTTGTCATTGGGCGGGTTCGAGGTGACAGCACGCGGGGAGCCCGGCCGACCGGTTTCGGGCGTGGCGCAAAGCGAAAAGGTTGACCCGCGCGGGCGTCTGATCCGCGTGACACGCACGTTGACACCGGTGTATGCAGGTCTGACCACCGTGATCTGGGTGTTGCTATTAATCTCGGGTGAGCAGGGACTGACCGCTATTTGCCATGCAATGTCTACGATGGCTACGTCGGGGGTTTCTCCGGTCGGTGGGCTTGAAGGAGCGCAAGCCGGGATCACAGGCGAGGCGGTCATATTTCTGTTCCTGTTCTTTGCGCTGTCCCGGTTGACGTTTTCATCGGATACCGCTGCGTCTGGCTACACGCGGTTGGACAAGGATCCCGAATTCCGGATCGGTATAATGATCGCGATAGCAATTGCGGTGCTTCTGTTCTTTCGTGCTCTGGCGGGTGTGAGTGAAATTGGCGGTACGATTCGCCCGATCGACGCGGTGAACGTCTTTTGGGGCATGCTGTTCACGGTCCTGTCATTCCTGACGACGGCCGGATTTGAAAGTGCCAATTGGAACGACTCCCAACAATTGTCCGGGCTGGGTACGCCGGGTCTGATCCTGATGGGCTTGGCACTTATCGGTGGCGGCGTCGCGACCACGGCGGGAGGGGTCAAGCTGCTGCGCGTCTTCGCCCTGTACTTGAATGGTGCGCGCGAGATTGACAGGCTTATCTACCCGTCATCCGTCAGTGGCGTAGGTGGCGGAAATCGGCGTATCCAAAGCGATGGTGCCTTTATCGCGTGGATCTTTCTCATGATGTTCGCGTTGACTGCAGCCCTATTCAACCTGTTGCTTGCGATGATGGGGGCCGGGTTTGAACAGGCCATGGTTTTGACCGTTGCAGCGCTCAGCACAACGGGTCCGGTGATCGAGCTGGCCACGGATATTCCCATTCGCCTCGTGGATCTCTCCGGTGGTGCCAAGCTGACAATGTGTGCGGCCATGGTGATTGGACGGCTGGAAACGCTGGCGATTATTGCGCTTATTACCCCAAGCCTATGGCGGGACTGATCTTCCTCATATGCGAATTGACTGTTTTTTCATCTGGAAACTCGGTTAATGACACTCCATACTCACCCGGAGGGAGCGCGTTGGTCCGCAGCGCGTAGCAAGAACAATGGCGAGATTATAAAAATATGGCTTCGGACAGACAGAATCTGCAGGACGCGTTCCTGAACAATGTACGGAAAGCAAAGGTCCCGGTCACAATATTCCTGATCAACGGCGTAAAATTGCAGGGTGTCATCACCTGGTTCGATAATTTCTGCGTGTTACTGCGCCGCGACGGTCAGTCGCAGCTTGTCTACAAACATGCGATTTCGACCATCATGCCGTCGCAGCCGATCAGCCTTTATGAGGGCGAAGACGCCTCTTGATGGAACATGACAGGATGCACACCCGCGCTTGGGTGTTGCATCCGGAAATCAAATCAGATGAACAGCGCCGTGTTCCCGGACCAGCGCTGGAAGAGGCGGTGGCTTTGGCCGACGCGTTGCCCGATCTTGATGTGATCGGGTCTGAAATCGTGCGTCTGCAACGTGCCCAGCCTGGTTTGTTGTTCGGTAGTGGCAAGATTGAGGAATTGGCCGAGCGTCTCCGCGACAACAAGATCGAATTGGTTCTGATTGACGGCCCAGTGACGCCGGTGCAGCAGCGCAATCTTGAAAAGGCCTGGAAGGTCAAGATCCTCGACCGAACCGGCCTGATCTTAGAGATTTTTAGTGACCGTGCCCGCACCCGCGAGGGTGTGTTGCAGGTCGAAATGGCCGCGCTCAGCTATCAGCGAACGCGACTGGTGCGTGCGTGGACGCACCTTGAGCGGCAGCGGGGCGGATTGGGATTTGTCGGTGGTCCGGGTGAAACCCAGATCGAGGCCGACCGCCGCGCCATTGACGAACAACTCGTGCGGTTGCGCCGGCAACTTCAAAAAGTCGTCAAGACGCGAACGCTGCATCGTGCTGCGCGGGCCAAGGTTCCGTATCCGATCGTTGCTTTGGTGGGCTACACCAACGCCGGGAAATCCACGCTGTTCAACCGCCTGACCGGGGCCAAGGTGATGGCCAAGGACATGCTGTTTGCGACGCTGGACCCTACCATGCGCCGTGTCGAACTGTTTGATGGGCCCGAGGTGATCCTGTCGGACACGGTGGGGTTTATATCGAACCTGCCGACCGAGCTGGTTGCGGCTTTCCGGGCCACGCTGGAAGAAGTTCTGGGCGCTGATATCATAGTTCATGTCCGTGACATAAGCCACGAAGACACTGAAGCGCAGGCACAGGATGTAGAAACGATCCTGACATCATTGGGTGTGGATGACGAACGCCCGCGGTTGGAAGTGTGGAACAAGATCGACTTGCTGAACGACGAAGAACGCGAAGCGGCATTGAAGCGGGCCGACCGCGACCCTGCAATATTTGCCATTTCAGCCGTAACAGGTGAAGGCGTAGAACCCCTTTTGGCTGAAATTGCAGCCAAGTTGCAGGGCGCGCGACACGAGGAGGTGCTTTCGTTGGATTTTGCCGAAGGCAACAAGCGCGCCTGGCTGTTTCGGCAGGATGTGGTTCGGTCTGAAAAACAAACGGATGATGGGTTTCAGATCACCGTTCTTTGGACCGACAAACAAGCAGCGCAATTTGCGGGGCTTTAGGCGTCAGACACCGTCGATCTGACGCTGATAATCGTCCGCATCGAACCAACCAAGCGACGTCTGGATTTTGTAGTTTTCGGTCAACTCCCATTCTTCCCAACCCCGCGTGACCACATGGTTGCCTGTTTCGGCGTGATGACCTTCCAGTGTCCAGACGAAGATCGCGTGCGATCCGGCCCAGCGCAGCATATCGCACCTGACCTCAAGGTCGGGGAAATCGGTGTAAAACCCGCGCGCCATTTCAGCCACTGCCGAACGACCGACAATTGGCTCGCCCCGGTTGATCGAAATCTGCCCGTCAGAGGCAAAGAACTCGGCCACCGCGTTCGGGTCGCCTGAACTCCAGGCAATTGCATAGTCGCGCGCGAGATTGTTCAGCCTATCGCGAATACTGGCCATCTGTATCCCCCCCCGGTCCAAAAAAACTGACCCTGTAAGATCGTATGCGAAAAGGCTGGTCTGCGTCCACGGCGGGTAACACAAAAGGGCAAGGTCCTGCCGAAACAGGCTAAATCAGCGCGGGATCAGGGTAGTGACCCCCACGGCAGCGGCCCGCGCCAGATCCAGATCCAGCGACATCGGGATGTATTCTCCGCGCCGCCACAGCTGCGCCTGATCATCGTAATAGCGCGACAGGAAATGACCAGATTGACCGGTGGCCGTGATAAAGACCGAACTGTCCGGATCGGCAAAGTCATAGACCCCGCGATAGCCTGCACCGTGAACGTTCTGGAACGGGTCCCGACCTTCGCCCGAGGTTCGACCGCGCAGCAGAGTATTGTCACCTCCGCTGGTGGATTGGCGGATGTTGACGAAGAACCGCAGCACGGGAACTGACCCCAGAACCGGGTGATCATGTGTGGCCTGATGGGCGTCACCCCAGCGCAAGGATTCCAGCGCAGTTCCATAGGTTTCACCGATCCAGATCAGTGCGTCGTCCAAGGCCAGTCTGGCCATGTCGGTGCAGGTCTCTGTCGGGGCGCTCTGGCGGACATCGCACCAGACCGACGCTCCGTCGATGTCGCGATAAACCCGCTCGATAAACAGCGGCTCGACATGTTTGTATTCTGCCGCCAGCGGGCCAAGCTCGTCCGAGATCAGACGGTTCTGCAGCGCCCGCAACCACGCCGCATAGATCAGCGGTTCGGGCAGGTGTTCGTTCATCTCGCCATTCCACTCGGCCAGAAGGGACAGGGCGATCTGGCGCTGGCGTTCCGGCGTGCCTTCGGGGGCCGAGGCTCCGGTGAACCACAAGTCGGCACCGATCAGCGGCAGCAATGACCGGGCTGTGAAGCTGACGGTATCCAGTTGCGCCTCGATAAAGCTGTCGCGGGTGTGGACCTCGCGCGATTGCATGAGGCGTTCCCAGCGATGCACACGCTGCGTGTCGCCCCATTCGTAGGACACATGCTGAGGGAAGGGGCGGTCGATGATCTTGTTGTTGGTATTGCCCAGTATACCGCCAACCGGCGCGACGAATTCAGGGTTATCGGCATAAGGCAAGCGGCCGTGCCAAAGGTTTTCAGCCAGCCAACCGGGCGTCGGAATTCGACCTCGGCTTTGATTGCGCAGGTCTCGCTTGGGCATGGCACCGATCAGTTTCATCCCGATCGTGTCTTTGTCGACCAGCGATAGGTTCTGCGAGGGCGCAATGAAAAGCTCGGCCACATCAATTGCATCCCTGACACTGTCCGCATTCATAAGTTCCATCGAAGCCGTTATGGACGTGTCGCGTGGGCTGAGTGCTGTCCACGAAAGTGACGCGACATGACCCGGCGGGGTGATCGTCTCCAGATCGTAGTGGGTGCCGGGCAGGACGGGACCGTTTTCCGTCCAGCGCAGGGTCAGGGTGATGGGCGCTTCGTCCTTGATCTCAATGATCGAAGGGCGGGTGCGGAATTCTTTGAAACCATCCGGGGTCAGGTATTCCTCGGGGTTGTCGGGGTTCAACCGTTCAATATGCACGTCCTGATCGTCCAGATAGGACGAGGTCAGACCCCAGCCCAACCGATCACTGCGTCCTGTCATCACGGCGGGAACACCAGGTATGGTCGCGCCAATCACACCACCCTTAGCCAGTTCTAGCCGCGCCAGATACCAGGTGCCGGGCGCAGTGAAACCCAGATGCGGGTCATTGGCCAGCAAGGTGCCGCCACTGGCCGAGCGTGACGGGGCAGCAGTCCAGGCGTTGGATGCGCCGGCCAAGCCACGTTTCGGAAAGGGCGACAGCGGTGTTTCGGGCATTGGCGTGCCTTGGGCATAACGCGGCACACCGGGAAATAGAGCAGCATATTCGGGCAGTGCTGCAACGCCTGCGCCGGGCACGTCAGGCAGAATATCGGCCAGACGTTCGGAATCATTCAGCATCAAAGAGGTACGGGCGCGCAGCAACTCGTCCTGAAGGTGGCCAGATAGTTGCAGGCCCATCAGCTTGATCACGGCGATACTGTCGCCGGGTTGCCAAGGGGATACGGTCGCATTGAACAGAAACATTTCGGGCGCGCCACGACCTAAGGCGTTTTCGTTGATTTCCTCTAGCCGTGCGTTCACTCCGGCGGCATAGGCACGTAGCGCGGCCTTTGTGTAATCGTCCTGCACCTCAACCGAACGATGGGCGAGACCATAGAGGTCCAGTCGACGCAGCAGTTTGTCGACATGGACGGTGCGTGTACCGAATACTTCGGACAAGCGTCCCTGCGCTGTACGGCGCATGACAGTCATCTGCCACAGCCGGTCCTGTGCGTGGGCATAGCCAAGTCCAAAAAACACATCCGGGTCAGTTTGACCCAGAATATGCGGCACATTGGCTGTATCCCGAACGATCTCAACCGGCGCTGTCAACCCCCTGACCTCAACCGTTTTATCATAGTCCGGCAGTGACTGGCTGGCGAGGAAATACACAAGGGCCACCGCGGCCAGAGCCAGCAGGATCAGGCCTGTTGTAATACGCACGAGCCAGCGAAACACAAATCCCATCTACGGCCTACAATCCCGATCCAATTCTTGTTGCGGCAAGACTAGTGTAAGGGGGTTCCGACCGAAAGAGGGGCAACCGGCGAATATTCCTGTTTCGGTACTCAAAAATGAAAAACCCCGCCACAGCTTAGGGCTGATGGCGGGGGCCAGGATCGGGGGAGTGGCAGCCCGAAGTTACGGAATGATCCGCGTGTATTTTGTGCCTTCGACCGTTGCACCGAATTTCAGACCGGCCTGACCAAATACGGCGGCCAAGACGGGTGATCGCAAGGTCGTGGTGTCGGTTGAAAGCGTGTCGCCGGTCGCATCGACGACGTAGCCGATGTCAGCCCCGGCCGTCCAACCGCTGGAGCGGCGGAAGTCGTTCAGCGCGTCCTGCGTCATGAAGAAAAGGACATGGGCATACTGCTGCGCGCCGATCTGTAAACCTGCGCTGCCTGAAACGGCCGAGTAATAATCTACCGTTGCGCCATTGATGCGCAGCGCACCCTGGCCATAGGCACCGCCGAATATGAACCCAGCGTCGGTAATCAGCGGCATGACCAACATGCCATTGGATTTGTTGGCGATTTCGACCGTGTTTGGATAGCGCGCGTACATTTCGGTTAGCGTGGCATCGACGCGGGCGTCAATCTTGACCGCGTTCGAGTTGCCCACGCCATTTCCGCAAGCGGCTGTAAAGGTAAGGCCGGCCATGCCGACAGCAAAGCCGCGACGGCTTAGTCGGGATGCGTTGGAACTGCTCATAATGTTTTCTCTGTATAGCTGCCTGATATGTCGGGTGTACCCGATCTTGTGTGCAAGAATACGCCGATTGCGGCTGCGTGTCACGGGAAAGCTGAGCACTGACAGATCACAATCGGCGAAAACTTGCGAGAATTTGGGGTTTTAGCCTTGCAGGATACGCGCGACCTGAGGTGCGAAATAGGTCAGGATGCCATCGCATCCAGCACGCTTGAAGGCCAAGAGACTTTCGAGCATGACCTTTTCTCCGTCGATCCAGCCGTTCTGGGCGGCTGCTTGGATCATCGTATATTCGCCCGATACCTGATACGCATAAGTTGGCGCGCCAAAGGTTTCTTTCACGCGGCGACAGATATCCAGATAGGGCATGCCGGGCTTGATCATCACCATATCGGCGCCTTCGGTCAGGTCGCGTTCGATCAGGCGTAAGGCTTCGTTCGAGTTTCCCGGGTCCATCTGGTAGGTTTTCTTGTCACCCGTCAGCGCGCCCGAAGCACCGACCGCATCGCGGAAAGGACCGTAAAAGGCACTCGCATACTTCGCGGCGTAGCTGAGGATCATTACGTTCTGATGTCCGGCTGATTCCAGCGCCTTGCGCATCTCACCAATACGGCCATCCATCATGTCGGACGGACCAATGATGTCAGCCCCGGCCTCAGCCTGCGCCAGTGTCATCTTGACCAGGGCCGAGACCGTCTCGTCGTTCACAATTTCGCCATCGACGACATAACCATCGTGACCATTGATGTTGTACGGGTCCAGCGCGACGTCCGTCATGACCGCAATATCGGGGGCGGCGGCCTTGATGGCGCGGATGGCGCGATTGGACAGATTGTCGGGGTTCCACGCCTCGGCGCAGTCTTCGGTTTTCAGGCTGGAATCCGTGTAGGGAAAGATGCAGATCGCCGGAATTCCCAGCGCTTGCGCCTCAACCGCGGCCTTGGCGATCAGGTCCACGGACCGACGTACCACGCCGGGCATCGAGGGCACGGCTTCTTCCACACCCTCACCGTCACGCACGAAAACGGGCCAAATCAAATCGTCCGTGGTCAACGTGTTCTCCCGGACCAGCCCGCGCACCGCCGCAGATTGGCGCGCCCTGCGGAAACGGGTCAGGGGGTAGGGGGAGATAGTGGGTTTCATGTCGCGCTCTCCTTGAATAATCCCGCATTGGGTGGCATGAATTCCGTGTGGTCTCAAGGGTAAGGATGAACGCGCCGGTGCGAATTAGCCCCTCAGGACGTGGAACAAAGGGCTGACGCTTGGACATATCCTCTACGCTTTTCGAAATCATCGACATGCGCAGCTTTTCGAATCTGTGGTACTGGATCGCGCTGGCGGTGTTGTGGTCGTCGGTCAGCCATTGGACGATGGGCGTGCCGCATGACCTTTTGGTACGCGCACGTCGAATCAGAGGGCAGACGGAACAGGACCTTCTGGATATCGTTCGTATCAATGGAAACCGGATTATCTATATCGTTGACGTGTCAGGGCTGGCTCTTTTGGGGTTGGCCTGTTTCGTGTTTACCGGGCTGGGTACGCTTGGGTTTTACTACGGCGTGGAATTTGCTCAGGCGGTTTTCCTTTTGCTTTTTCCGGTTTGTTTTGTGGTGCTCCTTCACATCAGGGCAGCGCGCAAGTTGCGTGCGGGCGAAAAGACGCTGGAGTTCGTGAGCAAAGTTTTGACCCGCTGCCGGATCTACACGCAGATTATCGGTATGATTTCGATCTTGATCACATCGCTTTGGGGCATGTACCAGAACTTCTCGATTGGTGTGCTGGGCTAGGAAATTCGGAAAGGCAAGATGATGACGGCTCCGAACCACGTAAGTGTCGGCGGCGCCCCCGAGGGGTTTGACGCGCAGCTTGTCCTGAACGAGATCAAGCGTTCGGGGCAGCCCGTCTGCCATGTCGCACGGGACGACAAACGGATGGAGGCGATGCGGGCGGCCCTTGCCTTTTTCGCACCTGACATGCCGGTCTTTGTTTTTCCCGGATGGGATTGTTTGCCCTACGACCGGGTGTCACCCAACGCTGATATTGCTGCGGCGCGTGTTGCGACGCTGGCAGCGTTGGTGCACCAGATGCCTGACCGGTTCGTTCTGCTGACCACGCTGAATGCCGCAACTCAACGCGTGCCCGCGCGGGACGTATTGAGAGAAGCCGCGTTTACGGCGCGTGTTAATCACCGTGTAGACGAAACCGCTCTGCGAAACTTTCTGGTGCGCATGGGATTTACTCAAAGCCCTACGGTCATGGAACCTGGTGACTACGCGGTACGGGGCGGGATCATCGACATTTTCCCTCCCGGCGAATCCGGTCCGGTCCGTTTGGACTTGTTCGGCGACGTTCTCGACGGTGCACGGCGTTTTGATCCGGTGTCTCAGCGCACAACCGAAAAGCTGGAGGTCGTGGAACTGGCCCCGGTATCCGAGGTCATTTTGGATGACGCCGCCATCACGCGATTTCGCCAGAATTACCGCATCGAGTTCGGCGCGGCTGGCACGGACGATCCGCTGTATGAGGCGGTCAGCGCGGGCCGTAAACATCAGGGCATCGAGCACTGGTTGCCGTTTTTCCACGAAAAGCTGGAAACCCTGTTTGACTATCTGCCCGATGCCACGGTCTCGTTGGACGATCAGGTTACGCCTGCACGACTGGCCCGGTGGGAGTCGATTGAGGATCAATACGAAACCAGACGGCTGGCGTTGGAAAATCGGTCCCGCATGGACACGGTTTACAAACCGACGCCGCCCGGATTGCTGTACCTCGACGATGCTGCGTGGGAACGGGCAGTGGGGGATCGGCGTGTGATGCAGTTCAGTCCGTTGCCGCAGGCCAGTGGGCCGGGTGTGATTGACGCTGGGGGTCGGATCGGCCGGAACTTTGCGCCTGAACGGCAACAAGAAAGCGTCAGCCTGTTTGGTGCGCTTGTCAGTCATATTTCTGATAAGCTGGCCAAAGGTCCAGTTCTGCTTGCGTCATACTCAGAAGGTGCGCGCGAACGCCTGACCGGGCTGATCGAAGACGAAGGTCTGGCCGAGGCCATCCCTGTCGCCGATGGCACGCGCATAGGTAAGCGTGGGCTGCATCTTGCGGTCTGGGCCTTGGAGAGCGGTTTTGAGACCCCCAATCTGACCGTGATTGCCGAACAGGACGTTCTGGGCGATCGCCTGATCCGTCAGCCTAAAAAACGCCGCAAGGCTGAAAACTTCCTTACCGAAACGCAATCCCTCAGCCCCGGTGATCTTGTGGTGCACGTTGATCACGGGATCGGGCGCTACATGGGGATGGAGGTTATTACCGCTGCAGGTGCCGCCCACGAATGCCTGTTGTTGGAATATGCTGAGCAATCCAAGCTTTACCTGCCGGTCGAGAATATTGAACTGCTATCGAAATATGGTCATGACGAAGGTCTGCTGGACCGCTTGGGTGGCGGCGCATGGCAGGCCAAAAAGGCCAAGCTGAAAGAACGCATCCGCGAGATGGCGGATAAGCTGATCCGGATCGCGGCTGAGCGCGCGCTGCGCAAAGCTCCGGTCATGGACCCGCCGCCCCACGCGTGGGAGGAATTCAGCGCACGCTTTCCGTATCAGGAAACCGAAGATCAGCTACGCGCGATCGCGGAAGTGATGGAGGATATGCATTCGGGCGCGCCGATGGACCGCCTGATTTGCGGTGATGTCGGCTTTGGAAAAACCGAAGTCGCCATGCGCGCGGCGTTTGTCGCGGCGATGTCTGGGGTACAGGTTGCAGTAATTGCGCCGACCACCTTGCTGGCGCGTCAACATGCGGCGTCGTTCAAGGAACGCTTTCGCGGCTTCCCTCTTGAGGTTCGTCAATTGTCGCGGTTTGTATCCTCGAAAGAGGCGCAGCAAACGCGTGACGGGCTGGCGCGTGGAACCATAGACATCGTGATCGGAACCCATGCGCTGTTGGCCAAGGGTATTCGATTCAACAATCTTGGCCTGTTGATCATTGACGAAGAACAGCATTTTGGCGTCGGTCACAAAGAGCGCCTGAAGCAACTGCGCTCAGACATTCACGTGCTGACCCTGACCGCAACGCCGATCCCGCGCACGCTGCAACTGTCGCTGACGGGCGTGCGTGATCTGTCCATTATCGGCACGCCGCCCATCGACAGGCTGGCGATCCGAACCTATGTCAGCGAGTTCGACGCCGTCACGATCCGCGAGGCGTTGCTGCGCGAACATTATCGCGGTGGGCAGAGTTTTTATGTTGTCCCGCGCATCTCGGACCTGCCTGAGATCGAAGAGTTTCTGAAGGAACAACTGCCGGAACTCACCTATGTTGTGGCGCATGGCCAGATGGCGGCTGGCGAACTCGATGACCGGATGAACGCCTTCTACGACGGCAAGTATGACGTGCTTCTGGCCACAACGATTGTGGAAAGCGGCCTGGACATTCCCACAGCGAACACGATGGTCGTGCATCGGGCGGATATGTTCGGCCTTGCGCAGCTTTATCAAATTCGCGGCCGTGTTGGGCGGTCGAAAGCCCGCGCCTATGCCTATCTGACCACAAAACCGCGCCAGAAGCTGACGGCCACAGCCGAGAAACGCCTGCGGGTTCTTGGTTCCTTGGACACGCTGGGGGCTGGGTTCACGCTGGCCAGTCAGGACCTCGATATTCGCGGCGCGGGTAACTTGCTGGGTGAGGAGCAGTCGGGCCAGATGCGCGACGTTGGCTATGAACTCTACCAGTCGATGCTGGAGGAGGCGATTGCCAAGATCAAAGCCGGTGAGATGGAGGGTCTGTCGGAGACCGAAGATCAGTGGGCGCCGCAGATCAATTTGGGCGTACCTGTTTTGATCCCCGAGGACTACGTGCCCGATCTGGATGTGCGTCTGGGCCTCTACCGCCGCCTGTCGTCACTTTCGACCAAGGTTGAATTGGAAGGGTTTGCGGCGGAGCTGATCGACCGGTTCGGTAAACTTCCGAAAGAGGTGAACACTCTTATGTTGGTGGTGCGCATCAAGGCAATGTGCAAACGGGCCGGTATCGCCAAACTGGACGGTGGGCCAAAAGGCGCAACGATCCAGTTTCATAATGACAAGTTTGCCTCGCCCCAAGGATTGGTGGAGTTCATTCAGGATCAACGCGGCCTTGCCAAGGTCAAAGACAACAAGATCATTGTTCGGCGTGACTGGAAGAAGGACAGCGACAAGATCAAGGGTGCGTTCGCAATCGCCCGTGACTTGGCCGAAAAAGTTGTAGCCGAAAAGAAAAAGGCCAAGGCCTAGTCGCCGCTGACAAAGGTGCAAAGCTGCCAGTCGCCCGCGTCTGATTTTGAAAACGCGGCGCGATAGCCGGTCATGGGCCAAAGATAGTCGCGGTGCATATAACCCTGTGCGCCGTCGGTCAGCAGAACGCGCTGATACTCGGTATCGCTCTGAAAATCGCGGACGATGACGACCTCATGACTTATCAATCCCAATGTGAGCGCAGTGCGGTCCGGCCCCTGGCGCAGGGCGACATCGGTGCCGGTGACGAAAAAGGCCAACTGGGGATCTAACGACGCTGGCAAGGTGATCTGCCATTGATGCGGCATCCAGAATTCACCTTCCTCGTCGAAATAGCCGGGCTGCGTTAGGGTGTATTCCAGATCGGCCCAGTACTGCGCGCGCAATTCATCAGCCTTGCCTTGATCCTCTTCCGACAGGGTTTCAGGATCGAGTGTGAGATTGGTGCGCAGCTCTTCCGGACCGCCACTACCGCCATGGCTAAGATAGATATCGGGACAGGCGGTCGCAACGACGGCGTCGACATCTCTTGCGGAAACATAGGACAGCAGGGTGTCGCGAAAGGCCACCAGCGACGGATCGCGGTTGGCCTGATCCGCAGGGGGAAAGGTCTGGCGGTCGGCATAGGCCGGACTGCAAAGCACGGCCACCAACAACAGCGCGTATCTCATTCCACGGCCCTCATAGCGGCCTGGGCGCAAAAGCAAGAAGCTCCAACAGCGCGGTCTGCACGTGCCAGCGCCAGATCAAGCCTCTGTTTGATCTGCGTAATTTCAGTGTCTTCTTGGCGTGCCTTCAGGCAGTCGTGCAAACCCTTCAGGCTCCAGACATTGTCGGGGTGGATCGAGGCACGGCTAAGCCTGCCGCCGAGTCCGAGGTCTTCGCGATAGACGGCTTCGGCCTCGGCCACGTGGCCCTGCTCGAACAGCAATGCGCCAAGCGCGTGACGGGTGGGCTGCATCCAGCCCCATGGTTCATCATAAGGAAGCGTGTCGTCCAATTCGACCGATCGGCGCAGATGGGCGAATGCGATATCGAAATTGCCTTTGCGGTACTCAATCTCTCCGCGCAGCATTTCCCGCGCGATTTCAAGCAGATCGATAACGCGGTTATTGTGCAGCAATCGCGTTTCTGGCACGCAGGCTTTGGCCGAAAGGAAGAGTTGTTCCTCGACTTCTGCCTTGGTTACATCGTCCGTGGCCGCAAATGCGATTGCACGGGCGTAGTGGATCGTCGCGGTCAGAGTGCGGTAAAGGTCAGGATCGTCAGGAAGGTTCAGGGCCTTCGCCTCCTCCCACAAGCCAAAGCGGATGAGGATGTGCGGCCCCATTGACATGTAGCTTTCGAAGTAATCGGCCATGGGCGGGCTTTCGATGCGTAGCAAATCCTCGGGCGTGGTATTCCACATACCTTGATTGGCGCGTAGGGCCGGTTCCAACTGACCCAGAAACAGCGCGCCGTAAATGGCAAAGTGATAGTTGTGTTGCCGATACCCCGTGTAGATATTGAACGCACCTTCACGCTCGTAATACTTCAAATCGGCATCAGTGGCTTTTTCGTTCCAGTACACAACATCGTGGTAGTGGCCACACAGGACGTCGATATGAGTGGGCATATGCACCAGATGGCCCGCGTCAGGAACCAACGTACGCAGCACATCCCCGGCCTTGAGCGCTTTTTCCGGGGTTGGCGACATTTCCATCAAGTGGACATAAAGGTGCAAAAGCCCCGGATGGGACATTGCGCCGGGGGCGTTGGCCATCGCATCTTCCAGCGCCTTCTGAGCCTCAAGCGTCGCTGCGCCCTCGGCGGGTTTGCCTGAACTCAGATCCCACATCTGCCAAGGGGTGAGGTTCAACAGAGCCTCGACATAAATCGTGCGCAATTCCAGATGATCGGGATGATCTGCAAAAGCCGCGCGCATCGCGTCGGCGAAATCGTGGTTCCAGCCGTGCATGTCCGGCAACGGTTCGCGCTGCGGGTAGCGGGATGGCAAAGCGCGGATCAGTGCCTGTTCTAACGGCGTGCAGGCCTCCATTTTGGAAAGCGCCTGCTGGGTCGCATCATAGGCCTGCGCCAGCGCCTTTTGTTGACCACGCTCATCCTGCAGATGCCATGGCAGATTGTAATTCGGTCCTGCAGCGTAGGCTATTCCCCAAAAGGCCATGGCGCAGTTTGGATCGAATTCAGCCGCTCGCTGAAAGCAAACAACAGCTTCGTCGTGATTGTAGCCATACGTCCAGATCAGCCCGCGATCAAACCAAAGCTGCGCCTCGGGTACCGATGTGCTGATTGGGCAGGAATATGTCCCTAGGTCGTAATAGTCGCTCATTCATCACCTCCCCTCAGGTCGATGACAGCCTAGCGAGTTTTACCGAAGCTGCACAGATCAGACGAGCAGCCTGTTTTCGATCCGGCCCATGTGTAGCATAAGCCCGAAGCCGGTGGCGCTCATAACCAAAATCCCGGTGGTCAGGGGGGTTAGGGACCCGTCGAACAGCAAACCGATCGGGGCGGCAATGGCAGCGGCCAGAACGGTTGAGAACGCACCGATGACTGACGCGGCCATTCCCGCGATATGACCCATCGGCTCCATCGCGATGGCGTTCAGGTTCCCCATTGTCATGCCAGCCGTGAAAAATATCGAAGTCTGCCAGAAGACAAAAACGGCAAATGACAGGTTGGCCGAAAGTGGCATCATATTCAGAACGATGACGCCACTTGTCACGACGATCTGCGCACCCAAAGCCCATGTCACCAGCCGCCGCATACCCACCCGGATAACCAGCGCTGCGTTCAGCAGGCTTGCTGATCCTGCCATCAAAGCCACGAAACCGAACCAGAAGGGGAAGCTGTCCGCGCTGTCGTGGATCACGTCATAAACCGGTTGAACCATGGTCAACATGGTAAACAACATGCCAAGGCAAAGCGTCTGCACGAAGATGGACACCCGGACTGTGGGATGGTTGAACATCTCGCGCGCTGCCGAGGCCATCAGGGATAATCGCAGCGGTCGGCGGTCCTGTTGCTTTAGGGACTCGGGCAGGCGCAGGCCCATCCAAATGACGGTGACGACCGAGAACAGGATGAATGAGGCAAAGATTCCGCGCCATCCGGCGATAGCGATCATTCCAGCCCCCAGCATCGGCGCGACTGCTGGGACGAGCGTAAATATCATCATAGCAATTGATACGATCCGCGCCATTTCCCGGCCCGCATAGAGATCGCGGATGACGGCCATTGATACCACACGCGGTGCAGCGCAGCCGATACCCTGCGCAACCCGTGCAACCAACAGCAATTCCAACGAGGAGCTCGCCCAAGCCACCGCCGCCGAAACGATGTACAAGGCCGAGCCGACAAAGATCACTGGTTTGCGCCCAAAAGCGTCAGACAAGGGTCCCACAAAGAACGTCCCGATCCCCATGCCCAGTACGAAAGAGGTCAAGATCAACTGTGCCCGATTGACGTCATCGGGGCTCAGTTGCGCTCCGATTTGAGGAAGTGCGGGCAGCATGGAGTCGATTGAGAACGCAATGGTCGCAAACATCATTGCGATCAGTGCGATGAATTCACCCGTAGACATCCGACCTGTCATGGCGTCCTCCTGACCTGACCGCGCTATCACGACAGGTCAGGTGGCGCTAGGATCAAAATGCGCAGGGCTCTGTGCTAATTTGCAGAGGGCTCTTCAAGCTGTGACATGATCTCACCGATCACTTTTTCCCACATCTCTGGTGGTTGCGCCCCCGGCACGGCGTGCTGGCTTGCCACGATGAAGGTTGGAACAGAGTTCACCCCCATCTGGCGCGAATGGGTATCGCGGGTCCGAATATCGTCGCGGTCAGCGCTCGAGTCCAGCAGCTTCAGCACAACGGCCGCGTCCATACCGACACCGTCGGCAATATCGGCCAACACTTCGTGGTCGCTTATGTCTCGTGCCTGCACGAAATACGCGTCGAACAGAGCGTCAACGACCGCGCCCTGCTTTCCCTCAATCCCGGCCCAGTGGATCAGGCGATGGGCGTCCAGCGTGTTGGGCGTGCGCTTCATGCCTTCGAAGTCTATGCTCAGACCAGCTTTTTCAGCATGCTCAACAACAGGCGCATAGGCGCGGACGGCACCTTTTTTGCCGCCAAACTTGCGCTCAAGATATTCGCGCCGGTCCATGCCTTCGTCCGGCATGTCCGGGTTGAGTTGAAACGGATGCCACTCGATCACGAACGGGTGGTCAGGGATCGCGGCTAACGCCTTGTCCAGATGTGTCTTGCCGATATAGCACCACGGACAGATCGGGTCAGACATGATGTCGAGTTTTACGGTCTGGGTCATGGTGTATTCGCCTTGAAGTAGGCCGGAAGCGCCCGGCGCAGGAGTTTGCCGTTGCCGCCAGTGGGCAGTTCGGGCATGTGAATAAAAGCACGGGGTTGCTTGTACCGCGCCAGGTTTGCCTCGACATAGGCATGCAGGTCGGCATCGTCCAGCTTTGCCGGGCCTGTGTAGAAGGCAGCTATCACAAATGTGTCCTGCTTGACCTCAACCGCCGCAGCGCCGACTTGCGTGATGCCGGGGTATTTGGACAGTGCGGCCTCAACCTCGACCGGTGAGACGCGATAGCCGCCCGCGTTCATCATATCGTCGTCGCGGCCCAGATACGTGATTTGCCCGTCAATGGCCATAGCACCTTGATCGCCGGTAAGGAACCAGTCGCCCTGCATTCGGGCCTCGGCCTCGTCGGGTGCATTCAGATAGGTCAGCATCAGGCCAGGGTCCGAGCGGTGAATGGCGATGGTGCCTTCCTGCCCCTGCGGAACGGGTCCATCCGGTCCTAATATCGCCACGCGGCGTCCCGGCTGCGGCTGACCCAACGCGTCACCACGCGCTGGGTGGGCAGGGCTGGACGAGATGAAGGTCGAGCATTCGGACATGCCGTACGCTTCGTACAATTCTGTTCCGGTCGCGTCGGCCCATTGCGCATGCAGATGTCGCGACAGCTTCTCTCCTGCACAAAGACCGTGGCGCAAGTCTGGCAGAGGCAGGGTTTGCGCGGTTTTTAGCAGCTTGCGAAAGACACCGGGTGCGGCGGCAAAAATCGTCGCCCGATGTTTCCGCAGCAAGGTGGGCAGGTCGTCGGGGTCGGTGCCCGGTTCCGGGATCACTGCCGTTGCGCCAATGGTCCAGGGGTCCATCAGACCGGTGCCGAGAGTGTAGGTCCAGTTGAACGCCCCGGCATGGCATAATCGATCCGTATCCCGCAGCCCGTACCAGCCATCCACCATCATCTGCCGCGCCCAGATGGCGCGATGCGCGTGGGCCACGGCGCGCGGCTTGCCTGAGGTGCCAGAGGTATAGACGACATAAGCCAGCCGGTCCGGGTCGCCGAATTGGAACTCAGCAGGGGGCAAGGTGCGCATGTCTGACAGCGCGCCCAACGTGATCTGCGAAGGATGCGCCGCACAGGCGACGTCTGGGTCGCGCAGAATGGCGGCGGGGTTCAGGTCCGCGATCATGCGTTCCGTTTCCGGCTCGGTCAGCTGTGACGATGTGGGGACTGGCACTATCCCGACCGAAATCGCACCGAGATAGGCAATGGGAAAATCCACTGTGTTTCCCAACCGCATCAAAACGATGTCACTGGGTTTAAGCCCAGCGTTAAGCAGACCGGAGGCTGTACCGAGGATTGCCGCTTTCAACGCACTGTAACTCCAGTCCTCGGTACCAGTGCCGCGTAGAACAGAAAGCGCGACCTTCTCTGGTCGGCTATCCGCTTTTTGCAGTACATGCGCGGCCAGATTAAACGGTGTGGGGCAGGCCTGAAATGGCCCTTGGACGAAAACGGAAAGCATGACACTGGCTATCGCGCCGCTTGCCGCGTTGCAAGCAGAGCAGGGTGCGCCTATAGAGTTGCGCATGAGCACAAATGATCAGCCATCCCTTATCCGTATTGCCCGTGACTCGGGCGAGCATAGCGATCCTGAGCCGCTGGATCTTGGCGCACGCGTGCGCCAGTTGCGCAAGGCGCGGAACTGGACGCTGGAACAAGCGGCCTCGCAGGCGGGGCTTGCGCGATCTACGCTCAGCAAGATCGAAAACGGGCAGATGTCGCCGACTTATGACGCGCTGAAAAAGCTGGCGACCGGGTTAGAGATTTCGGTTCCCCAACTTTTTACGCCCCCTCAGCGCGACCAGGTAATCGGACGCATGGCCGTAACCCGTATGGGACAAGGTGCCGCGCACCCAACCGTAACCTACGAGCATGAACTGCTGGCTGAGACACTGACGAAAAAGCAGATGCTGCCTTATCGCGCCCGCGTCCGGGCCCGTTCAATGGACGAATTTGACGGCTGGGTGCGCCACGACGGAGAAGAGTTCCTTTTCGTGCTGACCGGCGTTGTGAAACTGTACACCGAGTTCTATGAACCAGTTGAAATGCGTCGCGGAGACAGTGCCTATTATGACGGCAGTATGGGTCACAACGTGATTTCGGTCAGCGACGAAGATGCAACGATTCTCTGGGTGACGTCACTTGCCTAAGGATCGACCACACTCGCGGTTGAGGCCTTCGGTGAACAGAAAATCCTCAAGCTCTTCGTGCGCTTCGTTTACGGTCAGGTGGTGGCGCTCGGCCAAGTACGCTTCGAACCCTTTTCGGTCTTTGCACAGCTGTGATTTATCCTGATCGCGTAGGTTCGGGAAACGTCTTTTGGCGCGTGAATACATTGCGTCCCAGTCTTGAGTAAGGTCAGTCCAGCTTAACATCTGTGTGCTTTCCGTTGTTAAGGTTTCACGGCTGCCCAGCCCTTTGATCACGTTACGAAGGGGGCAGGGTTCCGCGCGGATGACAAAATGTCGCACCCAATGATCGCTAGCTTCAAATCAAAAAGGCCCGTTGCGCACGACACGCAACGGGCCTACGGACCTGATTTTGGAGTGAGTGGGGGCCGGTCCGTAAAATCAAAGTGCCACGTGTCGTAAGGCTAGTTATCTCACGAAATAATCAGAATAATTTAGTCTAACAACACATAGAAATACCAATAGGTTACAGCCAAGAAGTGCGATCCGTAAAGCCCCTTGTGGCCGTTTTTTGGAATTAAGCTGGAATTGGGTGGACGAACAAATTCTGGCGGGACCCGTATCTCAGTGCCCTAAATATGGCATGTTAGTGTGCGTGTGCTGAAATCCGCCGAAAAGTGCGAAGGGTCTACGTCGCAAACTAGCGTCACTAAACCCACAGATGTGCGGACCCATCCCAAGAAACGAGACGAAACCGTCCAGCACAGCTTCAGCGGTGTTCAGCTAGTCTTCGTACCACCAGACCTGCGGCATATATTCAGGGCCATCGCCATAGATCGGCAAGGTCTGAGGCTGCTTCAGTTCCTTCACATGGGCGATGCGGCCGATATCGAAGTTCCAGATGGGTATGACATAGCGACCTGCTGTCAGAACCCGATCCAAAGCGCGGGTTGCGGCCACGAAATCTTCATGGGTCTCGGAGGCCAACATCGTGTCAATCAGGCCGTCCACAGCGGGTGAGGCAACACCCATCAGATTGCGCGTGCCCTGCGTGTTGGCATCTTGGCTGCCCCAATACAGCCGCTGTTCATTGCCCGGAGACAGCGAAAGCGCCCGGCGGAAGAACGTCATATCAAAGTCCAGTTCGGCAGTCCGGCCTGCGAATTGCGCGCTGTCCACCTGCTCGACACTGATGGTGATGCCCAGGCGCTCAAGCGCGCGTGTGTAGATTTCGATGGCCGTCTGACTTTCGGTGTCGCCCTGTTGCAGCAATACGCTGATGGTAAAGTCTTGACCAGCCTCGTTGCGCAGCACGCCATCCTGAATGGTCCAGCCTGCCCCGGACAGCAGTTTGTTTGCTTCTCGGATATTGGTTCGGTTGCGGGCAGACCCATCACTGACGGGCAGGGCATAGCCTTCGATCGCGCCGGGGGGCAAGTCGTCGGCATAGGGTTCCAACAACTCGGCCACGCGACCCGTTGCAGGGCCGGGCTTCATACCCAGATCGGACCCCGAGAAATACGACGTGATCCGGGGCTGCACACCACCTGTAATCGTGTCGTTGATAAATTCGAAGTTAAAGGCCAGCAACATGGCCTCACGCACACGCCAGTCATCAAAAGGAGCCTTGCGCGTGTTCATGACGAAGCCGGTCATGCCCGAAGGTTTACCATGCGGGATCTCGGTTTTGACGATATCGCCACGTTGCACGGCCGGAAAGTTGTACTGAGTTTGCCATTTGTCGGCGTTGAACTCACGCACGGCGGTCAGTTCGCCTGCTTTAAAAGCCTCAAACAGCACGGTGCCGTCGCCGTAGAATTCGATGCGCATCTCATCCAGGTTCATGGTGCCGCGGCGAAACGGGACATCTGCCCCCCAGTATTCCGGGATGCGGCGCAGCGTCACGTAACGGCCGGCCTCATACCCATCAACCACATAAGGACCCGAGCCGATTGGAATGTCGTGCAAAGACGCGTTGGCAAAATCTTTCCCCGCCCACTGCGCTTTTTGCAGGATGGGGCGCAGTCCGGCTATCAGCGCAAGTTCGCGATCAGGTTCATTGAACGTGATGCGCACCGTGCGTGGGCCTGTTTGTTCAATCTTGTCGATCTTGCCCCAGAGTCCGCGATACCGCAGGTGTCCTTCTGTACCCAATATCTCATACGACCAGATGACATCGTCCACGGTCACTGGACTGCCATCCGAGAAGCGGGCGTTTTCGCGCAGGGTAAATTCGACCCAAGACCTGTCGGGCGCAGTCTCAACTGATTCGGCTAACAACCCATAAAGAGTGAAAGGTTCGTCCCAGGAACGACCCATAAGGCTCTCGTGGGTCCAAAATCGCAATTGCCAGGGCGAGGTGCCTTTTTGCACAAACGGGTTCAAACTGTTATAGCCGCCGGTGTTGCCGAAAACGACTTTACCGCCCTTCGGCGCGTCCGGGTTTACGTAGGGCAGAGACACAAAATCCGGTGGTAGGGCAGGGTCCCCGTACATAGCTATGCCATGAGCCGATTCTGCATGAGCGCACGTGGCGGCAAAAACGAAGGTGATTCCCGCAATCATAGGGCGAACAGGGCTTAGAAAATTGGGGCTCATTTTGGAAACAATCCTGCTCTGGCCTTATTTTGTTGGCTTTCACCGTACCGATGATTTTTCTTATTTTCAAACTTTTAGCTTGGATGAATGCAAGGAATTGCGTATAAAGAGGGCACTGCTCGATAGGTTTCTTGCCTGTATGAAACCTGCCTCAATAACTTAACGCCCGCCTTGCGCGGGCGTTTTTTTTGGCATTTTCCACACCAGAAGCGGCACCCGGATGTTTCCCAGTTTTCTTTGCAGGTGCAGCATGGCAATGTGCGCCCAACGCGAAATCTGAGGGAGAGAGCTTATGAGCTTGTCGGGTAAAACAGCGGTAGTCACAGGGTCGAATTCGGGTATCGGTCTGGGTGTCGCGCGCGAATTGGCAAAGGCCGGGGCCAACGTGGTGCTGAATTCGTTCACCGACCGGGATGAAGATCACGCGCTGGCTACCGAGATTTCGCAAGAAACCGGAACCAAGGCGAGATACATCAAAGCCGATATGTCCAATGGGGATGAATGTCGTGCGCTGATCGAAAATGCGGGCGCTTGCGACATTCTTGTGAACAACGCGGGCATTCAGCATGTTGCCCCGATTGATCAGTTTCCGGTCGAAAAATGGGACGCGATTATAGCGATCAACATGAACTCGGCCTTTCACACGATGGCGGCTGCGTTGCCGATGATGCGCAAGGCAGGATGGGGACGGATCGTGAATATCGCGTCTGCGCATGGGCTGACGGCGTCACCGTTCAAAGCGGCTTATGTGGCGGCAAAGCACGGCGTGGTCGGAATGACGAAAACAGTGGCCTTGGAGACAGCTCAGGAACCGATCACCTGCAACGCGATTTGCCCGGGCTATGTACTGACGCCGCTGGTCGAGGCGCAGATTCCCGATACGATGAAAGAATACAATATGAGCCGTGAGGATGTCATAAAGAACGTAATGCTTGAACGGCAACCATCGAAGGCCTTTGCAACGGTCGAGCAAATGGGCGGGACCACGGTTTTCTTGTGTTCGGACGCGGCGGCACAGATAACCGGGACAACGATCTCGGTCGATGGCGGTTGGACGGCTTTGTAAGGCAGGGGATCGCGCCATGAAACGGATCAATTTGGCATTGCAGGGCGGGGGCGCGCATGGCGCGTTCACCTGGGGTGTTCTGGACCGTTTATTGGACGAAGAAGATATCGAGGTTGCGGCGATCACCGGAACCTCGGCCGGGGCGTTGAACGGTGCGGCTTTCAAGTCCGGCATGGTTCGGAATGGGCGCGACGGAGCGCGCGACAATCTGAATCAGCTTTGGGAGCGCATGGGCGCAGTGGGCGATATGCGCCTTGCCAATTGGATGCAAGCGATTGAACCTGCTCAAATCGCACATGCGATGGAGTATTCCCTGCCGTTTTCGGTGGGCGACGCATGGTCTCGGATTGTGTCGCCCTACGCCTATGGTCCGTTCTACCGCAATCCGCTGGAACCGGTGGTGGATCAGTTCAACTTTGCAGAAATCTGTGCTGATCAAGGCCCGCGCCTGTTTGTCTGCGCCACCTGTGTGCGCAGCGGTAAAATCCGGGTGTTCACGGGTAACGAAGTCTCGACGGATGCAATTCTGGCCTCGGCCTGCTTGCCGAACCTGTTTCAGGCGGTCGAGATTTTTGATCCGAAGTCCGGCCGGAAAGAGGCCTATTGGGATGGTGGCTATACCGGAAATCCAGCGCTTTATCCATTGTTTAACAATGATTTACCAAATGATGTGGTGATCGTTAATATCAACCCGCTGGAACGGGACGAGGTGCCAAAAACACCTCAGCAAATCCAGAACCGCGTCAACGAGATCAGCTTTAACTCATCCCTGTTTCGTGAGTTGCGCGCGATCAGTTTTGTTCAGCGGTTGTTGGCTGAGGGCAAGTTAAACGCGGGTGAGATGAGCCGCGTTCTGGTCCATATGATCGCCGACGATGCATTAATGAATTCTCTGTCAGTGGCAACAAAAACCGTTCCAAACCCGGTGGTTCTGCACAAGCTGAAAGAGGCCGGGCGCGCGGCGACGCATCGGTTTATTAGTGACCATAAGTCAAAGCTGGGTGAAGCCAGCACGGTCAATTTGCCCGAGATGTTCGGCTGATTACTCAGGAGGTTGCTTCGGTTCTTTTCCGTTTGGATAAACCAGCCCCGCCGAGATCACCAGTTTTGCCGCGTCCTCGATGGACATATCCAGCAGGATGACGTCTTCGACCGGAAAAAACAAAAGAAACCCCGAGGTTGGGTTTGGCGTGGTGGGGATGAACACGCTTAGCAATTCGCCACCGGTTTCTGCGCGTTTTGATACCTCACCTTTGGCACTGGTCGAGACAAAGCCAATGGCCCAGATACCACGTCGCGGGTATTGCACGAGACAGGCTTTTTCAAACGACCGCTCTGTTTGCGCAAAAACCGTTTCCGAGATCTGCTTGATTCCGGAATAGATCGAACGCACCACCGGCATCCGGTCCACCAAGCTTTCGGTGAACGAGATAAAGGACCGGCCCAAGATTCCCTTTGCAATCCAACCAACCAGAACGGTGAAGACCAGAAAGATGATGACGCCGACGCCACGCAGGTTTATGCCCACATATTGCTCGGGCTGGAATTGCTGCGGGATCAGCGGCAGAACCGCGCTGTCGATCCAGCCTACCACGGACCAGATCAACCAAACCGTCAGCCATACAGGGGCAATGACGACGATGCCCGTCAGAAAGGACGCACGCAACCGGGCAAAAAGCCCTGGGCGGCGATGGGGTTCTTCGTCAAACGGAGTGTTCATTGCGATCCTGAGTGGTTTGCCGATTTAATTAAGCAGTCCGGGGTCTTGGTACAATAGAAAGAATTCAGGCAGTTTTCGTCAGGGCAATTGCGATTCTGGCTGCAAGCCGGGCATTGTTGCGCACCAATGCGATGTTCGCCGTCAGTGAACGGCCCTCGGTCTGTTCATAGATTCGTTGCAGCAAGTAGGGCGTGACGCCTTTTCCTGTTATCCGGTGTGCGTCGGCGTCGGCTTGGGTCGAAGCGATGATCGGAGCCAGTTCTTCGGCCGGAATTTGGTCTGCGTCCGGGATCGGGTTTGCGACCAGTTGGCCGCCCGGCAGGCCAAGTGCGCGCCGCGTGGCGTGGGCCTTGGCAATGTCATCGGCGTTATCCATCCGCAACGGTGCCGCGTACGGCGATTTGGCAGACCAAAAGGCTGGGAATTCGTCCTGACCATGAGCGATGACAGGAACGCCCAGCGTTTCAAGGACCTCAAGCGTTTTGGCCAGGTCGAGGATTGCTTTGGCACCTGCCGCGACGACCGTGACCGGGGTTTGAGCCAGTTCGTGAAGGTCTGCCGAGATATCGAACGATGTTTCTGCCCCTTGGTGCACACCGCCGATACCGCCTGTGCCGAAAACTTCAATTCCGGCATAGTGTGCCGCGATCATCGTCGCAGCGACGGTGGTCGCACCTGTTCCGCCGGTCGCAATACAGGCGGCCATGTCCGCGCGGGATATCTTAGCGACACCTTGTGCCTGACCGAGTGATTTCAACTCATCCGCTTCCAAGCCGACATGAAGCTTGCCTTTGAGCACGGCGATCGTGGCTGGCACAGCACCGGCGTCACGGATGTCTTGTTCAACCTGCGCCGCCACCTCGATGTTCTGCGGGTAGGGCATTCCATGCGTGATGATGGTGCTTTCAAGCGCAACGATGGGTTGCCCCGCGTCTTTTGCGGCGCGGACCTCGGCGGAATATTGGATGTCGATCACAGTGGGGTTTCTCCGGAAACATAAGTTGCAGCGGCGTGCAGGGCACGGTTCAACGCCTCATCGCTTGTGGCGCCTTCAGCCTCGGATGCGATATGCGCCGCCATGAAAGTATCTCCTGCGCCGGTCACGCGCGTGACCAGAACAGAGGGGGGAGTTTGGGTCAGAAGGTCATCAGCACTGCCAACAGTGGCCGAGTTGCCGCCATCCGTGACCAGAACCCTCAGCGCGCCACGGTCCAACAACCCTTTGGCCGCACTTTCAGAATCGGTGAATTCGCGCTGGCACAGGATACCGGCCTCTTCCAGGTTGACGTATAACGTCGCTCGAGAGTGTTGAAGGAACGGGAGCAGTCGTTCCGCCTTACCGGGAGAGGCCGGGGCAACGCGCAGATCAGCTTGTTTAAAGGCGGGGCTCTGCGCGATTTCTTCCAGTAAGGTTAAAGTAAGGTTGCCGTCGAGGGCGATCAGACCATCGAAAGGTTTGTTGGTTCGCCCCAACGGTCCATCCATCAGCGGGCTCAATATCTTGGCCCCGGCGGCTTCCAGCGAATGCGCGTCGGCAATTGCGGCGATTAACCCGTTTGCGCCCTCGACAGCCATGTAGCGGTCGGTTGGCAAATCCTGCGACCGGTAAACATGGTCCGTCACCATCCCCAACCGGGCGCAGGCGTTGACCAGTTCGTCGCCCTCGGGGTCACGGCCAATGGCTGTCAGTAGTGTTGGGGTCATTCCGAACCGGACTAGCGTCATGGCAATATTCATGGCCACGCCACCGGGCAGGCGCGTGATCCGTCCCGGCACGTCCGAGCCTTGCCGCATCGCGCTGGCAGACCGCCCGATCACGTCCCAGAGGACCGAGCCGATGCACAGGATTTCACTGTTCTGAGTCATGTCGATCTCATGCCGCAGCCCTTGAATGGGCGCAAGAGTTAACGCTTACATCGGGTTGGTGAGGGCTTGCAGTGCGGCAAGCGGGTCATCCTGTGACCAGATCTCATCGCCGATGCCGAAAAAATCGGTGCAAGGGGCAAGGTCGCGGATAAGTTCAGGGGTCAAGCCACCTTCGGCGACGACGGGGACTTCGATCATTTCGGACCACCATTGAAACAGGTCCAGCTCGGCCTTGGTGCCGTCACCAAGTGCCGAAGCGCTAACCGGACCGAACGCAACATAGTCGGCACCGGCCTCACCAGCCGTCATGCCGTCATGGGTTGAGGCCCCGCAAAAGCTGCCGACGATGGCGTCTGGACCCAGTTCCTTACGCGCCGCCCGGACCGAGCGTGCGGCATCGTCCAGGTGCACCCCGTCCAGACCCAACCTCTGCGCCAGCAGAACATGGTTCGAGATCACAAGCGCCACATCACGGGCATGCGCGACCTCGCGGCAGGCATCGGCGGCCCGGGCGATGGCGTCTTCGTCCCCGCCGGCCAGTGCCAGCCGGATGCAGGCGATCTCGGCCCCGTCCAGCACGCTGGCCAGTCGGTCTGGGAAGGTGCTCAGCTTGATGGTTGGCGGAGTGATCAGGTAAATCTGCGGCTGCTCGGGGGTGTCCATTGGCGCGTCCTTCGCTTTCAGTCTTTGGCGCGGTTTAGCGGATTGCGCCGAGGAAGCAAACTTTTATGCCGTTATATGGCGCAATTGGCGGCCCGGATGACTTGCCCTGGGCCAGCGCGCCGATTACAGCAGGCCAAGTTTTCGGAGACAGCTATGCCCAGCGATCAATCTCAGCCTTCCTTTGTGCTCGTGCGCCCTCAGATGGGGGAAAACATCGGTGCAGCCGCGCGGGCGATGTGGAATTTTGGACTCGACCGGATGCGGATCGTAGCCCCGCGCGACGGATGGCCGAACCCAAAGGCCGTAGCGATGTCCAGCGGCGCTGGCCGGTTGCTGGACGAGGCGCAGTTGTTTGACGATCTGGCCGCATCGCTGGCAGACAGCACATTTGTTTTCGCCACCACGGCCCGGCAACGCGGATTGACCAAACCGGTCTACAGCCCCGAACGGGCAATGCAGATCGCGGCTCAGAAAGTGGCGGCTGGGGAAAAGGTCTCGGTTTTGTTCGGGCCAGAACGTGCAGGGCTTGAGAATGAGGACATCGCCAAGGCAAACGCCATAATCTCGGTGCCGGTAAATCCGGAATACGCGTCGCTTAACCTTGCCCAATGCGTGTTGCTGACGGCCTATGAGTGGATGCGTCAAACCGGTGATGTGGTGCATGAGGCCACCGATCTGGGCAAAGGCGATTGGGCGACCGGGATCGAGGTTGAGAAGCTGGTCGAACACTATGAGGATCGGCTGGACGAGGCTGGCTTTTTCTACCCGCCCGAAAAGGCCGAAGGCATGAAGACCAACCTGCGCAATCTGTGGTCGCGGATGCGGATGACACGCGCGGATGTGCAGATGCTGCACGGGATCATGCGTCAGATGGTCCGCTGGAAGGACAGGGGCTGAGGCTGGACCTTCGCCCTTGATGGCCCTAGCTTGCGACGAAATCAAGGACATGAGGACAGCATGAGCGGTAAGCGCAGCATCTTCGAAGACGTCTCAGACACAGAAAAACAACAGGCCGTTCAACCGGGTATGCTTGACCGGGGGCGTGGTGGAGCACGCAAAGCGATGCGAGCGTGGCTGATGATCCTGTTCGCGCTGGTTGTGGTGATGATCGCGGTGGGCGGGCTGACCCGCCTGACCGATAGTGGGCTGTCGATCACTGAATGGCGCCCGATCACAGGGGCTATTCCGCCGATGAATGAGGCGGATTGGCAGTCTGAGTTCGACAAATACAAACAGATCGACCAATGGCGCATCCAGAACCAGTGGATGGAGCTGGACGATTTCAAATTTATCTACTGGTGGGAATGGGGCCATCGCCAACTGGGCCGTGTCATTGGTCTGGTTTGGGCGCTTGGGTTCTTTGGGTTTCTGATTGCGCGCAAAATCCCCACGGGTTGGACGGGTAAACTGCTGATTCCCGGTGCTCTGGGCGGGGTTCAGGGCGCTGTTGGCTGGTGGATGGTTGCCTCGGGCGTGACGCAGGGCGAGGGGATGACTGCCGTTGCCAGCTATCGGCTTGCGACCCACCTGGGGCTGGCCTTTGTGATCCTCGGGTTTCTTGCGTGGTACATCTTTGAACTGGGTCGCGATGAACGTGATCTGATGCAGGCCCGCCGTGCGAAAGAGGCCAAACTGTTCTCGCTGTCCACCGGACTGCTGCACTTTACCTTTTTGCAGATTCTCATCGGTGCGCTGGTCGCTGGTATAGATGCCGGGCGGTCTTACACCGATTGGCCACTTATCGGCGGTCAGATTTTGCCTCCTGACGCCACGATGCTTGAGCCGATGTGGCGCAACTTCTTTGAAAGTCCTGGTCTGGTGCAGTTCATTCATCGTTGCGCGGGTTACCTTCTGTTGATCTTCGGCATCATCGTCTGGCGGCGCGGCAGCAAAAGCGCGCACCCACAGACGCGATTTGCTTTCAATGCCGCGTTTGCCGCGCTGTCCCTTCAGGTCGTGGTCGGCATCGTCACGGTCGTCTATGCAGCACCGTGGCAGATCGCCATCGTCCACCAGTTTCTGGCCGTTGTTGTTTGGACCCTCATCCTGCGGGCGCGTTTCCTGACCGCATACCCAATCGTGACCTCAATTCGCGGAGTTTAAAGAGATGAGCGCCTACGACGAGTTGATGGCCTTCCAGCGTGAAACCTCGGCCTTGGGGCAGATTGCCGGGCGGCTGGGTTGGGACCAGGAAACGGTGATGCCGCGTGGTGCGGCGCCTCAGCGTGCTGAGGAAATGGCCGCGATCGAGGCTGTTTTGCACGCGCGCCGATCTGACCCGCGCGTGGCTGAATGGCTGGAGCAAGCCGACCCGCAAGATGACGTCGCCCGCGCCCAATTGCGCGACATTCGCCGAACCTATGAGCGGACGGTGAAAGTGCCCGCTGATCTGGCAAAAGCAATCGCGCGCGTGACCTCTGCCGCTCAGGGCACATGGGCGCAGGCCCGCGCGGATGAAGACGTGGGCGCGTTTTTGCCCGTTCTGACAGAAGTTGTGGCGCTGAAACGCGAAGAAGGCGCGGCGTTGGCGCAAGGTGGCGACGTCTATGACGCGATGGTCGAAGACTATGAGCCCTATACAACCGGTGCGCAGATTTCCGAGATTTTCGACCAGATGCGTCCGCGATTGGTGGCCCTGCGCGCAGCGGTTCTTGAAAAACCCGCGCCGCAGGTCTTGGCCGGAAAATTTGACGAACTGACCCAAATGCGTCTGTCGCAGAAACTGGCAACGACATTTGGTTATGACTTGCATACCGGTCGCGTGGATAAGGCCGTGCATCCGTTCAGCTCGGGCAGCGGACTGGATGTGCGGATCACCACGCGCACTAGCGAGACCGACCCGTTCAATTGTTTCTACTCGACCATTCACGAGGTCGGCCACGCCGCATACGAACAGGGCATTGACCCGGCCTATACGCTCACGCCGCTGGGGCAGGGCGTGTCGATGGGCGTGCACGAAAGCCAAAGCCGAATTTACGAAAACCAACTGGGACGCTCACGTGCATTTACCGGTTGGTTGTACGATCAGATGATTGATGCGTTCGGAGATTTTGGAATCTCAGACGCTGACGCCTTTTACGCCACCGTCAACGGAGTCCATAACGGCTATGTTCGCACCGAGGCCGACGAGGTGCAGTATAACCTGCACATCATGCTACGGTTCGATCTTGAGCGCGCCCTGATGTCCGGAGACCTTAACGTGAATGATCTTGAGACGGCGTGGAGCGACCGGTTCAAGACGGATTTCGGCTATGCCGTCGATAAACCTTCGAACGGGTGTTTGCAGGATGTGCATTGGTCAGTTGGGCTGTTCGGGTATTTTCCAACCTATTCGCTGGGCAATGTCTACGCCGGATGCCTCTATCAAGCCCTTCGCGACGCAGTGCCGGATCTGGATGCTCAATTGTCCAAGGGTGATACATCTGGCGCAACTGGCTGGCTGCGCGAGAATCTGCAACGCCACGGCGGGCTATACACCCCGCGTGAAACCATCCAGCGCGCTTGCGGCATGCAAGCGGGTCCCGAGCCGTTTCTTAGTTATCTTGAAGAAAAATATGGAGCGCTTTACAGTTTGTAAGCTGTCGAACAGACGGGTGCTGGCAGCTCTGCTTAGGTTTTGAAAACACGAGAAATCAACTCTTCACAAAGCGCTACATAAGCTCGGGCTGCGGGGCTGCTACGCGCCGTCACCATAACAGGGGCTCGGTGCACCCCCATTTTTTCCACGTCGGACGCAAACGGAATCTGAGCCGTGAGAAACCTTTTGCCATATGCAGTTCTCATGTCCGCGATGGTGTCCTGATGCAGGTTCTTAGACCGCTGGACCATCGAAAAGAAGCAGTGGAGCTTTTTTGTCGGCAGGTTCTTTTTTCGGAACACCCTTATCAACTGCTCTAACGTACGTTGAGACAGGGTTGTTGGAATGACCGGCACCACAACTGCGTCCGCCGTTTCAAAGATGTGGCTGGATAAAAGCGACAGGTTCGGCGGGCAATCCAGCACGACAACTTCATAATCCTTTTCGACCCCTGACAAAGCCCGACCCAGGTGGGGCTGACCCCCGCGCATCTGTGACAACAGAATGTCGAATTCACGATAGCTAGGGTTAGATGGCAGGATGTCGAGGTTTTCGAAGTCGCTTTCTCTTATCGCCTTCCGCACCTGTTTGGCATCGTCAAAGAACCGCGCGTCGGTCAGTTTTTTGGAAGGTTTAAGGCGAAAGTAGTACCCCGACGCGCCCTGAGGGTCGAGGTCGCATAACAGCGTCCGAACGCCTGCCGTTGAAAGGGAATACGCCAGATTGACTGCGGTTGCCGTCTTACCCACTCCGCCCTTATTGGAATAGCAGGCAATAACCTTCATTTTGGATCGCACCTCACACACACCAACAGATAATCACAAACCGATCTGACAGCGAGTTTCAGTGCGCACCGCGTACCAAGTCAATGTATGGGTCGAAAAATAGTGTATTCAGACGGGCGTATAGCGCGAATGATGACCTTACGGGAAACTGAAGGCCCCAAAACACGTGCTTTGGGGCCTTGACGTTACTCTTCGGCTTCCTCATCGCCCTGATCGGCGATCCAGGCGACACTGACGACTTCTTCCCCTCTTCCGGTGTTGAACACCTTGACGCCGCCCGCGCTGCGGGAACGGAATGAGATACCGTCGACCGGCACCCGGATTGATTGGCCTTTTGAGGTGGCAAGCATGATCTGGTCGTCGATTTCCACTGGGAATGAGGCAACGAGTTCACCGCCGCGCATGGCTTTGTCCATCGCGGCTACGCCCATACCACCACGCCCGCGAACGGGATAATCGTGGCTGGAGCTGAGCTTACCTGCGCCACCCGCAGTTATTGTCAGGATCAGGTTTTCTGCAGCAGACATTTCGGCATAACGCTCTTGCGTAATGGTGCCTGGTGCTGCTTCATCCTCATCGGCTTCGCCGTCGTCAGCGATACCCGCCACAGCGCGGCGCATCTTGAGGTAGGCTGCCCGTTCGTCTGGTCCCGCTTCAAAGTGGCGGATCACCGACATCGAAACGACCCGGTCGCCATTTGTCAGCTTGATCCCACGAACACCTGTCGACTCACGTGAGTTGAAAACGCGCACGTCCGTTGTCCGGAACCGGATCGCGCGGCCTGAATTTGTGACGAGCATCACATCTTCATCTTCCGAGCAGATACGGGCGTTTACCAGTTCGACATCCTCTGGCAGCTTCATGGCGATCTTGCCGTTGCGGCGGACATTGGTGAAATCCGACAGGCGGTTGCGCCGCACGTCACCGGCACTGGTGGCGAACACGATCTGTAGGTTCTCCCATTCTTCATCTGGCACATCGACGGGCATGATCGCCGCGATGGAAACACCGGTCGGGATCGGCAGAATGTTCACGATGGCCTTGCCCTTACCGGTCCGGCTGGACTGTGGAAGGCGCCAGGTCTTGAGCTTGTAGACCATCCCTTCGGTCGTGAAGAACAACAGCTGTGTATGCGTGTTCGCAACAAAGAGGTTCGTTACAACGTCCTCTTCCTTGGTCTGCATTCCCGACAAGCCCTTGCCGCCGCGCTTTTGGGCGCGGAAATCAGCCAGAGGCGTACGCTTGATGTAGCCGCCGGACGTGACGGTGACGACCATGTCTTCACGCTCGATCAGGTCCTCGTCTTCCATATCACCGGACCAGTCGACGATCTCGGTGCGACGCGGCACGGCAAATTGGTTTCGCACATCGCGCAGCTCATCCGCGATGATTGACATGATGCGTTCACGTGAGGACAGTATATCAAGGTATTCCTTGATCTTAGAGGCTAATTCCTCCAACTCGTCCGTGACCTCTTTGACGCCGATTTGGGTCAGGCGCTGCAGGCGCAGGTCAAGGATTGCGCGGGCCTGAACCTCGGTCAGGTTATAGGTGCCATCGTCGTTCATCTTGGACAGAGGGTCGTCGATCAGGCGTAGATAGCCTTCGATCTCGGCAGCGGGCCAACGGCGGGTCATCAGCTTCTCGCGCGCCTCCGCGGCGTCAGCGGACGACCGGATTGTGGCGACCACTTCGTCAACGTTCGAAACGGCCACGGCCAATCCGCACAGGATGTGGCTGCGTTCGCGCGCTTTGCGCAGGTCATAGGCGGTGCGGCGGGCAACGACATCCTCGCGGAAGTCGATGAACGAGGTCAGGAACCGGCGCAGGGTTAGCTGTTCTGGCCGGCCACCATTCAGCGCCAGCATGTTGCAGCCGAAGGACGTCTGCATCGGCGAGAAACGATAAAGCTGGTTCAGCACCACCTCGGGTGTTGCGTCGCGTTTTAGCTCAACCACCACGCGGACACCGTTGCGGTCGGATTCGTCCTGAACATGAGACACGCCTTCGATACGTTTTTCGCGCACGGCCTCAGCGATCTTTTCGATCATCGCTGCTTTGTTCACCTGGTACGGGATTTCGTCCACTACAATCGCATAGCGGTCTCTGCGGATCTCTTCCACGCGGGTCTTGGCGCGGATGATGACGCTACCGCGGCCTTCCAGATAAGCCTTGCGCGCGCCAGAGCGGCCTAGCATCACGCCGCCGGTCGGGAAGTCAGGGCCGGGGACGTATTCGATCAGTTGCTCCGACGTCAGGTCTGGGTCGTCGATGAGAGCCAAAGTGGCGTCGACCACCTCGCCCAGATTATGTGGCGGGATATTCGTAGCCATGCCCACGGCAATACCGCCGGCACCGTTGACAAGCATGTTCGGAAAACGCGCCGGTAGGACTGTAGGTTCCCGGTCCTTGCCGTCATAGTTGTCCTGAAAATCGACCGTCTCTTTTTCGATATCTGCCAGCAGGGCGGCGGCGGGCTTGTCCATCCGCACTTCGGTGTATCGCATGGCGGCGGGGTTATCGCCGTCCATCGAACCAAAGTTGCCCTGACCATCCAGCAGAGGCAGCGACATCGAGAAATCCTGCGCCATCCGTACCAGAGCGTCGTAAATCGCGCTGTCGCCGTGGGGGTGGTACTTACCCATCACGTCGCCAACGGGTCGGGCGGATTTGCGGTATGCTTTGTCGTGTGTATTTCCCGTCTCGTGCATGGCGTAGAGAATGCGCCGGTGCACGGGCTTGAGCCCATCGCGCAGATCAGGGATCGCGCGCGAGACGATAACCGACATGGCGTAATCCAGATAGGATGTTCGCATCTCGGATTCGATGGATACCGTCGGGCCATCGTAGACGGGCCTCTCGGGCGGGGTTTCATCCATGTTTTCTGGGGTTTCTGGCGTATCGCTCACGTAAACTGCCCGTTCTTTGTGCAGGGTCTATATCTTGTGGATGCACCTTATCAGACCTGGCACATAAGGTGCAAGCAAGCATCCTTTTTGTGTGCGAAAAACCCCGTAACACCAGAGTAACATATTGTTATCTAAGGATTAGGATATTTTTGTGGTACTCTAAACGGGCCTTGCACGAAAACCGGAGGTCTGCATGAAGCAAAGCGAAACCGAATTGATGCTCAAGGGATACGGGCTGACGACGGCGGAATTCTTCTACCATATGCCCGACTACATCCACGTTTTGAACACGTTTATCTGGCAGGAATACGATCTGGCGCCGGACCATCCGAAACTATTTGATTTCATTGATTTCTGGCAGCGTGAAATTGAAGGTCCGCTGCATTCGGTCCGGTTCACGCACCGCAAGATGATCGCGCCCGGCGAATGGCGCAACATGGTCGGTGAATTCAGATTGAACTAGGGATCCGACCGGTAGTTTTGGCCAGTAGAAATTGAGATGCTGTCAAAACTTGTTTTTGGGTTAAAGTGACAATCAGATAAGTGGTTACGCGAGGCTTCGCTTTATGCTCCGATATCTGTTCCTAGCTGCTGCCCTTTTCATCACCGGGCCTGTTTTCGCCCAAGGCGTTCTGGATAAAATCAAAAAGGGTGCCGAGGGCACGGCTGACGCGATTGGGCGTGGGGCTGAGGCCGTAGGAGGCACGCTTGAAAAAGGCGCCAACGCGGTTGATGAAACAGTCAGTTCCACGGCCGATCTGGTGACAAACGAAGCCACTCCGGAAGAAACCCGCGTCAAGCTGGACCTTATGGCCGACGAGGTTCTGTTTCAATTGTTGGCTGAAAATCCCGAGGCCGACAGCCTGTTTGCCATCAGCGCAGGGCATGCAGTTTTCGACTCGCGCAAAGTGACGGTATTTCCGGTTTCGGCCGGGTATGGACGAGGGGTTGCAGTCTCGAACGAGACTGGGGAGCGCATTTATATGAATATGGGAACGGGTGGTGTTGGCGCAGCCATGGGTATCGGCGGGTTCGAGAGTAAGTTCGTGATCATGTTCGAAACGCAGGCCGATTTTCAGAGATTCATTGAACACGGATATGACGCCACAGCCGGAACCGATGCGATGCATGGCGAGGACCGGACGAGTGAGACAGTCCGCTTTACCGACGGACGGTCATTCTTTGTGTTGGGCAAGAAAGGCTGGCGCGTATCAGCCGCAGCATCAGGCACGAAGTTTTGGAAATCGCCCGAGTTGAACTGATCAGCCCGAGCAGCTTGCACCACCCAGAACGCAGAACTTGGCGCAATGCGGATGGTTGAGATGTACGTCGGCCTCAGACTCGGCCAGAGTATGTCCCATCTCGAACTCGGGCGCATAGGGCAGTAGGGTGCAAGCCAGAACCGCAGGTCTGTTTGCACCTTTGCGCTTTACCACCATGCGGGCGCTGGCACACATGAGCGCATCAGGTGACTTGTTCAGAATACCCCAGCACGCGGTCGTGATTTCGGGAACTTCGACGGTTCCGTCCATCTCGGGGAACAGAACGGTCTCGCTCGGGTTCTGCGCATCAATACTAAAATCGTGCTCAGCAAAGAAGGCAGCGTAGCCGTTTCGGCTCTCTGCGTCACTCTCACCCCACACGGTCCTGCCAGCAACGGCCATGTTGAACCCGTTGTCGCGCAGCCATTTCATGCCGGTCAGGGTCTTGGCAAAGCTGCCTTTGCCCCGTTCTTCATCATGCAATTCATGGCGGTAGTGGTCGACTGAAATCCGCAAGGTCAACTTGTCACCATAGTCACGTTGCAATTCAAGCAGGCCATCGCGCATTTTTTGGCGCATCATTGGCTGCATTGCGTTGGTCAGGATCAACACGTCGTAACCGCGTTCTAACGCCGCGCGGGTCATGTCGATCATTTCGGGATTCATAAACGGCTCACCCCCAGTGAAGCCGATTTCGCGCACAGGCCAGTTGCGGGCTTTGATCTGCTCCAGATAGTCTCGCACCTCGTCTGCCGAGATATAGACCAGCGCGTCATTGGTCGGACTGCTTTCGATATAGCAGTTGACGCATTGGATATTGCACAACGTGCCCGTATTGAACCAAAGCGTTTCTGGATTGCGCAGTGGAACGGACGCCCGCGCTTGCCCGTCAGCTGTTACTAATTTGTTCTGAAACTTGCCGATATTGGCAGCCTGAGGGGCGTTGTCTTTCATTCCAGTATCCGGTTCTTTGAAGGCTATCAATCGACTTAGCGCTTTGGGGTGGGTTAGTTAAGGGCATCAGACCGCATCTGACAGAGTTTTGAAGATCGGAAAAAAGTTCAAAAATGATTGCGCTAACATTAGACATGACAGCAGGGGTAAGGTAGGGAAAACACATGGTTTCTCGTGTCATACCTGTGGACCCGTTTGATTTGGTCATCTTTGGCAGTACCGGCGATCTTGCACAGCGCAAGATTCTTCCGGCACTTTTCCGGCGGTTTTGCGCGGGTCAATGGCCCGATGATGCACAGATTATCGGTGCGGCCCGGGCTGGGTATACTCCCGATGCGTTCCGCGAAGTTGTTGCCGAGTCATTGCGCAGCCATGCGCCAGCACAGTCGCGGAACGCCGACGCGCTGAATACCTTCATTCAACGGGTCGACTATGTTCCGCTGGATGCACTTTCGGACACCGCTTGGGATAGGCTGGCGGCCAAGCTTACCGATGACCGGGTAAGGGCCTTTTACTTCTCGGTGGGGCCGCAACTGTTTGGCCAGTTGGCCGAACGGATCAAGCATCACGATTTGGCGACGCCGAAAACACGGATCGTCGTCGAAAAGCCATTCGGTCACGACTTGGAAAGCGCGAGGGCGCTGAACGCGACTCTGGCCGCGCATTTCGTTGAAGGGCAGATCTACCGGATCGATCATTATCTGGGCAAGGAAACGGTTCAGAACTTGATGGCGGTTCGTTTTGGCAACATGCTGTTCGAACCGCTCTGGAACAGCCAGTATGTTGATCACATCCAGATTACGGTTGCCGAGGCCGTCGGTATAGACGGGCGCGAGGAGTATTATGATCGTGCGGGGGCCATGCGCGACATGATGCAAAACCACCTGATGCAGCTTCTTTGCCTGATTGCAATGGAGCCTCCGGCGAAATTCGATCCCGATGCAGTGCGCGACGAAAAGCTCAAGGTTATCCGCGCGCTTGATCCGGTTGAACCGCACCACATCGTACGCGGCCAGTTTGAGGCGGGGCCGGGCGTGGCGGGCTATCGGGATACCGTAGGCAACCCGCGCTCGACCACGGAAAGCTATGTGGCCCTGCGCGCCCATGTCAGCAACTGGCGTTGGGCCGGGACACCATTCTACTTGCGCACAGGTAAGCGACTGATCGAACGGTCCTCGGTCATCAACGTGATGTTCAAAGACGCTCCGCATTCGATTTTTGGCGCTGATGCCGGGCGACATGCCAATGTGTTGTCCATCCGGCTGCAACCAAACGAAGGCATTACGTTGAAGGTAACGATCAAGGAACCGGGTCCGGGCGGGATGCGTTTGGTCGATGTGCCGTTGGATATGAGTTTTGCCGAGGCACTGGGCCCGGAAAACCAAGACCCGCCTGACGCTTACGAGCGGCTGGTGATGGATGTCATCCGCGGCAACCAGACGCTGTTCATGCGCGGGGATGAGGTCGAGGCCGCATGGGCTTGGACCGACCCGATTATTGCAGGCTGGCAGGCGCGTGGGGACGTTCCCAAACCTTATGAAAGTGGCAGCACAGGCCCGGGCGACGCCGAGCTGCTGATGAAACGAGACGGTCGCCGCTGGCAAGGGATTAATCCATGAAACTACAAGAATACGCTGACCGGGATATGCTGGCCATCGACGTTGCGAACGTTCTGGCGGGCAATCTGGAATCCGCCTTGCTGAATCACGAATTGGTATCACTGGCCGTTCCGGGTGGTACAACGCCCGGTCCGATCTTCGATGTGCTCTGCGCAGCAGACCTTGAATGGGACAGGGTGCGGGTTTTACCAACGGACGAAAGATGTGTACCGGGCGATCACGAACGCTCGAACGAACGTCTGATCCGCGAGCGGTTGCTGACCAACCGGGCCTCTGTGGCGCAGTATATCCCCCTTTACGTGCCGGGTAAGGACCCCGAGGATGTGTTGCCTGAACTCGAAAGCCTGATCGCTCCGATCAGGCCGTTGTCCGTGCTGGTTCTGGGGATGGGTGAAGACATGCACACCGCGTCCCTGTTCCCCGGAATGGCGGGGCTTGAGGCCGCGTTAGACGGCAACGCGCCCCCTCTGGCCGTCGCACGGACCGAAGTTCAGCCCGAGGCTCGGATCACCCTGACAGCGCCCGTGTTGGATGGTGCGTTATCGAAACACCTGATCATATTCGGTGCCGCGAAACGGGATGCGTTGGATCGCGCCATGTCACTGCCACCGGAAGAGGCTCCAATCGCCGCAGTTCTCAGCGGCATGACAGTTCACTGGGCGGAGTAGGCGTTATGCAACTGGACACCCTCATCTCGCTGGCTTCTGCAAGCAAAGAGCGGACAATCCTTGATCTGTTCGCCAAAGACGTGAACCGGGCCGAGACGTTTTCAGCGTCCACCGGTGATCTGCTGTTTGACTATTCCAAAACACAGATCGACAAAAAAATTCGGGAGGCCCTGATCGACCTTTGCGAGGCGGCTAACCTCGGTGACCGGCGCGAAGCCATGTTTGCGGGCGTGAAGATCAATGAAACCGAGGGGCGCGCGGTTCTGCACACGGCATTGCGTAACCTGGACGGTGGGCCAATCGAGGTCGATGGGCTTGATGTCATGCCAGACGTTTTGGACACGCTGCAAAGGATGCGCGTGTTCGCCGAAGAGGTGCGCGGTGGCGCAGTTTCCGGGGCAGGGGGCAGCTTTACCGATGTTGTGAATATCGGCATCGGCGGCTCGGACCTTGGCCCCGTGATGGCAACCCACGCGCTGGCCCCGTATCACGATGGTCCACAGGTGCATTATGTGTCAAACGTGGACGGGGCGCATATTGCCGATACGTTGCGGCAGCTTGATCCGACGCGGACGCTGGTGATTGTGGCGTCCAAAACCTTTACCACGATCGAAACCATGACCAACGCCCGAACGGCGCGCGCATGGATGGAAGACGGCGGAGGTGATCCGGGCATGCAGTTCGCTGCCGTGTCCAGCGCCGTGGACAAGACCAAAGCCTTTGGTATCCCAGACGAGCGTGTATTTGGCTTTGCTGATTGGGTCGGTGGACGATACTCGGTCTGGGGACCGGTTGGATTGCCGGTGATGATCGCGGTTGGATCGAACGCCTTCGACGCTTTCCTGCGTGGCGGGCAGGCGATGGACGTCCATTTTCGCGCCGCCGATTGGGCAGAGAACATGCCGGTGATGCTGGCTTTGGTTGGTATTTGGCACCGTCAGGTTCTTGGCCATACCAGCCGCGCTGTCTTGCCCTATGATCAACGTTTGCTGCGGCTACCGGCGTATTTTCAACAGCTTGAAATGGAGTCTAACGGTAAGTCTGTCGCGATGGACGGAAGCTCATTAACCATTGCCTCTGGCCCCGTTGTTTGGGGGGAACCCGGCACCAACGGCCAGCACGCTTTTTATCAATTGATCCATCAGGGCACGGACGTGATCCCTTGCGAGTTCATGGTGGCCGCACGGGGGCATGAACCGGAACTGACCCACCACCATCGCTTGTTATTGGCCAATTGTCTGGCGCAGTCCGAGGCGCTGATGCGGGGTCGCTCACTGGACGAAGCGCGTCAGCGCATGGCGGAAAACGGGCTGACTGGTGCAGAGTTGGATCGGCAGGCCCGTCATCGTGTTTTCCCGGGCAACCGACCGTCTTCAACCCTGATCTTCCCAAAGCTGACCCCATTCGTACTTGGTCAGATCATCGCCCTGTACGAACATCGCGTTTTTGTTGAAGGCGTCTTGCTTGGGATCAACTCGTTCGATCAGTGGGGTGTCGAATTGGGCAAAGAGCTTGCGACCTCGTTAGGTCCAATCGTGGATGGTGAAGAAACCGCTAGCGGCAAGGATGGATCGACCGCGGCTTTGGTCGCCTACGCACTACGCCACCGGGGCTAAGCTGTCGATGGTAACAAGATTGCGCACGGGGAAAGCCCAAATCTCTTATTGTCAGACAATTAAATGATTGGCAGGGTTCCAACTTAGAAAAAGCAAAACACCCGATGCGCGTCGGGAGTAAAAAATGGAGAAGGCCCATGCTGGGACAGATGATGACGCAGCCCTTGCTGATCTCGTCACTGATTGACCACGCCGAACGCTATCATGGTCAGACCGAGATATTTTCAGTCGAGACCGATGGCACGGTGACTGATAACAGTTGGGCCCAGATTGCAGGAAACGCGCGGAAGCTTGCATCTGTACTGGCCGCGCTGGGGCTGGAGCCGCAGGCGCGGGTCGGGACGCTGGCCTGGAATAACCGACGGCATCTTGAGATTTACTACGGAACGTCCGGGGCTGGATTTGTTTGCCACACGATCAATCCGCGGCTGTTCCCCGAGCAATTGAACTATATCATCAATCACGCGCAAGATCGGGTTCTGTTCTTTGACGCGACCTTTATCCCATTGGTTGCGTCCCTGCATGAGCATTTGCCGGATGTGCAGCATTTCGTTCTTATGGGGCCAAGAAACGAGGATGCAATCGCTCAGATTCCCGATGTGAAGTTCTATGACGATCTGATTGCAACCGGCGATGCAGGATACCAGTGGCCTAGCTTTGATGAGAACATAGCGTCCAGCCTTTGTTACACCTCAGGTACGACTGGGCACCCGAAAGGTGTTCTTTACTCACACCGCTCAACAGTGCTGCACAGCTTTGGATCGAACACGCGCGACGTCGTTGGCTACTCGGCCATGGATGTAGTCATGCCAGTGGTTCCGATGTTTCACGTAAACGCGTGGGGGTCGCCCTATGCCTGTGCGATGTCGGGGTCGCGCATGGTTCTGCCGGGGCCGGATCTGCACGGTGAAGCACTGGTAAATCTGATCGACAAATTTGGCGTAACCTTGGCGCTGGGGGTGCCGACAATCTGGCAAGGACTGCTGTCATATGCTGCACAATCCGGCAGCAAACTGGTCAGCCTTGAACGGACGGTGATCGGTGGGGCCGCATGCCCGCCTTCGATGATCGAAACCTTTCGTGAAGCCTATGGCGTCGACACTATTCACGCCTGGGGTATGAGCGAGATGAGCCCGTTGGGTACTGCAAATCACCCACTGGCCAAGCACCGCCAACTGCCGCCTGAACAACAGCACAAAGTTAGGCAAAGCCAGGGGCGACCGTGCTATGGCGTCGAATTGAAGATCGTTGACGATGATGGGAATGATTTGCCACATGACGGCAAGACCCAAGGCGATCTTATGGTGCGCGGGCACTGGGTCTTGGACAGCTACTTCCAGATGCAGGATGAAGACTTGCTTCGGGATGGGTGGTTTGCAACGGGTGATGTCGCAACGCTTGACCCTGACGGGTACATGACAATCCGCGACAGGTCCAAGGACATCATCAAATCAGGCGGAGAGTGGATTAGCTCGGTCGAGTTAGAGAACATCGCTGTCGCGCACCCCCAACTCGCGACAGCGGCGGTTGTGGGCGTTCCCCACCCAAAATGGGACGAGCGCCCGCTGTTGGTGGCCGTCAAAGCCGAAGGCGAGGATCCAACCGAAGAGGATGTGTTGTCGTTTTACGACGGCAAGATCGCCAAGTGGCAAGTGCCGGATAAAGTTGTGTTCGTGGACGCCCTGCCACTGAATGCTACGGGAAAGGTTCTAAAGCGAAAACTTCGCACGGAATTCGAAAACGCCTTGGCGGATTGATCGGGGAAAGTTGGAAATGGCTCCGGCGGTAGGGATCGAACCTACGACCAATTGATTAACAGTCAACTGCTCTACCGCTGAGCTACGCCGGAACGGTTCGCGCCGTATAGCAACCCGTTTCTGCGCCGTCCAGTGGGTGCAAAAGATTTTTAGTCGAAAAACGCTAACGCGCTCAACTAAGTGCTGGTCACGGATGCACTTGTGCACCGAATGGATAGGCCAACTCGCTGCGCAAGGTTAAGATGCTGACCTGCTTTGGTCGTCCGGCGCGGTCAAGTGCTTTGCCCATTCCTTGCTGAAATCGCCCAGAGGGCGGAGGTGCGCGTAAAGACGATAGCCCAAATCCGTTGCCGCGTATCCGGCGTCTACCCGATGCACGAAACCTGCTGCCTGCAGTTCCTTGAGGCGTGTGTTCAAAGCCGCGGGTGAGATTGTTTCGCATTCCTCTTGCAGCCTTCTGAACGTGCATGGTCCGATTTCGCTCAGGGTCCAAATCACACCCATGGCCCAATGCCGTCCAATGAGATCGAACAACGCCATAATGGGCGCACCGCTTTTTGATCCCCGCACGGGCTGCCCTGGGATTGGTATCTTGGTCACTTGCTATACTTTCTATAGTGATTTAGCTTGCTACAAAATATGTAGCAAGCTGGAATGGCGTTTCCAATGACGAAGACAGAAAACTACGAAATCCGCGATAAAAGGTTTGCACGCAGCATCAAGTTGGATGAGCCAATCGAACAAATCTGGACGGGCGGTAAGTGGACCGAGGGGCCCGTTTATTCCCCGGCGTTCCGGTTCCTTATCTGGAGCGACATCCCAAATGATCGAAGGCTTCGTTGGGATGAACTGACAGAGGCTGTTGCAGACATCCGCTCGGGCCTTGGATGCTATACCAACGGGTCCACGCTCGACCGCCAAGGACGGATCGTCGCGTGCGAGCATGGAACGCGAAGTGTTACTCGGATTGAGCATGACGGTTCTGTCACGACTTTGGCCAGCCACTTTGAGGGAAAGCGGTTCAACAGCCCGAATGACGTGGTTGTGCGGTCTGACGATACGATCTGGTTCAGTGATCCGGCATATGGAATCGAATCGGACTACGAAGGCTTTCAAGCTGAATCTGAGCTCGACGGTGAGCATGTTTATCGCTTGGACCCTGCAACCGGTGACATCACAAAGGTGACAAGTGACTTTGCCTGTCCCAACGGCCTTGCCTTCTCGCTAGACGAACAGACGCTCTATATCGCAGACAGCGGTGGCACCCGCTATCCCAGCGGAGAACACCATATCCGGGCATTCTCCGTCGGCGCTGACGGAACTCTTTCAGGCGGGGGCATATTTGCGGAATGCGAAGCAGGCGTCTTTGACGGGTTCCGGATCGATACCCAGGATCGCATCTGGACGAGCGCAAAAGATGGCGTTCATTGCTATCACCCTGATGGGACGCTGCTGGGCAAGATATTCATCCCCGAAGAGGTCTCAAACGTCTGTTTTGGTGGGCCGAAGCGCAACCGATTGTTCCTTACTGCATCGACAAGCGTCTATTCCGTACTTCTGCCTACCACTGGAGCATTGCTGTTTTGATGACCGGGGCTGTAGCGGTGAGAGTCTGAGCTGGTTGCGCTGTTCGCTTGGGTCGAGGCGCAAGAAAGGGTCATCAACTGCAACGATGTGGACGTTGTCGATCCTATGTCGTTCGCCGCCGGGATGGACAGCCAAGAACGTCAACTGTCCGAGGTCTTTGCCGCGCCGCTGGGATCGACGAGCCTTGCGATCAGAGCGCTTTGTGTGATTTGTCCGACCAAAGCACCGTCCTGCGTAACCCCGATCGTCGCGTCGTTATTGGCAAGCACATCCATCAGGTCCACGATGGCGGTATCTTCGGGCACTGTTTCCGTTAGCTCACCGGATGCGGGCTCCATGACGTCCGCAGCCGACAATACGCCAAGCGGGTTCATATGCGCCACGAAGTCGGCGACGTAATCATTGACCGGTTGGGTGAAAATCTCGCGCGGTGTCCCGCATTGCACAATCCGCCCGCCTTCCATGATCGCGATGCGGTTGCCGATCTTGAAGGCTTCGTCGAGGTCGTGGCTGACGAAAATGATCGTCCTGCGGATGCGCGCCTGAAGCTCAAGAAGTTCGTCCTGAAGCTTGGTGCGGATGAGGGGATCAAGGGCCGAGAACGGTTCGTCCATGAGAAGGATGGGGGCTTCGGTCGCGAAGGCGCGCGCCAGTCCCACGCGCTGTTGCATTCCGCCTGACAATTCGCCGACACGACGGTCCGCCCAATCGGACAGCCCGACGAGCTCAAGCTGTTTCTTCACCCTCTCGTTACGTTCCGCCTTTGGCAGTTTTGCCAGTTCCGGGCCAAGTCCGACATTCTCTGACACGCTGCGCCAGGGCAAGAGGCCGAATTGCTGAAAAACCATCGATACGCATTCACGACGCACCTTTCTTAGGTCCTCAGCCCCGGCAGATGTGACGTTGCAACTCCACTCTCCATCGTGGACCGTGACCGAGCCGCGCACGACCGGGTTCAGCGCGTTCACCGCGCGCAGAAGCGTCGATTTGCCCGAACCTGAAAGACCCATGAGTACCAGAATCTCACCCGTTTTGACCTCGAGTGAGCAATTGTGAACCCCGAGGATTTGCCCGGTTTCTTTCTGTATGTCGGGACGCTCTCGGCCTTCATCCATCAAAGGTAACGCGGCTTTGGGGTTATCACCGAAGACGATGGAAACATTGTCGAATATGACAGCGGGCTGTTGGGTCATTTCTTGCGCTCCACTCGCAGCATCCGGTCGAGAATGATTGCGACAACGACGATGACAAAGCCGCTTTCGAACCCGAGAGCCGTGTTGACTTGGTTCAGGGCACGCACCACAGGCACACCCAAACCGTCCGCCCCGACAAGCGCCGCGATCACGACCATTGAAAGTGACAACATGATTGTCTGATTAAGCCCCGCCATTATCTGCGGAAAGGCATATGGAAGCTCGACCTTCCAGAGTATCTGCCGCCCGGTCGCTCCGAAGGCTTGCGCGGCCTCAAGCAGTGCCTTGGGCGTTGCGGATACCCCAAGATAGGTCAGCCTGATCGGCGCCGGTACGACAAAGATGACCGTCGCCAGAAGGCCCGGCACCATCCCGATGCCAAAAAATACGATTGCCGGGATCAGGTAGACAAAAGTCGGCAGGGTTTGCATCAGATCCAGAACCGGACGCATGAAGGAATAAAGCTTTGGTCGGTGTGCGGCCGCGATGCCAATTGGTACGCCAACGGCCATACATACGATACAGGCGGACAGAACCAGCGTAAGGCTTTCGGTCGTTTCCTCCCAATACCCTTGGTTGAGGATGAACAGAAAGCCTATTGCCACCAGCACGCAGGTTTTCCAGTTGCGCTGCAATAGCCAAGTGAACAGGGCAAAGACGCCGACAATGATTAGTGGGTGGGGGGTTTGCAACACCCAAAGGATGCTGTCGATCAACGCGTCCATCAGGTCCGACAACGTGTCGAAGAACCACGCCAGATTGATTTGCATCCAGTCAAAAATGTCTCTTGCCCAAATGCCGATCGGAATCTTGTTTTCGGTCAGCCAATCCATGCCGCCCCCCTATATTGGCCGACCTCAACAGAGCCGGGGTTTCCCGGCTCATTGTCGTCTCTTTTTTAGTTTTCAAGCGCCGATTTGACCGCCATCATCGCGTCACCGCCATCTTTCGTGGTGACGCCATCCAGCCAGCCATCAAGCACGCCTGTGTTAGCCGCAAGCCAGGTTTTTGCTGCATTGCCGGGTTCTAGACCGTCATCAAGGATTGCGCCCATGATCTCGTTTTCCATGGCAAGGGTAAATTCCAGGTTTTCCAGCAGCTTGCCGACATTCGGGCATTCGCTGACATAGCCTGCGGAGGTGTTGGTGAAAACGGTCGCACCACCAAGGTTCGGGCCAAACCAGTCATCGCCACCCTCAAGATAGGTCAACTGGAAGTTGGCGTTCATCGGGTGAGGCTCCCAGCCGAGGAAAACAACCGGCTCGTTTCGCCGATCCGCACGTGCGACCTGCGCCAGCATACCCTGTTCCGAGCTTTCAGCGACTTCAAAGCCACTGAGGCCGAATGCATCGTTATCGATCATTTCCTGAATAAGACGGTTGCCGTCATTGCCAGGCTCGATGCCATAAATCTTGCCTTCCAAAGCATCCTGGTGTGTAGCGATGTCTGCGAAGTTGCCGATCCCCAGGTCTGCTGCGGCTTGGTTCACCGCAAGTGTGTATTTGGCCCCTTCGAGGTTTGCGCGCACCGTGTCCACGGTTCCCGCTTTGCGGTAGGGTGCGATATCGCCTTCCATCGTCGGCATCCAGTTGCCTAAAAAGACGTCGATATCGCCATCGGCAAGCGATGTGTAGGTCACCGGCACGGATAGGATCTTGATATCCGTTTCATAGCCAAGCGCCTGCAGAACCGTTGTCGTTGCTGCAGTTGTCGCGGTGATGTCCGTCCATCCCACATCCGAGAATGTAACGGTATCGCAGTCCGCCCAGGCCGCGCCTGCACAAACGGCAATGACTGTACTTAGTAGCGTTGATTTTCTCACTTGAGCCTCCCAGTATTATTTTTCACGCTCAGTAAATGCGTCATTGTATTGTTACGCAAGCAGAAAGCCTGTCAGCGGGAAGATGGCCCGGCTGTCCAGACCAAAATCGCTTCCAAGTGGCAGTGCCTTGTAACTTTGGGACCCCAGTTAGCGGTTCAAACCTGGAAAGCCAACCGCTGTAATACGAGAAACACAAAACCCCGCCGTCCTGAAATTAACCTGAAACCCCGGAGTTCGGTAAGCCGCCCTCTGAAATGCAGCGGACGGTCGTGTCACGAACGCGCGCAGAGACACTCGGGCATTCGTGCAGGTCGATTCAACGCGGTAATTTTTCAGATTTCGTTGGGTCTGCGCGCTGGAACGCTGTTGGACGCCTCCCGTACAATAATAAGCACATAGCACGAGAGGATGGCTGCGGCGAAACACCAGATTGATGTGAAGGCGTAATGCGCGACCAAAAAGCCACCAACGACTGAGAGAGTGATTAGTAACCCGAATACTCTAACAGCACTGATCGAAGACAGTAGAATGGGGGCGCAAACGATGATTGCATAGACTCCGCGGATGAGCGTTCGATGCACGACGTTATCCCACATCAGCGGCGAGCTGTAGTGAATCGAGTGTTTTACGATATGGATTGGAAGCGGCTCATCCAGAAACAGAAGGGGGGCGAACAACAAAGCCCCAAGCAAGGCGCCCAATAGGGAAAAAATAAGAAAAATGCGTTTCAGATGCCGCTTTGGTTCGACAGAATATGCGGACAGGGGAACCCAGAAGGGCCAAAAGAAGTAGGCAAAGAAAAGGAAGCCGATGGCAAACCAATGTGTAGTCTCAGGTGCGCCCTGTCCAAGACTAAGCCAAAGCCCGCCTTCCAAAGCTTGCTGAACCCCAAAAAACAACGGGAAAACGGCAAAGCCCAAGTATTTGCGGTTACATCGGATGGCGGTTGTCAAAGTGACTGCGGCGACTGGCATCAAAACGGCTGCTGTCGCAAAACTTGCAGAGGCTGAAAAGCACACAGGTCTGTCTCTCCCTTCTCCAACCGCTCATTTCCGGCCGCTGCGGGGGTCTCTTGGTCGCGAACTCTGTCTTCGCGGTTGATCCCTGAACGCCAATAGCGACCGGTTCAACCTTGCCCGAGGGATCAGGCCAGAGAACACGGTACGTCCCGAAACGTCCCACCGAAAGATCTTTGTTGCTAGCAGGTAGGGCGCGCCATCGCTTTGATTTACCTCAATTTGCGTGCGCGCTCGCCTGAGCGGCGGATAGTGGATGAAAGGCGCAGAGGATGGCGAAGTATACTGTCACCAATTTTTACCTACTATCGAAAAACGAGCGTCGGCTACGTTCGTCGGCGTGGCACGAGGCGTTTGCCGGGGTCATATCTGACCTTTCGCGTAGAAGGGCGTCGTTTCCTTAGTCCTGTACACAAGAAGTTTGTCGATGCGGCGCCCGTCCATATCGATAACCTCCAGCACCCAGCCATCAACGACGACGAATTGCCCGACCTGTGGAAGTTTCGCCGCATAATCGAGAACGAGCCCAGCAACCGTTTCAAACTGGGGTGCATGCTTTAGTTGCAGGCCAAGGCGGTCCGCGAATTCGTCGACCGGCATCCATCCGGCTACGATAAGTGAGCCATCGTCTCGCTCGATTACTTTAGGCTCTGCCTGCTCGGTCTCGTCAAACCCGCCAGTGATGGCACCAAGGATATCCATCGGTGTAACGATCCCCTCGAAATGCCCGTATTCGTCAAACACAAGCACGATGTGAACCGCTGCGTCCTTCAATCGTTCGATGACCTGGATCGCGGGCATCGTGTCGTTGATGATAGGCACCGGCTGCATGTACGCCCGCGCATCGAAGCCTTTTTCCGGAGCGTGGAGCAAGTCTCGGCTGTGTAGCACTCCGATCACATCGTCTGCGGCACCATCGCGTAGCGGCAGTCGGGACTGGCATGAGGCTTGGAAGCGGGCGAGGATGGCCGCCTTGTCTTCCTGAGCGTCGGCAATTTCAAGATCGTGGCGGGGTGTCATCAGACCCCTTGCGGTCCAGTCAGCGATACGCATTACCCCTGCGAGCATTTCCGTCTCGGCTTTTTCGATCACGCCAGCGCCTTCTGCCTCAGCGATGAGCGTTCGGATTTCCTCTGCGCTTACCCCGGACTCGCGGCGGCCAGACTGACCGAAGACGGAGAGCACCAGCTTGCCTGACCGATCGAGAAACTAAACCAACGGTAGGGCTACAATCGACAGAAATCGCATTGCGGGTGCGACGCGGGATGCGACCGCCTCGGGGTTGGACAAAGCGATCTGTTTGGGCACCAGTTCGCCCACAATCAGCGTCAAATAGGTGATGACGACAACAACGATCCCGACGCCGACTTCGGTGGCGTACCGCTCAGGCAGACCAAGCCCGGGAAGGGCTTCGGCCATTCTGATACCCAGTGTTGCGCCTGAAAACGCGCCGGACAGAACGCCCACAAGCGTTATGCCGATTTGTACGGTCGACAGGAACCGCCCGGCTCGTCAGCCAAGCGCAGAGCAACTTGCGCACCATGGTCGCCTCGCTCAGCGCGCGTCTGCAACCGCGAGGGCCGCGAAGAAACGACCGCAAGCTCAGACATGGCCAGAAGGCCGTTCAGGCAAATGAGGGCAAGAAGGATAGCAATTTCGAGATACATGCAAAAACCAATTTGACCAAAGCGAAGCCAAGGAAACGCGCCGGATAGATTATCCGTCACAATCCCCATCTGCAAAGGCTTTGCGGCCTCTAAAGCTGCAGACGAAGTTGCCCGTGTTGGGGGGCAAGAAATAGTTTGCAAGCAGCTCAATGGAATAGCGGGGGGAATTTGGCTCCGGCGGTAGGGATCGAACCTACGACCAATTGATTAACAGTCAACTGCTCTACCGCTGAGCTACGCCGGAACTGAGGGGCGTATAACAATCCCGATTTTTCCCGTCCAGAGGGGAAAGTGACGATTTCGCAAAAAACTTATGACGGTTCAGGTTTGCCTTTTAAATTCGACGTTTACCGAAAGCTGTCCTTGTGCTGAGACCTGATGTTTTCCAAGCAAATCGATGAGATGAGCGAAAACATTTCTTTCGGCGGCTGGCAACAGGGCGGCTGGAGTCTCTACATAGATTCTCTGGGCTATATCTCTGGCTGTACCGGGCTGATCTTCCAGCGCCGACAAGATCTGCGCCTCGCGGGTCAGGCGGTGATTGATCAGCCAATCCAACCGCGCGCCGGGTTCGGTGATCGGCGCGCCATGCCCGGCGTGAAAGACCGACCAATCACGTGAGCGCAGGCGGTGGCAGGCTGTCATGAAATCGGTCAGGTCGCCGTCCGGGGGCGAAACGAGCGAACTGGCCCATCCCATCACGTGATCCCCGGTAAAACAGACATCGCCCCAGCCCAAAGCGATATGATTGCCCAGATGACCGGGCGTATGAATCACCTCAAGCTGCCAGCCCGCACCAGAGATAAGCGCGCCGTCTGGTAGTTCGCTATCTGGGCGGAAAGCGGTATCATTGCCTTCACCACCACCCGCCAGCCCGTTCTGAGCAAGTTCAGCCATGACCATGCTGCGTCCGGCGTCGGGCCCGCCAAAGGCGAGAACCGGTGCTCCGGTGCGGTCGGCAAGTGGACGCGCCAAGGGTGAATGATCCAGATGGCTGTGTGTGACGATGACATGGCTGATCCTCTGACCGGGCTGGACCGCATCCAGAATCGCGTTCAGATGCGACTCGCTTAGCGGCCCGGGGTCGATTACGGCAAGTTCGGTTGCGCCCAACAAATAGGTGTTGGTTCCGCGATATGTCATCGGGGATGGATTCGGGGCCAAAATACGCCGCAAACCCGGCACAAGGTCTATAACAGCGCCAGTGGGTGGGTTGAAATCGTCGGGAGCCTGCATTCTGCGCTCTTTCTCTTGTCGTAACAGCCCGTTAGGTTTAGCGCATGTCCGCGGATTGGCTCAAACCCTATATGCCGCGCAGCCTCTATGCCCGCGCTGCGCTGATACTGGTCCTGCCGGTGGTTGTCGTGTTGCTGGTCGTTGGGATCGCATTTCTGCAAAAACACTTGGAAGACGTCACCGAACAAATGACCCGCGCAGCGTCGCGAGAAGTTCTTTTGGTTGTGGGCGTCATGGAGGGTGCAGAAACGCAGCAAGAGGCCCTGGCGGCTGCGCGTCCCGATTTGCAGGCGCTGTCCATGACAGCCAGTTTCCTAGGTATTAACGAAGAACCCATGATCGGGCAGCGTCGCTGGTATGATTTTATCGCGCCGCGGGTCGAAGCCGACCTGAGAGCATTGTTGCCCGATATCGAGGGCGTGGCTTTGCCCAGCGGTCAGGAAGCAAGGTTGTACATCAATACTGATCTTGGATTGCTGCAATTAACGTTTGACCGCCGTCGGCTGTCTCCGGCGGCGCCGCATCAGTTGATCGTGACGATGGTGTTTTTTGCGGTCGTCATGACAACAATTTCTTTCCTGTATATGCGCAATCAGTTGCGTCCGATCACACGGCTGGCCGAAGCTGCGCAAGCTTTCGGTCGGGGTAGGGTGGTGCCGTATTCGCCCGGCGGTGCGATCGAGGTCCGCGCCGCGGGCAGCGCTTTTCTGGACATGCGCGCACGTATCGAACGCCAGATGGAGCAGCGGACCATGATGCTGTCCGGTGTAAGTCATGATTTGCGCACGCCGCTGACTCGTCTGAAATTGGGCTTGTCGATGTTGCCCGAGGACGAAGCCGCGCCCTTGAAGCAAGATGTTGACGAAATGAAGCTACTGTTGGACTCGTTTCTTGAGTTTTCGCAGGGGACAACCGAAGGGTCCCCGGAAACCGTTGAGCCGATAGCGTTGATTGAGCAAATCGTGAAAGACGCATGCAGAGCGGGGCATGAGGTTGCCCTTGTTTCGGTCGAGGGGGAAGGCACAATTGCGCTGCGTCCCACCGCGATACGGCGCGCTGTGGAAAACTTAATCGGAAACGCAGTCCGTTATGGTGAGCGTGCGGATATAAGCCTAACGATCACGCCAAAATCCATGCGCATCCGCGTTGAAGATGACGGGCCCGGCATCCCACCCGAACAACGGTCTGAGGCAATCAAGCCATTCTCGCGCCTTGATCCCGCGCGCAATCAGAACAGGGGCAGCGGCGTGGGGTTGGGCCTTGCCATCGTCTCGGACATTGCGCGCGCCCATGGGGGCGTACTGCGCCTGAGCAAAAGTGAGCGTTTGGGCGGCCTTTGCGCCGATATCATCATCGGCCGCTAGGCGCTGTTCCGGTAGATTCGCCGCATCACAAGCGGGGTCAGGTACATGGGAATCTGGTAGGCACCGATAAAAACCATGATCTGCGCGGTGACCTCGGGCGCAAGCGCAACAAAGAACAGCGCGATATTGCGATTGCCCGCGATAAGTGACACTGCGGTCGCCGCCCCCGGTGAAAAACGCATACGGGACAGCTGATAGCAAATCAGCTGCAACCCGAAATTGGCCAGACAGGCGAAAGCAATCCACAGCAGCGCTCGCTTTGGATCGGTCAGAATGGCTTTGCTGAGTGATGGCATCAGACCAATTACAAAAACGGCCAGCGTGATATGTGCGAGGCCATCAAGGGCACTTTCGGTCTTGGGCGATGGATTGCGCAGAAATGTGTGATGGACAAAGATCGCAGCCATCGTTGCAAGGACAATGGTGATCAGCAACCTTGCTGCTGCCCAGATCACGGCACCGATTCCATCCAGTTGCGGAGCCAGCCAGAAAACTGGCGCCATGGTCAGGGGCAACAATGCCGTACCGATCACCAACAAACGAAGGGCGTATTCTGAAGGGTAGCCCATCATCCGGCACATATTTGGGCTTCCGGCAATCGACGGGGCCGCAGTCATGACCAGCAAGGCGAACAAGGCAGGTGAGTCTAGCCACCCGCCCAACGCGCCAACCGCTAGTACGGTCAGGGGCAAGGCGAGTTGCAGACCGAAGACCCCCATCACAACCCGGCGAAAATCGTGCAGCGACCCGAATATGCGCCTCGGTTCCATGCGCAGCACAGTAACGAAAAGCAGCAACACCACCATTGTCGGCAGAAACGGGCGCATGGGCTGAGCCAAACCCGGCAGCAGTAATCCGGCAAACAAACCCGTCAGCAGAACATAAGGCCCGTTGCGGGCGGCGATCAAAAGCGGGTTCAAAGATGCTACCCGGTCGGGCTTTGGCGCAGGTTGTCCGGCAGCCACGTTGCCAGTTCCGGGAACCAGATCAGCACGAAAACCATCACCACCATGATCAGAAACATCGGGATCGCGGCGCGGGCGATATAGCTCATCTCGTGATTGGTCATGCCCTGCATCACAAACAGGTTGAACCCGATGGGCGGTGTGATCTGCGCCATCTCGACCACGACCACGATGAAGATGCCAAACCAGATCAAATCGATCCCGGCGTCACGTATCATCGGCTCGACCACGGCCATGGTCAGCACGACCGAAGAAATACCGTCGAGGAAACACCCTAGAATGATGTAAAAGACCAGCAGCACCATCAGCAGTTCGAACCGGGTCAGGTCCCACTGGGCAATCAGATCGGCCAATCCGCGCGGTAGACCAGTAAAGCCCATCGACAGCGAAAGAAACGCCGCACCCGCCAGAATAAGCGCGATCATGGCGCTCGTGCGTGTTGCTCCCATTAGGCTTTCGGCAAAAGTCTTCCAGCTAAGCGAGCCCTGGCTGGCAGCCAGCAGCAGCCCTCCGATCACGCCAAAGGCGGCGGCCTCGGTCGCTGTGGCATAACCCAGATACATTGATCCGATCACAACTACGATCAACAGGATCACCGGCAGCAAAAAACGCGAATTCCTGATCTTCTCAGCAAAGGTCAGTTTGTTTTCCTGATCCGGGGCCCAATCTTTGCCGATCTTCGAATAAATCGCGACATAGCCCATGAACATGAAGGCCAAAACCAATCCCGGCAGGATACCTGCAAAGAACAGTTTTGTGATCGATTCGTTGATGGTCACGCCATAGACGATCAGCGTCAGCGACGGCGGGATCATAAGCCCCAGAGTTGCCGCGCCGGTCAGCGTGCCGATGATCATCCGTTCGGGATAGTTGCGCTTGCGTAGTTCCGGGATCGACATCTTGCCGACTGTGGTCAGTGTGGCGGCAGAGGAACCGGACACTGCTGCAAAGACCGTGCATCCCACGATATTGGTATGCACCAGACCGCCCGGCAGGGGGGCCATCCACGGTGAGAGGCCTTTGAACATATCTTCAGACAATCGCGTTCGGTACAGAATTTCACCCATCCAGATGAACATTGGCAGCGCCGTCAGCGTCCACGAGGAAGAAGCCGACCAGATCGTCGTGATCATGACATCTCCGACAGGGCGGGTGGTGAACAGCTCCATCCCGACCCAGGCGACGCCCATCAGGGCGAGGCCGACCCAGACGCCGGTGCCCAGCAGAGTGAACAGGACAAAGAGAAAGAGGATGATGATTGATGCGTTTTCCATGCCCTTACTCTCCGTGGCTTTGATCGGCGAGATCGCGGGTGATGCGGTGGTCGCCCCGGAACAGAACATGAACCAGGTGATCGGTCAGCGCGATGGCCAGAATGACTGCGCCGATCAGCATGGCGGATTGGGGTATCCAAAGGGGGGTTTTGTCCTGGCCCTGGCTGATGTCGTTGAACTTCCAGCTCCAGTAAACGAAGCGGTAAGCGTACCAGCAGAAATACCACATCACTGCGGCGCCGATGGTGAAGCACCAGACTTCAATAACACGGCGGAACTTGTGCGGCACCGCATTCAGCAGGATCGAGACACGGATATGACTGCCCCGATTCAAGGCGTTGGCAAAAGCCAGAAACGAAGCTGCGGCCATTGCGTAACCGGCGTAGTCGGGCGCGCCGGGAAAGACCTCACCCGTCCAACGGGCCAGCATCTGCACCACGATCAGGACCAGAATGGCAACCAGACTCAGCGCGGCCAGAACGCCCGCCGCCAGATAGATGAAATCCAGTACGGACCGAAGCCCTCGCAATGCTGCCATACCGTCCCCGCTTTTGTTTTGTTCGGATAAAGCACGGGCGGCAAATCACTGCCGCCCGCGTCAGATGGGCTACTGCTGCGCACGGAAAGCGTCGACGATGGCTTTGCCCTCGTCACCCGCCGCTTCCAGCCATTCGTTGGTCATGGTGACGCCGATCTCTTTCAATTCGTTGACCATCTGCTCCGAGGCCGGACCAACTGTCATGCCACCATCGCGCAAGCCTTGCAGAGTGAACCCGGTGTATTCCTTGGCACGCCAGTTGCCCGCATATTCGGCCAATTCCGCACAAGCCTTGATGACGTTCTTGTTGGCATCAGACACGCCCGACCAAACGTCCGAATTCACCATCACGTAGTTTCGCGGCAGCCAGGCATCCACTTCATAGAAATAGTTCAGGCTTTCCCAGACCTTGCGGTCATATCCGGTTGAGCCCGATGACACCATCGAGTCCGCCACACCGGTCGCAAAGGCCTGGCTTATCTCAGCTGCTTCGATTGTCACTGGCAGCATGCCTGTCAGCTCGGCCAGGCGCGATGTGGCATTGTTGTACGAGCGGAACTTGATGCCTTTCATATCCGCGACCGAGTTCACCTCGTTCTTGAAATACAATCCCTGCGGCGGCCAGGGAACAGCATAAAGCAGCGTTAGGTTCTGTTCGACCAGAAGACTTTCAATCGTGGGCTTGGCGGCCTCCCACAGTTTTTCACTGTCATCGAAGGATGTGGCGAGGAATGGGATCGAGTCAAAGCCGAACAGCGCGTTTTCGTTCTGATGACCGGACAGTAGACGCTCACCAATCGGGGCTTGTCCGGTTTGGATGGCGCGTTTGATGTCCGCGCCCTTGAACAGTGACCCCGAGGGGTGGGTTACGATTTCAATCTCACCGCCGGTGCCGGTTGTTACGCATTTGGCGAACTCAGCGCCGGTCGCGGAATGGAAATTCGACGCCGAATAGGCCATCGGCATGTCCCATTTTTCTGCCGCGACCGGAGCGGCTGCGGCCGCAGTTAGTGCGGTTGCTGCCAGAAGGCTTGTTAGTTTTGTCATTTTGATCTCCCATTTAGTGTTGGTTTTGCCGGTGTTGTTCACCGGTTGTTAGCCTGTGTATCTTGACGGTGCGTAAACGCTGATATCCGTGTTGGGTGTACGTCCGCCGATCATTTGCGCCAAAAGACGCCCTGTTTTTGGCCCGCCTGTAAGGCCAATGTGGTGGTGGCCAAAGCCCATATACGCACCGCTCACGCCCGGAGCCTCTCCGATGATTGGGATCGAGTCTGCAGGCGCTGGCCGGTGCCCCATCCATTCCACTTCGTCCTTCCAGGTCACGCCGGGAAAGGCCGCCCGGGCGTTGTTGCGCATCAGTTCGAACGGCGCCTGCGAGGGCGGTGCGTCCAGCCCGCCGAACTCCACTATACCGGCCAGTCGTATGCGGCCATCCATCGGTGTGGCCACAAACTTGCCTGAGGCCACCATAACCGGACTTTTCGGCATTGCGGAAGGTTCCACCAATTCAATATGATACCCGCGTTCCGTTTCCAGCGGAACGGAAACACCCAGTTTGCTGGCCAGAGGCCCGGACCAGACGCCGGCGGTAACAATTGCGGTGTCGCAGTGAATAGTTTCGCCGCCCGCCCGGACACCGGTGACCTTGCCGTTTTCGCGTACCACGTCGTCGACAGCGGCACGGATGGTCCGGCCACCATTGACCTCGACATGCGCGGCTAGGTCTTTGACATACCGACCGGGGTCGGTGATGTGGCCGTGATCGCCCAGCCTTGCGGCAAAGCCGATGTCCTGGCTGAAGATCGGGTCGTAGGAGTGGAAAGCCTCGCCTTCGAGTTCTTCCCAATCAAACCCATGTTTGCGCCGAATACCCCAGCCAAAGGCGTCGCCTTCGAAATGTTGGCGGTTTTCATATAGAAAAAGGTAGTCCGATGGGACTATCCATTTTTCGGCCCCGGTTCCCTGCGCCAGGGCCTGATGATCGTTCAGGCTGTCGCCGACTATGGGCATTAGCGCTGCAGCGATGCGGTCCACATCCTTCGCGTTTGCATGTTTCAAGTACCGAACCAGCCAAGGCAGAAGCTTGGGAAGATAGCCCCACTTCAGAAACAATGGCTGCGACGGATCGAACAGCATTCGCGGCGCTTTCCCAAGCAATCCTGGAACCGTAACAGGAATGATCGAGCAAGACGCGAGGACCCCTCCATTCCCGTGTGAAGTGCCTTCGCCGGGCCCAGCCTTGTCGATAAGGACAACGTCATGCCCGTCACGTTGCAGCCAGACCGCCGCCGACACACCAACAATGCCGGCTCCGATGATAGCGATCGTTTTTCGCTTGCTCATGCTGCCACCGCCTTTACCACGGCATAGTAGTCTAGCTTGCCCAGATCCGGGCGTCCGCCCAGCCCGGGAGTTTCGGGGACTATGACCTGCCCGTTTTGAACATGGAACGGCTCTTCAAGAATGTCCTCTTTCAGGAAATATGAGGCTTGGTAGAATTCACACCCCAATTTGATTTCAGGGGTCGCGGCGATCATATGAGTTCCGGCCAGATGAGCCAGACCGGCCTCGAACATATCTCCGCCATAGGCGCTAAGCCCATGGGTGGCGGCGATGCGGGCCACCGTCTGACCTCGGCTAAGCCCACCTGATTTCATAATCTTGATCGAGACACCATCACAGATGCCCTCACGCGCTGCGCGTTCCATGTCTTCTGGTCCAAATACGCTTTCATCCGCCAACAGCGGCACAGCGATCTGACTGCGCAGTTCAGCCATCATCCCAAACAGATGCGCGCGAACAGGTTGTTCTATGAAATCCGGCTTGAATTGGGCGACGTCACGCAGTTGGGCCGCAGCGCTCTCGATTGATAAGCCTTGATTATAGTCGACGCGTACCGAAAACTCGGGGAAATGCTGCGCCAAATGTTCCAACCGCATGATATCGAATGCGTGGTCTTTGAAGCCCGTCTTTACTTTGACGGTGCGAACGCCATCCTCGCGCAGCTGGCCCAGCAGGGCGATATCCTGTGTGAAATCAGGGTTTGCGATTGAACAGCTTAGTGGAATTTCATTCCGGCACCTCCCACCCAGCAGCGACCAGACTGGTAACCCGCTTATGCGTCCGGTCAAATCCAGCAGGGCAGCCTCCAATGCGGCTTTGGCTTCAGTGCAATTGGCGACGGAATAGGCGGCCCTGGACATGACCGCGGACCGATCTGCGACGCGAGATCCGATGACCAATGGGCGGAGGTATCGATCAAGTGCCGCAAAGGTTGCTTCGGGCGTTCCAGTAAAGACGGACCACGGCGACGCCTCGCCAAACCCTTCAGTCCCATCTTCTGAGGTCAGGCGCAGAATCACCACCTCGCAGTTGCCTTGGACCGACCCGATTCCATGGTCGCGCCGTGATCTCACAGGCAGCTCAAGGTGCCAAAGGTCAAACCCTGTGATGGTTTGGTTCAGATTGCTCATCGGTCCCCCGGTTGTTGCCAGGAACCGTGCCAAGGCAGCTATATCATTTCAAATACTATGTTATAGCAAGGGTATCAGATAAAATGATGGATCAAGGGCGATGTCCATTCGGTTCAGGCAACTACAGGCGTTTCACGCGATCATGGAAACGGGGACAGTGACCGGGGCCGCATCGGTGCTGGGTATCTCGCAACCCGGTATCAGCAACCTTTTGGCGCAGTTAGAACGCGAAGCCCGATTGCCATTATTCGAACGCAGCAAAGGCCGGTTGCTGCCGACACCAGAGGCCGATCTGCTGTATCGCGAGGTTGATACAGTCGTGCGGGGGCTGGATCATGTGGCGCAAGCCGTGACGGATTTGCAAAACAAACACCCCGGTCAGTTGCAGGTGGCCGCGCCGCACATGCTGTCTTTTGGCTTTATGCCCCGTGAGATCGCGCGTTTCGCGGCCAGCCGCCCGAATTTGTCGGTCAGCTTCCAGTCGCAATACTCCTCGAAGATTCAAGAATGGGTGATCTCGGGCCTGTTCGAAGTGGGCGTGGTTGAGGTGCCGATCTTGCACGACACGCTTAACTCTCAGGTCTTCAGGTTTGAAACGGTGGCCACATTTCCCGAAGGCAGTCATCTGGCCCGATACGATGTGCTGACCCCTGAGTTGCTAGAGAATGAACCCTTTATCGTGATGGGGCCAGAGCATCAGACCCACCGCGGGACACGTGACATTTTTCAAGCGGCCAATCGGACGTGGAGAACGCAGATTCACACGCATTTGTCCGAAAACCTGTTAAGCTTTGTCAAACAGGGCCTGGGGGTTGCGGTGATTGATCCTTTCACCGTTAGCTTCGATGCCGAGGGGGGATATCAAACCCGACCCTTCCGGCCCGCAGTCACTTTGGATCTTGCCATCATCACTGCGAAAGGGCGCCCGCTGTCGACAATTGCTCAAGAATTTCTGGCCCAGCTTACGCCAGCGATGCAGGCATTCTCCTTACAAACGGACCCGGCTAGGGACATGGTATAAAGTGCTGGAGTAAGGGATTTTTTTTAGCTCTGGAGCGTGGCCAGATTTACCTGTTGACCTTTATCTGTACTGCAGGAACTCTGCGTTTCGCGCGTCGAAACATAACTCTGAGCACGACGCGTGACACTGAACAGCGGGGGTGACTGATGATCGCAACTGGCGGAAAATCGATATACGGCGCTTCGGTGGGTATTTTGATGCTGGACGCGCGCTTTCCTCGCATTCCGGGTGACATGGGCAACGCATTGACCTGGCCGTTCCCTGTACACTATCGCATCGTTAGGGATGCTTCGCCCGATCTGGTCGTGCGCCGCAGAGCCGAAGGAACGCTGGATGCCTTTATTGCTGCTGCGCATGAGTTGGTGAAAGACGGAGTGGACGGGATCACCACCAATTGCGGGTTCCTGTCGCTGTTCCAAAAAGAGCTATCCGAGGCGGTGCCAGTACCGGTCGTCACCTCATCGCTGATGCAGGTCGAGATGGTGAACAGGGTTCTGCCTGCGGGTAAACGGGCAGGGGTGCTAACCATATCAGCCTCGACCCTCACTGACGCGCATTTGCGCAGCGCGCGGGTTCCCAAAGGCACGCCCATCGGGTCGACCGAGGGAGGGCGGGAATTCACGCGGGCAATTCTGGATAACGAATTAACGCTAGACGTCGAAAAAGCCCGCGCCGAAAACGTCGAGGCTGCCCTGGCGATGAAAGAAGCGCATCAAGACCTTGGTGCGTTAGTGTTGGAATGCACGAACATGTGCCCATATGCCGCCGACATTCAACAGGCAACTGGACTGCCGGTTTATTCCATCGTCTCTTTGGTCAGCTGGTTTCAGTCTGGGCTACAGCCAAGAGCATACCGGGACAACTAGCGCGGGGGCGCGACCGTCCTTTGCATCGGGGCGATCAAAGCGTCAGGCCGGCCAGGTGTTATTTTTGGTGTAACGATTCGGTTCGGTCGACGTCGTTTTAAACGAGCGTATCTTGAAAAGCCCAAGTTAGGCAGATGCTTAACAGTAGTTGCCTGATGTATGATTTTGAAAGGAATAGCCTTAATTCTCGACGGCTGCTCACCTAGGGGATGAGGGACTTGAACCCCCAGCCAAAGCGTTATGAGCGCTCTGCTCTAACCAATTGAGCTAATCCCCCAGGAGCAGGCGTTGGTTACAGCAATGTTGCCGCGACGCCAAGGGTGATCGATCGATCTGATCGAATTTTCTTACAAGCCCGTCCATTGTCACCCGGGCTAGAAGGAAGTTCGTCGATTTCCCGGTCTCAAAGTCTTTTGCTTGTCGACAGGATCAACCAATCAGCAGACGTATGCCCACCAAAAAAGGCAAGAGCCTCAACCAAATCGTTTTAAGCGCATTGCTCAGACCATTTGTGCTGCATGTCCGCCTAAGGGATTTGCGTATCACGGTGGATGGCCGCGTCAAGCCTGACCGTTGCAACAAGCTTCACAATCGACTAACCCGCGCGGGTACCATTCATGAGGGGCTGGACATGACAACTGGCAAGAACGGAATCACCTATGCGGATGCGGGTGTCGATATTGATGCTGGGAACGCTCTGGTTGGCCGGATCAAGCCTGCGGCCAAACGGACGAATCGGGCGGGAGTGATGAGCGGACTTGGCGGATTTGGCGCTTTGTTCGATCTCAAGGCTGCGGGGTACGAAGACCCGATTCTTGTTGCCGCGACGGATGGTGTGGGAACAAAACTGCGAATCGCTATCGACACCGGCGTGGTTGATGGCGTGGGCATTGATCTTGTTGCGATGTGCGTCAATGATTTGGTCTGTCAAGGCGCAGAGCCCCTGTTTTTCTTGGATTATTTTGCAACCGGCAAGCTGGACACGGATACCGCTGCCCGGATCATCGAAGGTATTGCTGAGGGCTGCGTGCAGTCCAACTGCGCCCTGATCGGTGGTGAAACGGCTGAGATGCCCGGCATGTATCCGGATGGTGATTTTGATTTGGCCGGGTTCTCGGTTGGTGCGATGGAGCGCGGGTCGCATTTACCGGCGGACGTGCAGAAGGGTGATGTCCTGCTTGGGCTTGCCTCAAACGGAGTGCACTCAAACGGCTATTCTCTGGTCCGCAAATTGGTTGATCTTTCCGGGTTAAGCTGGGATTCGCCTTCGCCTTTTGGCGATGGTGCTTTGGGTGACGCACTGCTGACGCCGACACGGCTGTATGTAACGCCAGTGCTACAGGCGATCCGGGCAGGGGGGGTACATGCGCTGGCTCATATCACCGGGGGCGGCTTGACCGAGAATCTGCCGCGCGTCTTGCCCGAGGGGATGGGGGCCGCGATTGACCTGAATGCCTGGGACCTGCCGCCCGTCTTCCGTTGGATGGCCGAAACCGGCGGCATCCACCAGACCGAGATGTTAAAAACCTTCAACTGCGGTGTCGGTATGATTGTTGTTTGCTCCGAAGAGCATGCTGACGAATTAACCGTCCTGCTGGCCGAAGCCGGTGAAACCGTTGCCCGCATCGGCACCGTTACGGAAACGCCTGGCGTGGCATACACAGGCCAATTGTTGTGACCCAGAAACGCGTCGCGATCCTGATTTCAGGGGGCGGATCCAACATGGTATCGCTGGTCGACAGCATGGTCGGCGACCACCCGGCGCGGCCATGTCTGGTGTTGTCAAATGATGCTGCGGCAGGTGGGCTGAAGAAGGCCACCGCGCGCGGTATTCCAACGGCTGTAGTGGACCACCGCCCGTTCAAGGGCGACCGCGCGACGTTCGAGGCCGAACTGCTGAAACCGCTGGAACAGGCGCAGCCTGACATTATTTGCCTCGCGGGATTCATGCGGGTTCTGACAGGAGACTTTGTTTCTCGATTTCAGGGGCGGATGTTGAATATTCATCCGTCACTGCTGCCAAAGTTCAAGGGCCTCAACACGCATGCCCGCGCTATCGAGGCCGGTGAGACGGAGCACGGATGTTCGGTTCACGAAGTCACAGCGGCGTTGGATGACGGACCGATCTTGGGACAGGCGCGGATCAGGATTGAAGCAGGAGACACTCCTGAAAGCCTTGCCGCCAGGGTTCTGATTTGGGAACACAAGCTTTATCCCGCAGTGTTGCGCCGATACGCCAATGGAGACCGGACTCCGGTGTTGCTGCCCTGAAACTCTCAGGGTGATTTACACGCCTGTCATAATCGTCCTATGGTCCGCACTACGGTTGGGTACGGCAAAGAACTGCCTCCAACCGCTGAAAACAAAAGCAAGAACAGTACGGCGTATGAAAACCCTTACAACGACGCAAGAGCTGGCCGATTTCTGCAAGGCCGCGGCGCAATATGACTATGTCACCGTAGACACCGAGTTCCTGCGCGAACGGACGTACTACTCAAAGCTATGTCTGGTGCAGCTGGCGTTTCCATCCAGTGATGAAGACAGTGCAGTTTTGCTAGACCCCCTGTCCGAGGGGCTTTCTTTGGATCCGCTATATGAGCTGTTCAAAAACGAGGATGTGGTTAAAGTATTCCACGCCGCGCGTCAGGATCTTGAAATTTTCTGGGTCGAAGCGGGCATCTTTCCCAATCCGCTGTTTGACACTCAGGTCGCTGCCATGGTCTGCGGCTTTGGTGAGCAGGTGGGCTATGAGACGCTGGTGCGTAAGATCTGCAAGCAGGGCGTCGACAAAACGTCACGCTTTACGGATTGGTCGCGGCGACCGCTGACCGATGCGCAAAAAAGCTATGCCTTGGCGGATGTGACTCATCTGCGCCAGATTTATGAACATCTCGCAGCGCAACTGAAAAAAACGAATCGTAACCATTGGGTGGCTGAGGAGCTGCGGACGCTGACCCAGCCGGAAACCTATGACATCCGCCCCGAGGACGCGTGGAAGCGTGTAAAAACCCGCACAAATTCCGCCAGATTTCTGGCCGTGGTTCGCGAGTTGGCCCAGTTCCGCGAGTCCTACGCCCAAGATAACAACGTCCCCCGTAGCCGGGTGTTCAAAGATGATGCGCTGATCGAACTGGCCTCGACCAAGCCCAGAACGCCTTCTGATCTGGGCGGCTCACGCCTGTTGTTGCGCGAGGCGCGAAAAGGCGCGATTGCGGAAGGGATTTTGGCCGCTATTGATAAGGGTTTGAACTGTCCGGCAGATCAAATGCCCAAAGTGGACAACAGTCGCGACAAGTTGAAGGTAAATCCGGCCTTGGCAGACTTGCTGCGGGTGCTGTTGAAATCGAAAACCGAAAGCTCGGGTGTGGCGGCAAAGCTAATTGCCACCAGTTCGGAACTGGACCAGATTGCTGCGGGTGAGCGTGAATTGCCCTCAATGTCAGGATGGCGGTTCGAAGTGTTCGGCGAGGATGCTCTGAAGCTGTGTGAAGGCAAAATCGCATTGGCCGCCCAAGGACAAAACGTCAGGGTTGTTGCCCTGTAACGCAGCTTAGCGGCGCCGCGATTCCAGTGTGTTTTGCTGCCCGACAACCCGAACCAAACGGGTGGCTTGCAAGTCGTCCTTGCTGATGTTGATGGCGTCCGAGATCATGCGAGAGCGTTCGGTTCCCTGATTTGTCGCTCTTTCGGGATAGGTCACGCGAAAGACGAACTCCAAAACGCCGTTCTCTTGATTCTCTTCATTCTCAGTGCGAACAAGCCGTGCGTCGTAAGCTCCTTGCCGGCTTGCGGTTCCTGACGCAAATATGATCGCTCCGTTAGGCGTCGGATCAATCCGCAGCTCATCGATTCGTGTGATCGGAACACTGGTGTCCTCAGGTACTGGTCGGGAAAACAGACCTCCGCCCTCTGACACTTCGGGCACAAGGGCGTTTGGATCATAGGTGGCTGTATCCACCGTTTCCGTGGACGTGCTGGACCCGAACCAATTAGACGGGTTCGCCCGAGAGTTGCTCCAACTGTTGCAGGCAGACAGGGTTAGCGTGGCCACCAAGAGAACAGTAAACGATTTTTGCATGGTCTCAACGTCCAGAGCAGTAAGTCCTGCAACGGGTTATCGCACTTTCCGCTGATTGAAAAGCCACGCAAAGGGGTGGACAGGCATAGTTCGGCGGCATAGTTCACAATTGTGGTTGCAATGAAAGGATCGCCGCAACATGGCAACACCTGCCTTTGAAGAGATCGTCGAGGATTTTGAGTTCCTGGAGGACTGGGAAGACCGGTATCGTCATGTCATTGAACAGGGTAAGGCGATGGACCCACTGGACGATGCGCTCAAAGTTCCTGCAACCAAGGTTGACGGGTGTGCCAGTCAAGTCTGGTTGCACCCAATCATCGAAAGTGGTGTCTTTCGGTTCGACGGCGATAGTGACGCTTTGATCGTGCGAGGGCTGATCGCCGTCTTGCGGTCGTTGTACAACGGTTTACCTGTTAGCGAGGTCCCGAAAGTCGACGCAGGGGGTGAGCTGGCGCGTTTGGGCTTGAACGACCACCTGTCTGCGCAGCGTTCGAACGGATTGCGCGCCATGATCGAACGCATCCGTGAGGTCGCGCAGGAGAACGCCTGTTAGGGTCTAATCTACAGGTTTGCGGTTCGCCCAATCAGCAAGGGTGGTTTCAAGGTCGCCGTACCCGGTAAACCGCCGCTCGAATTCCAGACCCATCCGGTCGGCATAGTCGCGGGCGCGGGCTGTCAGATTTGGATCGTCGATCTGTGCTTGGTAGACCAGCTTTGTGTAGTTACCGAAATACATATCGCGCAATTCGGGGTGCCGATCCAAACCCAGGGGTTTCCAGACAAACGCATCGAACTGGCGGGCCAGAAAATCGGTTAGGTAAAACGCCGTTGTTTCATCTTCACCACGCGCCTCAAACGCCTGATTTCCTTCGAAGAAAGAATAGCAATGCGGGCCCTTGACCATCTCGACGCCCAACTCCGCACACGCTTTCTCTAGCAGACCACCGGTGCCACAATCGGCATAGACGACAAAAATCTGATCGTAGTTTTCGCGATGCTTTTCGATGGCTTCCTGTACGGCCTGAGTGATTTTCTCTGGATGGATATGCAGGATCGCAGGAAGGCAAGTCAGCGCCATGTGATCCCAACCATTTCGACGCTTCAGGTCCAGAATCTCACGAGCAAGGGCGCCGCAGGCCAACAACAATATCCGCCCTTGGGAATCAGAGTCGTAACCTGAGGTTGTCAGGCTGGCATCATCTGGCAAGTTAGTTGGCTGCATCAAGCGCCCCTTGGATAGTATGTGACCGGCAGGAAAACAAAAAAGCCGCCCGCAAACCGGACGGCTTTGGAACAATCTGTTTGTCCGTTCAGCCGGCCAGTTGATTGTGTTTACGAGACACGAAGGTTTTGGCGGTTTCAACAGCAACCGCCGCGTCACGGCAATAGGCATCCGCGCCAATCGCTTTGCCAAATTCTTCGTTCAGCGGCGCACCACCGACCAAAACGATATAGTCTTCGCGCAGGCCTTGTTCGACCAGCGTGTCGATCACAACCTTCATATACGGCATGGTCGTGGTCAGCAGAGCCGACATGCCCAGAATGTCCGGCTGTTCAGTCTCCAACGCCTCAAGGTAGTTTTCGACCGGGTTGTTGATGCCGATATCGACCACCTCGAACCCTGCGCCCTCCATCATCATCGATACAAGATTCTTGCCGATGTCGTGGATGTCGCCCTTAACGGTGCCGATGACCATTTTGCCAACACGAGGTGCACCGGTTTCGGCCAACAGCGGCTTGAGGATCGTCATGCCACCCTTCATCGCGTTTGCCGCAAGCAGAACCTCGGGCACGAAAAGGATACCATCGCGGAAGTCGTGACCAACGATAGTCATACCTCCGACCAGTGCCTTGGTCAGAATGTCATATGGTGTCCATCCGCGTTCCAGCAGGATGTTCACACCTTCTTCGATTTCTTCTTTCAGGCCGTCATAAAGATCGTCGAACATCTGTTCGACCAATTCGTCGTCATTCAGTTCGGACAGGACGATGTCTTCTTCATCGGACATGGGTCTTTTCCCTAAGCTTTTTGGACCATCGGCCCTTGGTGGCATTTTTTCCGTTTTGGCCAAAACGTCGCAGTTTTACTGTGACGATTGCGACCTCAGTGGTTTCGGGACCGACCTATACGGCAGATTCTAACATCCCACGACAGAATTATCTGCATGATCATCCTGCATTCCGTTCAATAGATCCTAGACCGTATCATTTGGGTAAATTAGCTGGCAAACCTCTGAATTTGCGTGGAGTGCTTGTCCGATTACGTTTTTCTTATTATTACTAAGAATGAGAACAAAGAAAGAACAAATATGAATGCGCCGCATATCCGAGGGCGGGGAACTGCCACTAACCGTTCAGGGCGGTTCGAGAAATTCGACACCATTCGCTGTGATGATGGTTGGGATATCGAAGAAGATATCCCACCGCTGCGGACGGATGTGCGGGATGAATTTGCCCGCAGCCTGATTACCTACAACCGCTCACCAGACTTGCCCTTCGACCGCTCGATCAATCCGTACCGCGGATGTGAGCATGGCTGTGTCTATTGTTTCGCGCGTCCGACTCATGCCTATCTCGGCCTATCGCCAGGTTTGGATTTCGAAACCCGTCTGGTCGCGCGGCCAAACGCAGCTGAGGTGTTGCGCAGAGAGCTTTCTGCCAAGGGATACAAAGTCGCGCCCATCGCACTTGGTACGAATACTGACCCTTACCAGCCGATTGAAAAGACACATTCGATTACAAGGGATTGCCTCTCAGTCCTACAAGAGTTCAACCATCCGATCGGAGTCGTAACGAAGGGAACGTTGATCGAGCGTGACTTGGATATTTTGGCCCCGATGGCGCAACAAGGCTTGGTGCGGGTCGGGATTTCGCTGACCACGCTGGACGCCGGACTGTCCCGCCGGATGGAGCCGCGCGCACCATCGCCTCAGCGTCGTTTGGCCGTTATTCGTCGCCTGACGGACGCGGGCGTTCCTGTACGAGTCATGACCTCGCCGATCATTCCGGGGCTCACGGATCACGAGTTGGAACATCTGCTAGAGGCTGGCCGGGATGCGGGCGCTGATGCCGCAAGCTGGATCATGCTGCGCCTGCCGCGCGAAGTCTCGACTCTGTGGCAAGAATGGCTGGAGACTAACGAGCCTGCGCGGGCTGAAAAGATCATGTCCAAGCTGCGGGAAATGCATGGGGGCAGGGACTATGACCCGCGGTGGGGGCACCGCATGCGCGGGCAAGGTGAGTATGCGGAATTGATCGCCAAGCGGTTCAAGCTGGCGGTAAAACGATTTGACCTTGCTGTGAAACTGCCGCCTCTTAGATGTGATCTGTTTGCGCGACCGGCCCAGATTGGCGATCAACTGAGCCTTCTCTAGAAAAAGCCCCGGACAATCGACCGGGGCTTTTGTGATTTGGTGCTATCAGCGCTTTTCGATATCTACGTAGTCGCGCAAGGTTTCGCCCAGGTACAATTGGCGCGGGCGGCCGATTTTGTTCTGTGGATCAGCGATCATTTCTTTCCACTGGCTCACCCAGCCGACGGTGCGCGACAGCGCAAAGATAGGGGTGAACATGGAGGTCGGGAAGCCCATCGCTTCGAGGATAATACCCGAGTAGAAGTCAACGTTGGGGAACAATTTCTTCTCGGCGAAATACGGATCCTCCAAAGCCTGTTTTTCCAGTGCTTTGGCTACCTGAAGTTTCGGGTTGTTTTCGACGCCCAGCAGATCCAAAACTTCGTCAGCCGACTGCTTCATCACCTTCGCACGCGGGTCGAAGTTCTTATAGACGCGGTGGCCAAAACCCATCAGGCGGAACGGATCGTTCTTGTCCTTGGCGCGTTCGATGAATTCCGGGATACGCTCGACGCTGCCGATTTCTTCCAGCATTTCTAGGCAGGCCTGGTTTGCACCACCATGGGCAGGACCCCACAGGCAGGCGATGCCAGCCGCGATACAGGCAAACGGGTTCGCACCGGAAGACGACGCCAGACGCACGGTCGAAGTCGAAGCGTTCTGTTCGTGGTCGGCATGCAGGGTAAAGATACGATCCATTGCACGGCTCAGGATCGGGTTGACTTCATATTCTTCGGCCGGAACGCTGAAGCACATACGCAGAAAGTTCGAAGCATAGTCCAGATCGTTTCGCGGATAAACGAAGGGCTGGCCGGTATGGTATTTGTACGCCCAGGCCGCGATGGTCGGCATCTTGGCGATCAGGCGGTGCGAGGCGACCTCGCGCTGGTGAGGGTCCGAGATGTCGGTGGAGTCGTGGTAGAACGCCGACATAGCACCGACCACACCAACCATGATCGCCATCGGATGCGCGTCACGGCGGAAGCCACGGTAGAAATACTGCATCTGTTCGTGCAGCATGGTGTGACGGGTAATGGTAGTTTCGAAGTTTTCCAACTCTTTGGCTGCTGGCAGCTCTCCGTATAGAAGCAGGTAGCAAACTTCGAGGAAGTGAGATTTCTCTGCCAGCTGATCAATCGGATAACCACGATGCAGCAGTTCACCCTTTTCACCGTCGATATAGGTGATGGTGCTGTCACAGCTAGCTGTCGAGGTGAAACCAGGATCGTAGGTAAACACGCCAGCGTCGCTGTAGAGTTTGCGAATGTCGATAACATCCGGACCAGCAGTCGGCGAGTTAACCGGCAACTCGTATTTTTCGCCATGTATGGTGAGGGTAGCTGTTTTTTGGCTGTCGGTCATCATTGTCCCTTCTTCGTTCATGCGCACGCCAAACGAGTTATCGGCCCTGCGGTCTGCGGTCACGCACTAATGTGCTTTCCGTTTCATAGCGGAGCAGCGTTACCTGAATATAAAATCAGTTTCAGTTCGCTGCGTCAGTCATCCGTGCCAAGGTTTCTTCGCGCCCCAGCACAAGCATCATATCAAAAACCGAAGGAGTTACAGCACGGCCTGCCAAAACCGCCCGCAAGGGGGCAGCCAGCTTGCCGAACTTTATGCCCTTGTCGTTTGCAAAGGCACTGAGCGCCTCCTCCAGTCCGTCTCGCGACCAGCTAGCATTTTGCACATGCGGCGTCAATTCTTTCAGTATACCATCGGATACTGCCTCAAAGGCTTTTGCAGCCTTCTCATCCATCTCAACCGGTCGAGATGTCAATACAAAATGAGCCTTTTCAAGCAATTCCGGGAATGTGCTTGCGCGATCTTTAAGGCAATACATCGCACGTTCCAGATCACTATTTTGTGTCTCGGTGAGACCAGGGCGCCCTGCGGCTTGCAGATACGCACCGATTTCATGCCGCAACGCAGCATCATCAGAAATGGCGATATGCTGGCCGCAGAGATTCTCGAGCTTCTTCAAATCGAAGCGGGCCGGGCTTTTACCTATTCCGTCAAGGTCGAACCATTCTTTCGCCTGTGCGTCGGTAAAAAACTCATCGTCACCGTGGCTCCAACCGAGGCGTGCCAGGTAGTTGCGCATACCGGCTGCGGGATAGCCCATCGCCTGATATTCCTGCGCCCCCAATGCGCCGTGGCGTTTCGACAGCTTTTTGCCATCCGGGCCGTGAATCAGTGGAATATGTGCCCAAACCGGGACGTTCCAGCCCATCGCTTCATAGATCATCATTTGGCGCGCCGCATTGTTCAGGTGGTCGTCGCCGCGGATTACGTGGGTCACGCCCATGTCGTGATCATCAACGACCACTGCCAGCATATAGACCGGCGTACCGTCCGAGCGGAGCAGGACCATGTCATCCAACTGATCGTTGCGGATGGTCACGTCACCCTGCACCTGATCCCGGATCACGGTTGCTCCGTCCTGAGGTGCTTTGATGCGGATCACAAAAGGTGCATCCGGGTGGGTTGTTGGGTCAGTGTCACGCCAAGGGCTGCGGAACAGGGTCGATTGGCCCTCGGACCGCGCCTTTTCCCGAAATGCGGCGATTTCATCTTGGGTCGAGAAGCACTTGTATGCCTTTCCTTCCGCCAGCAACTGATGCGCCACCTCGGCATGACGCTCTGCACCCTCGAACTGGCTGATCACATCACCATCATGATTCAGTCCAAGCCATTCCATACCCTGCAGAATCGCCGCTGTTGCTTCGGGTGTCGAGCGTTCCCGGTCGGTGTCTTCGATCCGCAGCAGGAACTTCCCACCGCGGCCCCGCGCATAGAGCCAGTTGAACAGGGCGGTACGGGCACCACCAATATGCAGAAAGCCGGTGGGCGACGGGGCGAAGCGGGTAACAACCTGATCGGACATTTTGGAAAATTAACCTTTTGGTAACCTTGGCTGGCATAGTTTGGCGTCTGTCTAACGAGCCCTAAGGACGGGGGCAACCATGCGTGTTCTGACACGGGTTAAAGCCGCAGTGCTGAACCAGACTGGGTATCTGTTCCAATGGTCTCCGATTTGTCTGGCCGTTGGAGTCGGCCTTTACTTCAGCCTTCGGTTTGAGCCGGGTTGGCAGATCTATACCTGTCTTCTGGCTGCGCTTGTGGTGTTGGTCTGGATCGGTCGCGCGCTGCAGTCCGGTTGGGGTCCGTTGGCACTTGGGGTCGCGCTGATTACCGCTGGGTTTGTCTTGGCGGGTGCGCGGGCCCACTCGGTTGCAGAGCCGGTCCTGTCCTGGCGCTACTACGGCCCTATCGAGGGGAGGGTCGTTGCCTTGGACCGCTCTGCGTCGGACGCGCTGCGCGTGACGCTGGACCAGGTGCGTATAGGGGATGTGCCCCCGGACCGCAGACCGCAGCGCGTCCGACTTTCATTGCATGGCGAATCGGTATCATTGACACCGGGACAAAGGATCATGACCACGGGACACCTGTCGCCGCCTCAGGGACCGGTTGAGCCCGGTGGATTCGATTTCCGCCGTCACGCTTGGTTTCAACGTCTTGGCGCAGTTGGGTATACGCGTTCCCCTGTTGTAACGATTGCGCCGCCAAGCGACGCGACCGAGGGGGTACGCATTACAGCCCTGCGAATGGCCATTTCGGAAAGGGTGCGCTCAATCCTGCCGGGTGAGATTGGAGGGTTCGCAGCCGCGGTTACGACTGGTGACCGCAGTGGTATGGGGCAAGACACGCTCAGATCGCTGCGTGCATCAAACCTGGCGCACCTGCTGGCAATCTCTGGACTGCACATGGGGCTGCTGACCGGCTTCGTGTTTATGGTCAGTCGGCTGGCGATGTCCGCCATTCCCGCCGTGGCTTTGCGGCTGCCCGTGCGCAAGCTGGCCGCGCTCTTTGCGCTGGTCGCCGCCACGTTTTACCTAATGCTGTCCGGGGGGAACGTTGCAACAGAACGCGCGTTTGTAATGGCCAGCGTGATGCTGGGTGCCATCCTTATCGACCGCCGTGCGATTTCGCTGCGCGCTGTTGCTGTCGCTGCGTTGATTGTCTTGACCCTGCGGCCCGAAACACTGTTGAGCCCCGGGTTCCAGATGTCCTTCGCTGCAACTACGGCGCTTGTTGCAGTATTCAGCCACCTCCGCGATTTTGGTCCGATGCCCGGACCGAAATGGCTGAAGCCTGTAGTCGGTTTGTTTTTGTCATCGGCTATCGCCGGATTGGCGACTGCACCGATCGGGGCAGCGCATTTTAACACGATGTCGCACTACGGCTTGTTGGCCAATATGCTTTCAGTTCCCATGATGGGTGCTATTGTTGTTCCGGCGGGTTTTGTTGCGGGACTTTTGGCCCCGTTCGGACTTGAGGCTATCGCGTTGCACGTCATGGGATTGGGATTGGAGTGGATTCTGACCGTGTCCGAGAGGGTGTCGGGCCTGAGCGGAGCCCAGGGGTATATCGTCAGTCCACCGCACTATGTTCTTCCCATGTTCGCGCTAGGCGCCTTGTGGTTGGCGCTGTGGCGTGGTCGGGCCAAATGGATCGGGATCGCGCCGGTTTTCGCGGCGTTTTTTCTTTGGGGGCAGGGACATCGTCCTGACGTTCTGATTGCTGATTCCGGTGGGTTGGTGGGTGTAATGACGGAAAGTGGTCGCGCGCTGAGCAAGGAAAAAGGCAGCGGCTTTATTGCATCGGTTTGGCTTGAAAATGACGGCGACGGAGCGAACCAAGTTAAGGCGGCGAGCCGTTGGCCCGACAGCTCTGGTGATATCCGGCGGTATATTTGGCAAGGCAATGAGCTGGTTCACATCACCGGAAAGCGTGCCGCCCAAGGTTTCGCGGAATGCCGAGAAAACCAAATCGTGGTGTCCGCGGTAGATCTGAACCTGAGTGGAGATTGTAGCCATTTTGACCCCCGGCGTCTAAAACGCACGGGAAGCCTCGCCCTGAATGGCGAAAAAATGGCAACCAGCCGCGAAACGATCGGCCATCGGTTGTGGTCCCCTAGTGAAGGCGGAAGCCGCGATTTCAAACGGGGTCAGTAGCTGCGAATCAATCCAACCAGCCGTCCTTGGACTTTAACCTTATCCTCGGGCAGAACGCGGGTCTCATACGCGGGGTTTGCTGCTTCAAGTGCAATGGCATTTCCACGACGGAAAAAGCGTTTCAGCGTGGCCTCCTGATCCTCGACCAAGGCAACTACAATGTCGCCATTGTCGGCCACTGTGCTTTCGCGGATTACAACGACGTCACCGTCATTAATGCCGGCGTCGATCATCGAGTCGCCGCGAACCTCAAGCGCGTAATGTTCGCTTTTGCCCGAGACCATGCTGCCCGGTACCGCCACACGGTGCGAGACATGGCTAATGGCTTCGATAGGCACACCGGCAGCAATGCGGCCCATCACCGGTAGTTCCATTGCGTCTACGGTTACAGGCTCAAAATTGGCAGGACGCGGGCCGGTCGGTTTGTCACCGTAAATTACCCGAGGTTTAAAGGCGACAGTTGGTTCGCCGCCGAGGCTCTCGGGTAGTTTTACGATTTCAATTGCCCGGGCCCGATGGGCTAGCCGACGGATAAAGCCGCGCTCTTCCAGCGCAGTGATCAAGCGATGAATGCCGGACTTTGAACGCAAATCCAGCGCGGCCTTCATTTCGTCAAAGCTGGGCGGAACACCGTCCGCCTGAACGCGCTTGTGGATGAATTCCAACAAATCCAACTGTTTCTTGGTCAGCATTGCTCTCACCTCGTCGGTCATGCGTTTTCTTTTGTTCTACGCATGTTCACGTTTTGTGTCAACGGATTTGAGCGGGACCTATAGAGGTAGGTACCGGACCTCATCACCAGCTCGGCGCGCAGGGTCATGTGGTTCGCGTACCAACAGCGCGTTGGCTTGGGCCAGAACGCTAAGCAGCGAACTGTCCTGATCTGCGCAAGCACGTATACCATCAGCCCCAAGAACAGCGCGCATGTAGTGCTCACGTGGGCCATTCTTACTGATGGGCTCGGCCAGCCGGGCACTTTGAAATGGGGTGAGAACCTGTTCGATCCCCAGCATACGGCGCAGCATCGGAAGCAAGAAGAGATAGCCGCAAACCATTGCACTCACAGGATTTCCGGGTAACCCAACCATGGCGGTGTTCCCCAACCGCCCGGCCATCAGGGGCTTACCGGGGCGCATGCGGATTTTGTAGAAAGACCGCTCCATCCCCAGGGTCTGTGATACTTCGGCAACCAGATCATATTCCCCAACAGAAGCACCGCCAATTGTGACGACCAGATCGGCCCCGTCGGCCAGCCCAAAAGCTGTCTCAAGCGACGCAACCGTATCGTGGGCGATTGGAAGAATTCGAACATGCGCACCCGCGTTTTCCAACAGTGCCTTCAGTCCAAAGGTGTTCGAAGCGATGATCTGGTCGGGGCCGGGCGTTTCGCCGGGCATCACCAGTTCGTCTCCGGTTGAGATCAACGCAACTACGGGTTTTCGTGTCACCGGCACAGTAGGAAGGTTCATTGCGGCCATCAATGCAATGTCTTCGGGGCGCAAAACACGCGGGGCGGCAATTTTTGTGCCTTGGGTAAAATCTATACCTGCAGGCCGGATATTCGTTTTTGCACCAGGGTCTTCTGTGATCGTAATAAGACTTTCACGCCGTTCTGTATCTTCTTGAACAACAACAAAATCCGCACCTTCAGGCACTGGGGCGCCAGTAAATATACGCACCGCCTGACCCGGACCAACCACGCCGTCGAACCGACGCCCGGCGGCGGATTCGCCGATAACTTCAAACATGGCGTGCAGCTCGGCCTCAGTCGATTTCAGTGCATAGCCATCCATTGAAGACGCAGCAAAAGGCGGCTGATCGCGCGTCGCCGTCATATCCTCAGAAAGAACACGACCGGATGCTTCTGCAAGTAGGATATGCTCGGATGGGAGTGGTGGGACAAGATCAAACAGCAGTGCCCGCGCTTCTTCAACAGAAATCATTTCGCCTCGTAACGTCCTGATTTTCCGCCATCTTTTAGAAGAACACGAATGCCGCCAATTTCCATCGACTTATCAACCGCCTTGGTCATATCATACACGGTCAGTGCAGCGGTTGAGGCCGCGGTAAGGGCCTCCATCTCCACTCCGGTCTGGCCCGAAGTTTTTACGGTCGCCCGAATCTGAACGCCCGGCAAATCAGGGTCTAGCGTCAGATTGACGGACACTTTCGTGACCGGCAGAGGATGACACAGCGGGATCAGATCCGGTGTCTTTTTCGCACCCATGATGCCAGCAAGACGTGCTACGCCCAACACGTCACCCTTTTTTGCCCGGCCTTCTGATATTAAATCAAAGGTTTCCGTCATCATCTTAATGTAAGCAGCCGCAACCGCCACCCTGTCTGTCACGTCCTTTCCCGAGACATCGACCATATGAGCCTGGCCCTGAGCGTCAAAATGGGTCAGGGGCATCACATCACTCCGGGGATCAACGGGTTGGTAAGCAGGCTCCGCGTCGCGCCAGCAACATCATCCTGCCGCATAAGGCTTTCCCCAATCAGGAAACACCGCGCGCCGTATCTGGCAATATCGGCCAGATCTTCGGGTGTGCTCAGCCCGCTTTCGCAAACGATTATACGATCAGCGGGAACCAGTTTAGATAGCCGGCGCGTCGTATCAAGAGTGGTTTCGAAAGTCTTGAGATTCCTATTGTTTATCCCGATTAGTGAACTTTTCAGTTGAGTTGCACGTTCAAGTTCAGCTTCGTCATGAACTTCAATCAGAACATCCATACCCCAATCAAATGCGGTCTGTTCCAGTTCAGCGGCCTGGCTATCTTCGACCGAGGCCATGATGATCAGAATGCAATCCGCACCCAAAGCCCGCGCCTCAACCACCTGATAGGGGTCATACATAAAATCCTTGCGTAATGCTGGCAACGACGTCGCTTCGCGGGCTGCAGTCAGATAGTGTTTTGCACCTTGGAAACTGGGTGAATCGGTCAGCACGGACAAGCAAGTTGCCCCACCTTCTTCATAGGCTTTGGCAAGCGCGGGCGGGTCAAAGTCCGGACGGATCAGTCCTTTGGAGGGGCTCGCTTTCTTAACCTCGGCAATCAGGCCATAACCGCTGCGTGCAGACGCCTGTAAGGCATCGGTAAAACCACGAACTTCCGGGGCGCTGTGGGCCTCACTTTCCAGTTCTTCCAGCGACTTATCAGCTTTATCTGAAGCGATTTCCTCAAGTTTATAGGCTTTTATTCTGTCCAGTACCGTCTCGGTCATGCGGCCTCCTGCGTCAATCGGGCCAGTGCGGCGATTTTTTCTTTTGCTTTTCCGCTATCGATGCTTTCGATGGCCATTGCAACGCCTTCACGCAAATCTGAGACTGCGTCTGCCACCACCAACGCAGCCGCCGAATTCAGCAACACAGCGTCTCTATAGGCCGAGGGCTTTCCATCCAGCAGCGCGCGGAAAGCAACTGCGTTTTCTTCAGGTGATCCACCAAGGATGTCTTCGAACGGGTGGACCGGCAATCCCGCGTCTTCGGGGTGCAATTCGACCTCTTTCACTCCGCCATCTTCGAGAGACGCGACCCAGCTTACGCCAGTTATGGTCAACTCATCCGTACCGTCCGACCCGTGAACCAGCCAAGCATGTTCCGCGCCCAGCAACCCCAGCGTTTCGGCCATTGGGCGGATCAGCTCGCGGCTGAAAGCACCGGTCAACTGGCGTTTGACACCGGCCGGGTTTGTCAACGGGCCGAGAATATTGAAAATGGTGCGGGTTCCAAGCTCCTGCCGGGTCGGCATCACATGGGCAATGGCCGGATGATGCATTGGCGCCATCATAAAGCCGATGCCAACGTCTTCCAGTGCTTTTTCAACAACTTTCGGGCCGACCATAACGTTGATTCCCAACTGTCCCAAAGCGTCCGCGGCCCCGGATTTCGAGCTGAGATTGCGGTTACCGTGTTTGGCAACGGGCACACCGGCACCCGCGACAACAAAGGCGGTCGCGGTCGAGATGTTTAGCGTACCCTTGCCATCACCGCCGGTACCAACGATGTCCATCGCACCGGTCGGGGCTTTGACCGCGTGGCATTTTGCGCGCATCACGGCGGCGGCGGCGGCATATTCCTCGACTGTCTCGCCACGGGTTCGCATGGTCATAAGAAGGCCGCCAATTTGGCTGGGCGTCGCCTGGCCTTCGAATAGAATACCAAAGGCCTGTTCAGCCTCAGCGCGGGTCAACGGCCGATCAACAGCGGCCCCGATCAACGGTTTCAGAGCGTCGCTCATGCAGGAACTTTCATCTCGGACAAGAAATTCTTGAGCAGGGCATGACCATGCTCGGAGGCGATGGATTCCGGGTGGAACTGAACACCATGGATCGGCAGGTCTTGGTGCTGCAGGCCCATTATCGTGCCATCTTCCAACTTGGCCGTTACCTCAAGACAGTCGGGCAAGGTTTTCGGATCGACGACCAGCGAGTGATAACGCGTCGCCTCGAAAGGCGAAGGCAGACCAGCGAACAAACCTTTACCCGTATGGTGCATGGTCCCCATCTTACCGTGCACAATCTCATGACACCGGATGACATCTCCTCCAAAGGCCTGTCCGATTGTCTGATGCCCCAAGCACACACCTAGCAAAGGCGTCTTTGTCTCGGCCGCGGCCTCGGTCAAGGCCAGGCAAATTCCGGCCTGATCAGGGTCGCAAGGCCCGGGACTCAGCAGGATGCCCGCCGGATTCATGGCCATTGCTTCCTGAACATCCAGGGCATCGTTTCGCCGAATGACCATTTCGGCACCAAGTTCGCCTATATAGTGGACGAGGTTGTAGGTAAACGAGTCGTAGTTGTCGATCAGCAGCAGCATTTGGGCACTTGTCTCGGATTGGGCATTTCGGACTGGCGATGCAGCCCCGCGCCAAGGTATAATGTCGGGACATACATGCTCAGGCTTGCGCGGCAGCGTCAAGGGGACATCCTGTTCTTGCTGTTGCCGAAAGTAACTGCTGCAGTAGACGGCGAGTGTGTATTTAAGCAAGGCCAGGACGAGAGGCAATTGTTATGGGCGGATTTGTGGGCGGGATGATCGTGGGAACGATCGTTGTACTTGCGCTGGGGGCGGTGTTGTCTTTGAACGCGCCCCTAACGAACGAACCGGACGTGGCGGTGACGGCTCCGGCTCCTGAGGCGGTAGAAGTCCCCGAAACGGTTGCAGATGCCACCGACGCTGTGAGTGACGCCGATGTACTGGACTTGGCCCCGACCACACCCAAAGCTATTGACGATGAGACGGATACGTTGGCCGAATTGTCGGATGTCGAGCTTGAACCGGAAGCGCAGCCCGAGTTGAAAGAAGCGGCCAAGCAGGTTGACGCGCCTAGCATTCCAAGCTCGACAGCCGTTTCCGTGGCGACCGAGGTGCCGGTTGCGCCGCAGGCGCCGCCGCTTGCGCAAGCATCGCCAAGCGCAGAAGCTTTGCCCGAAGTGTCGCTCGTCGTCCCCGAACCGCAGCCTGCGCCGATTGCTGAGGTTGAGCCAGAGACCACAAATGCCGAGTCGCAACCCAACGCTGAAGTAGCCACGCCCGAGCAGTCAGCAGAGCCTGAGGTTACTGAAACGGAAGCCAAACCCGAACCAAAAGTCGCCGAGGTTGAACCGCAGACTGACCCAAAAACCGCTGAAGTTGAACCGCAGCCCCAGCCTGAAGCGTCTGATGTTGAACCGCAACCCGAACCCGATGTCGCGGCTGTCGACAAGCCAGAAGAGGACGTGAACCCATTTGTCGATAGCCCGATTGCCGTCGAGGGCGACGAGGATACCGCTCCGCGCGATTTGCCCCGAATTGCTTCGGTTCCACAAATCGGCGGAACCGATGAATCGTCCTCGGTTCCCACGGTCGGAAAGCGCGTTCTGCCACTAACTGAGCGCGACGATGTCACACCGGTAAGCTCTACGACTTCGGATACACTTGCACCAAGAAAGCCGATTGAGGTCTTCGCCGCCGAATTTGAAAATCCCGACGACAAGCCGCTTATGTCCATCATCCTGATCGACGATGAAGGGGCGTATGGGGCCGAAGCCTTGCGCGATTTCCCGTATCCGCTCAGCTTTGCTGTCAGCCCGTCTGACCCGGAGGCCGCCGAGAAAATGGCCCGTCATCGCGAGGCAGGGTTCGAGGTGCTGGCCTTGGTCGATCTACCCGAAGCCGCCAGCGCGCAGGATGCCGAGGTGTCACTGGGTGTTTGGCTTGATACGTTACCCGAAACGGTTGGCATTCTCGAAGGTGTCAAATCGGGTATTCAAGGCAACCGCAAACTGGCCGATCAGGTTGCCGCGATTGCTGCCGGGACAGGGCGGGGTCTGATCACGCAGGATAATGGTTTGAACACCGTGCAAAAGCTGGCCGCGCGGAACGGTGTACCTTCAAGTGTGATCTTTCGTGACATAGATGGTGCGCGTCAGGATTCCAAACTCATGCGCCGGTTTCTGGATCAGGCCGCTTTCCGGGCTGGTCAGGAAGGAACTGTTGTAATGCTGGGGCGCGTGCGTCCCGAAACGATCTCGGCCCTATTGTTGTGGGGACTCGAAGATCGGGGCGGCCGCGTTGCGATGGCACCGATTTCGGCGGTGATGATGAAAGGGATTCAGTAAAGAGAAATGGTAAACGGCTCACCTGAAAGGCCAGCCGTTTATCATGAATTCCCAGAGCCCATGAACCGGGCTGCATCGGCTGCCGCGCGCCTTATGGCATTCGACTTGTGGACCGTCTCCATATACTCGGCCTCGGGGTCGCTATCATAGACGACACCGCCGCCGGCCTGAATATACAGCTTATGATCCTTTACGATTGCAGTCCGCAGCGCGATGCACATATCCATGTCGCCCCCAGCGCTGAAGTAGCCCACACCGCCGCCATAGACGCCACGTTTTTCGGGCTCCAGTTCGTCGATGATCTCCATCGCGCGCACTTTCGGCGCACCCGAGACGGTGCCCGCGGGCATCCCGGCAAAAAACGCATCCAGCGCGTCTTTGTCTTCGGCCAACTCTCCGACCACGTTTGAAACAATGTGCATTACGTGGCTGTAGCGCTCAATGATGAACTCTTCGGTCGGACGCACCGTGCCGATTTTGGCCACACGACCGGTATCGTTGCGGCCAAGGTCCAGCAACATCAGATGCTCTGCCAGCTCTTTCTTGTCGGCCAGAAGGTCGACCTCATTGGCCTTGTCTTCCTCGGGAGTTGCGCCACGTGGACGGGTGCCCGCAATTGGCCGGATCGTGACCTGATTGCCGAAGACACGCACCAGAATCTCGGGGCTGGCACCGACAACCTGAAAGCCACCGAAATTGAAATAGAACATAAAGGGCGAAGGGTTCGTGCGTCGCAGCGAACGATAGAGGGTGAAGGGCGGCAGCGGGAAATCCTGCGTCCAGCGCTGCGCGGGGACGACCTGAAAAATATCGCCCGCGCGGATGTAGTCCTTGGCCTTTTCGACCGCCTCCATATAACCGGATTTCGTGAAATTCGATACTGGCGGCGCAATCTCAGACGCATCGCCTAAATCACGCGTCTCAGCGGGCATTGCGCGCTCCAGATCGCGCACGGCGTCCATAACACGCTCGGCGGCCTGCGCGTAAGCGGCTTTGGCTGATTGCCCCTCAGCAACCCACGCGGGTGAGACAACGGTGACCTCTCCTTTTACGCCGTCCAGAACCGCAACCACGGATGGGCGCAGCATGATGGCATCAGGCAGGCCTAACGGGTCGGGATTCACGTCGGGTAGGTATTCCACCAACCGCACCATGTCATAGCCTAGGTATCCAAACAGCCCTGCCGCGGCTTGCGGCAGGTCGTCGGGCAGTTCAATCCGGTTTTCTGCGAGCAGTGCGCGCAGGTTGTCCATCGGGTTGCCATCCTGAGGTACAAACGCGTCGGCGTCGAACCGGGCCGAGCGGTTCAATTCGGATGTGTCCCCCCGACACCGCCAGATCAGGTCCGGCTTCATACCGATGATCGAATAGCGGCCACGAACCTCGCCACCAGTCACCGATTCCAGCATAAATGCGTCTTTCTGTGCTCCGGTCAGTTTGAGCATCAGTGACACCGGCGTATCCAGATCGGCCGCCAAGCGGGTGTATACGATCTGGTTTTCGCCAGCTTCATAGGCGCGGGCGAATCTGTCGAACTCGGGGGTCAGGGCCATTTTCGGTCTCTTTTAATAGCTCGACTGAACGGCGTTCAAAGCCTGCTGGTCAATGACTGGCCGGGCGCGGGCCTGTGCGTCCCGCACGAACGCGTCGAAGATGTTCTGGGCCAACGCTTGGTTCATCTGCGCCTCTAGCGCGGATTGGGCCTGGCGCAATTCGTCGGTTTCCGCAGGCGGCAGCGTTTCATCAAGGCGGACGACAAAGGCCGAACCCGCACCGGGTATGACGCGCATCTCGCCCACTTCCATCTCGAAGACCTGGGTCATGAAATCTGCCGGGACATCGTCCAGAAAGGCAGTGCGGGTCAGCGCATTCTCTACGCGGAAAGGCAGGCCAGTGACATTGAAATCCCCGTCCTCTTTCAATGCTTCAAGGACCGATTTTGCCTTATATTCCAGTGCTTTGTTGGTCTCAGTCAAAGTCCACGCCGCAGCGACACGGTCGCGTGCGCTTTCCAGTGGTTCGGGGCGTTGGGGCAAAACCTCGTTCAGACGCAGGGCGAAGATTGAGCCATCTTCAAGGAAGCCGACTTCGGGAAAGTCGCCTTCGTTCACCGCTTCTGCAGCCGTACGAAACCCGTCATACGCCGCGACGCCATCATCGCTCTGACGGGTCCAGTCCATTTGACCCAACTCCATGTCGGTTTCCTGAACCACCTCTTCCAAGGTTGCGCCACCAGCAAGCAGGTCATTGATACCTTCTGCCTGCGCCTCAATCTGACGGCGGGCGCGATCTGCGGCCAGTTCCTCGCGCAGGGCAGGGGCTGCCTCTTCGAACGGTGTGCTGTTTTCGGCCAGCGCGCCGTTGACGCGGAACAACGCGGGGCCAAAGGTCGAGGGCAACGGGCCTACCACGGTGTCAAGATCAGCGGCAAAAACGGCATCGGCAGCTTCGCCCAGATCTTCCCGGGTGACATCGCCAAGGTCGATATCGCTAAGTTCCAACTGTCGATCACGCACGAGGTTTTCAAATGTCGTTCCGCCAACTTCAAGTTGGGCCATCGCATGCTCTGCCGCTTCTTCATTCGGATATGTCAGGCGTTCGACCAGACGACGTTCGGGCTGAAAGAACTCGGACGCGCGCTGATCGTAGAGTCTGCGCACCATCTCTTCATCGACCTCGACGCTGTCCAGCAGCATGTCGGGGGACAAGATCGCATAGGTCAGTTGTTTTGTGCGGGGCAGGGTAAACTGATCCTGGTTTTCATCGTAATAGGCCTGAATCTGTTCATCCGTCGGTGCAGTAACGGGCGTCTCCAGAGCATCTGGCAACACCGTAGCAACGGTAAAACTGCGACGCGCGGCGATATAGTCGGTTAGCACCTGCGTCACGACAGCAGGCATTTCGACCCCGCTAACCACCGCGTTTTGGACGATCGTACGCGAGGACTCTTTGCGTAAATCCGACTCGAACTCGGAATCCGTCATTCCAACCTGTTCAAGTTGAAATTGATAGGCTTCACGGTCAAAGCTGCCGTTTACACCTTGAAAAGCGGGGATTGCGAGGATTTCCTCTTGCAGGTTTTCGTCGCCGATGGAGATGCCAAGCTCGCCAACCTCATTGTCCAGCGCGGCCAGTGCGGTCAGGCGGGACAAGGCCAATCGGTCCAAACCGATTTCATGCGCCTGCGACATTTGCAAGGGTTGTCCAGTTTGTTGTTCTACAGCACGGATTTCGCGCTGAAGTTCACGCACGTATTCGTTGACCGAGATATCCTCGTTTCCTACCTGCGCAACAGAGCGCACCGTTCCTGTCAGGTTGGTTGCGCCAAATCCTGCAAGGCCCACAAACAGCAGGCCCATCAGTATCCAGACGAAGGTTTTCGATAGGTTTTTCATGCCTGCGGCCATGGTGCCCTCTTGTTCTGTGGCAAGGATCTGCCCTGTCGGTTGCCGCCCTGAATACGACGCGCACCGCTGAGGGGCAAGCTTAGAAGGACAGCGCTTGCAGCCGTTCGAACAATTGCGCGATTCCCGACCGGTCGAGATTGGCAAACGCTATGCGAACCTGACGTTTTCCAGCCGGGTCGCCGTCGGGCATGAACATGGTCCCGGGCAGTAAAAGAATGCCGGCCTCGGGGACCAGACGTCGCGCCAGCGTGTCCGATGGGATGTCAAAGGGATGTTCAAAATAGGCGAAATAGGCACCCAAACCTAACAAGCGCCAGCCCTTCTCTGTCAAACGTGGTAGATGCTCTTGAATCGCGGCGCGACGGTCGAGGATTTCGTCACGCTCCTGCGCGACCCACTGCGACAGGTTCTGTATACCCCAAAGGGCCGAGAATTGGCCGATCTGGCTTGGGCAGATCGCGACTGTGTCGAGGAATTTTTCAACCTCCCTCAATAGGCTTTCTCCGCTGGCAATTGCACCAACCCGATGGCCGGTCAGTCGATAGGCCTTGGAAAAAGAATAGAGGTGGACCAGCGTGTCTTCCCACCCGGGTTGACTGAACAAATCGTGGGGCGGGCCACTGCGGCTGTCGAAATCGCGGTAGGTCTCATCCAATATAAGACGAATGCCAGCTTCGCGCGCGAGGTCATAAAACTCGCGGACCAAATCGCTGGGATACTCAACCCCGCCCGGGTTGTTGGGCGTCACTAAAACGATGGCGCGAGTCTTGTCGGTGATCAGCGCGCGTGCGACTTCTGCATCGGGAAGCAAATCGTCCCCAGTTTGAAGATCGATGGCGCTAACGCCTGCCATATCCAACCACATTTTGTGATTGAAATACCATGGTGTTGGCAGAATAACCTCATCCCCCTGATCCGTAATCGCGGTGATAACGGCGGCAAAGGCTTGATTGCATCCTGATGTGATAGCTACGTGATCCGTGGCCACGTTGGCCCCGTAGTGCCGACCTATTTGCGCTGCCAGTTCGGTCCGCAGTTCGGGGTTTCCAAGAACCGGCCCGTAAAGATGTGCGCGGTCTTCGGTTACAGCGAATTCGGCCATTGCCTGACGCATAGCCAAGGGCGGCGGATCTACTGGCGCTGCCTGACTGACATTGATTAAAGGGCGGTCTTCAGGAAAAACTACACCTTCCAACCATCGCCGCGCCTCCATCACCGGAGGGGCAAACGTAGCAGCAGTGCGTGTCAGGCTCATGCGCGGTCCTTGTTGTTCTGCACAGGATCAGTCGGTGCCGCGATACGGCTCAACATATTGCAGGGCCATATCCCAAGGGAAAAAGATCCAGGTGTCCTGGCTGACCTCGGTGATGAACGTGTTCACCATCGGGCGACCTTTGGGTTTGGCGTAAACAGTCGCAAAATGCGCCTTGGGGTACATCGCGCGCACGAGCTCGAGGGTTTTGCCACTATCGACCAGATCGTCGATGATCAAAATGCCTTCGCCATTGCCCATAAGTTCGGCGTCCGGAGCCTTGAGCACCTCAGCCTCGCCTTGTGCCTGATGATGGTACGAGCGCACACTGATCGTATCAACGGTACGAATATCCAGTTCACGGCTGACAATCATCGCAGGCGCCATACCGCCGCGTGTGATCGCAACTACGGCACGCCAGGCACCATCATCTGGGCCTTGCCCGTCCAGACGCCACGCCAACGCGCGCGAGTCGCGATGAATTTGGTCCCAACTTATGTGAAAGCCCTTTTCGTGGGGCAGACGGTCCTTGGCGCTCATGGCTTAACCCTTTTCAACGTCAGGGGCGTCGACGGCTTTCATGCCGACGATGTGATATCCCGAATCCACGTGCAGGTTCTCGCCGGTCACGCCGCTGCTGAGATCAGACAAGAGGTAAAGCGCCGATCTGCCGACATCATTGATGGTCACGTTGCGGCGCAGGGGCGAGTTATACTCGTTCCATTTCATAATGTAGCGGAAGTCGCCTATGCCACTGGCGGCCAGAGTCTTGATCGGACCGGCCGAGATTGAGTTGACGCGGATACCGTCCTTGCCCAGATCCTCGGCCAGATATTTGACCGATGCTTCCAATGCTGCCTTTGCAACACCCATTACGTTATAATGCGGCATAACCTGTTCGGCGCCGTAATAGGTAAGCGTAATCGCGCTGCTTCCTTCTGACATCATCTTCTCGGCGCGTTGCATCACGGCCGTGAAGGAATAGACAGATATGTCCATGGTCAGCTTGAAGTTTGCCCGGCTGGTATCGACATAACGGCCACGAAGCTCGTTCTTGTCGGAAAAGCCGATCGCGTGAACAACAAAGTCCAGTTTGCCCCACTTATCTTCGAGCGAGGTGAACAAGGCATCAATTGACGCCTCATCACTGACATCACAGGGCAGAACGATTTCACTGCCAAGCTGTGCTGCCAATGGATCGACCCGCTTTTTTAGCGCATCGCCCTGATAGGAAAAGGCCAATTCGGCCCCGGCATCCGATAGAGCGCGCGCAATCCCCCATGCGATCGATTTATCATTGGCCAGTCCCATGATGAGGCCGCGTTTGCCGGCCATCAACTGATTTGACATGTGTGGTTCTCCGCCTGTCGTCGCGATTTGTTGCGTTGGTTTATGCCATTGGGTGCGTTCCATCAAGGCCGTGAACTCTTGCTCGCAGCGGGTTCTCGCCCTAGGGTGTAACTTAAAAGTTTCCGGGGGATGGAAATGACAGAGCGTGACGGCATTTTCGCTGGCACTGATCCTTTTGCAATTGCGGGACGGTGGCTGGCAGAAGCTCAGGACACTGAACCGAATGATCCCAACGCAATTGCGCTGGCGACCGTGGATAGCGATGGCCTGCCCAATGCACGCATGGTTCTGCTGAAAGAAATCGAATCCGACGCTTTTGTTTTCTACACCAATTACGAAAGCGCCAAGGCGGCCGAGCTGGATTCGGCGGGAAAAGCGGCTTTTGTGATGCATTGGAAATCATTGCGGCGTCAAATCCGTGTTCGTGGTACAATAACACGTGAAACCGGGCCGCAGGCAGATGAGTATTATGCCTCTCGTTCGTTGAAAAGCCGTTTGGGGGCGTGGGCGTCAAAGCAGTCCCAGCCTCTCAGCAGTCGGTCTGCTTTGATGGCAGAGGTTGCAAAGGTGACCGCGAAATTGGGACCTAACCCACCGCGACCACCATTTTGGGGTGGATACAGGTTGGTGCCGACAGAGATCGAGTTCTGGGCCGATGGTGCGTTCCGTCTGCACGACCGGTTCCAATGGCGCCGGGATCAGGCAGGCTCGGAATGGGAAGTGCAAAGGTTAAATCCATGACGTTCGCGTATCGTGAAATGCAACACGCAGGAACTAAAGGTTTTTTTCAACTTGAATTTGCGCGACAATTTCATACACATCGGACCCTTAACGAGCAGTTGACATTCGCGTTAGGAAAACCGTGCCAGAAGACCTGAACAATATGTACCGCGTTCGTGGACACGTGAAATGGTTCGATCCCGCTAAGGGATACGGGTTTGTTGTGTCGGACGAAGGTGGCCCGGATATCCTGTTGCACGTAAATGTATTGCGCAATTTCGGTCAAAGCTCGGTCGCGGATGGTGCCGGGATCGAGATTATGACGCATCGCACGGATCGCGGTGTTCAGGCTGTAGAAGTTATCAGCGTTGATCCGCCTGCGCGGACCGACTCAATGATGCTTGCGGATTTTGCTGAGCTTGATCCGGTCGTGATCGCCGAAGCACCGTTAGAAGCTGCACGGGTAAAATGGTTCGACAAGGGCAAAGGCTTTGGTTTCGCCAATGTTTTTGGCCGCGGCGAGGATGTGTTTCTGCATATCGAAGTTCTGCGCAGGTCTGGTTTGGCCGATCTGCAACCCGGTGAGGCGCTTGCTATGCGCGTTATCAGTGGCAAACGCGGACGTATGGCTGCTCAGGTATTGGCCTGGGAAGCGGCGTTGGACGAATAAATCCTGATGGCCAGAATTTTTACGGTTCTTGCAAGTATCCTGATGCTATGGACCGGTGAGGTTCTTGCTGCATGTGTGGATGACCGCGTCAGCCTGCGAAACGATAAGGCTCAGATTACCTTCAACGTGGAACTGGCAATAAGCCCGCAGGAGAGGGCGCGTGGCTTGATGTTCCGTGAGTCGCTGGCGCAGCGGGCTGGCATGCTGTTCGTGTTCGACCCGCCGCAACCAGTCGTATTCTGGATGAAAAATACTCTGATTCCACTGGATATCATTTTCCTGAGTCGCAACGGCACAGTTGTTCATGTGCACCACAACGCGATTCCGGGCGACGAAACGCCGATCGAGGGTGGCGATTCGGTGTTTGCGGTTCTCGAAATCAACGCCGGGCTCGCCGAGCAGTACCGGATCACACCGGGTACGCAGATGCAGCACAAAATTTTTTCACAAGGACCTGCAATTTGGCCCTGTTAGGGCTTTTCAAATCCGAACGGTATCGTTAGGAAGGCGCACGGTCCGGGGCGTGGCGCAGTCTGGTAGCGCACCTGTTTTGGGTACAGGGGGTCGTAGGTTCGAATCCTGCCGCCCCGACCACTTCTCATATCTGTTCTTCGAGAAAAACAATGATCTATTAAGGTCTTAATTGGCTTCGTAGGATTAGCCGCCGATACAATGTTGAACGGGGACGAACGCGGGCGGGCGCTGGAACACCCAAGTAAAGCTGGGAAAAAGTGGGGTAGAGATCTGAACCTGATCCCTGATTCTTTTAAGCATAGAATTCGACTTATCTGTTCTTGGAGGACTTTTCAGTGTTCTGTATGCGGTACTACAAAAGACTGCTGCAATTTTTCCTTTACTAGGAAGAATAATATTGGGCTTTCTCTGCGATCAGTTCCAACAGCGGCTATGCGCAGAAAGCGGGCTTTGCAAATTTTGGCGAACAGCTCTCTTTTGACATCCAAGGGTAGGTCTTTATTCTGTGGTCGCAGATCGCATTGCAGCCGTCCGCTGCAAGAGCAATGTTTTGGGTTGGGTGAGCTCACAGTCCGCGGGCGAAGCTACCCTTGAAGCAGTTTCATCTAGTTCAGATCTATGAACAAAACTGACCTTGTCCACAGCATGGAACAATTCTTGAGTATTCGTGGGAATTTGCCGAGACACGTCCAAACACTGGCTGCGAGACCTCAGTGTTCGTTTTTGCGGAGTGAAGCAAGCGCCGTCGTAAGTATCTCTAAGCTTGCGGCGCGTTCTTCTGGTGTCATCGAGCTCGGGTCCAACACCATTTGAAAGTTCGGGTTTTCATATACTACTTTTTCTGCGCGCGGTCTCGATTTCTTTTGACCCAAGACGCGGTATGTCATGACAGGTTGAGCCACGCCCTTGACTTGGATAGCTCCAACTTCTTCGGTCTCTATTTCGTGGTTCACGTGCGCCCAGGTTTCGTACGAGATGTAAATCTCTCCTTCCTCGGCCTGATGCTCCAACCTTGATGCCACGTTTACAGCGCCGCCGATAATAGTGTAATCCATTCGGTCGTCACTTCCAAAATTCCCAACCGTACAAAAGCCTGTATTGATACCTATACGGCATTGTAAATGTTGTCTTATTCCATGACGGCTCCATTTTGCCCGCAACTCTGTCAACTTGTCTCGCATTGCAATTGCCATTCTCACGCATGTCAAAGCATCTTCCCGCACCCCTTTAGTCTCCGGATCTCCAAAGAAGACAAGGATTGCGTCGCCGATAAACTTATCTATCGTCGCACCGTGGTTCAGAGCGACTTCCGCCATTTCGGTCAGGTAGCTGTTCAGGAGTTCTGTTAAATCTTCCGACTCCATCTGATCCGTAAGCTCTGTGAAGCCGGCGACGTCCGAGAAAAACACTGTCAGCTTTTTTCGCTTACTCGCGAGTTTAACTTCTTGGCGACCGGAAAAGATCGAGTTGTAGACTTGAGGCGATAAGTATTTGGCAAGCTTTCCTGACAATGCCTCAAGCTCTTGGTTTTTTTGGGTAACCTCTTCGGCGGCGATGCGCTGTTTTTCGGCTAGTGCATTCAGTTCCCGCTCGTTACGATCACTCAATCGCATCATGCGCCGCGTGGTTCTGAGCAGCTTTCTGTATTCTCCGACAAGGTTTTCAATTGATTTGCGTGTTTCATCATTCGGAAATTGTCCACTGTTTAAAGCTGCTTCCGCGACTTCCAAAGCCTCATTCTCGCGAACAAAGAGATCGTCGATAGTCATCGATCCAACAACTTTTCCAGTGTGAACTTGGCATGTTTCAGGTCTTCCCCAAACTCCTCCCCAAGTTCTTCCATGGTCTCGTCTTCGGGGTCGTGAAACCAATAGACGTCAACGCTATTCCCCGCCTCAGCAGCGGAATCCAAAAGCTCCATGATCATCATGATGGCCTTGGCGCTGGACGAATTGAAATAGATGAGTTCAAAGTCAAAACGACATTTGGATACTGAACCATCCGACAACCAACTTTTCAAAGCATCAAACAACGGGTTGTAGAATGTCGTAACATCCTCAGGGTAGGATTCCCCAATCAGTTTGAGGTGGCCAACGTCAAAATCGAACGCCACGGCCGGGGTGCGGTTTGTTGCCGGGATATCAATTTTCTGCATTCGTACCCTCTTAAACCGTCGCTTTGAGTGCGAAGAATGCGTGCTGATCGTCAATCCGCATAAAATCAAACTCGATTGGCTTTGACGCTCGGCGCGCAATTTCAATTAACCCGATACCTGCACTATTGCTGACGGCGTCAGTTTCTGACCGGAGTTGGCCTTTGTACGCAGCCCTAAGTTCCTCACGATTCATGGCGCGTAGTTCGGAAAGTCGTTTTCGCATGTTATCTACGTCACTCAAAAGGATCAGATTGCCCGCATGAACGACATAGCCGTCGGCCTCGTTGCCGATAGTCACGATGCCGTAACTTATGTCCAACACCTCGGTCTCACCTTCGGCTGGTAGCCGTTCAACTGAATATCTGATGATGTTCTGCATTTGCTCTACAAAAACAGCGAAAACGCTTCGGAGAGTTTTGGTGTCAGCATCTTCAGACACTAATTTCTGCTTTAACGCATCGCCAACACCACTGAGAATACCTTCGGTTACATAACCACTGTATGCAAAGACAACGCCTTGTCGGCGCAGGTTGGCGCGTAGTTCGTAGACTTCGCTTGCAAGCATCTGTTCCCCTTGGTCATGCTTGGGTGGCACCAAGTTCAATTCAGGTCTTAATATCATAAGATACACATTTATGCATTTTTAGTGTATCAATTGTGCAGTGTTGTAAGTGGGGAGGTTAATGTGATTAGGCTATTGTGTGTGGTCGCCGTAGTAATATCGTCCAACCCGGCTACAGCGGCCGACATTCCAACTGAGGTCAAGGCAAAGCTCCAATCCGCCATGATTTCGCATGTCGATGGGGTGATGGTCGACGGTTCTTACACGTATCTGGACACGACAACCAACGCGTTTGAAACCGTTTACCCTGCGAATGTTCATCCCATGGTTCTTCTTGCGGGAAATGACTATTTCGTCTGCTCTGAAATGATAACCGAAGATGGCGACACTGTGACGGCAGACTTTCTTGTGCGGGAAGTTTCCGGGGACTACAAAGTTGTGCAGATGATCGTCAACAATCGTGGCGCTCTTCAGGCCGCGATGAAGAACATCGGGAACTAGATGCCGGACACTATAGAGGCATTTAGTGCGTAAACTCTGGACATTCTTGAAGCGCCGAATATTTCTAAAGCATATTCTGGCGACCCTCCTGCTCGGAGGCGTGTTAAATGCCATTGTGCTTCTTTTTTACTATGAATTTAAAAAGAAAGCTCAAACGGATCAGGTTGCCGCAGAGGTTGCAACGATTGCCAATCGTATAGCACGCCCATTGGCTGAATTGGTTGAAGTAGGGAATTTTGCGCAAGCAACGAGTCTGCTCGCCGTCTATTCGGGTTTTCCTTACATTATTTGCGCTGAACAGAGGTTAGAGCGAAGCTCGGAATCTCTGGTTTCCTGGCCTGCTATTGGATGCGACAAGATAAAAAAATCTGGTCTAGACGTCGTCGTTTCTGTTCCGACGGCCGCAGGGCCAGCCACGATGTTGGTCCGAATTGATCAGGAGATCCTGAACGATGAGTTAAGGACAGAAGTGGGGGTTGTGGTCCTTCTTGGAATGCTCGGGGGATTTGCACTCATCTTAGCAGGCGCTGCTGCATTTTTATGGCTCATCAACAGACCTCTCGGCCAAATGTTGAAAGCCATTGAAAGGTTCGAGCGATACGATGACCCTCAAATTGTCCCATACGAGTCGGAAGATGAGATTGGCAAGGTTGTTCAAAGCTATAACTCAATGTTGGATCGGGAGGTTGAACGTGTCAATGAAATCCGCGAGGCGCACCACCAGATCGTCGCAAGCGTAAACTATGCCACGCGAATTCAGCAGGGTTTGTTGCCTACGACAAGCCAGTGCGAGGAAGCCTTTGCTGATTTCGCTGTCATATGGGAACCACGCGATTTGGTTGGTGGGGATATCTACTGGATCAAAGCGGACGGCCCAATTACGACGCTCGCCGTAATTGATTGCACTGGACATGGCGTTCCCGGAGGCTTCATGACCATGTTGGCAATCGCTACACTCGAGCGGCTCTACTTCGAAAATGAAACGCTTAGCCCGTCGCTGGCGCTGTCCAAGTTGAGCGATTTGACGCGTTCACTTCTAAACCAGGATACTGAAAACGGGACCTCCAACGACGGCATGGACGCTGCGATATGCCAGATCGATTCAGCAAAAGGGGTAGCGACGTTTGCAGGTGCCCACATGTCTCTTTTGGTCAAATCCAAGACCGGCATTGACCGAATCCGAGGTGATAAGCTGAGCATTGGGTATGCGGATACTCCAATTGGTCCAAAATACTTGGAGCACGAAGTTCAAATGGATCAAATCACAGATTTTTTTATTTCAACTGATGGGTTGATTGACCAATTAGGTGGAGAAAAACGTTTAGCTTTTGGTTTTCAGAGAATTGTATCTGTATTTGAACAGGAAGAGTGGTCTTGTTCGGCAGATCTATTGTCGGCTATTCACAGCGCTTTTCAAGATTATAGTACGAATGAAGAACGTTTGGATGACTTAACCATGATCGCTTTTCGCACTGCCCGAAATACAGATTAAGGTGCGTTTGTGAGGTGCAACGCCCTCTGCTTATCCGTAAACGTTGATGTCTCTCCTGTACTATCTAAGGCTTTGTTTGGCGTTATTAAAACTGAGGTGACGTCGATTTTTCTTCGCTGAACAGACGCTACGGTGGACTAACCGTTCTACTGGGCGCTTCGGTGACATAGGTGCGGCCGCGGGATCGTCGAGATCGTCATACTGAACCTGAATGGCCGCTTTTTGAGTTTCCCATGAATGACTTTGCAACTGCAAAGAACGGCAGTTCCCGTCCCGTGTGTTGCTGTGGCATGTCTGCTTTGGGCTGGAACTGTCGCTGATGCCAAGGGCGGAGAACTTCAGCAAAGAGCCCTGAGCGACCCTCGTTTTCAGGCAGTTGGAGTAGAGAGCCGCATCATCTATCGTCGAACGCATGTCGGACAAGAGTCAACAGTTGCAACGAAGGTTGGCGGCAATACTAGCTGCGGATGTCGTTGGGTATTCGGCGCTTATGCACAAAGATGAGCAAGCTACAATTCTAATGCTTGATAACCTGGAAAGCGACATCGTCACCCCAACGATAGCAGGCCAATCAGGTCGTGTCGTAAAGAGCATGGGCGATGGTTGGCTGGTGCAATTTGACAGCGCGGCGCAAGCTGTAACCGCAGCAATGCAGCTGCAAGAGCAGTTGGCTGAACACACGTTAATGAACATGCGGATCGGTGTTCATGTGGGTGACATCACAGAAAAAGGTGATGACATCCTGGGTGACGGTGTAAACATTGCCGCACGGCTTGAGAGTATTGCGCCAACCGGTGGCATCGCAATTTCTGAACCCGTACACTTGAATCTTGAACACACTCTTGCAGACGCTTTCAAAGCAGTTGGGAAAAAGAAGCTCAAGAACATCCAGCGCAGCCTGGATGTGTGGATTTACGATGGGCCACACCTGGGCGCATGGCAAAGCTCGAATTCCTTCGCCGAGACGAGCTTGCCAAAGCTCTCCATTCATCCTGTCACGTGCAGCGACCTACGCACTGAATTACAAGAAATGGCCGCCGCCCTCACTTCAGATTTCGGGTCTTATTTTCAAACGATCAACTGGTTAAACGCGGCGATAACTTCCACAATACCATCAGAGGGGTATGCACTTCGTGGCATGCTACGTGGACACGGTGAACGATTGCGCTTGGAGGCCCGCTTAAATGACCCTTCTGGTTCTGAAATCTGGACTCAGAAGTTCGATGGCTTGATAGAAGACATCTTCGATTGGCAGGACGAAGTCGTAGAAAAGCTGTTGGACGCCGTTGGTGGACTCTTGATTCAGTCTGAGACCGCAAAGCTCTCCGCTTTGCCAGAGGACGAATTGACCGCTGAGCAATGCGTCCTTATGGGCATGATCGCTTGGTCGGATGCCAGCATCGACAGCTACGAAGAAACGTTATCGTATCACGCCAGAGCCATCGAAGCCAAACCAACCCTCGCTGCCGCCTATGCCGAGGCTATTTGGACAATGAATGGCGCGAGAACCTATGATCTTCGTCGCGAGCTGTCATCCTACTATGAGAAATTGCCACGCTGGATTGAGGTCGGACGACAGATGGCAGGGCAAAGCCCGACGCTTGATCTGAGTGTTGCCGTGGCTGACTACAACGTTGACGGGGACGCGGATCGACTTTCAGTGGCGCTGGAGCAAATCCGGCAACGAGCGCCATTAGATGCCCGCCTGCATTTGTTTATGGGTTGGGGATACAACTGGGCCGGGTTTCCTAAAATGGCATTGAGTTGCTTTCAGACGGCGCTTCGGTTGGGCCGATATGGAGCCGTTTTCGTGGGTGCTTCCGGGGGTGCCGCCACCTCTTGCGTAATGCTTGGTCGAGACCATGATGCTATCGCCTACGCAGAGGCTGGTTTGCGCTTCTCAAAGAACTATGCCGCACTCCACAGCACAAGGGCCGCCGCTCACGCAATGCTTGGGGAACCTGATAAAGCGTCTGCGGCGTTGGCGCAGATGCTGCAAATGAAACCTGATGAAACGATCTCGAAGTGGCGGGGCAACGTGGACTATGGCGGCTCTGAAGGCGCTGAACGCTACTTTGAGGCGCTTCATCGTGCAGGGTTGCCAGAATAGCGGTGCCGGAACCAAGTTGCGCTGATAAAACCGGCGGCCTGGTCACGCAACATAGTAACTGCAAAGTTCGGATTTGAAGGTCGGCTTTGGGCTGTTCGTACGCAAATTCTTTCTCCACTCAGGATAGCTATGGTAAAATGAGCGAATGGAGCCTGATCAGATTATTTCAATCTTCGCCGTCGGCATCGGTGTATTTGGTTTAGCAGTATGTTGGCTGACATGGCGAAGTCTGCCTGAAGAGCCGAAAGCGGCTACAGACGAAGAGATTGAAAAGGTATTCTTAGATACGACCAAGATCTGCGCAATTCTTGTTCATGACATTGAATATCAGAAAAGGGTTCGAAAGGAATTCTATGAAAAAGACGACGCATGACTTTTTCATCTTATTTTTGATGGAGGACTCTCAAGCCATCCAAGCCTTGGCAAGCAGGCTCGCTTTCGTTGTTCTAAATCTTGTTCCTGAGACTGCTGAACCAACAAAAGTCACTCGCATCAAGCGTTCTCAGGGCGTTTTTACCTGACGCTCCAAGCATGAACAACGCGAGCATCAGGATCGGTCGATTCTTCACCTAGCGAAGTCATGTGAGCTGGTACTCAAACTGCGCATTCGTAGAATGTTAATGGAAATAATTGATTATTTTCAATCATCTATAAATAATCTCACTTGGCGCTTCAGTTTCCGTCTTGACGTGGGCGCAGGAATTGGACCAGCCTTAGCGTATGTCAAACGCACGCATCATCTGCCACCGAATATCGACCTGAGGTCGATAGTCAACGCGAAACCCGTGGGAGGCAGCATTGGTATGCGGGCGGGGCTTATACCCCTGTGATAGCTCCAGATTAGAGTGCACGAGTCGGTTCGATTCCGACCCCTCCTACCATTTTCAAAGGAGGAATTTCTTGTGTCGGAAAGTAAGTCTCAGCATGAATTCAATTGGCTTCCTAGAAGCGTAGCCCACCATCAAGACAACCAGGAATTCAAACGGCACCTGCGCGTAGCGGAACCAAGTCTCTGGTGGTCTATGTTCCGAGAGTTGGTAGCGGAAGCAATCTGTGAACACATGGCTAAATCGCCCCTGTCGGCAAGAAACGGGAGGTAGATATGTCCGTGATTGATTGGGATGATATCCATAACGGCGTAGTCAGCGAACTCGGAAAGGAGTGCCAGGGCTGGATCCGGATCGTCGAAGAAGCGCTTGAGCGCGTCAAGAAGCGCGCGATTGGGCAAAAAAGGCATGCTCCCGAGGTTCATCAGATCAAGCAAAAGTTTGGCGAGCTGCGTATCTACTACAGCCGCGCAAACACCGACGGCTACCAGGATTCGGACATTGTGACCGCGATCACTGAGGCCAATCGCAGTTGCGAGTGGTGCGGAAACAGCTGCCGGACGCAAATCCTCGATGCCTGGATCGTCAACATGTGCTGCTGGTGCATGCATCGCATGGCGGACAACACTGGCAAGTCGAAGCCGAGATTCAACATCCAACACCTGCTGGATGATCCGCTCCGGTGTCAAAATTGCGGCTATTTGGGTCAAATTGCTTGGACGGCAATCGGTCATCGGTGCCCGTGTTGCGTCTCCAAAGGACTGTAGAAATGGTACTCAAGAGACGGAAATGGGAAGACGCAGAAGTCAGGCGGCTCTCGGGGTTCGACTGGGAGTTTCAGGACGTTGTTCGCCGCGCTGTCGAAGTTGTTGGAGACAAGCGTGAATGGGACGAACTCAAGGCGCGCATTATCGACCAGCAGCCACCCGAAAACGCGTTCAAGGTCATCAAAAGCAGGGGCGCTGAAGCATCTATGTATACCGTTTCAGACGACACAGACTGGCGACAAACCGAGATCGACAAACTGAAAGAAAACGACCCGATCCCAACATCTTTCGCAGCCGATGCAATCAACCAGATGCCCAGCATGGATGTGTGGCACCAGGTCGCTAAATTGCTTGTCAAAAACTACCAGACGACGTCGGCAGAGGATGGTGAGTCTGACGAAGATTCAAATAAGCTCGACGCACGTTGCCTCATCGGTCAAAGCGACTTTGACTACCTGCCGCGCAATCTCAAAAACGAAATGCCAAAACACATCCAGGAGTTGGTTGAATGGAGTGGCCAGTTCGCGCGCCTCAAAGTTCCGGAACACCTTGAGAAAGTTCGCTTGCTGCCGACAAGTTTTCCGCACTGCAAGCGGGCCGTCGACGGTATTGCTCATGACATCGAATTGAGTTGGGGAATGGGATCCGATGTCATCCGGTTCCGACCGACGCTTTTGGTTGGTTCTCCTGGTATCGGCAAAACCAAGTTCTCGAGGGAGCTTTGCAAGGCACTTGGCCTAAGCTTTTCAGTCTTCTTAGGCAGTGTTTCGAAACTAATAGGTAAGTCAGCCTGTAAATACTTACTGCTTGTACATTCCCGACTCAGAATCTCTCCATGACAAAGACCGGGTGAGCGGGAGACTCGGGCGGCAATTTTTTCTTGGATTCAAGAATACTCTAAGAATCAAGTAGTGTGCTTCCAGCGAAGAAGTGTCTAGGATCGCGAATTCGGCTAGAGAAAAGTGAGGCAGAATCGAAGGGCCGTTCGTCAAACTTTTGAAATTATTTCCTAAAATGGTTTGCGCCCATTGTTTTGGGTACAGGGGGTCGTAGGTTCGAATCCTGCCGCCCCGACCACTTCTATTACTACGTTGGTGTTCCACCCATTCTTTGAAACAGGGCACCAATAGCCGCGTCCAAAGCCTTGCTTTCCACAGGGACTTTTACAGCAGGGCCTTTTTTCTGCGGCACATTAAAATACAGTTCGGCATCCACACGGTAGCCCGACGCGTTTTTTGTTGATGTCATGCGCATCACACTTTTCGGCAGATCCTGCGGATAACCGTCGTAGTTGAGAATCAGAAACGCTGTGGTCTCGGGCGGTAACAGTTCCTGACATTCGAAAACCCGATTCCCGATTTTTTCGAACTGCTCGGCTAGGCCATCACACTCGGTTTCGAAGGTTGTGAAAAGACGTTCAGGATAGGATTCGAACTGTGCGCTTTTTGTAGGGGTGGGGGCGATTTGTTGTGTGCAAGCCACGATCAGGGTCAGTACTGGAAACAACCTTAGTACCTTCATCGCCCATCATCCTTTTGACTCACTGCCTCGATCATGCTGCCTCCTGACTGGTGCGGTCGGTGAAGGGCCCTGATTCTTTCTGAACCCATCCACCATATCGTGAGTTTATAAAGTGCTCGTAACTGTGTAGAGAAAAACAGCTAATTTTGCTGCGTCAAAGCTCAAGACGGTTCTGCGGACCCTAGATGACCCTGTGGAGGAATCGGTGTCGGCCAAAAACCGCGGTTGCTGTAACTTTTGGGTCAATACAAAAGATTTCAAAAATCGCTGAAAAATGCCGTTGACGATCTATGGCCGAATACGTCAAGTTGTATGGGCCGAGAGAGGTGCTACTAAATCTAGTAGGAAAACTAGAAGAAAGCACAGGGCGAGGGCCGGAAAGCACATCAATTTATCGTGCAGCCGCGTCGGCGGTATTACGTTGCCGTAGGCGGTGCTTGGCCAGCCGCGCCCAATCTTGTCTGGCACGGCGTTCGGGTTGCGCAGGCGCGCCTGACGCAAACGGAAAAGTTGATTGAATCTAGGGCGGCGGACATGAAGATTGACAGAAAATTCACTAAGTCGGGGCAGGACGCATACGCAAATCTGGACTTTGTCACAGCGACGTCCGAAATCCGTAACCCGGATGGAACAATTGTTTTCCGCCTGGAAGAAATCGAAGTTCCCGCAGAGTGGAGCCAAGTCGCAAGCGACGTGATTGCGCAGAAGTATTTCCGTAAGGCGGGCGTTCCCAGTAAGCTGAAGAAGGTCAAAGAAAAGGACGTACCCGAGTTCCTATGGCGCTCGGTTCCCGCTGAGGGAGCAGAATTCGGCGGTGAGACGTCTTCGAAGCAAGTATTCGACCGTCTGGCCGGCGCTTGGGCCTATTGGGGTTGGAAAGGTGGCTATTTCTCGACCGAGGAAGACGCGCGCGCTTACTTTGACGAGATGCGTTACATGCTGGCGACGCAGCGCGCTGCGCCGAACTCGCCGCAATGGTTCAACACTGGTCTCCATTGGGCGTATGGCATCGACGGCCCTGCGCAGGGGCACCACTATGTCGACTACAAGACTGGCAAACTGACCAAGTCGAAATCCGCCTACGAACATCCGCAGCCACACGCGTGCTTCATCCAGTCTGTTGGTGATGATCTGGTGAATGAAGGTGGCATCATGGATCTGTGGGTGCGCGAGGCCCGCCTTTTCAAATATGGCTCGGGCACCGGAACCAACTTCAGCCACCTGCGTGCAGAAGGTGAGGCGCTGTCGGGTGGCGGCAAGTCCTCGGGCCTTATGGGCTTTCTCAAGATCGGCGACCGCGCCGCTGGCGCGATCAAATCAGGCGGCACAACCCGTCGAGCAGCAAAGATGGTGATCGTCGATGCGGATCACCCTGACATCGAACAATTCATCGAATGGAAGGTGATCGAAGAACAGAAGGTGGCCTCGATCGTTGCCGGATCTAAGATGCACGAAAAGATGCTGAACGGCATTTTCGAGGCCATCCGCGCGTGGGATGGTGCGCAGGATGACGCGTATGACCCCCAAAAGAATTCGGCATTGAAGAAGGCCATTCGCGAGGCCAAAAAAGTCGCAATTCCAGAGACATACGTTAAACGTGTGCTAGATTATGCTAGGCAGGGGCATGACAGTATCGAATTCCCAACATACGATACAGACTGGGATTCCGAGGCCTATAGCTCGGTCTCGGGTCAGAACTCGAACAACTCGATCCGTGTGACCAATGCGTTCCTGACAGCGGTCGAGAAAGACGCCGATTGGGAACTGATAAACCGCACCGATGGTAAGGTGGCCAAGACTGTTAAGGCTCGCGATCTGTGGGAAAAGGTCGGACACGCGGCCTGGGCTTGCGCCGATCCGGGCATTCAATTCCACGACACCGTCAACGAATGGCACACATGTCCCGAAGATGGCGAGATTCGCGGATCAAACCCGTGCTCGGAGTACATGTTCCTCGACGACACGGCTTGTAACCTGGCGTCGATGAACCTGCTGACCTTTCTGAAGGATGGTGAATTCCAGGCGGAGGATTATATGCACGCCTCGCGTCTCTGGACGCTGACGCTGGAAATCTCGGTGACAATGGCGCAGTTCCCGTCAAGGGAGATCGCGCAGTTGTCCTATGACTTCCGCACGCTGGGTCTGGGCTATGCCAATATCGGCGGTTTGCTGATGAACATGGGCTACAGCTATGACTCGGATGAGGGGCGGGCGATCTGTGGCGCGCTGACTGCCATTATGACGGGTGTGGCCTATGCGACGTCGGCTGAAATCGCCGGGGAGCTGGGCGCGTTCAAAGGGTACAAGCGCAACGCCGACCACATGCTGCGCGTGATTCGCAATCACCGCCGCGCGGCGCAGGGCGTGACCGAGGGTTATGAGAAGCTCGCCGTTAAGCCCGTGCCTTTGGATCATGGCAACTGTCCGGATAAGCGGCTGGTCGAGTTAGCCATGTCGGCTTGGGATGAGGCGCTGAGCCTGGGTGAAAAGAACGGCTATCGCAACGCGCAGGCCACCGTGATCGCACCGACCGGCACCATCGGTCTGGTGATGGATTGTGACACGACTGGGATCGAACCGGACTTCGCTCTGGTAAAGTTTAAGAAACTGGCCGGTGGCGGGTATTTTAAGATCATCAACCGTTCGGTGCCTTCGGCGCTGGAAAAGCTGGGCTACTCCTCGTCTCAAATTGAAGAGATCGTAGGTTACGCGGTCGGCCACGGTACAATCGGCAACGCGCCGGGCGTCAACCACACGTCGCTAACCGGTCACGGTTTTGGTCCAAGCGAACTGGCCAAGGTAGACGCCGCACTGGAAAGCGCATTCGACATCCGGTTTGTCTTCAATCAGTGGACATTGGGAGAGGATTTCTGCACCGGTGTTCTGGGCATTCCGGCGACCAAGCTGAACGACCCTACCTTCGATTTGCTGCGTCATCTTGGCTTCAGTAAGGCGGATATCGACGCGGCCAACGACCATGTCTGCGGAACCATGACGCTGGAAGGCGCACCGCACCTGAAAGAGGAGCATTACGCGATCTTCGACTGCGCCAACCCGTGCGGCAAGAAAGGCAAACGTTTCCTTGGGGTTGATAGCCACATTACAATGATGGCTGCGGCGCAAAGCTTTATCTCGGGCGCGATCTCGAAAACGATCAACATGCCCAATGACGCGACCATCGAGGATTGCCAGAAGGCTTATGAACTTAGCTGGTCGCTGGGTGTGAAGGCGAACGCTCTTTATCGTGACGGCTCGAAACTGTCGCAACCTCTGGCGGCGGCGCTGGTCGAGGATGATGACGAAGCAGCAGAAGTTCTTGAAAGCGGATCGGCGCAGGAAAAAGCCGTCGTTCTGGCAGAGAAAGTGATCGAGAAGGTTGTGGTCAAAGAAATGATCCGCAGTCATCGCGAGAAACTGCCGCACCGCCGCAAGGGGTACACGCAAAAAGCGATCGTTGGCGGACACAAGGTCTATCTGCGCACCGGCGAGTTCGAAGACGGCAAACTGGGCGAGATCTTCATCGATATGCACAAGGAAGGCGCTGGCTTCCGGGCGATGATGAACAACTTTGCCATCGCTGTGTCGGTCGGCCTGCAATATGGTGTTCCGCTTGAGGAATTCGTCGACGCCTTTACCTTCACCAAGTTCGAACCAGCTGGGATGGTGCAGGGCAACGACTCGATTAAGAACGCGACGTCGATCCTTGATTACATCTTCCGCGAACTGGCCGTGTCCTATCTGGACCGCACCGATCTGGCCCATGTGAAGCCCGAAGGAGCGACCTTCGACGATCTGGGCCGGGGCGAAGAAGAGGGCCGTGCGAACGTGTCGGAAATCAGTGAAAGTGCGGCGTCCAAGTCTTTGGAAGTGTTAAAACAAATCAGTTCAACCGGATACCTAAGAAAGCGCCTTCCGCAAGACTTGGTCGTGTTCAACAGTGGCCAGGCCGAAGTGAGCGGCATGGCGGAACCCGCTGCACAATTCGAAGCGTCCGTCGTGGAAACAACTGTGACGACCAGTATGGACGCCCGCACCAAGGCTAAGATGCAGGGCTACGAAGGCGACCCCTGCGGCGAATGCGGAAACTACACGCTGGTGCGTAACGGCACCTGTATGAAATGCAATACCTGCGGGGCGACCAGCGGGTGTAGCTAAGGCAAACGCCCCGCCAGGCGGGGTGTAGGGACCTGGGTTTCCAATGGATTTCCGGTCCCGACGAACACAGAGAGAGGCGCCAAGACTTACCAGGGTTGCCTTTCTCCACTCGGTCAACATGCCCGTGTTGGCCGGGAACAGGGTGGGGCGGAATATTTGCTCCCTCCCACTCTTTCACGGGGCGGGTGCGCTCGTCCCATGCGCAGTCCAGGCCGCAGGCAAAAAAATACCGGGCGGTCAACGAAATGAGCCTGGAAGGCGAAACTGACAGGGGGCCTCGGCCCCCTTTCTTTTTGCCGTCCAACCTGGCTCCTAGGTAGACCCACGCAGCGATACGAATAGACTCATATTGCTGACTGCCGAAGCAAAGGCAGCCAGAAAGAACGACATTATTCCAGTATGTTACTTGCCGAGGTGGATGTTAAATACTTCGCGAATCTCAGCGTCCAGCAAGGGGTCAAAGCGGGCTGGAGAGGGCGTGGCCAAAATCTCTTGCTTGCGTTTGACAGCCTTCTCAAGCAGGTCGGGTTTGCCAAGTTCTGCCCACTCTTTCGGTGATGTTCGGTCGCCGTAGGTAGGATAAACGTAATCCGCCTGCATCCGGCTGAGCGTTGCATCTACACCAAGATAGTGACCGGGCCCACCCATACAGACCTGTGCCATCTGATCCAATGCCAACGTTTCGTCAGTGACCTCGATCCCGCGCACGCAGCGCTGCGCCTGACCGATCAAATCGTCGCTCAAGATCAGGCTTTCATGACAAAACCCAAGCAATGACGCGTGCATGCCCGCAGCTTCGTACACCATGTTCAAACCGGCGAGACCCGCCATGACGTTTGAGCACATCTGCTCCCAACCCGCTTGCATATTGGGCAGTTTCGAATCCGACGCCCCGGCAGCGGCACCGCCCGGCAAATCGTAGAAACGATGCATCTGGGCGCAACCTGCGGTCAGCAGGGCTTGCTCTCCGGACCCAATGGACATTGCACCGGTCCGAAGGTCGAGACCAAAGGGCCAAGTCCCAAAAATCGCCGGAGCGCCGGGGCTTACAGCATTGACATAAACCAGTCCCGCAAGGCATTCGGCAGTCGCTTGCGCAATTGCTCCGGCGATCGTTGAGGGCGCGGTAGCACCGGCCATCCCGGCAGAAAGCAGCAGGACTGGCATCCCGGCCTTAATGCATTCTTCCATCACTTCGCAGCTTTCAGTTGCGAATTTCATCGGCGGGACAACGAAACAGTTCGAATTCGACACAAATGGTCGTTCACGATATTTACCTTCGCCGCCAGCAATCATGTGGATCATCTCCATCGCAGGAGCAACATGACTGGGTTCGGTAAATGAGGTGCCAATATGTTTAAACGTGCCTGAACAGGCTGCGTAAATTGTGTTCAGGTCCATTTCCAGATTGTCAGCAATATCTCGGCAGACCATTGGACGTTGCACAAAGTGAATGTTTTCGAGCTGTTCACAGATACGCGCGGCGTCGTGCAGATCTTGTACGGTCGAGTCGCGATATTCCTGCCCATGCACATCGACCATACTGACTGCGGCACCGGCCGTGCCGTAATGGACCTTCGTGCCCGACAACTCCAGATCGGTTTTACCGTCTCGGCTGTAAAGAGTTACCGAGCGGTTGGCCTTTGCGAGCGTATCTTCAACCAAAGCGCGCGGAAATCGGATGCGACCATCGTCGCCCGGTGTGCAGCCAGCCCCAACCAGATAGTCGATGCCGCTTTGCGGGGCATCTGCCAAACCGATGGTTTCCAAGGCGGTCAGGGCTGTTTCGTGGATGCGTTCGATCTGGGCTTGGGTCAGAACATTTAGCACTCCGCCTTCCATGCCGGGGCGGATTGGGCGCAAATGCTCGGGCAATGCGGTGGCGCGTGCAGCACGTCGCGCAGCGCGGCCACCAGTGCGGGATGAGGTTCGGGATTGATCGTTCATGGTATGGTTTCCGAGCGTTAAGGTACTTCAGGATGGGTGTTTTAAACCCCTGAAGGCCTTCCTCGTGCTGCACGCCCGCGGTCCGCACCGATCGTGCGGCTGACCAGTCGAATTTTCCAGATGTCGTTCTGCATGCCGGTCCTCACCTATGTGAAGAAGTATTCGGTCTTGTAGTGTTGCAATCTGTTCTGTTTGCGACCTTGGGCTCCAAAAACGAAGTAAACACGCGGATGTCACACTGTTCATTCGTATGCGCAAGTTTTTCCCTGCGCGGACGTAAATCTGTTATACTGATTTCACTTATTTGAAAGTGTCTCGTGTCTTTAATTGAAACTTAATGATCACGAACCAAGTTATTGAGTTAGTGCTACTTTAAGAACCGAAGCTGTGGCGTAAGGTTTTTTAGGAGAGGTTAGTGAAACGCCTTTTGGTGATCAGTCTATCTTTAGCAACTTCGCTTGCGACCCCGGTTTTGGCCGAGGATTGGACTGGTGCCTATGCCGGGTTCAGTTTTGGATACGCTGATGCGGATGGTCCGGATGGTTCGGGCGGAGATGACTTTGGCCTCGGTGCCCATATCGGATATGACCGGGACTTTGGGAATTTCGTCTTGGGTGGTGAGCTTGAGTACAACCACCTTTCCCTAAGCCTGGGTGATGGCGAGGGTACTTTGGACGGCATTGCCAGCGTGAAGCTGCGCGGCGGTTACGATTTTGGCAGTGCCCTTGGTTACGTGGTGGTCGGCGCAGCCCGAGCGGACGCTTCGGCTGACAATGACACCGCTGCCGTGTACGGAATTGGTGTGGCCTACCCAATAGGCGACCGCCTTATCATCAGTGGCGAGGCATTGAGACAAGAGTTCGACGATGTCACGCGGTCGAACGGCACACTGGATACAAACGTGTTCAACCTGCGCACCTCTTTTCGGTTCTAGTTGCGTTTAAGTTGCCGCGACCTGCTTCTTTGCCAGGTCCGCAGCAAATGTGCAGATTGTCGATAGCGCTGCGCAGAACCTTTCATCGTCAATTGTCATCGCCACACGGATGTGCCCCGCTGCTGCGGATCCAAAGCTTTCACCCGGCATAACTGCAATCGAATGCGTATCCAGCAGGGCGTTTGCGAATTCTTCACCGCTCAGGCCGGTGGTGCGGATGTCCAGCATCAGGTACATGGCTCCCTGCGCGGGAACTAAACCGACTGTGTTTTGGGCGTTCAGAATTTCAACGGCCAAAGCGCGCCGTTTGCGGAACGGCGAAGCGATCTGCTCTTCCAACGCATGTCCCGCGGTCAGCGCGAAACTGGCGGCGTCCTGAATAAATCCGGGTACGCCGTATGTCGTGTGCGTCGCGAGGTTGATCAGATGGGCGATTACTTCTTCCGGCCCCACGACCCAGCCGCAGCGGAATCCTGTCATCGCGTGGGATTTGGACATCGAACCCACAACGAGTGTTCGTTCGGACATACCGGGCAAGGTGCGTGGTGAGATATGCTGACCGTCCCATACCTGAGTGTCATAGACTTCATCTGAAATCAGCCAGAGGTCGCGGTTTCGGCACAGTTTGGCGATACCTTCAAGGGTCTCTCGCCCGTAGACCGCTCCGGTAGGGTTGTTCGGCGTGTTGATCAACAATGACACAGCGCCGTCAGCGGCAGAATCGATGAGGTTGGCGCGCGGCTGGAATGCATCCTCGGCGGTGGTTTGGATTGCCCGTGCCACAGCATCTGCACCGCGGATCGTTCCGGGGTAGGTGGCATAGAACGGGTCGAGATACAGGCCCACATCGCCCGGATCACAAACAGCAACATGCGCGGCGAACAAGCCCGCCTGACCGCCAGGGGTGATCAACACGTTATTGCGGGTGGTCGGCACACCGGTCCGCGCTTGTAGCCGAGCGGCGACCGTGTCTCGCAGCAGGTCGGTGCCCGGCACCATTGCGTAACCGGTGTGACCTTGACGCGCTGAAAGGTCCATGGCCTCCAGTATCGTCGGGTCCGTGCGAATATCATGCTCACCAATGGTCAGTTCGGTTACGGCATAACCGTCGAGGATCATCCGGCGGGCGCGGTAGAATACATCCCATCCGTCACCGCCGTCTTTGGTCAGGTGCGTGATGCGCTGCGACAATTTCATGGCCCGCTCCCGTTCTGTCGTTTCGGGGACAGGGGCAGAGCAGTGATCATTTGTCAATCAGCTTCGCGGCTGAAGCTTGGCATCGACCTCTAGGGGTAGTGCGAAGCGGTTCATTCCGCAAAACGTGCAGCGGAGGAAAGCGAAACTCAGGGGTTGGCGTCTGACCTTCTGCGTGCTAGTGCAAAATTATGAACCGGATGATCTGCACCATTATCTGCTGCATTTCCTGCTGATTAATCAAGCGGGCCGGTTTCTTTCGTTTTCATCCCTGAGACAAGTTGCTAAGCCCGCGCCAATGCGAGACGCTACGCTGTCTTTAGGAGCCGACCGATGACGATCAAACTGCACAACACCCGGACCCGGACGAAGGAAGATTTTGTGCCGATCAACGCCGAAGATGTGCGGATGTATGTCTGTGGTCCGACGGTCTATGACCGTGCTCATCTGGGTAACGCGCGGCCTGTCGTAGTGTTCGATGTGCTGTATAGGTTGCTCCGGCATATCTATGGCGCGGACCACGTAACTTACGTGCGGAACTTCACCGACGTTGATGACAAGATCAACGCAACGGCGCTGGCCCGTCAAAAGGCCGGGGCAGAAGGAACGTTGGAGCAGTTGGTGCAGGAACGGTCGGACGAGACAATCGGCTGGTACCTTCACGACATGGGAGCCTTGGGCGCGTTGGAGCCCAACTACATGCCGCGCGCGACTGAATATATCGATCAGATGATCGCGATGATTCTGGACCTGATAGACAAAGGCCACGCCTATGTGGCTGAAGGGCATGTTCTTTTTGCTGTCGACAGCTGGAAAGAGCACTACGGTGCTTTGTCAGGTCGATCCGTTGATGACATGATTGCTGGGGCGCGGGTTGAAGTCGCGCCTTACAAAAAGAACCCGATGGATTTTGTTTTGTGGAAGCCGTCCACTGACGAGTTGCCGGGCTGGGACAGCCCTTGGGGCCGGGGGCGTCCGGGCTGGCACATAGAATGCTCGGCCATGAGCTATGAGTTGTTGGGTGACAGTTTTGACATTCATGGGGGTGGCAATGATCTGATGTTCCCGCATCATGAAAATGAGATTGCGCAAAGCTGCTGCGCGCATCCCGAAGGTGAGTTCGCCCGGTACTGGTTGCACAATGAGATGTTGCAGGTGGAAGGCAAGAAGATGTCGAAATCACTGGGCAATTTCTTCACCGTGCATGATCTGCTGGAACAAGGTGTCCCCGGGGAAGTGATCCGCTTTGTTTTCTTGCAAACTCATTATCGCAAACCGATGGACTGGACTGAGAAGAAGGCGCGCGAGGCGGAGACCACGCTGCGCAAATGGCGGGCGCTGACTGCGGGCATTGAGCCCGCCGCCAGCGCGGCACCCGCGGTTGTCGCTGCGTTGAGTGATGACCTGAATACAGCGGGTGCTTTGGCTGACCTCTACCGCCTGGCTGCCGATGGGGATGCAGCGGGCCTGTTGGCAAGTGCGCAGCTGTTGGGGCTGCTCTTGCCGGAAATGGGGGCGTGGGCGGACACAGCTTCGTTGGACCTGGCTGCTTTTGAGGATCGGCTTGCGGATGCGCGGGCCGTTGCGATGCAAAGCAAGGATTTCTCGGAAGTAGATCGTCTGAAAGCCGCCTATCTGGCCGCCGGACTGGAGGTCCGTATGAGCAAGGACGGGGTCGAATTGGTGCCGGGTGCCGGTTTCGACGCGGCCAAGCTGGAGGAGGTGTAATGCCAAAGGAACGTCTATACCTCTACGATACGACCTTGCGGGACGGACAGCAGACTCAGGGGGTTCAATTCTCAACCGCTGAAAAAGTGCAGATCGCGCTGGCGCTGGATGCACTGGGGCTTGATTACATCGAGGGCGGCTGGCCCGGTGCAAACCCAACGGACAGTGCGTTTTTCGAAACCGCTCCGAAGACATCGGCCCGGTTGACTGCCTTTGGGATGACCAAACGCGCGGGTCGGTCGGCAGAGAATGACGATGTGTTGGCCGCTGTTATGAACGCGGGCACGCAAGCGGTCTGCCTGGTGGGTAAGTCGCATGATTACCACGTGACTCATGCGTTGGAGATTTCACTGGATGAGAATGTTGAAAACGTTCGAGCCTCGATCGCGCATGTCGTGGCGCAGGGGCGTGAGGCCCTGTTTGATGCCGAACACTTCTTTGACGGGTATAAGGACAATCCCACCTATGCTGTCGATGTGTGCCGGGCCGCTTTGGAGGCCGGTGCCCGTTGGGTCGTGCTGTGCGACACAAACGGTGGTGCGCTACCAGCTGAGGTCTCGCGCATTGTGTCCGAGGTGATCGCAGTTGGGTTGCCAGGAGATCGTCTGGGGATTCACACGCACAACGATACTGAGAACGCGGTGGCCTGCTCTCTGGCCGCTGTTGATTCCGGTGCGCGACAAATTCAGGGGACTTTGAACGGTTTGGGTGAGCGTTGCGGAAATGCGAACCTGACTGCTCTGATCCCGACCTTGTTGCTGAAGGAACCGTATGCATCAAACTTTGACATCGGTGTCAGCGCCGAAGCCTTGGCCGGTTTGACGCGTGTCAGCCGAATGCTCGACGACATCCTGAACCGGGTGCCCAGCAAGCAAGCGGCTTATGTAGGGGCGTCTGCGTTTGCGCATAAGGCTGGGCTGCATGTCAGCGCGATTCTCAAGGACCCGTCGACCTATGAACACGTTGATCCCACCTCGGTTGGGAATGCGCGCATCATACCGATGTCAAATCAGGCGGGGCAGTCGAACCTGCGCAAACGGCTGACCGAAGCGGGGCTTTCCGTTGACAAAGATGATCCGGCCCTTGGCCGCATCCTGGATCGGATCAAAAGACGTGAAGCTGACGGCTATTCCTATGATACCGCTCAGGCCAGTTTTGAATTGCTGGCCCGGGAGGAGCTGGGGCAGCTGCCAGAGCTCTTTGAGGTCAAACGTTACAAAGTCACGGTTGAGCGGCGAAAGAACAAGTACAACAAGATGGTCAGCCTGTCTGAGGCGGTGGTTGTTGTGAAGGTCGATGGGGAAAAGAAACTGTCGGTCAGCGAGTCTTTGGACGAAGACGGCAGCGACCGGGGCCCGGTGAACGCATTGGCCAAAGCCCTTGCCAAGGATCTGGGGCAGTATTCTCAGGTTCTGGCCGATATGAGGTTGGTTGATTTCAAGGTGCGCATCACGCAGGGCGGGACAGAGGCCGTGACCCGCGTGATCATCGACAGCGAAGACGGGCAGGGGCGGCGGTGGTCAACCGTGGGCGTCAGCGCAAATATCGTTGACGCCTCGTTCGAGGCATTGCTGGACGCAATCCAGTGGAAACTGGTGCGTGACGCGGGGCCGCAAGCGGTGGTGGCCGAGTGACCGTTGGATTCGACGATGACGTCAAGGCCTGTGCTGCTCTGGTGCATCGCGCCGACCCGGATCGCTTCATGGCGGTTATGGCGGCGCCTGTTGCTGTGCGACCAACGTTGTTCCCGCTTTATGCGCTGAACGTCGAGGTTGCGCGCGCACCGTGGGTCACACAAGAAGCGATGATTGCCGAGATGCGCCTGCAATGGTGGCGCGATGCGCTGCAAGAGATCGCTGATGGTAAGGCCGTGCGTCGGCATGAGGTCGTAATGCCTCTGTCTCGGGTTCTATCGCCGGGTTTGGCGGCCATGCTTGATGAATATGTGGCCGTAAGACGTTGGGATATCTACCGGGACCCTTTTGAGGATGAGGCACATTTTGACGCTTACATCGACCACAGTTCCGGGTCCTTGATGGTTGCAGCCGCGCATATTTTGGGTCCGGCGGATGAGACCGCGTTGCGTGATATCGGCTATGGAGTTGGCGTGGCGAATTGGCTTCGTGCCATTCCTGATCTTGAGGCGCGTGGCCGCATTCCGTTGTTAGACGGCACGCCTGATGGCGTGAGCGCACTTGCGCGAAGGGCGCTCACTCGGCTTCGCAAAGGTCGGTCCAACGCATCGCTCATTTCGGCACAGGCCCGACCCGCGCTTTATGCCGGTTGGCAGGCTGAATGGGTGCTGCGGCGGGCCGTTACGCGACCAGACCGTGTTGCGGCGGGTGATCTTGCACAGGGTGAAATCCGGCGCAGGCTGTCCCTGATGTGGACGGTTGCAAGCGGGCGCTGGTAGCTGTCAGACCGTTTCCGGCTCGGACGGTTTCAGGACCAGCCACAACAACGCGCCACCGGCCAGTGTCAGCAAGGGGATCATGGCGAGGTTGACCGCCGTCCATCCTTCGACCGGAGAGCCACCCGAACAGTTCATCAGCCCGCCGGAGGCCAGCGACGCAACCGTTACACCGCCGAACACCAGCAGATCGTTAAGACCCTGCATCCTGCCGCGCTCGCTCGGCTCATGTGAAGAGGCCAGCATGGTTGTGGCGCCAATAAAGCCGAAATTCCAACCGACCCCCAAAAGGATCAGGGCAATGAAGAAATTGCCCAGCTCAACGCCTTGCAGGGCAACAATGCCAGCCGCCCCCAAAATCGCAAGACCAAGGGCCACGATTCTCTCAACACCAAATCGCGCGATCAACTGCCCTGTGAAGAAGCTGGGTACATACATTGCAAGAACATGGCTTGTGACCACATCCGCAGCATCGTCGGAACTGAATCCGCACCCCACGACCGCCAGCGGGGTCGAGGTCATCACAAGGTTCATCAGCGCGTACGAGACCATGCCGCAGATGATTGCCACTGCAATTCGGGGAGTCTTCAGCATCTCAAGCCGGGAGCGTCCTTTGGGAGCGTCTTGTTTCGGCTTTTCGGGCTTTGGAATGTCGAGGAAAAGGAACAGGGCCGAGCCAAGAACATTCACCGCAATAACGGCCAGATAGGTGCCGAGAAACGGAATAACATAGGCTTCCGCGGTCAGTTTTACGATTTGCGGCCCAATGATGGCGGCTGCCAGACCGCCCGCCATGACATAGGAAATGGCTTTGGGTTGGTAGTCGTCCGAAGCTGTATCCGCAGCGGCAAAACGATAAAACCCGTGCGCGCTCATATAAATGCCGGTCAGCGCGCTGCCCAATAGAAAAATCGGGAAAGACCCGAGATAAAGCCCATAGGCGCCAACCACGCCACCACAGGCTCCGGCCGTGGCCCCCACGAGGAAACCAACGCGTCGGCCCCAACGCTGCATGATGGCTGAAACGGGTGTCGCCGCCAGCATTGAACCCAGAACGATCAGCGAAATAGGCAGCGTGGCCAGACAGGGGTTGGACGCCAGCGACTGTCCCACCAGTCCACCAACGATAAAAATCATCGGCATCTGTGCGCCAAGAACGGCTTGTGCCGCCACCAATACGGCCACATTGCGCTTGGCCTGGCTGTTGTCGGGGGTTGTGGTCGTCATCGTCATGGGCTCATCCGTATCTTTCAAACGCCAGTCATACAAGCGGGTTGCATCTGCGACAAAGCAACCTAACGTGAGCGCACTGCAAACAGCCCGGAGCGCCGATGTCCGTAGGACGTATTATCGAGACACCTGAATGCGTTTCAGAAGGGGCCGCTTGGCTGGCAGATAGCTGTCCGCGCATGGCTTGGGCGATGGACCAGACCGGGCCACTGCCTTTGCGCCGACGCCCCGACGGGTTTGCGCAGCTTTTGAGCGCGATAGTGAGTCAACAGGTTAGCGTGGCGTCGGCCAACGCTATTTGGAAGCGTTTGAAAGACGCAAATCTTACGGGGCCACGCAAGATCATGTGGGCAGCAGATGACGACTTGCGGGCAGTCGGGCTGAGCCGTCAGAAGATTCGGTATGCGCGTGCATTGGCCGAGGCCCGTATTGATTACAAAGCGTTACGCACCTCTTCTAATGCTGATGTTGTAGCCACGCTGACCGAAGTGCCCGGCATCGGTGTTTGGACGGCCGAGATATACGCGATGTTTTCGCTGGGCCGTGCCGATGTAATCGCGCCGGGCGATCTGGCATTGCAAGAAGCGGCGCGAATTCTCTACGACCTGCCCACGCGTCCTACGGACAAAGAGCTGCGCATGATGGCCGAGGCCTGGTCGCCTTGGCGGTCGGTTGCGGCGCGTGTGTTGTGGGCCTATTACCGGGTGGCCAAAGAACGAGAAGGGATCAGATGACACGGGTTTTGAATGCGCTCCGAAAAGAGCCGGTTTCGGGCGACACACGCTCGGTCGTGGTGTTCGTGCACGGGTATGGTGCCAACGGGGCCGATTTGCTGGGCCTGGCTGATCCACTTGGTGAGCATCTGCCAGACACGCTGTTCGTCGCCCCAGATGCGCCCGAGCAGATTCCAGGAATGCCCAACGGGTTTCAGTGGTTCCCGATCCCGTGGATCGACGGGTCGTCAGAAGAAGAAGCCCAAAGAGGCATGGAAATGGCAATTCAGGATTTCAATGCTTTCCTCGATGCATTGATGGTTGATGAAGACGTTTTGCCTGAGCAGGTCGTTCTTTTTGGTTTCTCGCAGGGCACGATGATGAGCCTGCATGTCGCCCCGCGTCGCGAAGACCCGGTCGCAGGAATCGTCGCTTTTTCTGGCCGATTGCTGGAGCCCGACCTGCTTGCCGACGAAGTTGTCAGTCGGATGCCCATCCTGTTGGTGCACGGTGACGCTGATGATTTGGTTCCACCACAATCATTGCCTGAAGCCGCCGAAGCGCTGCAGATCGCTGGCTTTAAAGAGATCTACGCACATGTCATGAAGGGTACGGGCCACGGAATTGCGCCGGATGGCCTGAGTGTCGCGCTGGCCTTCATGCGCGACAAGTTGAGTCTATAGCGGTGATTACTGTTCGCCCAATGATGTCCGAGGACGTGGGCACCGCCTACCAGATCCTCAATGAAATCATTAAGATCGGTGGAGCAACCGCACTTGAAACGCCATTTTCGGAAGCTTCGTTCAATCAATCCTTTTTGGGAAAATCCAGACAAGATTTGCTGCCACGTTGCGCTTGACGATCAAGGTCAGGTGGCCGGTTTTCAGTGGCTGGGCGAGTACGACGCCCTTCCGACAGGCTGGGCCGACATCGCCACGTTCACGCGCCGTCAGCCTGTACTGAAAGGGGCTGGACTGGCTTTGTTTGGGGAAACTTCAAAATACGCCGCTTCAATTGGAATTGTTTCTAATAACGCAACAATTAGGGCCGATAACGGAATGGGGTTGAGGTATTATGAGAAGATGGGTTTTTGTGACTATTCAGTTGCTTACGGCGTTCCGCTAGCGGATGGGACACAGGTTGATCGAATCTCAAAACGCTTCGACATCAGGAGGGAAACAGTTTCCTGAGCGCGCCGGGCTTAGGCCCACAGGTGCCGCTCGGCAAACTCTACGGAGTTTCCAGACGGATCACGCACGTAGAGCGAGCGCGCGCCATTGGGCCAGTCAAATTCCGAGTCAATCGGAATGTTCCAATCCAAAAGGTGCTTGCGCATAACGTCGATCTGTTCCCGCGAAAGGATCAGGCAGACATGGCCTGGTCCCCGTGCTCCGTGGGGCGGTACAGGGAACTGAGTATTCCCAGCCGACTTTTCAGTTTCATCTGCGTTGAACAGCAACAAAACAGAACTTCCGACACGAAAGAAAACGTGCCGTTCGGCATCATGCTGGATTTTCTCAAGTGAGAGGATCTCTCCATAAAAGCGTTCTGCGGCAGCCAGGTCGTCGACATACAGCGCGGCCTCAAGAATGCCTTCGGGTACAGGTGTCTCAGGTGTAACTTTCATGCTGTAACTCTATCACATGGCGCGTTTTTTGTCATCGGCGCGGGCGGCGGTCCCGTTTTCGTTGCTGCCCGACGTTCAACTCGGGCGCAGGTAGACTATCCCACTGGCCGGGGTCCAAACCGTCCAACGTCCAATCGCCGATCTTTGCACGGATCAGGCGCAGGGTTGGGTGGCCAACGGCTGCGGTCATTCGCCGTACCTGCCGATTGCGACCTTCGCGCAGGGTCAGTTCGATCCAGCAATCAGGCACTGTCTGTCGCACCCGGATCGGTGGATTTCGCGGCCAAAGCCCATTTGGTTCGTCAATTAACCGCACCTTGGCGGGGCGGGTTAGCCCGTCTTTCAACTCTACCCCATTTCGGAGGGTCGCCAGCGCGGCTGAATCGGGCAAACCCTCGACCTGCACCCAATAGGTTTTGGCCATCTTGTGTTTGGGATCAGAAATCTGCGCCTGCAACCGGCCGTTGTCAGTCAGCAGCATCAGCCCCTCACTGTCGCGATCCAGGCGCCCGGCCGGATAGACACCGGGCAGGTCGATAAAATCTGACAACGTGCTGCGTGGTGATTCCGAGTTTGCGCGGTCGGTGAACTGCGGCAAGACGTCGTAGGGTTTATTGAATCGAATGAGCCAGCTCATGACCCACGCCATAGCTTGAAGGACACGGTTGGCGCAACCTGTGGATAACTGTCACGCAGATGTTACGGATTCGCCTTAACCAATCCGCGAGATATTGTGGAAACTCAGGGCTTGTCAGAGTTTTAACACGATATATAGTTAAGTTGTGGACAGGGCGGGTGATACCCGCTCTGACGTCAAAAACGGGCAGAGCAGAGCCAGGAGCGATTCTGATATGGATGGAGAATTCAGGACCGAATTTGTCAGGGAACCCGGTGCTCTCAAGCATCATCCGGCATTGGTTTTGAACGCCGATTATCGCCCGCTGTCTTATTACCCGTTGTCCCTATGGCCGTGGCAAGAGGCGATAAAAGCTGCCTGGCTGGACAGGGTGGATATTGTGGCCGAATACGACGAGGTCGTCCGAAGCCCTAGTACCGAGATTCGAATACCTTCGGTGGTTGTCCTGAAAGACTATGTAAAACCCAGAAAGCGCGTGGCATTCACGCGCTTTAATTTATTTCTGAGGGATGAATTTCGCTGCCAGTACTGTGGTTGCCGCGATAATCTGACTTTTGATCATGTTGTCCCGCGCGCTTCGGGCGGTGTTACAAGCTGGCAAAACGTGGTGGCAGCTTGCAGCCCATGCAACCTGAAGAAAGGGTCCAAGTCGCTAAAACAGGCGCGGATGACCTTGCGCAAGCCGCCGTGTCGACCAGATGCAGAAGCGCTTAGAAACATCGGCCGGAAATTCCCACCCAACCACCTGCATGAAAGCTGGATTGACTTTCTCTATTGGGATGCGGAACTGGACGAGTTTTAACGGCCCAAGCGCCACGCAGCAATCCACAGCATAACCAGAATGCCCGAAAGAACGGCGTTCCACCCGGCCATGGACAGTCCGAACATCTGCCACGGAATATCATCGCAACGTACCAGCGGTGCAGACATGATCTGGTCCATCAGTTCCTGCGGTGACAACCCGTCGATATCGCTGGCGGAACAGCTAGATGGGCCCTCCCACCACCTTTGCTCGACCCCGGCGTGAAACACGCCAATCCCAGCGGTCGCGAACGCAGCCAGTGCGCCAATCAGAGGCAACAGGTTCACGCGCGGAAACGTCAGGGCCAAAATCCCGAACATCACGGCCGCGCCATGCGGGTAACGTTGCCAGATGCACATTTTGCAAGGTGCAAGCCCGCCCAGATACTGAAAACCCCACGCGCCCAACAGTAACACCGCGGATCCACTCATTGCGATCAAAACCAGAGTATTTTTGTGGGTCATAGGAGTTTTACCACGTAGAATCCACCGATCAGAAGGGCGATGAACAGGGTAAACATCAGGCTTAGGCGTCTTTCAATGAAGGTCCGGATTGGTTCTCCAAAACCCCACAGCAGCCCGGCCACTGCAAAGAATCGCAACGCACGGGCCAGAATCGACGTAGCAATGAACGTACCCAATGGCATTCCCGTCCATCCGGACATGATGGTGATGACCTTGTAGGGGAACGGCGTAACGCCTGCCGTCAGGACGGCCCAAAACCCAAAGTCGTTAAAGCGGGTATTGAACGCTTCCATCGCTTGAGCTTTGCCCATGGACTGCAATACGGGTTGGCCGATGCTTTCGTAGAAAAACGCACCAATTGCATAGCCCAGCAACCCCCCCAGTACTGAGGCCACCAATGCCACCGTTGCGATCAGCCAAGCACGTGATGGGCGGGCCAATATCATCGGAATCATCAGCACATCAGGGGGGATCGGGAAGACCGAACTTTCGATAAAGGCCACGAAAGCCAACGCCCACAAAGCATTCGGATGTTCGGCCAGACGAATGGTCCAGTCATAAAGCGATCGCAACATCTGGTGTTAAAACCCTGTTAAAACGTTGATCAAGCCAAAACACGCGCCCGGTGGGTCGTCAACCACTGTGATGAAAACAAACTGCAATTGGGTTGGTTTTTGCCTCTGGACCTTCCCGGCTGTGAAGGCTAATGCAGTGTTCGTGGCCCAAGTGGCGGAATGGTAGACGCAGGGGATTCAAAATCCCCCGCCTTCGGGCGTGTGAGTTCGACTCTCACCTTGGGCACCACATTGATTTTAAAGCTAAAATTGGACTTTCGGCATATCGGTGCGCTTTGTCCGGTACTTGTGAGAATCCTCTGCGCGTGAGTACCATTCAAGTATTTGAAGCTTTCTTGGCCAAGTTTTTTCTCCAAATTCCACTTTAATCGCTTTCTTTACAAATAGACCAAGATTTCTCTTGCGCTTTGCTTGCAGAGTGAGACACTCAATTGAATTGTAGCGGTTAGTTGCAAGTTAAACGTGCACGCTGCTAACCAAAAATTGACCGTTGAAGCCGAGAATAGTTGCAATATATGTCAACTTCTGTAAGAGAATTGGACAACTACAGAGAGATTTTGGATGAGGGACTGCTCGAATTCATCAGACTCAAACCTGGTCCAGGCGACCTCGTTAGCCGGATAGTATTGGCGACGCCGGAAGCCGTACAATGGATGAAGGCCGAGTTGCCGGGAATGGAGCGAGATGGATATGTTGACGGTGAAATCAAGCCAAGGGAACAAGCGATGCATCTCCTTCGCACATTTATTTTCGGGAGAGATTTTGAACCACCGCTACCGCATGACATGGGTGACGCGGAAGCCGGGATATTTGAACTGCGGACTGACGACTTGAGGTTCTTTGGTTGGGTGCCGAAGAAGGGAATGTTCTGCATTTCCGCCGTGGCACGAAAAGAGGATTGCAAAATCATGTCGTTGTACGAGGGATACAAGAAACAAGCGCAGATTCATCGAACAGAGGTTAACCTCTACGGTGGCGTCTATTTGACGGGAGATATACATGGACTTCTTTGACTTAGGTGTAAGCGAGAAGGACGCTCACGCGGTCGAATACATGGCCGACACTAATCGTTTGCTCATCAAGTTATACAGCGATGAGAAAAAAAGGCGAAAGTTAACAAAAGCGAAGATCGCCGACGCACTAGGCGTCGACAAATCCGTTGTCACCAAAATGCTCAAGGGGAACGCTAACCTAACTGAAAGAACAATAGGTGAGCTACTTTGGGCATTAGGGTATCGAATAAAACAGACCCCTGTTCGGGTTTGTGACGGCAACGAAGACATTGAGCAGAACGTAGAGAAAGTGGTGGTTCAATTTATAGGCGATAAGCCGAAAAAGGCGCAGACCTCCACTTCGACAAGTTACGCTGTGTTTGAAGGCGTATGAGTGAGAAAATGAATGCCATCTTTGACGTAATTGTCTGTGATGACGTCCGCGTTGAGCAAAACGGAAAATTCTTACTCATCGGCGTTTATGCGGGTTCAATTCTGGTTGAAGACTTCGACCTTCCGTTGTCGCTTTGTATTTGGTTCCGTTTCCCGAACTTGCCTCCAGGGGAGTACTCAAACACCATTTCAGTTCTTCATAACGGAGCGGTCGTTATGAAGGCGGGTGGGGAGATGGTTGCAAGAGACGATGAAGTACCGCAAGGCTTCATGTTCAATGTTCCCGTGAAATTGGAGGCGCCCGGAACCTTGGAATTCCTTGCTGAATTTGATGATGGAACTACGCTCGAAGCGTTCCCGCTAAGAGTTGGTTTGAAAGCTGACCGTATCGACGAGTAAACCCAAGGCCTAGAATTGATATTCTGGGCCTTGTTTTGAGTACCTGTTCATTGAAAACAAAGAATAAATTGGATTTTCAAAATCCCCCGGTAGCAATACCGTGAGAGTTCGAGTCTCTCCTTGGGCACCACATCCTTTTTCATCGACTTGACGGGCCTGATTGTTTGAGGTCAATAAGTCGTTTTTAGTCTCCAAATGTATCCGGTTTCGAAACAATACTTGCATTTGTCTGCACGTTGTTTGGTTGTACAGCCAATTCGAAAAGCTCAAACTCCAAGCATTGACTTATCGTAACCGTCTGCGAAGCTATTACGTATTCACTTATGTTTTCTGGTGTTGTGCTATGAGTGTGAGTAAACAGAGCGGAGACGCGCTTGAGTTAACGATATTGATGCCGTGCCTGAACGAGGCCGAAACTATCGAAATCTGTATTCGCAAGGCTTTGAACTTTCTGGAACGAGAGAACATTCAGGGCGAGGTTCTGATCGCGGATAACGGCAGCACGGATGGGTCGATTGGAATAGCCGAAAATCTGGGTGCTCGGGTCGTTCACGTGGCGCAAAAAGGTTATGGAGCCGCATTGTCCGGCGGAATTGAAGCTGCGCGCGGTAAATTTGTCATCATGGGCGATGCCGATGACAGCTATGACTTTTCCAAGCTCGAACTCTTTGTCCAGGAATTGCGCGCGGGAAATGACCTTGTGATGGGCAACCGGTTCAGAGGGGGTATTTCTGAAGGCGCGATGCCGTTTTTACACCGATATTTGGGCAATCCAGTCCTCAGTTTTATCGGGCGTCTTCTGTTCGATATCAGGACCGGAGATTTCCATTGTGGCCTGCGTGGATTTCGACGCGATGCGATCCTTGGCCTTGGTCTGCATACCTCTGGGATGGAATATGCGTCCGAGATGGTGGTTCGGTCGTCCATGGAGTCTCTGAAAATTGCCGAAGTGCCCACGACGCTGCGCCCCGATGGTCGCAGCAGGCCACCGCATCTAAGGACATGGCGGGATGGATGGAGGCATCTGAAATTTCTTTTGATGCACAGCCCAAGGTGGCTTTTCCTATACCCTGGCCTCGCGTTTACGCTGATCGGAGGGGGGCTGGCACTGGCCCTTATGTTCGGCCCGATACAACTCACCGACTCCGTCAGGCTTGGTACCAATACGTTCCTGGCGGCTTGTCTGACGGCCATCGTCGGCACACAGCTTTTGACCTTCGGAGCCCTTGCGCGAATGATTGCGACCAAAAACGGGTTAGTGCCTGTTGGCGGTGCAAGCAGGGTGCTGCGCAACTGGGCGACAACAGACAATATTGCGTTACTTGCTTTCTGGCTGTTGCTGTTGGGGCTGTTTTTGTTCCTCATAGCGTTTGCGCAATGGGCGTGGACAGGGTTTGGTGACTTGCACACCCCGTTGACAACCAAGCTTACGGCGGCAGGACTCAGCCTGATCGCAATTTCCATTCAATCCGCGTTTGCAGCGTTTCTTTTCGGGATCATTGAAATTCCGGTACGACAGGGAAAAGAAGGTGCCTTGCCGCGGCAAACCTATGCAGCCCTTCCAGAAGAACACCCTTCGATAGAGTTCAGTCCTGCGGAAACGGGGAAAGTTCCGCGGTTACCCTCAGATATGAAGCTTTGAGCTTTGGGGTCAACCCTGGGGCTTGACAACCACCGTGTCAGATTCAAACGTCTAACGTGTTGGGAGATTTACACGTTGGCGTTTGCACCTATTGCGACATGCGTCCGCTTGCCTTAACCGACGAAGTCCCTGGAGGGGGGCTGTAAGGCGGTCTCCCATCCAGCAAAAGAATTGGGAGTTCTCAAATATGAAAAACAGCAGCAAGCTCAGCCTCGGCGCGGTGGTAACCGCAGCCCTCATGGCCCCGGCAGCGTATGCGGAAGAATTCATCACTATCGGCACAGGCGGCGTGACCGGTGTGTATTATCCGACCGGTGGTGCAATCTGCCGCCTGGTAAACAAGGGCCGTAAAGAACACGGCGTTCGGTGTTCGGTCGAGTCGACCGGTGGTTCGGTCTATAACATCAACACCATCCGCGAGGGTGAGCTGGAATTTGGTGTTGCGCAGTCTGACTGGCAGTATCACGCGTATAACGGCACTTCGAAATTCGAAGAAGCCGGCCCGTTTGAGAGCCTGCGCGCCGTCTTTTCGGTACATCCAGAACCGTTCACAGTTGTGGCGCGTGCCGATTCCGGCATCGCCAACTTCGAAGACCTGAAGGGTAAGCGCGTCAACATCGGCAACCCCGGTTCCGGTCAGCGCGGCACCATGGAAGTGCTGATGGGTGAACTGGGCTGGACCACCGGCGATTTCGAACTGGCGACCGAGTTGAAAGCGGCTGAGCAATCGGCGGCTTTGTGCGACAACCAGATCGATGCGATGGTTTACACCGTGGGTCACCCCTCGGGCTCGATCCAGGAAGCAACTACCGCGTGCGACTCGGTTCTGGTGAATGTCAGCGGTGAAGCCGTGGATAAGCTGGTGAACGACAACTCGTTCTACCGCACTGCAACCATTCCTGGTGGCATGTATCGCGGGTCGGATGGTGACACAGCGACCTTTGGTGTCGGCGCAACCTTCGTGACCTCGGCAGACGTGTCGGAAGACGCGGTTTATGCGGTTGTAAGCTCGGTCTTCGAGAATTTTGAAGACTTCAAAAAGCTGCACCCGGCATTCGCCAACCTCAAGCCCGAAGAGATGATCGCAGATGGCCTGTCGGCTCCGCTGCATCCGGGCGCCGAGAAGTACTACAAAGAAAAAGGCTGGATTCAGTAAGCCAGTCTTAAGGCAGGGTGCCCGCGGGCGCCCTGCATCAAGCCCGTAAAAAATGGGTGTTTTAAAAGGCCGAAAAAGGCCACGACGGGGAGACATTTCATGAGTTCCGACACACAATCTAATCGTCCGCTATCCGAGGAAGAACTGCAGGAGCTTGTAGCCTCTTCCGATGCAGGTGGGCGCAATCCGGTTGGCAATGTTGGGGTCTTCTTGGCCGTTGTGGCCGCGATCTGGTCGATATTTCAGGTGGTTCTGGCCTCGCCACTGGCGAATTATGTTTTGCCTGGAAGCGTCGTGAACAACTCTCGACAATTTCATTTGGCTTTCGCTATCTTTCTGGCCTTTGCGGCCTATCCCGCGCTGAAGTCGAGTCCGCGTGACTACATTCCGGTTCAGGACTGGATCATGGGGCTTCTCGGCGCGTTTGTCGCGCTTTACGGGTATTTCTTCTATCAGAAAATCGTCGATGCCGGCGGGTTGGCGGATGACGTCGACAAATGGGTTGCGCTGGTAGGCCTGTTGCTGTTGTTCGAGGCAGCGCGCCGCGCGCTTGGTCCGGCCATGGCGATCATCGCGACAATTTTTCTTGCCTATGTGTTCTTTGGGTCATCCGAATGGGTGCCCGAGGTTATCCGCTGGAAAGGTGCGAGCCTGAAAAAGGCCATGAGCCACATGTGGATAACGTCCGAAGGCGTGTTTGGAATCGCTTTGGGAGTTTCCACAAAGTTCGTCTTTCTTTTCGTTCTGTTTGGTGCGCTGCTCGATAAAGCCGGGGCAGGGAACTACTTTATCAAAATGGCATTCGGTGCCTTGGGCCATCTGCGCGGCGGTCCGGCGAAAGCAGCGGTTGTGGGATCAGCTGCGACAGGTCTGATCTCGGGATCGTCGATCGCGAACGTTGTGACCACGGGCACATTCACCATTCCGCTGATGAAGCGCGTCGGGTTCAGCAGCGAACAGGCCGGGTCGGTTGAGGTCGCGTCATCCGTAAACGGTCAGATCATGCCGCCGGTCATGGGGGCTGCGGCCTTTCTGATGGTCGAATATGTCGGCATTTCGTATGTCGAAGTGATCACGCACGCCTTCCTGCCGGCTGCGATCTCATACATAGCTTTGGTCTACATCGTGCATCTAGAGGCGGTGAAACGGAACATGCCCACGCTGGGTGACCGCGATGTGCATCTGGCGCGCACGGTTGTCGGTATGTTGTCCTTCTTCCTTATTTTCGCCGGTCTCTGCTATGGCTCACAATTCCCGGTCGAAGCGGTCACGAGTTTAGCGCCTTCTGCCGCCGGTATGATCCTGAGCCTTGCAATCTGCGCTGCCTATGTCGCGTTGCTGTACCTTGCCTCTCAGGTCCCGGATTTGGAGCCAGACGATCCAAACGCCCAAGAGGTTAAGCTGCCTGTCATCGCGGATATCTACAAGGCGGGTCTACATTATCTGTTGCCGATCATCGTGCTGGTCTATTTCCTGATGATTGAACAGAAGTCGCCGGGTCTGTCTGCGTTCTGGGCCACGGCCTTGCTATTTGTAATCCTGCTGACCCAAAAACCGCTCAAGGCGTTGTTTCGCGGTCAGCACACCCTGAGCGCCAGCTTTGTCGATGGAGTCGTAGACCTATGGCAGGGCTTGATTGATGGTGCGCGTAACATGATTGGCATCGCGTTGGCCACGGCAACTGCGGGTGTGATTGTTGGTACCGTTACATTGACAGGGGTAGGTCAAGTGATGGCCGATCTGGTTGAATTCCTCTCAGGCGGCAACCTGATCCTGATGCTGGTCATGGTCGGTATCCTTAGCCTCATCCTGGGTATGGGTCTTCCGACCACGGCGAACTACATCGTGGTCAGCTCGTTGATGGCAGGAGTGGTCGTCGAACTGGGTGCGCAGAGCGGCCTGATCGTGCCGCTGATAGCGGTTCACTTGTTCGTGTTCTATTTCGGCATCATGGCGGACGTGACGCCTCCGGTCGGGTTGGCAAGTTTCGCAGCGGCGGCAGTCTCGGGCGGCGATGCGATCAGAACCGGTTTCACAGCCTTCTTCTATAGCCTGCGGACCGTAGCCCTGCCATTTGTGTTCATCTTCAACACTGATCTTCTGTTGATTGATGTGACCTGGGTTGAAGGGATAATTGTTGCCATATTCGCAACAATAGCAATTCTTGTCTTCACTGCGGGAACAATGGGCTACTTCCTAACCCGTAGCCGTATTTACGAAAGCATCGCACTGATCTTCGTGGCCTTTGCATTGTTCCGACCGGATTACTTCATGGATCGCATTTCCCCACCATATGCGTCGGTTGAACCATCGGCCTTTGTTGAAACGATCGGGCAAACGCCTCCGGGAACCGAGGTTCGGCTGGTTGTCAGCGGCCCGGACTTCGATACGCTTGCCATGACGGACACCACCGTTATAGTTGCTGTCGGCAACGAAGAGGGTGGCGAGGCGCGGGTCGACGCAATGGGTCTGCTGCTGCTTGAAGAGGACGGTTTGATCAAACTGGAAGAGCCGATGTTTGGATCGCCAGTTGCTGATGAGCTGGGCAACTTCGACTATTACGGGGATGAGGCTGTGCGTTTGACCTCGGTCAGCTTGCCGTCCAGCCAACCTCCCAAACAGTTGATCTACATTCCTGCGATGATCTTACTGGGTTTGATCGCCTTCCTTCAACGCGGCCGCGCCGCCAGACAAGAAGAGGTGCCCGCATGACGCAATCCGTTCTCTGTGCAGTCGATATCAGCAATGGCGATGTTGACGTAAATGTACTGAAGACCGCAGCACGCTTGGCTGATCAAGACGACGCCCAACTGGATGTAGTGACGGTTTTGCCGGATTTCGGAGAAAGCTGGGTATCCGGGTTTTTCCAGCCGGATTTCCACGAAAAAGCTCTGGAGGATGCGCATAAACATCTTGTGGATTTATGCACTACGGTTTTGGGTGCCGCGCGAAACGACAAAGTTCGCCACGTTGTTGCCACTGGCACTGCGTATCGCGAGATTCTGAAGACGGCGGAAAGCGCGAACAGCGACCTGATCGTGATCGGTGCACATAAACCGGACCTCAAGGATTATCTGCTTGGTCCGAATGCCTCGCGCGTTGTTCGGCATTCCAACGCGTCGGTCTATGTGGTGCGCTAAGGCCAGTCCGCTGAAATTTAAACGGTGATACCGACGGCTTCTAATAGCCTGTCATCTCAAGATAACCTCGTCCGGTGTGGCTTCCTTTGACGGTTACCGGACCCTCCCAGTATTCGAATTGCGTGGCCATCCACGCGTCGGGCGTCATCGCAGAGACCTCAACGTCCAAGCCGCGGTCGGCGAGGGTCACGTGCCATTCGGTCGGAACGTCCCGCCCGGCCACGCGCGTCGTGTTCATTGGTGTGAACGACGCCGACCCGTTAGGCAGTGGGTTCGTTGTGCCGTCCGGGCTGATCCATGTGGCGGCGGTGAAATCACCGCGCCCGCCGCGCAGACGAAACGCCATCAGCTTATCGCCATCGTCAAAGCTCAATGAAAACCAGTCCCAACCAGTTTGATCGTCGGCCAAGGGTTGCGAAGACCATTCTCGATCCAGCCAGCCGTGACCGGTGACCGCCACATCTCCGTCAGGCAGGTTCAAAACCCCTTCGACCTCGAAGAACGGCTGGGAATAGTAATAGCTGGCTTGCCCATCGGCGGATTTGACCGAGTATCCGGCGTCTCCGTGAAACACCAGCGGGCCTTGCGCTGTGAGGTCAAGGTCATAGGCGAACTCGGCACCGCTGGCCGACAGGGACACTGTATTCAGGTCTGGCCCACGCATATACCATTCGTCGATCCATGCCTCGAACGGGTCGGCCGCCACACCAGCCTGACCGATTCCACCGCGTGAAAGACGTTCAGCAAAGTAGTGTGTTTCCGGTGTCGTTACGGCCGCATGACCCATCCAGAGTTGCGGGCTTTGCCAGCCGTCGGATGCGGAAGGTTTCAGGGCAGACCGGAAGAGGGTCCATTGAATGCCATAGTCGCGCCCGTCCTCACCGGTAAGATTGGCGGTTAGGTACCACCACTCGATCCTATAGGTTGGATGGGGACCGTGATCCCGTGGGAATTCGAACTGATAGTCGCGTTTGGGAACGTCGAACCCATCGGCGGACCCGCCTAAGCCAGCATAGCCCTGCGCCCACGATGCGCTGGGTAGCAACAGGAGCAATACAACAAGCCAAACTCTAGCGTTCATTGGCAAACACCCTCAAAAGATCAGCAGGCGGCAGGCGCAAGACCCGCAGGGCGGGCAGGGCAGCGGCGACAGTCGCGGCCAGTAAGGTCAGCACGAACAGATAGGCCCAATCCACCGGGAACAGAAACATAGGCAGCCGCCAGCCAAAGGCCTGCACGTTGATCACTGCCAGCAGTGCCCAGGCCAGAACCAGTCCAAGTGGCAGGGCCAAAACGGCCGTCAACGCCGCCAACAATACACTGCGCAAAAGCTCCAGCCGCGCCAGTTGCGCTCGCGTCAGCCCCAGCGCCCAGACAGGAGCGATCTGCGGCAGGCGCTGAGTCCACAGCGTCAGCAGGCTGGTCAGAATGGCGAACCCGGCCACGCCAAGTGTCAGTACGTTCAGAGCAGATGTCACCACAAAGGTATTGTCAAAGATGGCGAGCGACTGCGCCTTGACGGCGGCTTGTTGAACAACGGCCTGTCGAGGCACGTCAAACCTTTCACGCAGCGCTTGTGCCAATTCGGTGGCGCGTTCAGGTGACACGCGTATGCCGAACTGGCGTGTCTCTGCCCCCGGTGCAATTAGATCAAGTTGCGGCATGGACACGATGGCCTGGCCTGTTGGGTTCCCATAATCCGAATAGACGCCTGCAATGGTCAGAGTATGTTCTGCGTTCAGGGTCAGCATATCACCCGGCCAAAGATCCGCGCGACGGGCCAATTGCTCGTTGATCAGCACGGCCTGATCCGCCAAAACCCGATCCCAGGCACTGTTTGATGAGGCGATGAGCGGCCAGTGGTCGCGGTAAGTTTCGTGATCGACCACGCCATACAAGAAAAGCGGCCCGGTTTCGTGGTTTAACTCCACATTGCGGATCGGCAGGATGGCGTCCACCTGAGGGCCAAGCCAATGCGCAATCTCTTCACCCTGCTGTTCGTCCCGGGCAGTTACATACAGTTCTGACGTCAGACGTTGATCCAGCCAGCCGACAAAAGTGAGTCGAAAGCTTGATACCATAGTTCCAACGCCGATATTCGCGGCCAGCGCCAGCAACAAGGCCATCAACGCCAGTGATAACCCGGGCAGTTGCGCCTGCATGTCAGCCCAAACCCATTGGGCCACAGGCCCACGGGCGCGGCGTTGAAAAACGGAAAGCGCTAGGGTCAAGAAGTACGGCAACACCAGTGCCGCACCTGTCAGGATACCACCCACCATTGCAAATCCAGCGACCAGCCCTTCAACCGTGTAGCCAATGACATAACCACCGGTGATCAGAGCCGTCCCAATAAGGAAGCTGAAGCCTTGGCTCGATGTGGAACTCCGCCACGACTGCACTCCGGCCCCGGTGAGTATCGGCATCCGTGACAGGCGGAACAAGGCATGTCCGCTGGCAAGAAACGTGCCCGCCAAGGCCATCCCCAGCCCGGCAAGCGCCCATTCCGGTTGCAGCGATATTTGCCCATCCACCGGCGCGCCGTACAACCCGCGCAAAGTTGCGGCGACGTCAGGCAACAGCGCTCCGGCTAAAAAGAACCCAAGGACCAACCCCAACGCACCGCCGATCAAGGCTAATAAGGTCAGTTCTGCCGTGATCACCCAAACCAGCCGCCGCATCGAGACACCCAGCGCCCGCAGGGTGCGGATCATCGCGCGCCGCTGTGCGAAGGCCAAACCGACCGTGCCGTTGACGATGAACAGCCCCACGGCAAAAGACAGAAGGCCAAAGGCTGTAAGGTTCAAATGAAAGCTGTCGGTAAGGCGCTGTGTATCCAGTTGGGCCGAGGCTTCGACCCTTTGCAGGTCCGGCTCTATCTCGGACAGGGCCAGCACGCCGCGCGGTTGATCCGGCAAAATAACAAGCCGCGAGATCTGTTGGGGCTTGTTCAGCAGGGTCTCGGCCACGCCGATATCTGTCAAGATCAAGTCAGGCGGAACCGCGTCGGACTCAATGATGGGTGGTAAATCAGTTTGCGCTTTCAGGTGCTCAGCCAATTCCGGCGTAGTCAGCAAGCGTCCGGGGGCGGTCAACATATCGGTTGGTTCTGGGGGCGCTTCGTTTTGCCCAGTCTGCGTCATGGCGGGAAGCGCAGGATAGGTCACCATGTCGACCCCCATCACCTGAACCGTGCGCCCAGCGATCCGCATTGGGCCTTCCAGAACCGCGGAAACCTGCCATCCAGCCCGGCGAAGCGCAACATACCGGTCAACCGCAATTGTTCCGGACGGATCGCGCAAGGTGTCATAAAGGCCAAGGGAAAGCTGTTCGCTTGCCCGCTGGTAACTGGCGCGGGCTTCCGCATTGATGGCCTGAACAGCCGACCACAACCCGGTCGCCAGTGCGATGCCAATTAACAACGTCGCTAATTGCAGCCGATGCCGCCGCCAATGCGATAGCAGAGCCTGTACTATGGCAAAGGTCATACGATATGTCCGCCAGCCAAATGTGCCTGCCGATCCAGACGCGCCGCGATGTCTTGTGAATGGGTGACCAGCAGCAAAGCAGCCCCCGTTTCCGCGACAAGCGAGAGCATCAGGTCCAGTACATTCGCACTGGCTGTTTCATCCAGATTGCCGGTTGGTTCATCCGCCAACAGAAGTTTCGGTCGCACGGCCATGGCTCGCCCGATGGCGACGCGTTGCTGCTGTCCACCGGACAGATTTTCAGGATAGCGGGTCAACAAATCGGCTAAGCCGAGCCTTTCGGCCAGTTGTGTGCTCCAACCCGTGTCTTCGCGGTTTGCCAGCCGTGCGTGGAATGACAGGTTCTGGCCAACAGTCAGCGACGGGATCAAGTTGAATTGCTGAAAGACCAACGACACGCTTTGCCGTCGCAACGCAGCGCGCGCCCTATCATCCAGTGGCGACAGGGCAGTTCCGTCCAGTGTGATCTCGCCACCGTCAAAGCTGTCCAAAGCGGCAGCAAGGTTCAAAAGCGTGCTTTTACCGCTGCCGCTTTCGCCGGTCAGCGCAAGCGTCTGCCCATGGTCCAGCCTCAACGAGACATCTCTAAGAACCGGACGCCCACCGGGATAGGATTTCTGGACCTTGTCGATATTCAGCAGCATTCAAAACCCCTTGCACGGTGGAAGCCACAATGTGCAGCGCCGCAGCGCAGAGTCCAGCACCAAGGCGTTCACGTTTCGCTTTGTCACAGCCTTGTTCTTTTGCGGACAAATCGCCATTGTGACCGCACTTTTTGGAACCGGGGTACAGCTTCATGACATTAACGCAGCAGATTTTATGGGGGAGTATTTATCTCGGGATCTGCTTTCTGATCGAGATTGCCCTGTTGACATGGTGCACCCAAGTGGTCCGTCAAATGTCCATTCGATTGGAAAACAGCAAGCGGTTCCTTACCATCGCTGGGCCGATCAGTATGGCCTTGGGCTTCATCGTAGCGATCCATACGTTTCAGGTCTGGCTCTGGGCCATTGTATGGGTTCTCAGAGACGTTCTGCCGGATTGGAATACCGCCCTGTATTTCTCGTTGGTGACGTTCACGACGCTGGGCTACGGTGACGTCGTGCTGGGCGAAGATCTTCGTATTTTTGGGGCATTCGCATCGGTCACCGGGCTTTTGGCCTTTGGGCTGTCTACTGCGTTCATGGTTGCGCTGTTTACCCAGGTATTCAAGGAAGAGTTGATCTCTTAAAGGATCGGCGCAAACAGCCGCGCCAGTGGCGAGCCGAACCGGATGTATGCGGGTTGCTCGGGCAGGTTTCGCGTCAGTTCATAACTTTTCTCGAAATCTGCGCGCAGCATTTTGTCCACGGCATCAGCCGCACGCTTGTCGAAAAACAATGCCATGGCTTCGAAATTCAACCGGAATGAGCGGTTGTCCAAATTGGTTGTGCCCACCGCAGCCAAGGTATCATCGACGACGAAAACCTTTTGATGCAAAAAGCCATCTGTGTATCGAAACACCCGCGCTCCGCATTCGCGGATTTCGTCGAAATAGGCATATGCGGCCAGCCAGGGCAGGCGATGGTCAATTACATCCGGGACCAGAATGCGCACGTCGACACCCCGCAGTGCGGCATGTTGCAAGGCTGTCATGACGTCGATATCGGGCACGAAATAAGGCGACGCGATCCAAATTCGGTTTTTGGCCGCAGTGATGGCCGAGAAAAACATCATCGCGCCGGTTTCCGTCTCGTCCCCGGGACCTGTTGCAACCAACAGGGCATTCATGTCCTGCTCGGATTCATCCCCAGCCCAATCCAGCAGGTCGATCAGATCCTCTTGGTGGGCCCAGTGCCAGTCTTCGACAAAAATCAACTGCAATTGCCTGACGATGTGGCCGGTCATTTTCAGGTGTGTATCGCGCCAATGACCGAAATGGCTGTTCTGACCCAGATATTCGACGCCGACATTGTGGCCTCCGATAAACCCGATTTCGCCATCTATGATCACGGTTTTGCGGTGATTGCGGTAGTTGAGTTGAAACCGATGCTGCGGGCCACGCCGGTCGCGCGGGTTGGCTACCTCGACCCCGGCTGCGCGCAAAGTGTCCAGATAGGCTGTTGGCAAGCCATAGCTGCCCACCGCATCGGTCATGAATCGAACAGAGACTTTGCGCTTTGCGGCCGCGATCAGCTTGGACTGAAGCTTTTTGCCAAGCGCATCGTCGCGGACAATATAGAACTGGATCAGGATATAGCTTTTTGCGGCGTCGATGGCATCGAAGATGGCGTCAAACGTGGCCTGTCCGTCGATCAGCAGCTCAGCCCCGTTGCCACGGGATACGGGTAAATGCGCCAGCGCCTCGAACGGGCGGGGGTTGATGGACATCGTCGAAAGATCAGGCTGTGAGAAATCCGCGAAGCTTTTGATACCTTCGACCACTCGTTCGCTTTGCTTACGTGCGATCCGATATCCCCGGAATCTGTGATGCCCGAGAAACAGGTAAAGAGGTACGGCAAAGAACGGCGCCGAGATCAGGAACACCACCCAGCCAACCGCACCCTGAGGCGTGCGCGCTGTCTGAGCCGCCCGGATCGCAAAGACCGCAGCCGTCAGGTACAGGAAGAAGACGGCTGCGGAAACAAGCAATGTCCACATGGGGTTATCAGTCTCTGAGTGTCTTAATCGCCCCCAGTGTAGATGCGATCCCAGTCTTGCGCCATATCAACTATGACCCAGCCCATTTCAGGGCCTTTGTCCAACCCGTCGACAAGTTTTCCGATCGGGCTTTCGCGGTCATAGGCCCATTCACGCTGGGCATCTGTGTGATGAACCAGAATGCCCAGACGCGGCCCTGAGCCCGCTGTTGTCCATTCAAGCATGGCAAAATCGCCATCGGAATTTCCGCCAGCCAGTATTGGGCGTCGCCCGATTGTACGCTCGATATTGATCGGCTTACCTTCCTTGTCGTCGATGAACGCAATGCCTGGTGCCTTGATAATTGCGGGGGCTCCGTCACCGGTTTCATATGTGGTGTCCGTATAAGTGCCAAGTATCTGCTCAGGGGGTATGCCATAGGCTTCCTCGGCGAATACCCTCATGAAATGCAGCCCGCCGCCTGACACGATATAGGTGCGAAACCCTTCGTCTCTGAGATAGCGCAGCAACTCGACCATTGGCTGGTACGTCATCTGATCATAGGGCAGACCAGTATCGGGATGCCGCGCGGTGTCGAGCCAGTTCGCGACCGTGTCCTGAAACTGCTCGACACTGACACCGGCGTGAGAGGCGTTGACAACCTCGATCAGCGCGTCATGTCCACCGTCGACGATGGCCTGCAAGTCCCCCTCAGCCGCCGCTTCCAGTGTTGGGCTGGATAGGATTGAAGGGTCAGCCTGTGCCAGTTCGGCCAAACGGTCCATCGCGAAGGTCAGTTGAAAATAGACCGGTTGTTCTGCCCATAGCGTCCCGTCATTGTCGAATACTGAGATACGGTCTGCCGGTGTCACATAGTCGGGACTGTCCGGATCAGTGACCGCGTTTACGAACTCGATAATGCGGGTCTTCGTGTCCGATTCAGTCCAGCTAGGCAACGGGTCGGCCAGTACAGAGAACGGAGCCATGAAAACGGCAGTGGCGAGAAGGGCGGTTTTCATGAGGAAATCCTTTTATCAATCTAGAAAGGGCCGCCTTTTGACGGGCGGCCCTTTGTTCTCAAAAGTTGTTAGTTGCTGGTTGGTGAGGTAAGTTTTTCCATCACCTTGTCGAGGCTGAAGCTCGCCGCTTCCTGCCGCGGCGGATACTCCGCAAAGGTGGCAAGGAACTGTGCGACGTACTGCTGCGCGGGAACCAGCATGAAGGCGCGGTCGATCATCCAGTCGTAATAAGTGTTCGACGTGCGGTATCCCCGTTCATAGGGATCACGCCGCAGATGCGTGATCAGCGGCACGCGCAGCGGTGTCAACGGCTCCATCCAGGCGCGGAAGGTTGACCACTCCTTTTGCTCAAGGAAGGTGATCTTCCAGTTGCGATACCGCAGCGCCGCGAGGTCCCCGTCATCGGTAAAGTAGAAGATCTCGTTGCGCCCGCTTTCGTCCGTCTCACCGGTCAGCATCGGCAGGATGTTGTAGCCGTCGAGATGCACGCGGTATTCGCGTCCCGCCATCTCATCAACAGTGACGCCTTCCAGCAGATCTTCCTTGATCGTCTCGTTGCCAGCGGCAGCGAGGAAGGTCGGCATCCAGTCCATGTGGTGAACGATCTCGTTCGAAATCTGACCCGCTTCGATCTGTCCGGGCCAGCGTACCATCGCCGGTACGCGCCACGCGCCTTCCCACTGGGTGTTCTTCTCGCCCCAGAAAGGCGTCATGCCAGCATCGGGCCAGGTGTTCATGTGGACACCGTTGTCTGTCGAATAAAACACGATGGTGTTGTCGGCGATGCCAAGCTCGTCCAGCACGTCGAGGAAATCACCGATGTGCATGTCATGCTCGATCATGCCGGCGGTGTACTTATCCGCATTCTCACCGTTGTAGAGCTCGTTCGCGGTCTCGCGCATTTCCTCCTTGACGTGGGTACGGAAGTGCATCCGCGTGCCAGACCACCAGACGAACCACGGCGTGCCCGCTTCGGTGTGCTCTCGGATGAAGGCGATCGCGGCCTCGGAGGTTTCATCATCGACAACCTCCTGCCGTTCAATGGTCAGCGCCCCGGTGTCTTCGATGTCCTGCGTGATTTCTGTTTCGGAGTAGCTGGCCGAGGACCGGATCACACCTCGGGGCCCGAAGCGCTCAAGAAAGGTTGTGCCGTCCGGCAGCACCAGATCACGAGGATAGTCCTCGTTCTCGGGCTCTTCCTCGGCGTTGAGGTGATAGAGGTTGCCGAAGAACTCATCAAAGCCGTGGTTCGTGGGCAAATGCTCGTCCCGGTCGCCAAGGTGGTTTTTGCCGAACTGCCCGGTTGCATAACCTTCAGCTTTCAGGAGGCCCGCGATGGTCGGATCCTCGACCTGCATGCCTTCTTCCGCACCGGGCAGGCCCACCTTCGAAAGGCCTGTGCGGAACACCGACTGACCCATGATGAAGGACGACCGCCCGGCGGTGCAGGACTGTTCGCCATAGTAGTCGGTGAACATCATGCCCTCGGCGGCGATCCGGTCAATGTTGGGCGTGCGGTAGCCCATCATGCCAAAGGTGTAGGCTGAGATATTAGACTGGCCGATGTCATCGCCCCAGATAACCAGGATGTTGGGTTTCTGTTCCTGCGCCCAGGCGGGAACTGCTAACGTGACGGCAATTGTAGCCACAGCAATGCGGCGTAGATTTGTGTGCCAGATGTCTGCAAGCGAACGTGGTGGTGACATGATGTGCTCCTGTTCTGGAATGGGTTTGATGAGCCCGGAACAATGATTTGCTTGATGGCTGGCAAAGTCAGCCCAAAAGCTTCCTAAAAATCGAAATCCGTCCGGTGATATTTCAACTTGCCGGGAATCGAACACCATTAGCTTAGGATATCAGGAAGATTGAAAACCAATCATATGATGATATTGAAGTATAGTAATGTTGGACAAAGGGTATAACCAAAAGCTTTTTCAAGAGGGTCGTTGGTTCAGCCGACGCTCTGAACGTTTTCAGCGGGACTTGCTGGAATGCGGGATCCCAAAGACCTTCGACGCTTGGGAAACGCTCTACCATTACGGTGATCCCGCAAACGGTATATTTGCTGTTCTCAACGGTGGCGTTCAGATCACCGCCCCGGCTGATGACGGGCAGGAGTTTGTGTTGCACCGCGAAGGGGCGGGGTTCTGGATCGGTGACCTGGCCTTGTTCGCCGACGCCCCACGCCTTGTCAGTATCGTAACAACTCAGGAAACAGACACCCTGTTTTTTCCCAACTCGCGGGTGGCGAAAATTGTCAAAGCCAATCCGCACTATGTTCGAGAATTCTATGCGCTCACTCAGGAAAACATGCAGACAGCGCTGCGAATAATGGCAAATCTGGCCGTCACCGGCAGTGAAAAAAGGCTTGTGTTGCGGCTGCTGCATCTTGATGAAGGAACAAGCAAACAGGGTGGCTGGATCATAGTGAGCCAGGAAGAGCTGGCCGGGATGATTGCCGTGTCGCAACCCACTTTGCACCGCAGCTTGCACCGCCTTGCGGATTTGGGTCTGATCGAACTTGGCTATGGGCGGTTGCGTTTGTTAGACAAGCAAGCGCTAATTGCGAGTTGTCAGACCTAGTCGGCGAAGTTACGGCGGTGGAAGTGCTTGCGGCTCTTACCACCCCACTGTCAAATCCGATCGGCCAGAAATTTTAGATCGCTCCGCACCTCCGCGCGTATTTCCCCGTGGTTTGGTGCATCGCGCAACGTTTCGAACCAGTGTCGGTGTGGTTGTTTGCCAGCCACGCGGTTCCATTTCAGGGCACTCAGAACGGCTTGAGCACTGGGGTCCAGAACGCCCGGAATGTCGATCCTGTTCAATGTTGCCCACACGCCGACCCAAAGCCGCGCGACAGACCATGGATTATAACCGCCACCGCCCAGGACAAGCAACCGGGGTGCCACATCACGTATTTGGGTGACAGCATGCCAATGGGCGTTGTTTGACAAGGTCAAACGCGACAGCGGGTCTTCTGCCACGGCATCAGCACCGCATTGCAGAACGATGGCCTGAGGGTTGAACGACACGGTGGCGGGCAGGATCAACTGGTCGAGTATGGCATAGAACTCATCGTCATTCAGATTGCGCGCGACTGGCAGATTGAAGGCAGCCCCGCCCGCATCGTTGTCCAGAGTGCCGCTGAATGGCCATCGGCGCGCCTCGTGAAGCGAAATCATGCGGACCTTTGTTGAACCTTTGAAGGCGGCTTCGACCCCGTCACAATGATGCGCGTCGATATCGATGTAGACGATGCGATCGAGCCCGGCATTTAGCAGGGTCAGGATCGCCAACACCGGGTCATTCAGATAACAAAACCCATTTGCCCGGTTAGCAAGGCCATGATGTGTACCGCCTGCCGGGTTGTAGACGATGCCTTTGTCGCGGATCAGTTCGGCACCTAGCATCGAGCCGCCTGCAGCGGTCGCGGGGCGCCGGTACATTTCAGGAAAAACAGGATTCGACAGGGTGCCCAGCGCGTATTTCTGCCGCGTTTCGTCCGACACTGCCTGATCTCTCTCGGCCTGTTGCAAGGCGGCGATATAGTCTGGCGTGTGAAATGCCATGAGCGCAGAGGGCTTTGCGCAAGGACTGACACGATAGTTCAAAGGCGTTAACCATCCCTGCGCCCTGCACAGGTCAATAACGGTCGACACGCGTGGGATCGCCAAGGGGTGCTTCGATCCATAGGTCGATTTGCGGTAAATCTCTGATCCGATGAATAGGGGCGCGCGCATTATCTAGCCAGCAGATTCGGGGCGGGTTTCATCGCCCAGCCTTCCATCAAGAGACATCATGATTGCAAGTGGGCGGAGCGCTGGAATGTGGCTGAACACGATCAGGATACAAACGGTCAGCGGTACGCTCAGGAATGCTCCGATCAGCCCCCAGATCGTGGTCCAGAACATAAGCGCCAAGATGACCAGGAAGGTCGACATGTTCAGCGAACGACCCAACAGGGCAGGGTCCAGAAAATTACCGATCACAAATTGAATGGTGCCACAGCCGAGTACGATCACCAGAAACGGCACGATACTTTCGAACTGAACCAGAGCGATCAGAGACGGAAAAACCACCGCGATGATTGAGCCAATGGATGGAATGAAGTTCAACGCAAACGTCAGAACCGCCCAGGTTTCGGAAAACTCAAGGCCCAGCAGCCTGAAGACCGAATAGCTGATGCCAGCCGTGATCAGGCTGATCAGGGTTTTTACCCCGACATATCGTTGCAGGCTGAGCGTGATTGCATCCAGGATGGCGGCAAAATCGGCTCCGGTCTTCGGGTCGCCTGCGGCCAGCCGTAGTTTTTTGCGAAAGGCCAGTCGCTCGGCCATTAGGAAGGCGACATAAAGGCTGATGAGGAAGAACTGGTTCAACAGTGACGTGGCGCTACCCAACAAGACACGCGCGATGTAAGACATATCGATGTTAATCAAGTTGTCGCGGATGAATGTGGTCACGTCATTGCCGACAAAGCCGGTAACGCGGCTGACCGTTTCGTCGAATTGGTTTTCGTAGGTACTGATGGTCCGGGCGAACTGTGTTGCCTGGCTGCCCAGAATATACATGATGACGAACAGCCCGGCCAAAACGACTGTGACGCCCGCGACATTGGCCAGCCAGACTGGCATCGGTGTCAATGCATTGATCCGGTCGCTGAGCGCAATGATCAGAACATTCACCAGCAGCGCCATGGTCAACGGGATCAAAAATGCGGCGCCAGCGTATAGCCCCAGCACGACGAGCGTCGCCACAATCGTCACGTCCCGCACGACGGAGAGTTTGAGCGCGGTCGGCGCTGAGGTGCTGTCTTCGTCCGGTGTCATAGCTTGGCCCGATTTAGGAAAAACGCGCATATGAAAGGCTGATCCTGCACGGCAACGACAGATTAGGCAATGCGACTAAAGATTTGTATTCGAATAATTATGTAACATATGGGATTGCCTGTTCTTTGAGTGCGGCTGACGCGCTAGGCTTTGAATATGAGCGCGCGTGTGATTCCCTATGTTAGCCGCCCGATTCAGGCGCTTTGGTTGGCCTTTGCCCGTTTCGATGCCAAGAGCGGTTTTGTCATGAGCAGCCATGTCGCCATGTCGATGATGTTGGCGCTGTTTCCCTTTGCGTTGTTCACCGTGGCGTTGGCCGGGTCTTTGTCGCAAGACTATATCACGAACGACCTGATCGAGCTGATTTTTGGTGCGTGGCCCAGTGATGTGGCCGAGCCAATCGTGGCCGAACTGCGCGCGGTTCTGGAAGAATCCGGCTCTGGCGTGATCACGTTGGGTGGTTTGCTGGCGGTATTCTTCGCCTCGAACGGTGTGGTTGCTGTCCGGATGGCGATTAACCAAGCGTATCACGACAAAGACAGTTGGCCCTTTTGGAAAACGCGTTTGCTCTGTCTGGGCCTGGTGGTTGCTGGCGGCATCACCATCATGATGGTTGCAGCAGTTGAGGTTGTCGTGCCCGTCTATACGCAGCTTGTGTCAGAGAAGACGGATGTCAATGTCTCGGAATGGCTGTCCGTGGATCGTCTGCGCTGGACCTTCACCGTTGGTGTACCAATAGGTGTGGTGCTTGTTGCACATTTGATCCTGCCGACTGGTCGTCACAAACTTCGTCAAATCCTGCCGGGAGTTGTATTGACGCTGGCGCTGTGGGCTGCAGGTGGATGGGGATTTTCCGTCTATATCGCGCAGTTTGCGTCATATAGCGCAACCTACGCAGGCTTGGCCGGGGCGATGGCGGCGCTGATTTTCTTGTATCTTTGCGCAGCGATTCTGATTCTGGGGGCTGAGTATAACGGCGCTTTGATGGATATGCAGAATGATCCAGAGGGGTACACCGCGTGAGGGCGGTTGCGGTTGTCCTCGCGTCACTGGCACCGGTTCTGACCGTCGCTCAAACGCCTGACTATGTCGGCTCGGACCAGTGTGTCGAGTGCCATAGGGCTGAGGCCGAGGCATGGGCCACATCCCATCACGCCCTCGCTTGGACACAGGTCGAAGATGGCCATGTAGTTGCTGACTTTGACGGCACTCGGTTTGAGCTCGACGGTATGTCGGTAGACTTCAGCGCGGCGGAGGACGCGCTGCAAGCGCGTGTTACCGAAAAGGACGGTGTAACCACGCCCTACGATGTACACTCGGTGGTTGGTATTGAGCCGTTGCAGCAATATCTGTTCGAAACCGAACCCGGCCGATTGCAGAGTTTCGATGTCGTATGGGACACCGAAAACCAACGTTGGTTTCACCTTTATCCCGATCAGGACCTTCCGCCGGATGACGGGTTGCATTGGACCGGTCCATACAAGAACTGGAACGCGCGGTGTGCAGAATGCCATGCCACAGGGTTCGAAAAAAACTATGACGTAGAGACGCGCAGCTATGGCTCGGTTCAATCCGAGATCGGGGTCGGGTGCGAGGCCTGCCACGGCCCCGGGTCTGCTCATATCGGTTGGACACAGGATCAACCCATTTCTGATGATCTGAGCGAGTATGGCTTCACCGCGAGCTGGGGCAGGGGCCGGACCGAGGCCGAAATCCAGCAATGCGCCGGTTGCCATTCCCGGCGCGAGGCGCATGGCGATGGCAATCCACTTCCCGGGACACCCTACCATGACGCCTATAATCTGGCAGTGCTGCGCCCCGGTCTTTATCATCCCGATGGGCAGATTTTGGATGAGGTCTATGTTTACGGCTCGTTCCTGCAATCCAAGATGTATGCGCAGGGTGTCGGTTGTATGAACTGCCATGATTCGCACGGTGCAACGCTCAAGGCCGAGGGGAATGGCGTTTGCACGCAATGCCATTCCCCCGCAGGCAATCCCGACTTTCCGACCCTGACGGGTAAGGAGTATGATACGCCGCTGCACCATCACCATCCGGAAGACAGCGAAGGGGCGCAGTGCAAAACCTGCCACATGATTGAGCGCGTCTATATGGGCGTTGATGGGCGGCGCGATCACAGCTTTCGTATCCCGCGCCCTGATCTAGGGTTGGGTGAGGACGCCTGTACGGATTGTCACGAAGGCGAAGATCAGGCTTGGGCCGCGCAACAAATCGCGGCATGGTTCCCCGACTCGGCGCATAGAACACCGCATTTTGGAACGGCGTTTCACGCGGCCTCAACTGGTCGGGCGGATGGACCGGACGCATTGCTGGAAATAGCGACCAACGCTGATGCTGCAGGCATTGTGCGCGCGACGGCGGCTTACTTGTTGCAGCCGTTTGCATCGGCTGAGGTCGCTGAAAAAACCGCGCCCTTGCTACTGGACCCTGACCCATTGGTACGCGCCAACGCCGCGCCGCTACAACGTCCTGCAGTGTTGCGGGATCAAATCCAAAGGCTTGAACCTTTGCTCTCTGACCCGACGCTGAATGTTCGAATTTCGGCGGCCAAGGAGTTTCTGAACATTCCGGCTCAGTCCTTGGAGCCAGAACAGCAGACGCGGGTGGCGCAGAGCATGGCAGAATGGCAAGGAGCAATTGGCAATCGTCTGGATTTTCCTGAAACCCATCTTGTTTTAGCGGGGATGGCGTTGACGTTCCGCAATGCCCCGGCCGCCGAACGCGCCTTTCGCGAAGTCGTCGCCCTAGATCCGCAACGCGCTGAAGCATGGCCAATGTTGGTACAGTTGGCACAGATCAATCGCGGTGCCGGAGCCGCACGCGACGTACTGAATGAAGGCTTGGAAATTCTTCCGCAAGACCCGAACCTTTTGCAGCTCAAGGCGCAGCTTTTTCCTTAAATCTGCATGTCGCGGCCCGGATTGCGCCACGTTCCCGGCAAATTTCTGGGTTAACGAGGGGGCAAGTTAGAAACCCTATCAGGCCCCGAGGTGACGTATGTCTGAGAAACCGGTCCATACATCGCAACTGCAGAACCCATCAAAGCTTAATCAGCGCATCGCAGATTTGCAGGCCAGGAAACCAAACTACATAAACCACGGTGAGGCGCTGCTGCTGCAACGTACTGCGGCGGATTCGCTGCGCGAGCAATTCCTGACCGGTTATCGGCGTTGGATTGACGACTAGCTCAACCGCGAAAGCCAGTCGCGACCACAAATTTTTCAGAGCTGTTGGATCGGGACGCGGGTGGTTTTACATTCGCAACCTTTTCGAACTTCTGCTTGAGCAGTTTCTGCAAATCGCCCTCGGCACCGCCGGCCAGAACCTTGGCAACAAAGGTGCCGCCTTCCTCTAACACATCAAAGGCGAAGTAGGCCGCTGTTTCACACAAGGCCATGATCCGCAGATGGTCGGTTTGCTTGTGCCCTGACGAGGCTGCCGCCATGTCGGACATGACAACATCCGCCTTGCCACCCAGCCAGTCTTTGACCTTTTGGTCGGCGTCGTCCTCCATAAAGTCCAGCACATGAGTTTCCGCGCCAGCCACGGGTTCAACCTCTTGCAGATCGACACCCAAAACAGTGCCGACGCGTTTACCGGACCGTTCGCCCAGCGCGTTCACACGTTTTACAGCGACCTGACACCAGCCGCCGGGCGCACAGCCAAGGTCGACAACACGCGCACCGGGGACGAGAAAGCGAAACTTATCGTCCAACTCAAGAATCTTATATGCCGCGCGCCCGCGATAGCCCTCGGCCTGCGCGCGTTTGACGTATGGGTCGTTCAACTGCCGCTCAAGCCAGCGGGTCGAGCTGAGCTTTCGCCCGCGCGCTGTCTTTACCTTGACCTTCAGGTCGCGTTGTCCGCGGCCCGAGGTATTCTTGCCAGTCGGTTTTTTCGCCATCAAAACGGTCCGTCTTCCAATACACCGTCCGCGCTCATCTGTGCATAAAGCAAACCTTCGCGCAGCCCACGGTCCGCCACGGAAAGGCGGTCGGTGGGCCAACAACGCAGCAATGCCTGCAGAATGGCCGAGCCGGACATGATCAGGGCTTGCCGGTCATCACCGATACGCGGATCGCGTCGTCGCCCAAGTGGGCCGAGTTCTAAGTATCCCCGTATGACTTTGTCAATCTGATCGCTGGTCATCCGCAGACCGTCAACCTTGGTCCGGTCATAGCGCTTTAACCCAAGATGAGAGGCAGCCACGGTCGTCACCGTCCCACTGGTTCCCACAATCTGAAACCGTTCCCGGGCCTGCTCGTCCTTGTAGGGCGCAAAGTCGGCCAGGTTTTCTTCGAAAAACCAGCTCATAAGGGCAAAGCGGGCTGAGTCGTCTTCGACGTCGTTGAACTGATCTCTCAACGTCGCGACTCCAAGCGGCACGCTAATCCAATCTACGACCTTGGCTGCGGGAAACGGGCTTTCGACCGTGTGAAACCCATTGTGCAAACGCATGATCGCAGCAGGACGATCGCGGCGCGGAACAGACGAGATATCAATCCACACCAACTCGGTCGAACCGCCGCCGATATCCACGACCAACAACTGCTCGGTCTTGGTCGACACCAGCGGCGCGCACGAGATGACGGCCAGACGTGCCTCTTCCTCGGGCTGGATGATTTCAAGTGTCAGGCCGGTTTCGCGTTTTACCTGACGAATGAAATCGCGTGAGTTTTTTGCACGCCGACACGCCTCGGTCGCGACAAGGCGCATGCGTTTGACCTTGTTGCGTTTCAGTTTTTGCTGACAGATGCGAAGCGCCTGAATAGTGCGCGCCATCGAGGACCGAGACAACCGTCCGGTCCGTTCCAAACCCGCGCCCAACTGCACGGACTTGGAAAAGCTATCCACCACATGAAACCCGCTGCCCTTGGGCTGGGCTATTAACATGCGGCAACTATTTGTTCCCAAGTCCAGTGCCGCGTACAACGCGTCTGGATCGGGCCTTGCCGGCGCGGGGCTTTCGACCGCCTTCGGGAACGCGCCCGCACCTTTGGGACGCTTGGGCGCCATCTTCCACGCCCTCCGATTTTCGAGTTACCCCGACCATATGTCGGCCCAATCCAACCTGCAAGACGCTCATTAAGGTGATGAGTATTTTGAGGTGCGCATTTGTTTGTGTTTTCGATAGAAAGCGCAGAACGCATCCAAGGCAAAAGGTCGTTTGAAATACGCCGTGTGTCGAAAACCGACCGACCTTGGCCCATATTGGTGTTTAGAACCGTCACATCTGGTTAGGAGGAATCAAAGGCAATGCCTGACGTCACCATCGTATACTGGCGCGATATCCCGGCCCAAGTCATCGTCGGCAAAGGTCGTCGCGGTGCAAAGCGGCAGTTGGAGGAACGGTTCGAACAAGCCATCGACCGTGCTGCCATGAAGGTGAACGCCAAGGACAGTGATGCCTATCTGGCCGAGTGGCGCAAAGCCGAACCCTTTGCAGTTGAGGGCGACCCGTCCGAGATTGCCGAGGCGCAAGCCCTGCGTCTGGAAACAGAATACGATCAGGACCGTGTCAAGGCACTGATCGCCAATGACGGTTGGGCATGAGCCCCAGATCTTTATGGGAGGCCGCAATGGCTTTGCTGAACTTCAAGAAACGTGATGCGGCTGAAAAGGCCCCGGTAAACCCGACCGTCGAAGCCTTTTTGAAAGGATATTCGATCGAGGTGATGCCACGCACCGCCGAGAAGGTCGAAGATTTTCGCGCACTGCTGCCCGAAGGCACGCGCGTCTACATAGCCCACATCGAGGGCACGCCGATCAAGGACATGGTCAAAACGGCCAAACGGATTGCGGATGAGGGCTATCCGGTCATGCCGCATTTTCCCGCGCGCATCATCAAAGACGCGGCAACGCTGGAAAACTGGATCTCCATGTATCAGGGCGAGGCTGGTGTTGATCAGGCGCTTTTGCTGGCCGGTGGCGTAGAAAAACCGCACGGTGCATTCGATAGCTCGATGCAATTGCTGGAAAGTGGGCTGTTCGACAAGGCGGGCTTCAAGCGTCTGCACGTGGCGGGCCACCCCGAGGGCAACAAGGATATCGACCCGGACGGCTCGACCAGAAACGTCGAAGATGCGCTGCGGTGGAAGCAGAAATTCAGCGAAACCACGGATGCCGAGATGGCGCTGGCTACGCAGTTCGCATTCGACGCCAAACCGATCATCGCCTGGGCAGACGGCCTGAAAAAGGCAGGTATAGACCTGCCGATCCATATCGGAATCGCGGGTCCGGCCAAGCTGCAAACACTGATCAAATTCGCGATTGCGTGTGGCGTAGGCCCGTCCCTGAAGGTTCTGCAAAAGCGCGCGATGGATGTATCCAAACTGCTGCTGCCCTACGAGCCGACCGATGTGTTGACCCAACTGGCAGAGCACAAGGCGGCCAACCCGGACTTTAACATCACCAATGTGCATTTCTTCCCGCTTGGTGGCATCAAGACCAACGCCAATTGGGCAATCGACAATGGCGGCGCTTCGGCAAAGCCAGCTAACTCTTAAGGAACGGATATGACTCGTACAGTCGTAGAATCAAAAACAAAAACCGCGGTTCTGGGCTTTGACGAGCCGTTCTGTGTCATTGGTGAGCGGATCAACCCGACCGGCCGAAAAAAACTGGCGGCCGAGCTTGAGGCGGGTGATTTCTCAACGGTTGAAAAGGACGCACTGGCGCAGGTGATGGCGGGTGCGACGGTTCTGGATATCAATGCAGGCGTTGTCTATAACTCGAACCCCAACCCGAACGAAACCGAACCGCCGTTAATGCGCAAAATTGTTGAGCTGGTTCAAGGCTTGGTTGAGGTACCGCTCTGTATCGACTCGTCCGTACCTGGTGCTTTGGAATCCGGTTTGGAAGCGGCTGAGGGCCGTCCCCTGCTGAACTCGGTTACGGGCGAAGAAGAACGTCTGGAACTGGTTCTGCCGCTCGTAAAAAAATACAACGTACCGGTTGTTGCAATTTCAAACGACGATACCGGGATTTCCGAAGACCCGGATGTCCGTTTTACGGTTGCGAAAACGATCGTTGAACGTGCTGCCGACTATGGCATTCCCGCCCATGACATCGTTGTTGACCCACTGGTCATGCCGATTGGCGCGATGGCAACGGCTGGTCAGCAAGTGTTTGCCCTGGTCCGCCGTCTGCGTGAGGAACTGGGCGTAAACACCACATGCGGTGCGTCCAATATCTCGTTCGGTCTACCGAACCGTCACGGCATCAACAATGCCTTCCTGCCGATGGCGATGGGTGCTGGTATGACTTCGGCGATCATGAACCCGGTGGCTCTGCCGGTGACGCAGAAAAAGATTGCTGAAAAGAAAGAAGCCGTCGCCGCTGCAGGCATCATTCTGCCCGAGGGTATGGACGATGAGACATTCGTTCAAATGTTCGGCTTGGGCTCGACAAAGCCGCGCCCTGGCAAAGAGATGGAGGCCATCCGCGCCGCCAACCTGCTGACCAACAATGACCCGCATGGTGGTGAGTGGATCAAGTTCAACAAAGCGCCCGAGGAGGCCGGCGCCGCTGGCGCTGCTGGCGGACGCCGTGGCGGTGGCCGTCGTCGCCGCGCGTAACCGTTGCAACAGGATGATCACAGGCCGGGTATTATGCCCGGCCTTTTTTATTGACCCTGATCAATGACGTAGAAATTGCGGCATGCGACAATGCTGGGATTCTCGCGGCAAGGATCAGGTTTTGAAATGAAAGAACACACCCCTCCGAAATTGGCGGACGCCGACTTGAGTAAGCGTCTGGAAAAAAAGGTTTATTTTCAAGAACTGGTCAATCTGCAGGCGCACTTGGCCGTGATCCAGCAAGCGTTTTTGTTTCACGGCGTGAAAGGAGTGCTTGTTTTTGAAGGTTGGGATGCGGCTGGCAAGGGCGGCACAATTCGACGGATTAGTCAGGCATTGGACCCGCGCAGTTTCAAGGTCTGGCCGATCGGAGCCCCCAGAAACTACTATCTGAACCGCCATTACTTGTTGCGTTTCTGGGAGCGTTTGCCTCCGGAAGGTGCCATCTCTGCCTTCGACCGCAGTTGGTACGGACGCGTAATGGTGGAGCGGCTTGAAAAGTTCACGCCGGAAAAGCGCTGGCGGGCGGCCTATCGCGAGATCAACGATTTTGAGCGGATGTTGATTGATGATGGCGCAAGGATCGTGAAGCTATTCTTCCACATCTCTCAGGAAGAACAGACGAGACGGTTCACCGAGCGTTTGCGTAACCCGATGAAACGCTGGAAATTGACCTATGAAGATTTTCGAAACCGAGAGCGTTGGGCTGAAGCCAAGGTTGCAGTTGATGAGATGTTTGCTCGAACATCAACGGATATTGCTCCGTGGCATGTGATCCCGGCTAACAACAAGAAATATGCAAGAGTCGCCGCCATGCGAGCCATTGTGGACACGTTTTCGAAGGATATTGATCTGAACCCTCAGCATTTGGACAAGCGTACGTTGGATGCGGCTTGCAAGGTTCTGGATGTTGATCAGTCTCTAATCGATAGTTTGCGCGCCCGGACCGAGTAGGTGCGGCGCTGCGAAAAGTCGCTTTCACCCGAATAACGCGCCGACGGTCTAGCCGGTCTCAGGTCGTCGCGCCTGAAACAGATTGATCAGCGCCGGAATTTCAACGGTGTTTTTGGTGGCAAAAGGTCGAAAGGCTTCAGCCACCGCCTGTTGAATCGCCAGGACGTCTTGGTCGTCGCCTTCGAAAAGGGTGATCAGCCGGGCAGCAGGCCCGATACGCGTGCAGAGCTTGGCGCAGACTTCCAGCGTACTACGAATGTGCAGATGGGTGGGCACTTGGTCTACAACGATTTCGGTCAGCCCAGCGTCCGCCAAGAGACCCGACACCCGATCCTGGTCGTGAAAGGCCAGGGGGCCGGGGGCGTTTCGGTCCATGGGTGGTGGGTTGCCCAATCGTGCGCAGGCCGCGATATGCGGTATCTTGAACCATGGGTTTCCGCTCAGCGGTCCCCAAGCGGCAAAGGTCATCTGACCGCCCGGTCTCAACGCGTGGCCTATGTTGGCAAAGGCCGCAACCGGGTCTTCGAAGAACATGACCCCAAAACGCGAGATCATCGCGTCGCGATCAGCCTCTGTAAACGGATAGGTCTGAACATCTGCGTACTGAAAACCTATGTTGTCCAACCCATGCTCTGCAGCCCGCTGTGCGGCGCGGTTCAGAAACGGCTGCGCCAAATCTGCGGCAAGGACATGCCCGGTGTTGCCGACTATCTGCGCGGCCCTTACCGAGCTTGCCCCAGTGCCGCAGCCGATATCCAGCACACGCATGCCGGGCTGCAGATTCGCGCGCTCGAAGACCAGATCAAGAACTGGTTCAAGCAACTCATCCATTTGCTCCTCATAGGTCAGCCATTTGGCACCAGAGGGCGAGCTTCCCCAGTATTCAGCCTGTTCTTCGTTCGCAACGTGCATGATGACCTCCTGCCAGTGAGGCGACTATGACCGGCGACGGCGACGGCGGCCAGACTTTTCCTCATCCCCTCCGCCCGTGTTGAACGTGGGCGAGGGCAAGCTGACCACCTGCGCCAGTTCCGGGAACGGGTCGGTTTTGTGTGGGATTGCGTTGGCGGCGACGAAATGTTCCTGAAACTTGGGCTCAATCGCGGTTTCGACCTTGGTGATTTCACGCACAACACGTTCAATCTCGGCCCGGGCTGCGATGTTGCACAGGGCGATCCGCGCGCCGGTTCCTGCGGCGTTGCCTGCACTTGTCACGTGGTCCAGCGGCGCGTCTGGGATCATGCCCAGAACCATGGCGTGTTTGGTTGAGATATGGGCGCCAAATGCCCCGGCCAGTACCACACGATCCACTTTGTCGACCTTCATTTCGTCCATCAGCAGGCGGGCACCTGCGTGTAGCGCTGATTTCGCCAGTTGGATGGCGCGGATGTCGCCTTGGGTCACAGTAATGCGCGGGCCGCCCTCGGCGCTGGCATCGTGGATCAGATAGGCATGCGTGCGACCCTCGGGAACGCAACGAGAGGTGCCGGTTTGCTCGGCCGACCCGATCAGTCCGCTTTCGTCCACCAGGCCAGCAATACGCATTTCGGCGACAGCCTCGATGATGCCGGATCCGCAGATGCCGGTAATACCGGTCGTTGCGACATCCTGATAGAAACCTTCTTCGTTGGACCATTTCTCCGATCCGATGACGCGAAAGCGTGGCTCTTTGGTTGCGGGGTCGATCTCGATACGCTCGATCGCGCCGGGTGCGGCGCGTTGGCCGGAACTGATCTGCGCACCCTCAAACGCCGGACCCGTCGGCGAGGAACAGGCCAGAACGCGGCTGGTGTTGCCAAGCAGAAGCTCGGCGTTTGTACCCACGTCAACGATCAGCACAAGGTCATCAGACTTGCCCGGCTCTTCTGATAATGCCACGGCGGCACAGTCCGCGCCGACATGGCCCGCGATACAAGGCAGGATGTAAACCTGCGCACGCGGGTTCATATTGGTCAGGTCCATTTCGCGCGCGGGCAACGAGATGCTCTCAGAGGTCGCCAACGCGAAAGGTGCCTGGCCCAGTTCCACCGGATCCAGCCCAAGCAGCAGATGGTGCATGACCGGGTTGCAGACAAAGACCGTCTCGACAATCAGGTCGGCGTCGATCCCGGCCTCTTCAGCAATCGAGGTGGTCAGGTCATTGATCGCCTCGCGTACGGCCTTCGTCATCTCTTGATCGCCGCCGGGGTTCATCATGGAGTAGGACACTCGGCTCATCAGGTCTTCGCCGAACCGAATCTGTGGGTTCATCAGTCCTGAGGAGGCTTTGACCTCTCCGGTTTCCAGATCGGTCAGATGTGCCGCGATGGTGGTTGAACCAAGGTCGATGGCCAGACCGTAAAGCCCGCTTTCATGCAAGCCGGGCCAGATTTCAACGATGCGCGCGACCGGGTCCTTGTGACCCTTGTGAAGGGCAACCGTGACTTCCCATTTTCCTTTTCGCAGAACCGGCTGCAGCTTGGACATCAGCGACAGATCGGCGGTTACGGCGTCGATTTGCCATTGCTCGCGCAGAGCGCGCTCCAAACGCTCCAAATCGCCGGTGGGTGAGTGCATGTCGGGCTCTTCCACGACAACGAAATACAGCCGCGTTGCCGGGTCCATCGTGATAGCGCGGGCCGTTGCGGCCTTGCGGACGACCTGGCGGTGTACCTGACTTTCTGGCGGCACGTCGATCACGATATCGCCCTGGACCGTTGCCTGACAGCCCAGACGACGGCCCGGTTTCAGACCGCGCTTGTCATCATAGCGTTGTTCTACCGCGTTCCATTCGCTCAGCGCGCCATCCGATACCGTCACGCCGTGTTTGGGAAACTCGCCATAGCTGGGCGTGATCTGACATTTCGAACATATTCCACGCCCGCCGCAGACCGAGTCCAAATCTACGCCCAACTGCCGGGCCGCAGTCAGAACCGGGGTGCCAACAGGGAAATGCCCGCGTTTGCCCGATGGGGTAAAGACAACAAGAGGGTCGGTGGTCATGTCTGGCCTGCCTTTTTGAATTCGCGCGTATGCCGCGCAAGATATGGGTTTGCGCGCAAAGGGAAAGGCCATTCAGCGGCACCTTTGAAACTGTGAGCGTCGTTTTTTGGCGTGGCATCTGTCCGTAGGAGAAAACTAGTTTGGGTCAGGGGCTTTTACTTGGCGTAAATCCATGTAATAGGGTCACCGCCAAACGGGCTTATGCATGAGGGTAGCAGATGCAGATTCGTGAGGCACTCACCTTTGACGACGTACTTTTGGTTCCGGGGGCATCGACGGTGCTGCCTGCCAAGGCGGACACGACCACTCGCGTGACCCGTGCAATCAAGATGAACATCCCGTTGCTCAGCTCGGCGATGGATACGGTGACCGAGGCGCGCATGGCCATAGCCATGGCGCAGGCCGGCGGCATTGGCGTCATTCACAAGAACCTGACAATAGAAGAACAGTCTCGCGAGGTACGCAGGGTCAAGCGGTTTGAATCAGGTATCGTCTACAACCCCGTCACGCTGCGCGCCGATCAGACATTGGCAGACGCTCAGGCGTTGGTGCAGCGGTACAACTTCACCGGTTTTCCGGTTGTTGACGATGGAGGCCGTGTGGTTGGCATCGTGACCAACCGTGACATGCGGTTCGCGACCTCGGACGATACGCCGATCAAGGCAATGATGACCTCGGACAATTTGGCGATGCTGCAAGAACCTGCTGATTTGGAAGAGGCCAAAAGCCTAATGCGGGCGCGGCGTATCGAAAAGCTGTTGGTGGTAGATGGTAAAGGCAAGCTGACCGGTCTTTTGACGCTAAAAGACACCGAACAGGCCGTTCTGAACCCGACCGCCTGCAAAGACCATTTGGGTCGTTTGCGAGTGGCTGCGGCGACCTCGGTTGGTGATGAAGGATTTGCACGGTCGGAACAATTGGTGGATTCCGGCGTCGATATCATCGTTGTGGATACGGCACATGGACATTCGCAAGGCGTTATAGACGCGGTGAAGCGCGCCAAGACGCTGTCGAACGAGGTGCAGATTATCGCCGGTAACGTCGCCACGGGCGAGGCGACCAAGGCTCTGATCGACGCCGGGGCGGATGCAATCAAGGTCGGCATCGGGCCCGGTTCTATCTGTACCACGCGCATGGTGGCTGGAGTCGGCGTGCCTCAGCTGACGGCAATCATGGACTGCGCGACCGCCGCCGGGGATGTTCCGGTGATTGCCGATGGCGGCATCAAATTCTCGGGCGATTTTGCCAAGGCGATTGCGGCGGGTGCATCCTGCGCCATGGTCGGTTCGATGATCGCAGGTACTGACGAAAGCCCAGGCGAAGTGATCCTGTACCAAGGCCGTTCGTTCAAGTCATATCGCGGCATGGGCAGCCTTGGTGCAATGGCGCGCGGCTCGGCGGATCGTTATTTCCAGAAGGATGCAGCAAATGACAAGCTGGTGCCCGAAGGGATCGAAGGACAAGTGCCGTACAAAGGCTCGGCCAGCGCAGTGGTTCACCAACTTGTCGGCGGCCTGCGTGCGGCGATGGGCTATACTGGCTGTGCGACAGTGGAAGAGATGCGCAGAAACTGCAGCTTCGTTAAAATCACGGGTGCGGGCCTGAAGGAAAGCCATGTGCATGATGTGCAGATAACCCGGGAAAGCCCGAACTACCGTGTGATGTAAGCGCAGGTTTTCGTATAATGCGGCGTCCGGAACAGGGCGCCGTTTTGCTATCGTGGCGCAGGTTTCTGCGCCTTGTCTACAACAATGGAAGACACCATGACCCCGGCCGCTCGTATTCAAGCTTCGATAGAAATCCTTGACGAGATAATTGCCGGTATGCCCGTTGAAAAGTCGCTGACCAACTGGGCGCGTCGAAGCCGGTTTGCAGGGTCGAAAGATCGCGCAGCGGTACGGGATCACGTTTTTTCCGCAATTCGATGCAAGCGGTCTTTTGCGGCACTTGGAGGATCAGAGACCGGACGTGGCCTGATGATCGGGGCCGTTCGGGCAAAAGACGAGCCGGTGAGTGACCTGTTCTCGGGTGTGCGCCACGCGCCACCCGTCGTGACCGCAGGTGAGGTGGGGCGTGATTTTGATACGGACGCCGAACGCTTGGATATTCCGGAATGGTTATGGCCCAGATTTCAGTCTTCGCTGGGCAATCAGGCAGCTTCGGTGGCGCAAACGTTGCAACATCGTGCACCGGTACATCTGCGGGTCAATCTCATCAAGGCGGACGTGTCGACGGCTGTCGCGGCCTTGGCTGCGGAAGATATTGTGGCTGTTTCGCACCCGGCTTGTGGTACGGCCTTAGAGGTTGAAGAGGGCGCCCGCAAAATCAGTCAGAGCACAGCTTATCGAGACGGCCTTGTCGAGCTTCAGGATGCGGCCAGCCAGGCGGTTGTCGCTGCGCTGAATCTGCGTCCGGGGCTGCGTGTTCTGGACTATTGCGCCGGTGGTGGTGGAAAGTCATTGGCGTTGGCGGTGCATCAGGACGTTAAAGTGTTCGCGCATGATGTTAACCCCGACCGGCTGCGTGATCTTCCGTCGCGGGCTGAGCGAGCTGGCGCGCGGGTCGAGCTTGTTTCAACGGCAGAGCTTGATCGACACGCACCGTTCGATGTCATACTTGCCGATGCACCATGTTCTGGCAGCGGCTCGTGGCGTCGGGCTCCGGCGGGGAAATGGGCGTTGACAGAGGCGCGGCTGATGGAATTGACAGAGATTCAATCGTCAATTCTGACAAAACTGTCTTCGATGCTGATCCAGGGTGGCGTGCTGGCTTATGCGACGTGCTCGATGCTTGATGAGGAAAACGGCGCGGTTGTTGATGCTTTCCTTTCCGCAAATCCGGCGTGGTCAGAGACATTTCGTAACACGTGGCTTGTTACGAACGGGACCGACGGATTCTTCACTGCACACTTGACGCGCTAGTGCGCCTGAGTTTAGCAACTTAAACGAAAGTGTTCGGCTTCTCTTAAGTGGATATTAACCATATTTCGGCTGATTGGGAAAAAGCCTACTGACTTGAGTTGTTTATGACCGACGCCACGGAATTTTTCTCTGATCCATCATCAAAAAAGACACCCTCCGGCCTGCGGCTCGTCTCGTTGGTCGTTATCGGTGAGCTGCTGATCCTTTCGCCTGTGGTCGGTCTCTTGCCGCAAATGTGGCACACCGGATTCATTGTGGCCGGGGTTTCCATGTTATCGGCTGTATTACTGGTTGTTGTGCGCGGAGTAATTGCAGACCACATTGCGCAGCAGGTGGTCAAAACCATGGCTGTGTTTACGGAACAAGAGCTGGTTCCCTGCGTGATCGCAAATGCTCAGGGCGACATTCTGACTGCGAACCCCGAGGCGCGAACACGCATACGCGCCTTTCCCGGCAATCGGTTGGAGCAGTGTCTTAAGTCCATGTTTGCGAACCCTCCAGCGATATTGTTGCGGCTGCAGTCAAGGGCAGAGATTTACGGCAAAGCGCACGAAGAGGTTGTAACGATCGGGTCAACCATTCCTGTTTCTGTGTTCGATGTAGGCAGCGGGCGGTTTTGCTGGCGTTTTCATCTGGATGTTCCAGGGCAGTGGGATGAGGTAAGTGTGCCGGTTGTCACCGAAGGGCGCAACGGAACTTTGTTGCGAGTAAATCATGCAGCAGCACATTTTTTGGGGCGTCGGCCTGAGAAGCTTCATGATGTGTTTACCAGCGAGCCACGTGAAAAAGACAACCTCACTGAGGTCCAAACGGTAGAAGGCCCGGCTTCTGCCGCCGTGTACGAGCTTGGCCGCTCGGGAATACTGCGGGATTTGCTGATTTTACCGATGGCGCAGGCTGAAAAGGACGGAAATGGAACATCCTTTACTGACCTACCTGTACCTATCATGTGCCTGTCGCCGGATGGTCGTATTCTTGAGGCCAATCGCCTGGCCGTCAAACTGATTGGCGATATCGAGCCCGGGGAAACCAATGTCGATCAGATTATGCAAGCTCTTGGGCATCCAATCCTGGATTGGCTCGCCCTCACAGCGGCGCAAGAGCCGACAATACGGTCCGAGTTCCTGCGACTGACCCGACAGGACAAAGAGGTTTTTGTTCAAGTCACATTGGCTCGTGTCGTGAGTAAGGGACAGGTTTGCCTGATTGCCGTGTTAAACGATGCTACGGAACTCAAGACACTTGAGGCACAGTTCGTGCAGGGGCAAAAAATGCAGGCCGTCGGACAGCTTGCCGGTGGTGTTGCGCATGATTTCAACAATCTTCTCACTGCGATTTCGGGGCATTGTGACCTGCTGTTGCTTAGGCATGACCAAGGTGATCCGGACTATGGTGATCTTGTTCAGATCAACCAAAACGCAAACAGGGCTGCCGCTTTGGTCAGTCAGTTGCTGGCTTTCTCGCGGAAACAAACGCTCCAGCCCGAGGTGTTAGACCTTCGGGATACGATCTCGGACTTGATCCACCTCTTGAACCGATTGGTTGGTGAGAAAATTCGCCTGATCCTCAGTCATGATCCGGTGTTGAAGCCCGTAAGGGCAGACAAAAGGCAGTTGGAGCAGGTGCTTATGAACCTTGTTGTGAACGCCCGCGACGCTATGCCAGATGGTGGCGAGGTCAGGATTGAGACCGAGGTGGTTGTGCTGAACACACCTCTGACCCGTGACCGGGCGACTGTTCAGCCGGGCGAATACGTTACTGTCAAAGTGATCGACAGCGGTGTGGGAATCCCGGCAGACAAGTTGCAAAAAGTGTTCGAGCCCTTCTATACCACCAAACGCACCGGCGAAGGCACAGGTCTGGGATTGTCCACAGTGTACGGAATCGTCAAGCAGACAGGTGGTTTCATTTTCGTCGACAGTTTTCAAGGGCATGGGTCAGAATTTACAGTTTACCTACCCGTCTCTACTCATGCGCAGCAGGGGCAGGCGGAAAAGCTTCCCTCAGCCAACTCACGCAGCGCTCGACAGGGTGAAGGGGTTGTACTGCTGGTGGAAGATGAGGCACCGGTGCGTGCTTTTGCGACACGCGCCTTGCGGCTAAAGGGGTACACCGTGCTCGAAGCCGGGTCCGCAGAAGAGGCTCTGCGACTGCTTGAGGATGGTGCGCTGAATGTAGATGTTTTCGTTACAGACGTGGTCATGCCCGGAATGGATGGCCCAACCTGGGTGCGGAAAGCCAAAGAGACGCGACCAGACGTTCAGGTGATTTTCATGTCTGGCTATACAGAGGGTGCGTTTGGTGATTCTGGTCCGGAAATTACAAACTCGACCTTTTTGCCAAAGCCGTTCTCATTAAATCAATTGACCGAAGCGGTTTTTCAGCAGCTCAACTAACGTGCTGCCTCGTGACAAGCGAATTCTGTCGCATATCTTTTGCGAAATTCCCCTTCAGTCGTGCGCGACAGGAAGAGCTCTCGTTGGGGTGAGACATTTTCTTTCTGCAAATTGATCTGCATGTTCAGCCGGTCTTGCAGGAAGTCCAGAACCTTGCCCTGGTTCTCATACTTAAAGACATGGCTTGCGCCCACACCGTTACTGCGGGTGCGGAAAAACTGGCTTTGGCTGCCGACATCCGCAAACTCCGGGCGGGGGGATCGCATGTAGGCCCGTACAAAATCATCAAAGCTAAGATTCCGCGTGGAGTGCGGATGCCCGATCCGGTCGTCGCGGCTGCGAAAGCGATACCAACTGCCCAGCCAATCCAGCGGTTCGCGCACGACGGCCATGATCTCCATCTCGGTGTCGTACATTTTTCGAAAAATGTTCTGAAAAAAGCGGTCGTAGCGACGGACAGAGGCGTGTTTCAGGTCCGGCGGACCAGTTACCACCAGATCGGCACGGTCGCGCAAGGCAGTATGGTAGGCTGTGCTTCCGGTTTTGGGAACCGCTAAAAACGCAAGGCGTTCCTTATAGAAAACAAGCATTTATTGGCCTTGTTTAGATCTTACTTACCAGAGCAGATTGGCGTAAACGACTTCTTAACACAATTCCCCAACAGTGAGTTTTGTAAGTTTTAGTTGAAATGTTCTCTTTTTGGTCTCATAAGGAACAAGAGGCGAACAAAGCAGCGATTGCCGCCCGATCAAGGGTGTGACAAAAGGGAAGGCGACAGGACAATGGCGGATCTTCTGACAATGAGCGATAAGAAAAACGCAGACAAGCAAAAGGCGCTCGACAGTGCGCTGGCACAGATCGAGCGGCAGTTTGGCAAAGGCTCGATCATGAAGCTGGGCGAAAACGCCAAGCAGGACATTGATGCAAGCTCAACCGGTTCGCTGGGTTTGGACATTGCGCTGGGGATCGGCGGTTTGCCGATGGGGCGGATTGTTGAGATCTACGGCCCGGAAAGCTCAGGCAAGACAACGTTGACCCTGCACTGCATTGCTGAGCAGCAGAAACGCGGTGGCGTCTGCGCATTTGTCGATGCCGAACACGCGCTTGACCCGCAATATGCCCGCAAACTGGGTGTTGATCTGGATGAGTTGCTGATCTCGCAGCCTGACACTGGTGAACAGGCGCTTGAGATTACCGATACTCTGGTGCGATCGGGTGCGGTGAACATGGTGGTGGTCGACTCGGTGGCGGCATTGACGCCGAAATCCGAGCTTGAGGGCGACATGGGGGACAGCAATGTCGGCGTGCAGGCTCGATTGATGAGCCAGGCGATGCGCAAGCTGACCGGCTCAATCAGCCGCTCGAACTGTATGGTTATTTTCATCAACCAGATTCGCATGAAAATCGGTGTGATGTTTGGCAGCCCCGAAACCACGACGGGCGGTAACGCGCTCAAGTTCTACAGCTCGGTCCGTCTGGACATTCGCCGTATTGGGGCGATCAAGGACCGTGACGAAGTTGTCGGCAACCAGACCCGCGTCAAGGTCGTAAAGAACAAGGTGGCGCCGCCGTTCAAGCAGGTGGAATTCGACATCATGTACGGAGAAGGTATCTCAAAAATGGGCGAGCTGCTGGATTTGGGTGTCAAGGCTGGTGTTGTCGAAAAGTCAGGTTCGTGGTTCAGCTATGGCGACGAACGGATCGGGCAGGGGCGTGAAAATGCCAAGCAGTACTTGCGCGACAACAGCCGCGCGGCACTTGAAATCGAAGATAAAATTCGCGCAGCGCATGGTTTGGATTTCGACATGCCCCCAGGCGCGGCAGAGGATGACGATATCCTCGAAGCTTAATACCTTTGAAATCAGTATGAGCGGGGCGGCCTTTCGGGGCCGCCTTGCGACGTTGAGGGCCGCCAATGCTGTGGACTATCCGAAAGGAGGGGGCTAAACCCGTTTCAACACAATATGATTGCGCGCTGAGAGAGCCTTATGCCAACGCTGAACGATATCCGATCAACCTTTCTGAACTACTTTGCCAAGCAGGGGCACGAGGTGGTCGCGTCCAGCCCGCTGGTTCCGCGCAATGACCCGACGTTGATGTTCGTGAATTCCGGCATGGTTCAGTTCAAGAACCTGTTCACCGGGGTAGAAACCCGAGACTATCAGCGTGCCACCACCGCGCAGAAATGTGTACGCGCAGGCGGGAAGCACAATGATCTGGACAATGTCGGCTATACCGCGCGCCACCATACTTTCTTTGAAATGCTGGGTAACTTTTCGTTCGGCGATTACTTCAAGAACGACGCGATTCCCTTTGCTTGGGAATTGATAACAAAGGAATTCGGGATCGATAAAAATCGCCTGCTGACCACGGTCTATCATACCGATGATGAGGCGTTTGAGATCTGGAAGAAGGTCGGCGTACCGGAAGACAGGATCATTCGCATCGCGACGAATGATAATTTCTGGCAGATGGGCCCGACCGGCCCCTGCGGACCGTGCACAGAAATATTCTTTGATCATGGGGATCATATCTGGGGTGGCCCTCCGGGTTCGGCCGAGGAAGATGGCGACCGCTTCATTGAGATCTGGAACATCGTTTTCATGCAGAACGAGCAGTTCGAAGACGGCTCGATGGTCGAACTGGATATGCAGTCGATCGACACTGGCATGGGGTTGGAACGGATCGGCGCGTTGCTGCAAGGCAGCCACGACAACTATGACACCGACCTGTTCAAAACACTGATTGAGGCTTCGGCGGACGTCACTGGCGTTGACCCTTACGGCGAACAGAACGTTCATCATCGGGTCATCGCTGACCACCTACGTTCGACTTCTTTCCTGATTGCGGATGGGGTGATGCCGTCGAACGACGGTCGCGGATACGTACTGCGCCGCATCATGCGTCGGGCGATGCGCCACGCGCATTTGCTGGGTGCGAAAGACCCGGTGATGCATCGTCTGGTGCCCACTCTGGCACAACTGATGGGCGCACAGTATTCGGAACTGGGTCAGGCACAGGCGCTGATTGAAGAGACGTTGTTGCTTGAGGAAACGAGGTTCAAGCAAACACTTGATCGCGGTTTGAAGCTGCTGGATGACGAAGTTGCCGACTTGCCTGAAGGTGCAGCACTGCCGGGTGAGGCGGCGTTTAAGCTTTACGATACTTATGGTTTCCCGCTGGACCTGACGCAGGATGCACTGCGTGAGAAGGGCCGGACTGTGGACACGGACGGTTTTGATGCAGCCATGGCCGAGCAAAAGGCCAAGGCCCGGGCGGCATGGGCTGGGTCGGGTGAGTCTGCGGATCAGGCTGTGTGGTTTGATGTGCTGGATGGTGCCGGAGCGACGGATTTTCTGGGCTACGATACCGAAAAGGCTGAAGGTCAGGTGGCTGCGTTGATCATTGATGGCGTTTTGGTCGACAAGATTGATAGGGGCGGCAGGGGATGGATCGTCGTGAACCAGACCCCATTCTATGGTGAGGCAGGCGGTCAGGTTGGAGACACTGGCGTAGTCCGCCGTTTGGAAAACCGTGATGACGTTGCGAATGTCGAAGACACCAAGAAGTTCGCCGATGGTAAAATCTATGCCCACAAGGTCTCGGTCGCTAGCGGCACTTTGTCGAAAGGTGACGCCGTAGAACTTGAAGTGAATCACGTTCGGCGGACGGCTATCCGGGCCAACCACTCTGCTACGCACCTGCTGCACGAGGCCCTGCGCGAAACGCTGGGCGATCACGTGGCTCAGCGTGGTTCGTTGAATGCAGCTGACCGGTTGCGGTTTGATTTCAGCCACTCAAAGGCGCTCAGCCAAGAGGAAATTCAGAAGGTCGAGCGCGAGGTAAACGCGTTCATCCGCCAGAACTCGGCCGTTGAGACGCGGGTCATGACGCCAGATGATGCGCGAGAATTGGGTGCTCAGGCTTTGTTTGGCGAAAAATACGGTGACGAGGTTCGTGTTGTTTCAATGGGCAAGGCACCTACCGGTAAAGGGCAGGATGGAGAAACCTGGTCAATCGAACTATGCGGCGGCACCCATGTGCGACAGACTGGCGATATCGGTACCTTTGTGGTGCTTGGTGATAGCGCCAGCAGTGCGGGCGTTCGTCGGATTGAGGCTCTGACTGGCGATGAGGCGCTGAGACATCTGTCGGCGCAAGATCAACGGTTAGGTCAGATTGCGGTGGAACTAAAGGCGCAGCCAGACGACGTTGTCAGCAGGGTCAAGTCGTTGCTGGACGAGCGTAAGGCTTTGCAAAATGAAGTCGCTCAGCTGCGTCGCGATCTGGCCATGGCCGGAGGTTCAGGGCAGGGCGGGGCAGAGGCGCGCGACGTGAATGGTGTTCCTTTCCTGGCCCAGGCGCTGACGGGGGTTTCGGGCAAGGATCTGCCTGCGCTGATCGATGAACACAAAAGCCGTTTGGGCTCGGGTGCCGTGCTTTTGATTGCCGATGCGGGCGGGAAGGCGGCTGTGGCTGCTGGTGTTACATCGGACCTGATCGACAAGGTGTCAGCGGTCGATCTGGTGCGGGCGGCTGTTTCTGAATTAGGCGGCAAGGGCGGCGGTGGACGTCCTGATATGGCGCAAGGCGGTGGCCGCGATGCGTCGAATTCCGACGCGGCAATAAAAGCCGCCGAACAAGTTTTGGGAGGATAAGATGCCCGCACTCTGGATTGCCCACGTGACCGTGACCGACAATGAAGCTTACGGTAAATATGCTGAATTGGCTGGCCCCGCGATTGCCAAGCACGGGGGCGCGTTTATCGCGCGTGCCGCCCGTTATGTGCAGTTGGAAGGTAAAGAGCGTCCACGCAACGTGGTTGCCCGGTTTCCGTCGGTCGAAGCTGCCGTTGAGTGTTACAACTCGCCCGAATACCAGAAAGCGCTAGACCACGCACGAGGCGCCAGTGAGCGTGAGCTTATGGTTGTTGAGATAACAGAGTAACAAAAGCGCGTGATTTAGCTGCAACTAAAAGTTGTGTAAGCGGATTTTAGCCAATCTAGCAGGCAGTCGAGATCCTCGGCTGCCTTAAAATTTCCTTGCTCGATTTAGTCTCAATTTTACAATTGGTTACTACGTGAATTGCCGGGTTTCACCGCGCAAGTTCTCTTGGAATTGTGGCCGTGCGCCCTCAATTCTTGCCTGAAATGGTCAAAGTGTGGAACGGATTTCCGCCTTTTTTTACCTGCAACTTCACCTCTGATTGAACAGGCGATCCCGTCGATTGATATTAAGGTACAACAATCTACGGTCCCGTTTGTTTGCAATCGAGTGGGTAAATTTAGATCGGGGAACAGGCATGAAACCGTTGAGCACTGAAGTCAGAGCCTCATTTGCGCACTTGAAATCGCCTTTAGGTCGACTTGTTATCATTTGCGCCCTGGCTGTCGGAGCGATGATTGCAGGCTCGGGCGCGGACGCAAGCGAAGGCCGCTTTATAAAGGCAGTTGCTGTTTCACCTCCACCGTCTGGTGCCCGACAATTGTGCCGGAAGTACAGTTGGGCCTGCGCGACCAGAACGTCTGCGCCGCTGACGAGCCAGCAAGAAATGAAGATTATTCAACGTGTGAATCGTCAAGTGAATGCAACAACACGTTCGGTGACAGATTTTTCGCAGTATAGAACCGCCGAGAGATGGGCGTTGCCGACGTCGCGTGGTGGGGATTGCGAAGACTTTGCCTTGCTGAAAAAGCGCGATCTGATCCGCGCAGGTGTCGATCCCAGCAAATTGCTCATTGCTACTGTGCTGGATGCAAAGCGTAACTCGCATGCAGTACTGATTTATCGGTCGGCGGGCGGGGATTTGGTTTTGGACAACTTGACCAATCAGATCAAGTCTTGGTCCGCGACGCGGTATCTGTTTCTTCGGATGCAAAATCCGCGGAAGCCCAGCGGATGGGTAGGCGTATATGCCCGCAGTTGAGCCCCTGTGTTCGCCCGTATTTTTCTGTCGGTTTCGGGGAAGTTAAGTCAAAACCAAGGGCGACCGACTGGCCGCCCATTTTAGTGTTCTATTGGCGTTCTTTGAGTTGGCTGGGTGACCAGACGTCACGAAACGGCAGCCACGCTCCGCTTTTCGGTTAGAATACTCCGCCGCTGCCAGGTCCGCCCGCGTTACCACCGCCAGCGCCTCCGCCAGTACCTGCACCGCCGGAGTTTCCGCCGTCGCCCTGGCCGTTATTGCTGCCACCGTTTCCGGTGCCGGGGCCGAAGCCGCTAGTGTTGCCTCCGCCGTTTCCTGTGTTTTCGTTGTTTCCGTTACCGTTGCCCGGACCGCCGTTGTTGCCGCCGTTGCCGTTGCCGTCATTGCCACCGCCGCCGTTGTTGCCGCCGTTGCCGTTGCCGTCATT